>NZ_VFUH01000006.1:0-329099 GCF_006440475.1 Mesorhizobium sp. B2-6-1
GATCTACACCCGCCAGGAGCGCAACGGCATCCTGCTCGGCACTTACGAAAAGGCGTGCAAGCCATGGTCGCCGGTCAACACGCCCTGGGATTTCGGCCACGAGCTCTTGCAACCCGACCTCGACCGCATCGCGCCGTCGCTGGAGGTCGGCTTCAAGCATTTCCCCGGCATCGAGAAGGCCGGCATCAAGCAGATCATCAACGGTCCCTTCACTTTCGCATTGGATGGCAATCCGCTCGTCGGCCCGGTGCAGGGCCTGACCAACTTCTGGTGCGCCTGCGCCGTCATGGCCGGCTTCAGCCAGGGTGGCGGTGTCGGCCTGGCGCTGTCCAACTGGATGGTGCATGGCGATCCCGGCTTCGACGTATGGGGCATGGACGTCGCCCGCTTCGGCGAATGGGCCAGCCTGCGCTACACCAACGCCAAGGTGCGCGAGAACTATTCGCGCCGCTTCTCGATCCGCTTCCCCAATGAGGAACTGCCGGCAGCGCGCCCGGCGCAGACGACGCCGCTTTATGACACCATGCTCGCCAACAACGCCGTCATGGGCGACTCCTGGGGCCTTGAAACGCCGCTGTGGTTCGCGCCGAAGGGCAAGGAGCCGAAGGATATCGTGTCCTTCCACCGCTCCAACGATTTTGGGCCGATCGGCGAGGAAGTGCGCGCCACGCGCGAGCGCGTCGGCGTCACCGAAATCGCCAACTTCGCCAAATACGAGGTCTCCGGACCGGGGGCGGAGGATTTCCTCAACCGGCTGATGACCAACCGCATGCCGAAGGCGGGCCGCATCGTGCTGACCCCGATGATCAACGAATTCGGCAAGCTGATCGGCGACTTCACCATCGCCAAGGCCGCGGAAGAACGCTTCATGATCTGGGGCTCGTCGGCCGCGCAGAAATATCACATGCGCTGGTTCGAAAAGCACCTGCCGAAAGATGGTCCAAGGGCGTCAGAGGTGCGCATCCACCGCTTCGACCAGACGCTTGTCGGCCTGTCGATTGCCGGACCGAAGTCGCGGGATCTCCTGCAGAAGCTGGTCGATGTCGACATCTCGACCAAGGCCTTCCGCTTCATGGATTTCCGCGAAATGGCGGTCGGCGGCGCGCCCTGCATGGTCAACCGCATCACCTATACCGGCGACCTCGGCTACGAGATCTGGATGGCGCCGGCCTATCAGCGCTTGGTTTACAAGGCGATCAGGGACGCAGGCGAAGAATTCGGCCTGGTCGATTTCGGCATGCGCGCCCTGCTCTCCATGCGCCTGGAAAAGAACTTCCCGACCTGGTTCCGCGAATTGCGCCCGATCTACGGACCGTTCGAAGGCTCGATGGACCGCTTCATCAAGCTGGAGAAGAACGACTTTATCGGCCGCGACGCGGCCGCCAGGGAACGGGCCGAAGGACCGAAGCTGCGCCGCGTGTCCTTTATCGTCGAGGCGGCCGACGCCGACGTGATGGGTGACGAGCCGATCTGGGCCAAGGTCGGCAAGGACTACGGTACGGTGGAAAAGCCGCATGGCTTTGGCGCGCCGCGCTTCGATGCGGCCGGCAAGGAAGTGCGGGGCTCCAAGGCGGCACAAGGCGCATCCGCCGTGCGCGGCATCGTCGACGGCGACTGGCGCGTGGTCGGTTGGGTCACCTCCGGCGGCTATGCCCACTACGTCCAGAAGTCGATGGCGCAGGGCTACGTGCCGGCGACGCTGGCCGAGGATGAAAGTGCCGGCCTGTTCGAGATCGAAATCCTCGGCCATCGCCGTCCGGCCCGCATCAATGTCGAGGCGCCGTTCGACCCGAGCGGCGAGAAGATGCGGAGCTGAGGTTTCGCCATGGACAGCGCGGCGCCAAAGGGGAGCTTCGGCCGCCACCGCAAGATCATGCCGTTTGTGCCGGGCTCGATCGAGGCGCTGCGCGACGCCTCCCGCCGGAAGGCGGCTGATCTCAACCAGCATGTGCTGGGCTATGGCGCGACAGCCGAAGCGGAATGGGCGGCGGCAGGCATTGCCGCCCCCGACCTGGCCGAAATGCGCCAATACCGGCTGGCGCGCATCCGCGCCGAGCTGAAGCGCCGCGGCTATGCCGGCGCGCTGCTCTACGATCCCGTCAACATCCGCTATGCGATCGATTCCACGAACATGCAGCTTTGGGTGGCGCACAACCCGACACGGCATTGTTTCGTTGCCACCGACGGGCCGGTGGTGCTGTTCGACTATTTCTCCTGCGAACATCTGTCGGACCATTCCGGCGTCGTCGACGAGGTTCGCCCCGCCGTCTCGTGGATGTATCTCTACAGCGGCGAACTCACCGAGCAGAAGGTCGGCCGCTGGGCGGCCGGGATCGCCGATCTGGTGCGGGAACATGGCGGCTGCAACAGCCGCATCGCGGTCGACCAAATCAATCCGGAAGGCGTCGAGGAACTTGCGCGCCGCGGCATTTCCATCGGCAATGGCGAAGCGGTGATGGAGAATGCCCGGCTGATGAAATCGCCGGACGAGATCCTTGCCATGCGCCGCGCCATCGTCGCCTGCGAGGCGGCAATGGGCGAGATGGAACAGGCGCTGAAGCCCGGCATCTCTGAGAATGAATTATGGGCCGAACTGCACCGCGGCAACATTGCCCGCGGCGGCGAATGGATCGAGACGCGGCTGTTGGCATCCGGCCCGCGCACCAACCCCTGGTTCCAGGAATGCTCCTCGCGCCTCATCGAGGCGGGCGATCTCGTCGCCTTCGACACCGACCTGATCGGCCCCTACGGCTTCTGCGCCGACCTGTCGCGCACCTGGCTGTGCGGGGATGTGAAGCCAACCGACGAACAGCGCGATCTTTTCCGCATCGCCGCCGACCAGATCGCGCACAACACCGAATTGATACAGCCGGGCACCGCCTTCCGCGACCTTGTCGACCGCTCGGCGGTGCCGCCCGGCGACTGTTTCCCGACCCGCTATGGTGTGCTCTACCATGGCGTCGGGCTGGCCGACGAATACCCCACCTTGCCGCATGCCGACGACTGGACATCGGACACGCCCGACGGCGTGATCGAGCCAGGCATGGTGCTGTGCGTGGAGAGCTAT
Organism: Mesorhizobium sp. B2-6-1; assembly: GCF_006440475.1. Lineage (NCBI taxonomy): Bacteria > Pseudomonadati > Pseudomonadota > Alphaproteobacteria > Hyphomicrobiales > Phyllobacteriaceae > Mesorhizobium > Mesorhizobium sp. B2-6-1. The sequence goes on from NZ_VFUH01000006.1 coordinate 3,068, forward strand.
ATCGGCAGGCTCGGCGGGCGCGAGGGTGTCAAGATCGAAGAACAGATCCTGGTCACTGGCACCGGCAACGAAAAGCTTTCAACCTATCCGCTGGATGCGAGGCTGCTCGACTAAGCCGGCAAGGGCCTCGCGCATCGCGGCAACCGTTTTTTCCGGCGTCGTTTTCGCGGTGATGAAGGGCAGGCCCTTGCGCAGGCCCGTCCAGCCGACGACCTTCACTTGCCGGGCGGCCCGCTCGAAGCGCTGCGCCAGCGCCCAGCTCTCGCAGTCGATCGCCGCGACATCGGCCCTGCCCTCGGCCACGGCGACGATCGAAGCGCGATGTCCGCCGCTTTCGCTGCGCGAGGAAAACACATCAAGGCTTTCGCCCAACGCCTCCAGGTCGCGCGTCGGCGCGATGATACCGGACATGGAATCGAGGCTGTTGAAGGTGAAGCGCTTGCCCCGGATCAGATCGAGCGGGATGACGGGCCTGCCATTGCCAGGCGCAGGCACCGACGCCTTGCCGTCCGCCCGCATCACCAGCGCGCTCGAATAAAGCTCGCCCTGGCCGCCTTCGTAGACGTCATAGCTCGGCTGGCCGACAACCTGCACATGGCCGGCTAGGCCAAGCTCCATCGGCCCCCAGCAAGTCTGCGCGAACAGCAGTGCGGGATGCAGCCAGAGCTGGTGAAAATCGAGCGCGTCCGGCGGCAATGTCGCGGGGTCGGGCGCGATCAGAACGCCGGTGCCACTATGAATGCCGCCCGGCACCGGCGGCAGATCGCCGTTGCGGCGAATGACGGTCTCCGGCGCATCGATTATCCCCCCTTGACGGAAGGCATCGCGCAGCAGTGCCCATTGGTCGTCGACCTCGCGGCGCACTTCCGGCCAGTCATACATCGGCAGCGCTGCAACGAATTCGCTCATGCCGGGATCTGACCATTAAATCTGGAGAGAGGTTCACAAAAACGCGGCGTCGGATTTGAGTTAGCCGACACCGTCCGTCGTGTCGCGGGCTTCATTCCTTGGGCGGCTCGGCCGGGACTGGCGCGGTGCCGAGCCCGCTGATGCTCCGCGCCCTGACGCGCGGCTTGAACGCCCTGCCCGGCTCCGGCTGGCGCCGCAACACCGGATGCACGATCGGCTCCTTGGCCTTGAAAGCATAGGACCTGATCAGCGCGAAATAGCTGGGATAGGCATAGCCATTGTTCATCCGCAGCCATTCCTCGCGACGCTCGCGAAACAGCTGAGGCAGTCTGTACCAGGCCACCGTCGGGGTCTTGTGGTGGACGAAGTGCAAATTGTTGTTGAGGAACAGGAACGACAGCGGCGAGCGCTCGATGATCACCGTGCGGCCTTCCGGATGCTCGGACCATTGATGCTCCGCAAAAGTGCGGATCGCGATCAGCGACTGGCCGAGCCACACCGGCAGAATATAGAGCCAGAGCGGAATGCCGAAGCCGAACTGCACGATCGGCGCCACGACGGCGAGGCCGATCGCATGCAGCAGCCAGGCTTTGCGGATGGCCTTGTCGCCGGCCATCATATGTTTGGCGTCGTCGGTGAAGAAGCCGATGCAGGACAGCCAGGGACCGAGGAAGAACCGGCCGGCCATGGTGTTGTTGACCTTGAGCAGGAATTTCATTGCCCGCGGCAGGTCGTCATGCTGCCACAGCGCCTGGTAATAGCTCTCCGGATCGTCGAGCGGATCGGTCAGGCGCTCGTCGGCATGATGGCGCAGATGAAGCGTCTTGAAACGGCGGAACGGCCAGACCAGACCGATCGGCAGGAAGACGAAAGCCTCGTTGATCAGCGCATTGCGCGTCGGATGGCCGTGCAGCACTTCGTGCATGATCGACGACTGAAGTGCCAGGATGAAACCGAGGATGGCGAGCGCGGGGATCGGATAGGACGGCCAGAGCAGTAGACCGGTGGCGAGCCATGCTCCGTAACAGAAGAAAGCGAGGGCTACGGTTGGCCACTCGATGGCCGGTGTATTGCGTCGCCTTATGCTCTTGCCAGTCATGCTATCGACCACTGCCCCTCAGTCGCCGGAACCCCAGTGGCTCCTGACAGCATAGTGTCAGGAGAAACGATTCCACTCAACGAGACAAAGTGTACAAGATGTTGCGATTGCGCATTTTCAACCGCACATGTTACAGGTTGTAAACAGACCTAGGGATTCATTTGCGCCTGAAGCGCCCCGTCAGGACCTTCCAGCGAAAATTTTTCCTCATGATTCGGAGAGTCGGAAAATGGACAAACGGGATTTGTCAGCAATCTTTCGGGAGCGTCTCAAGCTGCTCCTGACACGGTCCGACCTCAACCAGTCCGCCTTCGCCACCGCCGTCGGCATCGATCGGTCGGCGCTGTCGCAGCTGATGTCGGGCGCCTCGACGCGCCTGCCGCGGGCCGAAACGCTCCTCAATATCGCGGCCGAGTTCAAGGTGTCGCTGGATTGGCTGCTCGGCCTCAGCCAGGACGAGGGCGTCACCGGTGAAATCCGCGAAAGCCTGGAGATCGAGGAAGCCCCCGACGGTTTTGACCGCACGCTTCTGGCCAGATGGTTCGCCGAGGCCGCGGGCACCAAGATCCGCTATGTGCCGGCTGGCATTCCCGATCTTCTGCGGACGCACGCGCTGGTCGACTATGAGGCAAACATCACCAACAGGAGCAGGCTCGCACAGGCCAGCGAGACCCAATACCGCATCGAATACAACCGGCGCCCGGAGACCGACATGGAAGTCTGCATGCCGCGTCACACGCTGGAGATTTTTGCACGCGGCCTCGGCGTCTGGGATCGCTTTCCGGAGGCCGACCGTCAGCAGCAACTCGCCCATATGGCGACGCTGCTTGATGATCTCTACCCGACTTTCCGCCTGTTTCTCTACGACGGCCGCATGCGCTATTCGATCCCGCTCACCATCTTCGGACCTTACCGCGCCGCCATCTATGTCGGCGACATGTACGTCGTGCTGAACGCCACCCAGCCGGTCCAGGCCTTGACCCGGCATTTCGACAATCTGATCCGGGCCGCCGACGTCAACCCGCATGAGGCAGCAAGCTTCGCGCGCAATCTGGCTGGCCTGTCGTTTCCATCAGGTTCCGCATGACAGCGGCACCCGTAACCGCGCCCTTCAACTGCGACTCCGCCGTCGCTATTTCATTGACTGGACATAAAGACTTCTTTATATCCTTATCCGAATTCAGAACATGAAAGCCAATCCGATGACGACGACCAACCCGATCGACGCGCTGCTGGCGCAAAAAGGCGTGCTTTTGGCTGACGGCGCCACGGGCACCAATTTGTTCGCAATGGGTCTGGAGGCTGGCGAGGCGCCTGAGTTGCTGAACGAGACCGCGCCCGACACCATCACCCGCCTGCACCAGAATTTCGTCGACGCCGGCGCCGACATCATCCTGACCAATTCGTTCGGCGGCACCCGTCACCGGCTGAAGCTGCATCATGCGCAGGACCGCGTGCACGCCCTGAACAAGCGCGCCGCCGAGATCGCCCGCGCGGTTGCCGACAAGGCCGGCCGCAAGGTGATCGTTGCCGGCTCCGTTGGCCCGACCGGTGAGTTGCTGGTGCCGCTTGGCGCCATGACCTATGACGAGGCGGTAGACGCCTTCGCCGAGCAGATCGAAGGCCTCAAGGAGGGCGGCGCCGAAATCGCCTGGATCGAGACCATGTCGGCGCCCGACGAGATCCGTGCCGCCGCCCAAGCGGCGATCCGCGTCGGCCTGCCCTATACCTATACCGGGTCTTTCGACACAGCCGGCCGCACCATGATGGGCCTGCTGCCGAAGGACATACACGGCGTCGCCGACGGCTTGTCGCAAGCCCCTCTCGGCGTCGGCGCCAATTGCGGCGTCGGCGCTTCCGACATCCTCGCCTCGCTGCTCGACATGACGCAGGCGAAACCGGAGGCAACCGTGATCGTCAAGGGCAATTGCGGCATTCCCGCATTCCGCGGCACCGAGATCCACTATTCCGGCACGCCCGAATTGATGGCCGACTATGTGCGCCTTGCCGTCGACGGCGGCGCGAAAATCATCGGCGGCTGCTGCGGCACCTCGTTCCAGCACCTGGCCGCCATGCGCAAGGCGCTCGACGCCCACACCAAGGCGGATCGTCCGACCGTCGAGACGATCGTCGAGCGCATCGGTCCGATGCGCAACAAGGTGGCCACGGCGAACAGCGCCGAGACCAGCGAGGCCCGCCGCGAGCGTCGTCGCAGCCGGGCCTGAAGCCACCGCTTTCTAATTATTCGCTGTTGTCAGCGTAGCTCGACTGCGCCGATTTGAGATCGACGACATTGTCGCCGCGCATCGTCATCAGCGCTCCGGATGAAACCGGATCGGTGATCTGCTCCAGCATAATGCGGAAACGGTCGTTGGTCAGAGCCGACATGGCGGTGTGGCGCGCCTGCGCGACATCGTCGCCGATGCGCCTGGATTCGGCTGATTGGGCGGCCGCCGAAGCGTCCCGTGCCGGCGGTGTCGAGTTGGCGGTAGTCCTGATCTGCAATTCCGGCTCCCTCAGCCCCACACACCTATCCGGCGTAACAAGAGGAAATTGCGATCCGGTACCGGAAATGCCGCGCAATTTAACGGATCGCAAATTCCGCAAGAAAAGGCCGGCAGGGAATGTCCCCTCGCCGGCCTGCCTCACCCGCCCGTGGTTCGGTTTCTCACGTCAGAACGATCTCATCTGAAAGAAACCGGCCGTCATCACTACCGATTGCCGCCCAGCGCCGAGGCAAGGCGCACAAGCGAGAGGAACTCGGACCTGTACCCAAACGGGTCGGCCCCCCGGGCGGCAGTGGCGATCTCCATGATCCTGTCATAGCCGAACTTCGCCGTCGCATCCTCGTCGCGCAGTTTCTGGCCGAAGGCCGCGACCGCGACGGAGAAACGCTGGTCGGTGGTGGCCTGGTCGAAAGACGCAACCTCGTTGGCCGACGTCACCGGGGTGGTGATCAGCTTCGAGAGGTCCTCGTTGGGCAGCTTGTAGCGTATCTTGACGAAGGCGTATTCGTCCGCATTGGCGACGCCACCATTGTTCACCGCGGCCTGGCCATAGCGAAGCGGTTCGATCTGTTCGCCGCCGCTGCCCTTGGGCGTGATCTCGTAGATCGCGGTGACCGAATGGCCCGAACCGATCTCGCCGGCATCGACGCGGTCATTGTTGAAATCCTCGCGGTTCAAGGCGCGGGTCTCATAGCCGATCAGCCTGTACTCCGAGACCTTCTGCGGATTGAACTCGACCTGGATCTTCACGTCCTTGGCGATGGGGAACAGCGTCGAGGAGGCATCCTCGACCAGCACCTTTTCCGCCTCGGCCAGCGTGTCGATATAGGCGGCGGTGCCATTGCCGTTCTGGGCGATGGTCTGCATCATCTCGTCGTTGAGATTGCCGCGGCCGAAGCCGAACACCGACAAGAAGACGCCGCTCTTGCGCTCTTGTTCGATCAGGCGCTTGAGATCGTCATCGTCGCTCTGGCCGACATTGAAGTCGCCGTCGGTGGCGAGCATCACGCGGTTGACCCCGTCCTTGATGAAGGACTGCTCGGCCAACTTGTAGGCCTCCTTGATGCCGGCCTCGCCGGCCGTCGAGCCACCCGGCTGCAAATTGTCGATGGCGTTGAGGATCTTGTCCTTCTCGGCAACCTTTGTCGGCATCAGCACCGTGCCGGCATCGCCGGCATAGGTGACGATCGAGATGGTGTCGTCGGCCTTCAGCTTGCTGACCAGCAGCCGGAATGCCGCCTTGAGCAGCGGCAATTTATCCGGTTCGTCCATCGAGCCCGAGACGTCGATCAGGAACACCAGATTGGCCTTGGGCTGCTCGGCCGGCTTGACGTCGAAACCCTTGATGGCGACATGCATCAGCTTGCTGTGCGCGTTCCACGGCGTCGGCATGACGCTGACGGTCGAATTGAACGGCGTCGACGCCGCATCCGGCCCCTTCCAGTCATAGGGGAAGTAGTTGATCATCTCCTCGACCCGCACCGTGTCGGCCTGCGGCAGGAAGCCCTCCTTCAGCGAACGGCGCACGAAGGAATAGGAGGCGGTGTCGACGTCGATCGAAAAGGTCGAGACCGGGTCCTCGAGTGCCGAATGTACCGGATTGGTCTTAAAATCCTGGACGCGATCGCGGTTTTCCTCCTGTGGTGCGATCTGGTCCGCCGGCGCCATGGCGGGCTGCTGCGGTGCTATCATTTTGGACATGCGTGCGGCTCGCGACGTGCTGGGCGCGGCAGTGCTATCCAGGGCGAACTCGCCCGTTGGCGCAGGTGGCGCAGGTTCCGCCGGCGCAACCTGTTCCTGCGCATTCTGCGGCGCCAGGCCTCCAGCAACGGCCGATTCGGATTTGCTCGGCGCCGCCAAGGCCTCCGTTTCGTCGCGGCTTTCCGCGTCGGTCTTCTTGTCTTTCTCAGGCGCGCTCGTTGCGAGCGGTTTGTCGATCGCCTGATCGCCCGTGGCCTGTTTAGCCAGCGGCTTCACCGTGGCGGGCTTGTCGGCCAGCGTCTCGGTGATCTTTTCGCCGCCGCCGAAAGTGGACGGCTGTTCCCTCAGCATATGGAAAGTGGCGTATCCGGCGATCGGCAGCGCGACGAGCCCGGCAATAGCCGGCGTGGCAATGAGTTTCTTTTGCATGATTTCGCTCCAGAGCTTTCGTGCTCGCTCTGTGAGACGAAGGCCGCCGGCCGATCCTTGGCTGACGGCGGAAATATTTTCCTCATCATAGGCGCGCAAGGCGGCCTCGAAGGCGCGCGCCTTCGCGCTCTCGCCGGGAGCCGGGATCACTATGTCGCGCAGCCTCTTGAGTTCGTTCTCGTCGACCATGGTCACACTTCCCCGGCTGAACGCATGAGCGTCTTCAGCCGTTTCTTCGCTTCATGGATGTGCCAGGAAACCGTCGTCTCCGAGATCGCCATCGCCTCGGCGGCGGCCGCGTGGCTCAAGCCCTCGCCATAGACCAGCAGCACGGCGTGGCGCTGCTTGTCGGGCAGTTGCCGGACCGCGACCCACATCGCCTCGGCAGGATCCTCGTTCTCGGCAGGATCCTCGCCCGAAATCAGCGCGTGGACGCCATAGGCTTCGGTCTTGACCGTCTCGCGGGCGCTCTTGCGCATCATGTCGCGCGCGGCGTTCAGCGTCATGGCATAGAGCCACGTGGTGAAGGCGCTGCCGCCGCGATAGTCGCGGATCGCCTTGCCGAGCCGGACGCAGACTTCCTGGGCGATGTCTTCGGCGTCCGCCTTCCGACCGCACCAGCGGTAGGCGGCGCGATAGACGAAGTCATAGTGCCTTTCGAGCAACGCGCCGAAAGCTCCCCTGTCTCCGCCCTTCGCCCGCCCGATCAGTTCGGCGTCGGAGGCTTCGCTCTCATCCAGCATCATCGCCATCATTTGCCTGTTGGACGAAGGCTAATGGCCAATCCTTGGGGTGAGGGAAAGATTTTTTTACTGGTACCTCTTCCTTCTCCCCGTTCTACGGGAGAAGGTGCCCGAAGGGCGGATGAGGGGCGGCGCCGACCTCTCGAAGATTGGCTTTACCCGAGCGTCTCGGAAAACAGGGTGATCAACCGGTTCCAATGCCGCTCGGCGCCATCTTCGTTGTAGACGCTGTGGTCCGGCACGCACCAGCCATGCGCCATGCCGACATAATTCTCCAGCACGTAATCGACTTCCGCCGCCCTGAACGCCTCGGCCAGCCGCGCTGATTGTTCGGGCGGAAAACTCCTGTCGACGCCGGCCATGCCGACATGGACGCGTGCCTTGACCGACCCCGCCTTGCGGTGCGGACTGTCGGCCGCGTCGCTGGCGAGATTGCCGCCGTGGAAACTGGCCGCCGCCCTGATGCGATCCGGATAGGAGGCGGCTGCGTTCAGCGCCCGCGCGCCGCCCATGCAATAGCCGACAACGCCGATCGGCCCGGTGACGCCTTCGGCAGCGAGTGCGTCGAGGAAGGCGCCGCTGTCGGCAATCGTCATCTCCTGCGTCGTGGCGCTGATCAGCGCCATCAGCGGCACCTTGGTTCTTTCCTCGACGAACGCGGTTTTGGCATCGAACGGACCGTAGGGCGCGTTGCGATAGAAGAGATCGGGCACCAGCACCGGATAGCCCTCGTCCGCCAGCCGCCCGGCCATGCCGTCGAGCGCGGGGCGCGGGCCGAAGGCATCCATATAGAGGATGATGCCGGCCTTGGGCGGGGAAGCGTTGGCCGGGCGGAACAGCCCCGCCCTCGCCATACCGTCCCTGGTCTTGATCTGAAGGTCTTGTTTCGCCATCGCCAGCTCCGTTCGGTTGCTGGGCGATACATATCCGGGCACGCCGACAGGGCAAGCTGTTGCCTGATTTTGGCAGTCAACATTTCGTGCGGCAGCGCGACGAGCTTACCGGCCCGCGAACGCTGCCATGTGGAAGGCCTGCACCTCTGAGGGGTAGCGATAGGCTGTGCCATAGGGACAGGCGTTGCGGTCAAGGCAGCCGCCGTCACAACAGGGCCCGCCACTCGGCCCGCGCACATGCGCCAGGCAGGCCTGGTAGGCGAAGCCTTGGATGGAATAGGCATCGACCGGACAGGATTTCAGGCACGGTTTGTCGACACAGGTGTCGCAAAGATGGACCGCCTCGCGAGCCTCCGGGAGCGCGATCTCGTCCTCGAACAGCAGCGCGCCGCGATAGGCATGCCAAAGCCCATATCGCGGATGCATGAGGATCCCGAGCGGTGACGGCTTCAGGCCCTCGGCCCGCATCGCCCATCGCTGGAACGGCAGATAGGGCTTGTCGGACGGCGACACGGCGCGTGCGCCGAATTCTTCCGCGACCGCGCCTATGACCTGCCGGGACCAGGTGTCGAGCGGATTGGCGATTGCTCGCGGCTGCTTTTCACGCCAGCGCAGAAAATGCGGCCAGGGTGCTGCCCCCGCCTGTCCCACCAGCAGCGCCGACCTGGTTGGTGCACCGGAGCGGCCACAAGGCGCCGCCTCGCCGTCCCCAAAGGTGAAGCCGCCACGCAGGATGAGGCCGTCGGCGCCAAGCGCGGCCGCAATCTCCTCCATCCTGCCGCGCGAAGGAATCATCCCTTCTTGACCGGATCGGAGAAGGCGCTCCGCCAGACTTCCTTGTGGATGATGTTGGCGACTTTAGCCCCGCCTGACTCGGGCTCCTTTCACGTGAAGGCGTCGGGCATCGACCCCTTCTTCTTGGCGATGAAGTCCTTCAGCGCTTCGTCGATCGCCGGATCGAGATGCGGCGCCTCATAAGATTCCAGCCAGCGGCGGGCGAGTTCGTTGGCGCGCTGCGGCGCGGTCTTCTCGCCTTCGGCCAGCCACTGCTCGTAGGAATTGTTGTCGGCGATGTTGGAGCGATAGAAGGCAGTCTGGAAATTCGCCTGCGTGTGGTCGCAGCCGAGATAGTGGCTGCCCGGCCCGACTTGGCGGATGGCGTCCATCGCCTGGCCGTTTTCCGACAGGTCGACGCCTTCGGAGAATTTTTGCGTCATGCCGAGTTGGTCGATGTCCATCATGAATTTTTCGTAGCAGGACGCCAGTCCGCCTTCGAGCCAGCCGGCCGAATGGAGGACGAAATTGGTGCCGGCCAGAATGGTCGAGTTCAGCGTGTTGGCGCTTTCATAGGCTGCCTGCGCGTCGGGAATTTTCGAGGCGCAGAGCGAACCGCCGGTGCGGAACGGCAGGCCGAGGCGCCGTGCGAGCTGTGCGGCGCCGTAGGACACCAGCGACGGCTCCGGCGTGCCGAAGGTCGGCGCGCCCGACTGCATCGAGATCGACGAGGCGAACGTGCCGAACAGCACCGGCGCGCCCGGCCGGATCAGCTGCGTGAACGAAGCGCCGGCAAGCACCTCGGCAAGCACCTGGGTCAGCGTGCCGGCCACCGTCACCGGGCTCATCGCGCCGGCGAGGATGAACGGCGTGACGATGCAGGCCTGGTTGTGGCGCGCATAGACCTTCAGCGCGCCAAGCATGGTCTCGTCGAAGACCATCGGCGAGTTGGCGTTGATCAGGCTGGTCAGGACCGTGTTGTTTTCGACGAAGTCGTCGCCGAACACCAGCTTGGCCATGGCGACCGTGTCTTCAGCACGTTCCGGTGCGGTGACCGAGCCCATGAACGGCTTGTCGGAATATTTGATGTGCGCGTAGATCATGTCGAGATGGCGCTTGTTGACCGGCACGTCGACCGGCTCGCACACGGTGCCGCCCGAATGGTGAATCGAAGGCGCCATATAGGCGAGCTTCACGAAATTCTGGAAATCCTCGATGGTCGCGTAACGCCTGACGCCGTCGAGGTCGCGCACGAAGGGCGGGCCATAGACCGGGGCGAAGACGGTAGCATTGCCGCCGATCTGCACCGAGCGTTCGGAATTGCGGGCATGCTGGGTGTAGATGGGGGGCGCGGTCTTCAAGAGCGAACGGCAGAGCCCCTTCGGGAAATGCACGCGTTCGCCCTTGACGTCGGCGCCCGCCTCTTTCCACAGCTGCAACGCCTCCGCATCGTCGCGGAAGATGATGCCGATTTCTTCGAGCACCGTGTCGGTGTTCTTCTCGATCAGCGCCAGGCCTTCCTCGTCCAGCACTTCATAGACGTTGATCTTGCGCTTGATGTAGGTGAGCTGGGTGCCGGGACCGCCGCCCGACCGCGCTGCCCGCCTTGCCGCCGCCCCACCGCTGGCGCCGCGTCCACGTCGCGCGTTTGACGCTTCCTGGTCCACTGCCGCGTGTTCGCTCATGATCGTTCTTCCCTGAATTTGGACCGGCTTGACTAGCGCCCGGCCCGGAACCGTTGTGGCCGCCTATCGCGGCTTCCGGCGGATCGTAGCCATGCACCCTATTCGAAACGGCCCGTCCGCGCCAACGCCTGTCGCAAAATCGACAAGAAAACCGATAGATTTTTCAGTCGCTTTCCTTTTGCGGGAAGTCGCAAATCAGCTATGGATACCCGCCCCTTGCGGGTTAGGTATTGGCGCGTTGATTTTAAGCTGCCATGGTCGTTCCCGGCAGCAAGGAGCCTGAGAAACAATGTCCGACGACGAGATTATCCTCTCCGAGCTTTCCGACGACGAGTTGGTGCAGCAGATGCACGACGATCTCTACGACGGTCTGAAGGAAGAGATCGAGGAAGGCACGCGCATCCTGCTCGAGCGCGGCTGGGCACCCTACAAGGTGCTCACGGAAGCGCTGGTCGAAGGCATGCGCATCGTCGGCGAGGATTTTCGCGACGGCATCCTGTTCGTTCCCGAAGTGTTGCTGTCGGCCAATGCGATGAAGGCCGGCATGTTCATCCTGCGCCCGCTGCTCGCCGCCACCGGCGCGCCCAAGCAGGGCAAGATGGTGATCGGCACCGTCAAGGGCGACATCCATGATATCGGCAAGAACCTCGTCGGCATGATGATGGAAGGCGCCGGCTTCGACGTCATCGACCTTGGCATCAACAATGCGGTCGAGAAATATCTCGATGCCATCGAGCAGCACCAGCCGGACATTATCGGCATGTCGGCGCTGCTGACCACGACCATGCCTTACATGAAGGTCGTCATCGACACTATGAAGGAAAAAGGCATCCGCGACGACTACGTCGTCCTGGTCGGCGGCGCGCCGCTGAACGAGGAATTCGGCAAGGCGGTCGGCGCCGACGCCTATTGCCGCGACGCCGCTGTGGCGGTCGAGACCGCCAAGGACTACATGAAGCGTAAACACAATGTGCGCGCTTCCGCCTGATACAAGGCAAGGCGGACGCTCAACAGACGAAGCCGCGCCTTGCAGCGCGGCTTTTTTGTTCCCAGATGTCGGGAGCGGCGGTCAGGGTTTCTTGACGGTATCGTCAACGGCCTTCGCGGTAGACTTGATATCCCTGCCGACGCCGCGGACGGTGTTGGCACAGGCCGAAAGGGCCAGGGCACAAGCCAGGATTGCGATTGGCGCAATGCGTAACAGTTTCATCGACGGTTTATCCCTCTCTCGGTAGATCGCCCCACAGCAACGAAAGCCGGCTCGGCTGGTTTCATGAAGATGCCCAGACCCAAGCAGAATCAAGCGGACAAGCTGCTCATCATCGCCTGCGGGATGATTGCGCGCGAGGTGTTGGCCGTCAAGGAACAGCTCGGGCTCGATCACCTTGAATTGACATGCCTTCCGGCCGAGTTTCATTTCTATCCGGACCGCATCGCGCCGGCGATGGACAAGGCCATCGAAAAGGCCAAGGCGGAAGGCTACAGCAACATCTTCGTCGGTTACGCCGATTGCGGCACCGGCGGCCTGCTCGATCGGGTCTGCGAGAAGCATGGCGTCGAACGCATGGCCGGACCGCATTGCTTCGCCTTCTACCAGGGCATGGATGCCTATGCGAAGGTCGCCGACGACGACATGATGTCCTTCTACATGACCGATTTCCTCTGCCGCCAGTTCGATGCCTTCTTCATGAAGCCGCTCGGCCTCGACAGGCATCCGGAGCTGATCAAGGACTATTTCGGCAATTACGAGAAGCTGATCTACCTGGCCCAGACCGACGATCCGGAGCTCGACAAGGTCGCGGAAAAGGCCGCGAAACTGCTTGGCCTCGTCTATGAGCGGCGCGCGACAGGCTATGGCGATCTGACGGCTGGGCTGGCCAAGGCCGCGGCTGACGTCTGACGCTGGCTGGGCTGCGGCCCTCTTGCGCGGCGATTGGCGATTATCGCCCTTTCCGAAGGCGAAGACAGGACGGATCGCCGCCTTCTACTGGAGAATGGCCTTGATCTGTTCCCAGGCCAATTGCCTTAATTTGGATCGCGGCGTGGTTTCGTTGTTAAGCACGGATGACAGCCTGCCGCGAATGGGTAAATTGCGCGCAAGCCATGCAAAGGCGCCGTCCAGTGGTCGGCTGCCGGACACCGACGAGGAATGCCGATGACCCTTCGCCCGATGCTTGCCGTTGCCGGCCTTCTCTGCTGCACCTTGCCCGCGCTTGCTGACGGCGAGGTGCAGAAGCTGATCACCGCCGCCGACAAGGCGCGGCTGGACAAATATGGCGAGACGCGCAAGGCGGCTCTTGCCGAGGCTAAGGCGGGCAATCCTGGCGAGGTCAGGCAGCTCGACGCCTTGCTGGCCAAGCCGCTGGTTGCCTTCTCCGACAAGGACCTCACCGGCAAGTGGCAATGCCGCACCATCAAGGTGGGCGGGCTGAGCCCGCTCGTTATCTATGGCTGGTTCAAATGCAGGGTGACCGACGACGGCTCCGGCTGGCGGCTGGAAAAGCTCACCGGCTCGCAGCGCACCAAGGGCCGCTTCTTCGACGACGGCGAAAAGCGTGCGATCTATCTCGGCTCCGGTTCCGTCAACAACGATCAGGCAAAACCCTATGGCAGCGGCCCCCGGACCGACCAGGTCGGCTACGCCTTCCGCAATAGCGCCGGGGAATGGCGCATCGAGTTCCCCGCTCCCTATTACGAATCGAAGCTCGACATCATGGAGTTCAAGCGCTGAGCGGAGCCTTCCTGACGATTCCGGCATACCAAGGATTAACCCGCCTCGTCTAAGCTCCGGCCGTGGCAGTTGGTCCCAGGGGTGGCAAGATCAATGGCAATACCGGAAACCGATCCGAGACCGATCGTGGTCGTTACCGGAGGAGGCCAGCACGTATGGGCAATGGTCAACGCCATCGCCGACCGTGTCGGCCCAGTCATCGTGATCCTGGAAGTCCCTGAATCCAAAAAGCGATTGCTGCTTGGCCGTGCCCGGCGCCAGGGCTGGCTGCAGGCCACCGGCCAGCTCGGCACGATGGTGCTGAGCAGGCTGGGCAAGCGGCTCTACGCCAGCCATGCCGCCCGGTTGATTGCGCAGGAGAAGCTCGAGACCGAGCCGCGGCCGGGCCAGGAGATCATCCATGTTGCCTCGGCCAACGGGCCGGAGTGTCTAGCGGCGATCCAGAGAATCCAGCCAGGCATCGTCCTGCTTAACGGCTGCCGACTCCTGTCGAAGGACATGTTGGCCAGGATGCCTTGCCCGGTGCTCAACTATCATGTAGGTATCACGCCGAAATATCGCGGCATGAACGGCGGCTACTGGGCGTTGGCATCGGGCGATTCCGCGAATTTCGGCACCACGGTGCATCTGGTCGATGCCGGCGTGGATACGGGCGGCGTGCTGAAACAGGCCTACGGTCAGCCGAAACCAGGCGACACGATCTCAAGCTATGCGCTGCGCCAAACCGCGTTTTCGCGCGACATCTGCGTCGAGGCGGTCAGCGATGCTCTGGCCGGAAAACTCGTGACGTTCGATCCAGGCCTGCCATCTAAACAGTGGTACCACCCGACGATCTGGTTCTATCTCTGGACGGGGCTCAGAACCGGCATCTGGTAGCGCTGGCGATACTGGCGATCGTATGCTATTGTCATACAAAATATGGAGCCCTATCGATGTCCAGCATGGCGCCTGTCAGCGTTCGCGTCACCTCGGACGAGCGTGACATTCTCGAGGCCGCCGCCAGGCAGGCTCATACAAATCTGAGCGACTTCATTCGGCGCAAGGCTGTTGAGGCGGCCGAGATGGAGGTTTTGGGCGGCCGTGTCGTCGTTATTCCCGCAGTCGATTGGGAACAATTCGAGGCCTGGGCGAAATCGACGCCAACGACCATGCCTGGACTGCAAAGGCTTGCTGCGTCCAGGCCAGTATGGCGGGACTGACGCCACCCCGCCCGCTTGCCGGAGATGACAGCTGGGACGCTTTCGATTGCGGTCGTGAGTCGTTGAACAACTGGCTTCGCCGTCATGCATGGCGCAACCAGCAGGATGGATTGTCGCGGACGAGCCTCATCTGTGATTCCGAAACCGGTGGGATAGCGGCTTACGTTGCGCTGAGCGCTGGCCATATCGAACGCGCATACCTGCCCAAATCGGGACAGCGTAATCGGCCTGATCCCATTCCGGTAATCCTGCTCGGCCAGTTGGCCGTCGATCGCAAATATCAGGGACGCGGCTGCGGGCGCTCCCTTCTCCTGTTTGCGCTCAGGACGGCGGTGCGGTTTTCCAGCAATATCGGCTGCTTCGGCGTTATCACACACCCGCTGGACGAAGGCGTAAGAGACTTCTATCGCGACTTCGCTTTTCAGGATCTTCCATTCGATCCCAAACGGAGCATGATCGTCCGCATCGCCGATCTGAGGCACAATGGCTTCGATGGCAGCATCGATCATTCCTGCTGATTTCTGCCTCAGGCCGACATTGAGGATTGCCTTTCATTTTACGACATCCAAATGCGTCGCTTTTGAATGCGCGCGCGTCGTCCCATAACAAGCGGCCCAATTGCGCATGCGGCAATGCTCGCAGATCGAGGAGTGAGAATTCATGGCCGATCTGATCGTCGTCTACTGGCGCGACATCCCTGCCCAGGTCATCGTCAGGAAAGGCCGCCAGAACGCCAAGCGCGAACTGCCGTTGCGCTTCACCGAGGCGATCGACATGTGCGCCATGCGCACCGGCGCCGGCGGCACCGACGACTATCTGGCCGAATGGCGCAAGGCCGATCCGGTTCCGGTCGGCGACGACCTCGAAGCCGAGGTCGAGAAGGCATTCCAGGACCTCGACGCGAAATATGACCGCGAGCGGCTGATCGCTCTGGTGAAGGCGGGCGGCAAAGAAAATGTCTGAAACCATTCCCGCCAAGGAGAGCCCGGCTCTCCAGCCGATCACCCAGGCGACCCTGGTCAAGAAGGCGGCACCGAAATCCGACTACAAGCCGGCCGACGTGTCGCCACAGCGCCGCGTGCAGCGCTCCTTCGCGGTGAGATTGTGGTCGGTCCGGCACTCGCGCCTGCTCGAATGGTTCTATGCCCGCTTCGCCGACACGTTCCTCCTGCTGCATCCTTTGTGGAAAGGCATCGGCTACAGCCGTGTCGAGGCCCCGGTGAAGTTTGTCGAAAAGCGCGTCAAGGGCTTCATGTTCGACTGCCGCATGTGCGGCCAGTGCATCCTGTCCTCGACCGGCATGTCGTGCCCGATGAACTGCCCCAAGCAGCTGCGCAACGGCCCTTGTGGCGGCGTGCGCGCCAACGGCAATTGCGAGGTCGAGCCCGATATGCCTTGCGTCTGGGTCAAGGCCTGGGAAGGGGCGCGCAACATGGAGCACGGCGACAGGATTCTTGCAGTGCAGAAGCCGGTCGACCAGTCGCTGCGCGAAACGTCCGCCTGGCTGCGCGTCACCGCGCAGGCGGCAGCCGCCCGTGAAGCCGCGGCCGATGCGAAGACCGGAGCGGCCGCATGATCGCCCGCCAGCGTGACGAGAACCCGGCCGGCATCCATCTGCCGCTCGACCCCTTGCCCGGCCACACCTCGCGCGGCCGGCTCGAACGCGTCCTGCGACGCGGTGAATTCGCGGTCACCACCGAGCTCAACCCGCCCGACAGCGCCGATCCCGAAGACGTCTACAACAGGGCGAAGATCTTCGACGGCTGGGTCGATGCCATCAACGCCGTCGATGCGTCGGGCGCCAATTGCCATATGTCGTCGGTCGGCATCTGCGCGCTCCTGACCCGTATGGGCTACGCACCGATCATGCAGATCGCCTGCCGGGACAAGAACCGCATTGCCATCCAGGGCGACGTGCTGGGCGGGGCTGCCATGGGCGTCGCCAACATGCTGTGCCTGACCGGCGACGGCGTGCAGGCCGGCGACCAGCCCGGCGCCAAGCCGGTGTTCGACCTCGATTCCATGTCGCTGCTCGAAACCATCCGCATCATGCGGGACAACGGCAAGTTCCTGTCCGGCCGCAAGCTTACCACGCCGCCGCAGTTGTTCCTCGGCGCGGCCGTCAATCCGTTCGCACCGCCCTTCGACTTCCGCCCGATCCATCTCGGCAAGAAGATCGCAGCCGGCGCTCAGTTCGTTCAAACGCAGTATTGTTTCGACGTGCCGATGTTCAAGGCCTTCATGCAAAAGGCACGCGATCTCGGCCACACGGAGAAAGTGTTCGTCCTGTGCGGTGTCGGACCGCTCGCCTCGGCCAAGACCGCCAAATGGATCCGCTCCAACGTGCCGGGAATCCATATTCCGGATATCGTCATCAAGCGGCTGGAAGGCGCCCAGGACCAGAAGAAGGAAGGCAAGCAGCTCTGCATCGACATCATCAACGAGGTGAAGGAAATCCCAGGCGTTTCAGGCGTCCATGTGATGGCCTACCGCCAGGAGGAGTATGTCGCCGAGATCGTCGATGAATCGGGCGTGCTGAAGGGCCGCCAGCCGTGGAAGCGCGAAATCCGCCGCGACGACCAGATGGTCGCCGACCGGCTCGACCATATCCTGCACGACGATGTTACCGAAACCCAGGTGGACATGGTGAAGACCGCGCATTGACTTGCGGGACAGCCACCATTCGCTTGATCGACAAGAGATAACGATATAAAGAACTCTTTATATCACGACGGAGAGATTTCATGACCCGGACCATCGTTGCCTCGGCGACACGAGAAATCATCATCGGCTTCGACCAGCCCTTCTGCGTGATTGGCGAGCGCATCAACCCGACCGGCCGCAAGAAGCTCGCCGCCGAGATGATCGCCGGCAATTTCGAAACCGTCATCAAGGACGCGCTGGAACAGGCCGCTTGCGGCGCCACCATGCTCGACGTCAATGCCGGCGTCACCGCCGTCGACCCCAACGCGACCGAGCCGGCATTGCTGGTACAGACGCTGGAGATCGTCCAGGGCTTGGTCGACCTGCCGCTGTCGATCGACTCCTCGGTCACCGCCGCGATCGAGGCGGCGCTCAAGGTCGCCAAGGGCCGTCCGCTGGTCAACTCCGTCACCGGCGAGGAGGAAAAACTCGAAGCCATCCTGCCGCTGATCAAGAAATACAACGTGCCGGTCGTCGCCATCTCCAATGACGAGACCGGCATTTCGATGGATCCGGATGTGCGCTTCGCCGTCGCCAAGAAGATCGTGCAGCGCTGCGCCGATTTCGGCATTCCGGCGCATGACGTCGTCGTCGACCCGCTGGTCATGCCGATCGGCGCGCTCGGCGACGCCGGCCGCCAGGTGTTCGCCCTGCTGCGGCGCCTGCGCGAGGAACTGAAGGTCAACACCACCTGCGGCCTGTCCAACATCTCCTTCGGCCTGCCGCACCGCCACGGCATCAACGCCGCCTTCATCCCGATGGTGATCGGCGCCGGCATGACATCGGCCATCATGAACCCGGTGCGTCCGCAGGAAATGGAAGCCGTGCGCGGCGCCAACGTTCTGAACGGCACCGACGAGAATTGCACCAACTGGATTCGCACCTATAAGGATTACAAGCCGGCCGAAGGCGGCCAAGCGGTCGCCGCTCCGACGGCGGTCAATGCACCAGGCGAAGGCGGCGGCAATGGCGGTCGCCGTCGTGGCGGTCGTGAAGCCCGCATGGCAAGGGGATAAGCGCGCAATCGTGAATTCGCATACCAACATCACCGATCCGCTCGTGCTGTTCATGCCGTCGGGCAAACGCGGGCGGTTTCCGGTCGGCACGCCGGTGCTCGACGCCGCGCGCCAGCTCGGCGTCTATGTCGAGAGCGTGTGCGGCGGGCGCGCCACTTGCGGGCGCTGCCAGATCGAGGTGCAGGAAGGCAATTTCGCCAAGCACAAGATCGTCTCCTCCAACGACCACATCTCGCCCAAAGGGCCCAAGGAAGAGCGCTATGAGCGCGTGCGCGGCCTGCCGGAACGGCGCCGCCTCTCCTGCTCGGCGCAGATCCTCGGCGACCTTGTCATCGACGTGCCGCAGGACACGGTCATCAACGCACAGACCATCCGCAAGGATGCCGACACCAGGGTGATCGCGCGCGATACGGCGATCCGCATGTGCTATGTCGAAATCGAAGAACCCGACATGCACAATCCTTCAGGCGATCTCGACCGGCTCAAGATCGCGCTGATGAAGGACTGGAACTTCAAGAACCTCGAATTCGATTTCTATTTGCTGCCGCAGGTGCAGGGCATCTTGCGCAAGGGCAACTGGACCGCGACCGCCGCCATCCACAAGGATGCCGACAGCGATATCGCGCGCGTCATCGCTTTGTGGCCCGGCCTCAAGAACGAGGCCTATGGGCTGGCCTGCGATATCGGCTCGACCACCATCGCCATGCATCTGGTGTCGCTGCTGTCGGGCCGCGTCGCCGCTTCGTCAGGCACGTCGAACCCGCAGATCCGCTTCGGCGAGGATCTGATGAGCCGCGTCTCCTATGTGATGATGAACCCGGATGGCCGCGAAGGCATGACGGTCGCCGTGCGCGAGGCGATCTCCGGCCTTGTCGACAAGGTCTGCGCGGAGGGCAGTGTCCAGCGCAACGATATCCTGGATTCCGTCTTCGTCGGCAATCCGATCATGCACCATCTGTTCCTCGGCATCGATCCGACTGAACTCGGCGGTGCCCCCTTCGCGCTCGCCGTCTCCGGCGCGGTGCGCATCAAGGCCTCGGATATCGGCCTCAAGCTCAACCCGGGCGCACGGCTCTACATGCTGCCCTGCATCGCCGGCCATGTCGGCGCCGACGCCGCGGCGGTGACGCTGTCGGAGGGCCCGCATCGCCAGGACGAGATGATGCTGATCGTCGACGTCGGCACCAATGCCGAGATCGTGCTCGGCAATCGTGCGCGAGTTGTGGCTGCTTCCTCGCCCACCGGTCCCGCCTTCGAAGGCGCGGAAATTTCCGGCGGCCAGCGCGCCGCGCCCGGCGCCATCGAGCGCGTGCGCATCGATCCCGACACGCTCGAGCCGAAATACCGCGTCATCGGCTCTGAACTGTGGTCCGACGAGCCGGGTTTCCTCGACAGCGTGCAGGCGACCGGCGTCACCGGCATTTGCGGCTCCGGCATCATCGAGATCGTTGCGGAGATGTATCTGGCCGGCATCATTTCGGAAGACGGCGTCGTCGACGGATCGCTCAGCATGCGCTCGCCGCGTATCGTCGCCAACGGCCGCACCTTCTCCTACGTGCTGAAGGAAGGCGAGCCGAAGATCACCATCACCCAGACCGATGTGCGCGCCATCCAGCTCGCCAAGGCGGCGCTCTATGCCGGCACCAAGCTGTTGATGGAAAAGCAGAACACCGAGCATGTCGACCGCATCCACTTCGCCGGCGCCTTCGGCTCCTTCATCGATCCAAAATACGCCATGGTGCTGGGCCTGATCCCCGATTGCGACCTCGACAAGGTCTCGGCCGTCGGCAACGCCGCCGGCGCGGGCGCGCGCATGGCGCTGCTCAATCGCGGCTATCGTCGCGAGATCGAGGAGACGGTGAGCCAGATCGAGAAGATCGAGACCGCACTGGAGCCCAAATTCCAGGAGCACTTCGTCTATGCGATGGCGTTGCCGAACAAGGTCGATCCGTTCCCGAAACTGTCGGCGGCGGTGAAGCTGCCGCCGCGCAAGACGGTGAGCGAAGACGGCATCGCCGGCGACGCCACCCCGCGCCGGCGCTCGCGCGAAGGCCACGCCGCGCGACGTGGCCGGGAATAAAATTAGGGCACAATGCAACGCCGAGGCGCCTTGGCCGCTTGTCAGTCGTTTGCCTCATTCGATGGCAAGCGCAAGCTGGGCCGCTGAGCCAGCAACGGCATGCTTTTGACGCGCGACCGGTTGAGAAAGCCCGTCAGCGGCTTTTCAATCGACAGGTAAAGCATCGCGGAAAGCGCGATGCTGATCAAGGCAATCGGCGCCGGCTGCCAATTTGGCGGAACCCCAAGCCGCAGCATGATGCCAGTTACCACGACAACCACCAGCACATGCCACAAGTAGATCGAATACGAGGCACTACCAAAAAATGTAAACAAGGCCACGGGGTTGAACGGTCTGGCACGCTCGGCAAAAACCGCTCCGGCAACGATCAGGGTCGCCGGAATACCCCAACGCAGAACACGAGGCAGCTCGGGGTCAAGCATCTGGATCGTCATCAACAGGAGAAATCCGCCAACAACCAGCGACAGCGCCGGCACAAGCCGGAGCCGAATATCCTCCATCCACAGCCGCCCGATAACAATGCCGGCCGCGAACTCGAGCATGAGGGGAGAGGTAAAGCGGTAGCCTTTGAGCAGCAAGTTCGATGCGACCATCACCGTCAGCACGCCGATCAGCACGGCAAAACGCTGCTTCTCGCCTAAAAAGAGCGCCAAGGCGAAAATGACGTAAAACATCATTTCATAACACAGCGTCCAGCCCTGGATCACCACGGGATGAAGTACCCCATCCTGCACGATCGGAAGAAACACCAGCGAGCCGAAAAAATTTTCCGGGCTCAGCACATGTCCGTAGAGAAATTGCGGCTTGAGGAAAATTGCCAGCGCGGTCAGCACCGTGACGATCCAATAGAGCGGCACGATGCGAACAATCCGACGCCATATGAAACGCCGTGGATTGGCAGGGCGATCGGCCGTGGTCACCCACATGATGAAACCGCTGATGACAAAAAACAGGTCGACGCCAGCAGCACCGACCGCGAACGGACCGCCGAACTGTTCGTTGATGTGAAAGCAAACTACCGCGGAAGCGGCGAGTCCTCGAAGGTATTGGATACTGTGAATGTCATTCACGCCATACTCCTTACCCGCACCCCCGATGCTGCAATGCACAATAGCAGACATCCGCCATCTGCTGTCAACGGGCAAGCTAGGTAGGATCGCGGCACGCCCTCTTGGACGCGGCCGAGAAGCGATCGCTCGGGGGTGTCAATCACCTGCAATTTCATTTGTATGCAAATGTTTCCGGATTGACTGATCCGGAAACCAAATCACCGTTTTCGCGAAATCCGACCGATACATGGCAGGCGCATTTACCCGGCATCGAACGGCGGCCGAAGATAATCCTCGGCCGCCGCCGTTCTTCAAGGGAGATGAAAATGTCGATGTTTGAAAATCTCGGCCGCTACGGTGCGACCATCAGGCAGGCCCGTGCCAGGAACAAGGCCGTCCGCGCCCTGAACAGCCTGCCGGCACATGTCCAGAAGGACATCGGCTGGCCGGCCTCGCCGCCCAGCGACCCGCAGGCGGCGCTTTCCGCCTTGCTTTTGGGCTTTACGCGCTGATGACCTTTGCCGAAAAGTGCAAACTGCTCGGCACGCGCCGGAGCCCGCGAGGGGCTCCGGCCGTCACCAGCAACCGCCTGCGCGCAGCCCTTCTGCCGCAGCGCTGATCCCTCCCGCGAGAAATGCGGCGCCGATCACAGCGACGTGTGCACACAGCGTAAATCTTGACATCTTCGACCAGGGCACGATCTTCAAATATGAAGGGGACTTCTCTTAGTCGGCTGCCGCCGAAGTTCGTGTATCCGCATGCCAAGTTTGAAAAGCCACGTCGTGTCCTTCGTGCTCAGGCACAGTCGCAAGAAGGCGTTTTCCAGCCCGGAAAACCTGCAGCGCTGGATCGCTGCGGCGCGCCGGACAGAGGACCATCACCCTCCGGTGTCAGTGCAGCAGCGCTTCAACATCGAGACGCGCACCGTCGACGGCTTTCCCGTCTACGAGATCGCCCCCAGGGCCGGCGAGCGCAAGCGGGTTCTCTATCTGCACGGCGGCGCCTATGTCTTTGAAATCACGCCCTATCATTGGCACCTGATCGCCGACATGGCCGACCGGCTGGGCTATGCCTTTACGGTGCCCATCTATCCCATCGCGCCCGAGCATGACTTCCACGCCATGTTCGGCATGGTCGGCGACGTCTATCGCCGGATGCTCGGCGAGACGGAGGCGGAAGACATCATCTTCATGGGCGATTCCGCCGGCGGCAACATGGCCGTGGTGCTCACCATGATGGCTGCCGAAGAAGGCCTGCCCTTGCCGTCGCGCCATGTGCTGATCTCACCCGGGCTCGACGTCTCGCTTGCAAACCCCGAGGTGTTCGAGGCGGAGCGGAACGATCCCTGGCTGGGCATCGCGGGCGGACGGGAGGCTATCCGGCTCTACAGTGCCGGAATAGACCCGACGGACTGGCATATCAGCCCCGTCTATGGCGACCTCTCGGTGCTGCCCAGGACATTGCTCCTGGCGGGCTCTCGCGATCTTCTCACGCCCGACAATCTGATCTTCGCACAAAAAGCACGGGCCGCTGGCGTCGAGGTAGAGCTCGTGCACGAGGAAGGCATGTTCCACGTCTGGCCGCTGATCGACATGCCGGAATCGCGCCGCGCGCGCGAACGGATCGTGGCGTTTCTGACCGAGAACCCCTCGCCCCTTGTTGAAGGCGCCGGCGCAAGCTTCGAAGCGCCGTCCACCGAGGCTTCGGGGCAGAGCCTCCAGTCAGAGCACCCCGGTTGATCAGAACTTGCCGGTTTCCCGGAAGACTTCGAACGTCGCCCGGATGTGGTCGGCCACCGCCTTGACCGGCGCGCTGGCGTCCGGCGCTACCACCATGGCGAGGTTATAGGTGCCGATATCGGGCATGCCGTCCTTGGGGCAGAGCTCGACCATGTCGTTGCCGAGGAAAGACTTCGGCAGCGGCGCCACGGCGAGATCTGACATGATGGCGGCGCGCTGGCCGGCCGTATGCGCGCTCATATACGCGATGCGGTAGTTGCGGCCCTCGCGGCTCAGCGCTTCGAGCGCCCCTGCCCGCCAGGCGCAGCCCTCTTCCCACAGCGACACCGGCAAGGGTTCGCGCAGATGCGCGCAGCCGCCCTTGGCGCCGGCCCAGACGATCGGCTCCGTCAACAGCACCTCGGCGCCGAGCGCGCTGGTCTTGTAGGAATTGGTGAGCAGCGTGATGTCGAGCGCCCGGTCATCCATGCGCCGGCGCAGATTGCTGCTCTGGTCGATGGTGACGTCGACGGCGATCGATGGATGCGACTGCGCAAAACGCTTCAGCACATGCGGCAGCACGCGCTCGCCATAATCGTCCGGCGAACCCAGCCGCACCACGCCGACAATATCGGGAATGATGAACTTGGACACCGCCTCGCGATTGATCGACAGCAGACGACGGGCATAGCCCAGCAGCATTTCCCCGTCGGTGGTCAGCGTCACCGAGCGCGCATCGCGCGCGAACACCGAGCGGCCCAGAATATCTTCCAGCTTCTTGATCTGCATGGAGACCGCCGAGGGCGTACGGAAGACCGCATTGGCCGCGGTGGTGAAGCTGCCGGTTTCGGCGATCGCCACGAAAGTGCGCAGCACGTCGAGGTCCAGCAGCGGCAGCGGATGATTGAGTGGGGCGTTCATGACGATCGACCTTCAATTTTTCTGATGCAAACTGTCATTCCATTTCGTTTGATTGAACATCAGTTCGAGCGCATAGTCAACTCCATCGAAGCAGGATGCTGCCAAGGCAGCCACGAAACGATCACGACACAGACCTGCCTTCGACATGCAATGAAGCTGATACAGACCTGACGTAAGGCATTGCCGGGCACTTCCGCCCCGACATGAGGAGATCGAAATGTCTATCCTGTCATCCATCGGTCGGCTTGCGACCGAATTCAGCGCGGCCCGCGCCCGCTACCAGACCGAACGCGCCATCCGCTCCCTGCCGATCGAGCTGCAGAAGGATATTGGCTGGCCTGAAGCGGCCGACACGAAGGCCGGCATACGCGCCGGCGTCGGATCCTGGGCTGGAGCAAAGTAAACCGTGTGTACCATGCATTGAAGGCCTGCCGCGCAAACCGCCCGGCAGGTCTTCTTGTTTTACCGACCTGTTTTGCCGTTTTATTTGCGTTCACATGAATTTCGGAGCCATGCTGCCGCTGCATGGCGCATATGAACAAGCCGCATAGCGGCTGGGTTTTGAGCTAACGCTTTGTAAGCTAACGAAAAATCCGGGAGTGCCTACAAAGGCTCCCGCCTTGCGTGTCGCTTTTCATATCAAGTGCTTCGCTTTTGCGATTTAGTTTTTACTTACACAAGCCTATATCCACGCCAGCAAACGAGCTGCCCCACTCCATCAAGCGAAGGCGACCCGTCTGAGCAACCGATTGGAGATGAACATGAAGCTTTTTGCCCGCCTTTTCCCTCGCCGCGAAATGAACCTGACCACGGCCCTCGAGCGCCAGCGCCTCGCCAACACCATGCCCGGCCAGACCGGCGCCATGGCTGCCGCACGCCTCGGTTTCGTCGCCTGAACCGATCCCGCAGGCAGCGCTCCCTCGCGCTGCCTGAATAGATGACGCCGCCCGGTTCCGCCGAGGCGGCGTTTGTTTGCACACCCTGACGGCGCTTCCATCGCGAACGGCGCCGCGGCTGCGCGGCATCGCAACACGATTGCCCATTTGCGACCCATGTCGCAAATTAAATCTTGCTAAAGCTCCTTAGCCGATTGACAAGGATGGTTTTTCCTGTTGTCGCTATGCTATTCGCGACATTCTGTTCGCGCCATGGCTGCGTGAGGTTCCCGTGAACGCCGTTAAGCATCCGATCAAGCGATCGTTTGTATTTTTTCTCATTCCCGACTTCACCATGATCGCGTTTGCGACGGCGCTCGACCCGCTGCGCTCGGCCAATCGCATGCTCGGCTACGAGGCCTATCGATGGCGCCTCGCCAGCATCGACGGCAAGCCGGTGCGCGCTTCGAACGGTGTCGAATGCGCGGTCAACACCTCGCTGGAGGAGGAGCGCAGGAAGATGGGAGGGCCGGATCGCCCCAACATGGCCATCGTCTGTAGCGGCACCAATGTCGAGCGCTACCAGAACAAGTCCGCCTTTGCCTGGCTGCGCGAGGAATACAATCGCGGCGTCTCCGTCGGCGGCCTGTGCACCGGAGCGCATGTTCTGGCCGCTGCCGGCCTGTTGTCCAACAAGCGCTGCGCCATCCATTGGGAGAACCTGCCCGGCTTCTCCGAGGCATTCCCGAAAGCCAATGTCTTTGCCGACCTGTTCGAGATCGACCAAAACATCTACACTTGCGCCGGCGGCACCGCCGCGCTCGACATGATGCTGAAGCTGATCGGCGACGATTTCGACGAGAATCTCGTCAACCGCGTCTGCGAACAGGTGCTGACCGACCGTGTGCGCAGCCCGACCGACCGCCAGCGCCTGCCGCTGCGTGCCCGGCTCGGCGTACAGAACTCGAAAGTGCTGACCATCATCGAACTGATGGAAGGCAATCTGTCGGAGCCGCTGTCGCTGATCGAGATCGCCGACCATGTCGACCTGTCGCGCCGGCAGATCGAGCGGCTGTTCCGCACCGAGATGGGACGCTCGCCGGCCCGTTACTACCTCGAAATCCGCCTCGACCGTGCAAGGCATCTCTTGATCCAGTCCTCGATGCCGGTGGTCGAGGTGGCGGTCGCCTGCGGCTTCGTCTCGGCCTCGCATTTCTCGAAATGCTACCGCGAGCTCTACGCCCGCTCGCCGCAGCAGGAGCGCGTCGACCGCAAGCAGCTGCTGGCGGCATAGAGGCGCGCCTCAGAGCACCTCTGCCGACCGCATCGCCTCGACGCGGATGTCCTCGGTCAGCCGCGCCTTCAACACGGAGAATTCCGGACTGGTCTTCAGCGTGTAGTGGCGCGGGTGCGGCAGGTCGATGGCGACGTCCGACTTGATCCGGCCGGGCCTGGCCGTCATCACCACCACGCGCGACGCCATGAAGATCGCCTCCTCGATGTCGTGGGTGACGAACAGAACCGTTTTCTTGCGCCGTTCCCAGATGCCGAGCAGCAGTTCCTGCATCAGCCCGCGCGTCTGGTTGTCGAGCGCGCCGAACGGCTCGTCCAGCAAAAGAATCGCGGGGTCGTTGGCCAACGCCCTGGCGATCGCCGTGCGCTGCTGCATGCCGCCGGAAAGTTGCTTCGGCCAGTGGTTCTCGAAGCCCTCCAGCCCGACGAGGTCGATATAGGAGGCGACGATTTCGCCCCTCTCCCGCTCGGCCATGCCGCGTTCGCGCAGGCCGAAGGCGATGTTTTCGGCGACCGTCAGCCATGGGAACAGCGTGTAGGACTGGAAGACCATGCCGCGATCCGGCCCCGGCCGGGTCACCGCTTTGCCGTCGAGCAGCACGCGCCCTTCGCTCGGCGCCTCCAGCCCGGCGACGATGCGCAAGAGCGTCGACTTCCCGCATCCCGAAGGTCCCAGGATGGTGATGAAATCATTGGCCGCGACCGCCAGGTCGACAGGCATCAGCGCCTGGACCGGTGAGCCGCCGCGCACGCCGGCGAACGTGCGCGAGACGCCCTCGATGAGAAGCTTGCTCATGCCAGGCTCCATGGGAAGAGCCAGCGATTAAGCGCCTTGAAGGCAAGATCGGACAACAGCCCGATCAGCCCGATGACGATGATGCCGAAGATGATCTGGCCGGTTGCCAGTCGCGACTGGCTGTTGATGATCATGTAGCCGATGCCCGACGACGAGCCGATCAGTTCAGCGACGATGACATAGGTCCAAGCCCAGCCGAGCACCAGCCGCAGCGTCTCGGCGATCTCGGGCGCATTGGCGGGCATGATCACACGCTTGACGATGCCGTTGTCCGTGGAGCCGAGCGTGTAGGCCGCCTCGACGAGATCGCGACGCGTGGAGCCGACCTTTACTGCGATGATCAGGATGATCTGGAACACGGAGCCGACGAAGATGACCAGCAGCTTCTCCAGTTCGCCTATGCCGGCCCAAAGGATAAGCAGCGGAATGAAGGCCGAGGCCGGCAGGTAGCGGGCGAAGGAGACGAACGGCTCCAGGAACGCCTCGACAGGTTTCCACGCGCCCATCGCTATGCCCAGCGGCACGGCGACGGCCGATGCCAGCACGAAGCCGCCGAAGACGCGCCAGATGGTGATCAGTATGTCGAGCCAGAACCGGTCCTCGACCAGCAGCCGCCAGCCATCCCGCAGCATCGATAGCGGATCCGCGAGAAAGATGCGGTTGACGTGGCCTCCAAGCGTGATCCACGTCCAGAAAACGACGAACAGCACGAAGAAGGAAATGCCGAGCACGGTTCGCGTGCCCGGCGAGATCGGATGCAGGGGGCGCGGCATTTACAACGGTCCTTGTGAAAGCGAAACGGCGGCGCGGGGCGCCGCCGCGAGACAGCGGCCGGTCAGTTCGCCACGGCGCTGGTATCGGCCAGCGTGGAGACGTCAGGCGCTTCCTTGATCAGCCCCATCTGCAGCAGAAGCTCGCCGGCGGTCTTGGAGAAATCCTGGAACTCCTTGGTGAAGAACTGCTTGTTCTCCGCCCGGTCGGCCCATTTCAGGTACTTCGCCGAATCCTCGAACTCCTTGGCCGACTGTTTCACGTCCGCGCCCATGATGCCGTAGGATTTCTGCGGGTCCTTCTTGATCAGGTCGAGCGCGTCGAAATAGCTGTCGGCAAGCGCCTTGGCGGCGTCCGGATTGGCTTTGAGGAATTCGGGCGTGCAGCCGACCGTGTCGAGCACCATCGGGTAGTCGAGCGTGGTCGCCAATATGTGGCCCTGGTCGGCCTTGTCGCGCACCGCCGAGATGAACGGCTCATAGGTGACGGCCGCGTCGTTCTGGCCGGCAAGGAAGGCCTGCGCCGCCGCGTCCGGCTCGAGATTGACGACCGTGACATCCTTTGTCGACATGCCGTTCTTGTTCAGCACCCAGGCCAGCAGGAAATAGGGCGAGGTGCCCGGCGCCGAGGACGCGACAGTCTTGCCCTTGAGGTCGGCGACGGTCTTGATGTCGTTGCGCACCACGATGCCGTCGGCGCCGTAGGATTTGTCGAGCTGGAAGATCTGCTTGGTGGTCACGCCGCTGGCGTTCCACACCTGCCACGTCTCGACCGTGGTGGCGGCGCATTGCAGGTCGCCGCTGGCGATGGCGAGCGGGCGGCTGGCCTGCGGCACTTTCTTCAAGGTCACGTCGAGGCCGTGCTTCTCGAAGAGTCCCGCCTGTTTGGCGAGCGTTAGCGGCGCGAAGCCGGTCCAGCCGCTGATCCCGATAGTGACCGATGTGGCGGCCGTCGCCGGCGCGGACAAGCCGGCGGCAAGCGCCAGCGTAAGGATAATGGTCCTGTTCATGTCAGTTCCCCTTTGTTTTCTCTGGGGGAATGTTCACGGACGCCGCCCGGCTGTCAATGAACAGGGCCGTGTTTGCCCACATCGTCGGCGACGAAGGTTCGCCTTGCCGCCACAAAACGGCAAGGCCGAGGACCTTGTCGTCAATACTGGTCGCAGTAGCACTCCGCGGACGAGATTCGGTCGTTCCAGTCGCTACCGCCGAAATCGCGGACCCTGCGCCTGATCTCGATCGATCGGCCTCCCCTGCGCGAATCCTCATAGGCAACGAGAGTGCAGCCTCGGCGAACGATCACCGACGACACGCGGTCGTTCCAGAACTCGCGGCCGCGAAAATTGACCGAATCGTCGGCCCCGAGCGCGATCGACCGTCCGCGAAAATTGCCATTTTCGAACATGATGCAGGCGGCCTGATCGTCGTATTGGGCGCTGGCGCCGTCGGCGTAAAGCATGGACGCGACCGCAGTCAGGATAGCTAGACGTCTCATCTGGTGTTTCCTCGGTTTGACCGCGTCACCCCGCCCGCCGGATGGCGCGGCAAGATCAGTTTGCCACTGCTTCTGCCGGACTGGCAAGCCTGGAACAGTTCGGCATTTCACGGAAACGCCGAACCGCTTTAACTATTTTTTTCAATCAATTCCAAAGGGAAAGCGTTACGCGCGTACCGGCAAAGCGCTATGCGCTTTTTCTGGAATTTCTCAGCGGCTATCGAGCATCCAATTGCGGTTGCGCCACATCTTTTCGCCGACCAGGCAATCGCTGGTTTGTTCGGCCTGCGCCAGCACCACCGGCGGACGATTGGCCTGGTCAACCGGCCGCGGCGAGGCCGGGCCGGCGAGCTCAAGCACAAGCTTGCGGCGGATAGCTTCGGGAAACTGCGTCCAGTCGTTGACCGGAACCATGAAGGCTCCGGGACCGCCGATGACGCAGTCGCTGTAATAGCGGTCGAGATCGTTGACATCGTAGGCGCTGGTGAAACCGCCGCGGGTCATCAGCGGCAAGCCGTTTATGACGATGCCTTGCTTGACCACCTCGTCGCGGATGATATCGACCGGCGCGCCCTGGTTGTTGGGGCCGTCGCCGGAAATATCGATGACCCGCTTCGTCCCTTGAAAGCCACTTTCGGCGAAAAGGTCCGCGCCGAATTCCAGCGCGCCGGAGATAGACGTGCGCCGCGCGCTGTTGGGAGGCTGGGCGGACAGCCGCGCCACCACCTGCTCGGCGTCGGCGCGAGTGGAGATCACCGTCCACGGCACGATGACGTGCTGCGAGTTGGTGCCAGCCCATTCGACATAAGTAACGGCGATCCTGCCATAAGCGCCGGCGGCGATGGCTTGCAGCACATGATCGTGCGTCAATGCAGCCGCGTAGCCGCGACGCTGGATCTCGAGCTCGTCCGCCGACATGGACAGCGAGACGTCGACCGCCAGCACCAGTTCGACGTCGACGGGTTCGTCCGCGAGCGACACCGGGGCCAGCCACAGCATCAGCGCCAGGGCGGCGGCGCCTGAAAGCAGATGTCTTGCGCGAGCAAAAGCAGACATGCCGCAGGGTAAGCCAGAATCGCCAGCCGAAAAAGAGAAAAGCCCGACCTTGGCCGCCGGGCTTATCCAAAAATTTGCTCACGAGCCCTGCTGGGAGGTTGCCTAGCTTCTCGGCTTCAGATTCTCCGGATCGTAGAGCGGCTTGTAGCCGACACCAGCGACTTCGACCGGATAGGTCTCGCCGAAATACTCCACCTTCAGCTTGCGGCCCTCTTGGGCATAGGCCCATGGCAGATAGGCGAGCGCGATGTTCTTGCCGATGGTCGGGCCGTAAGCGACCGACGTGGTGAAGGAACGGCGGCCGAGTTCGTCGACCAGCGTCTCTCCGGTCTCGGGGTCCAGCACCGGCATCGTGCCCACCGGATAACGCGCCACGCCCTTGGAATCGGTGTTTTCGGTCATCACCAGCGTGCACAGCATCGCCGGCTGGTGCTCGCGGGCGCGGTATTCCAGGTGCTTGGCCTTGCCGCAGAAGTCGTTCTCCTTCACTTTCGGGCGGGCAAGATCGGCCTCGAGCAGGTTGTACTCGGTGAGCAGATCGGCATTCTGCAAACGCAGGCTCTTTTCCATGCGCCGCGTATTGGCATAGGTCTCGACGCCGAACGGCATGACGCCGGTCGAGCGCAGCGCGTCCCAGACGGCCAGGCCGTCCTCGTAGCGCATGTGCAGTTCCCATCCCTGTTCGCCGACATAGGAGATGCGGAAGGCGGTGACGTCCTTGCCGGCGATCCGGATCGGCTTGATCGCGGCGAACGGGAAATTCTCCAGCGCAAGGCCCTCGGGATTCTCGACCACCTTTTGCAGGGTTGCTCGCGCGTTCGGGCCCCAGATGCCGATGGTGACGTATTTTTCCGTCACATCGGTGATGGTGACATCGAAACCTTTATCCTGCGCGGTGCGGCGCATGTACTGGAAGTCGCGCGGGCCGGCGTCCGCGCCATCGATCAAACGGCAGCGGTCGGCCATGCGGATGACCGTGAAGTCGGCGCGCACCATGCCTTCCTCGTCGAGGAAGTGGGTGTAGATGCCCTTGCCGATATTGTTGTCGCCGCCGATCTTGGCCGCGCACAGCCACTCCAGCAGCGCGACGTGGTCAGGTCCCTCGATGTCATACATCGAGAAGTGCGACAGGTTGACGATGCCGCAGTCTTCGCTCATCGCCAGATGCTCGGCATTGGACACGCGCCAGAAATGGCGATTGTCCCATTCGTTCTCGCGCACCGGCACCCGGTTGGCGTATTTCTCCAGAAGATGCTCGTTGGCGGCATAGCCGTGCGCGCGCTCCCAGCCGCCCAGCTCCATGAAATAGCCACCGAGTTCCTTCTCGCGCTCCCAGAAGGGCGAGCGCCTTATGTTGCGGCCCTTGGAGAAGGGCTCGCGCGGATGCACGGCGGGATTGTAGACCTTCATCGCCGTCTCGGTGCAGCGATCCCAGATGAACTGCTCCTTGGTCTGGTGCGGATAGAAGCGCGCATAGTCGATCGCGTGATGGTCGATCGAGGTGCGGCCGTCCGTCATCCAGTCGGCGATGAGCTTGCCCATGCCGGGGCCGTCCTTGACCCAGATGGCGACGGCATACCACAGCCCCCTCACCTTCTGGCTCTCGCCCATCGACGGACCGCCATCCGCCGTCACCTGCAGCAGGCCGTTGAAGGAATGGCTTTCGTTGTAACCGAGCTCGCCCAGGATCGGCGTCAGTTCCATGGCGCGCTCCAGCGGCGCCAGGATCTGCTCCATGTCGAGGTCGCGCTGCGAAGGCGAAAGCCGGGCCTGGTCCTTCTCGAGCAGGTCGCGCGGATGGCAAAGGCGTGGATTGGTCTCTTCGTAGTAACCCCACTCGATCTGCCCGCCCTCGGCGGTCTTGGGATCACCGGTGTCGCGCATATAGGCGGAATTGCCCTGGTCGCGCAGCAGCGGCCAGCCGATCTCCTTGCCCGTGCCGGCGAACTCGTTGTAGGGCCCGAAGAAGGTGAGCGGATGGTCGATCGGCATGACGGGCAGGTCCTCGCCCACCATCTCGGCGATCAGCCGGCCCCAGATGCCGGCGCAGACGATGACGTAGTCGGCCTCGATAGTGCCGCGGTCGGTCACCACGGCGCTGATGCGGCCGTCCTTGACGACGAGCGACCGGGCCGGCGTGTTGGCGAAGGATTTGAGCTTGCCCGAGGCTTCCGCCTGGTCGACGAGCTTGCCGGCGACCGTCTGCGAGCGCGGGATGACCAGGCCGGCGTCGGGATCCCACAGGCCGCCCTGCACCATTGCCTCTTCGATGAGCGGGAATTTCTCCTTGATCTCGGCCGGTTCGATCAGCCGGGCGCGCGTGCCAAAAGCCTTGGCCGAGGCGATCTTGCGCTTGATTTCGTCCATGCGGCTGTCATCGCCGACGCGCGCGACTTCGAGGCCGCCGATGCGTGCGTAGTGGCCCATCTTCTCGTAGAAATCGATGGAGTAGAGTGTCGTCCAGCAGGACAGGAAATCGTGGCTGGTGGTGTAGCAGAAGTCGGAAGCGTGCGCCGTCGAGCCGATGTCGGTCGGGATGCCTGATTTGTCGATACCGACAATGTCGTCCCAGCCGCGTTCGATTAGGTGATGGGCGATTGACGCGCCGACAATGCCACCCAGGCCGATGATGACGACCTTCGCCTTGTTCGGAAACTCTGCCATTGCCCGCGACTCCAGGTGCTGTTGCGGGCGGCGTCGGCGCCCGTCTGATCGGCGCACAATATGCAGACGACGATGAGCGCGCTACCGCCTGTTTGCGACACGCCGCGAATGCGTCGCGACCCAGTTTGGATCAGGGAAAATCTCTGCGGTCAGGCGAAGGCCCAGATGTCCTCGGCCTGGAAACCGACC
Source organism: Mesorhizobium sp. B2-6-1 (assembly GCF_006440475.1). Taxonomy (NCBI): domain Bacteria; kingdom Pseudomonadati; phylum Pseudomonadota; class Alphaproteobacteria; order Hyphomicrobiales; family Phyllobacteriaceae; genus Mesorhizobium; species Mesorhizobium sp. B2-6-1. The sequence goes on from NZ_VFUH01000006.1 coordinate 36,363, forward strand.
TGATAACCGGCGGTCTTGAGCTTGACCACGACCTGGCCGATCTCCGGAGCGGGCAGTGCGCCGACCTCGACCTTGATCATGCCCGGACGGTAGCGTTGGAGATCGAGTTGCTCGAAGACCATCCAGTCTGCGCCCTCGCAATCGACGAGGAAGGCGTCGATATGGCTGATGCCGTTGCGGTCGAGCAATGTCTGCAACGTCTCGGATGGCACTTCGATGTCCCTGAGATACGGCGCGAACTTGTTGAAATTCACGTCATCCTCGCCCCAGGCATTCTTGCCCGACATCAGGTTGGTGTCGGTGACCGAGGAGCAGCCGATGAACTCGATCGGCAGCGTGCCGGCCTCGAGCGCGGCGGCATCGAAGGTGTGGACGGTGATCGTCCCCCTTATTTTCGTGACGGCAACCGGCTCGATGATGAAGCGGCTGGTATCGGGATAATTGGCGCGCAGGCGCTTCTGGTTATAGGGGATCGGCTCGACCAGCAGGGCACGGGCGCCCGGTATGCGATGCAGCCAGGGTGTGACATCGTCGAACAGGGCGCCGTCGCAGGCGCCGACATTGACCATCTGGAAGGGCCGCCTTGTCCCGCCGAAACGCGCTTTCAGTGCCGCCCCGGCCAGGAATTTCGTGCCGCGCAGCGACGGACCGCGGTCGAGCAAACCAGCCGGAAGGCCAAGCGACAGCGCTATGCGCGTCAGGCTGGACAGCGAACTCATGGCGTGTCTCCGGGAATTGGATGCAAGGCGGCGCGGTGCTGGCCGCGGGCGACTGTCGCCCACAGCGCCATGAAAGGGGTGGCCAGCAACAGGAATGGCGGAACCAGATGCGGGAAATAGATGCGCGTGTCGTGGATCGGGAAGACGGTGAATTTAGCCAGCGCGCCGAGCACGAGCGCCGCGAACAGAATGCCGGCGCGTCGGTCGAGCCGGAAGCCGGCACGGCCGACCGCGTACCAGCCGGCCAGCGCCAGCACCGAGACGCCGACCCAGCTGTTCAGGTTGACGGCGCGCAGCAGCGATGCGGCAAATGCCTTGAGATAGGCAACGACGGAGAACGGCGGCTCGAACCCGTCCATATTGTAGTGCTGCTCGACGCTGGAGAACCACAGATGCGGCCACCAGCCAGGATGATGCGCCCAGTGCGAGATGGCGAAATAGGCGACGAAGGACGCCGCAAAACCGACCAGCGCACCCCATGCCTGCTGCCGGAAGGCGATGAGCAGAACGGCGAAAACGGCAAGAAAGACAATATTGTCCGGCCGCACCATGAAGGCGAGGAAGAGCAGGATCGCCGTCGCCGCCTCGCGGCCCCTGACATAGGCGTAAAGCCCGCCGAGCAGCAGCGCCGAAGTCAGCAGATCCGGCGTCGAGGCGCGCGCCGCATCGCCGAAATCGGCCATGATCAACACCGCGCCGATCACCGGCGCCAGCGCCAAGGCCTTTTCCGAGCGCAGCCAGAGCAGCGTGATCGCGCCGAACAGCAGCACCGAGGCCACCTGCACCAGCCGCATCGCTTCGACCGGCGACATCGCCGCGCTCAGCGTCGACAGGATCTCGGCGTAGAGGAACTTGATCCGGTACATGCCGAGCAGCGAATGGAAGTCGGCGGCATTCTCCGCCATGTGGCTGCGGAAGCCGCCGCCATCATCGGTTAGCGTCTTGTAGTCACCTGCCGAGACCCCGGCCTTGACGGTGTTGTAGGCATAATCATGCAGCGCCTGCGCATCGGGGTATGTGCCTTCCTCTGATATGGCGAGATAGGGAAGCATGTCCCAATTAGAATCGGGCATCAACCAGGCCGTCAGCGCCGTCAAAAGGATGTAGAGCGCGAAAGCCGCCACGCCGATGGGTGCCGCCAGCCGCGCATAGGTCCCCTCACCCCACGCCAGGCCGGCCGCTGTGAGCCGGTCGAGCGGGTTTTGCGGAGTGGGCGACTTGGTCAGCATCGTCGTGGGGCTCAACGAACCTGGCTTTTGACGAAATCCTTCACGATTCCCACAATGCCGCGCGACAAAAGGCTGTCGAAAGCGTCGACGAACCGGTCGACATGCTCGCGCTGGCAGATCAGCGGCGGCTCGAGCCGGATGACGTTGCGGTTGTACTCGGTGAAGGCGACCAACACGTCATGGTCACGCAGCAGCAGCGCTCCGACGAAGCCCGACAGCGAGCCCTTCAGCTTGTCGTCAAGCACGCTGACCACCGGCCGCAACACCGTCGGCAAGGTCTGCGAAAAATCATGGAACTCGAGCCCGATCATGAGCCCCTTACCGCGGACGTCCTTGATGATCTTGGGGTATTTGTCCTTCAGTGCCTGGAGGCGCTGCAAAAGGTACTCGCCGGTAGCGGCGGCATTGTCGATCAGGCCCTCGTCATAGAGAACGTTGAGCGCTTCGATCGAGGTGACGCAGGCCTCGCCCATGCCGCCGAAAGTCGCCATGGCATGGATCATCGCCGTCTTCGGCGTGCCGTAGGCCTTCATATAGATCTCGCGCCTGGCGACCATCGCGCCGACCGCCGCCTTGCCGCCGCCGAGCGACTTGGCGAGCGCCGTCACGTCGGGAACGACGCCATAATGTTCGAAAGCATAGAAGCGGCCGGAGCGGCCATAGCCGCACTGCACTTCATCGGCCACCCACAGCACACCGTATTGATCGCACAATGCGCGCAGCTTCCGCCAATATTCCGCGGGCGCCTGGATGATGCCGCCGCCACCCTGGATGGTTTCCAGCACGATGACGCCGATCTCGGGATCGGCGCGGAATGCGCGCTCGACCGCTTCGATGTCGGCGAACGGAATCCGGACCGCATTGTCCGCCACCTTGAAATCGGCGCGGTAGAGCTGGCCGTCGGTGATCGCCAGCACACCCTTGGTCTTGCCGTGGAAGGAATTCTCGGCATAGACGATTTTGGGCCGCTTCGGGCCGGCGGCACGCTCGGCGAGTTTTACCGCCGCTTCCATCGCTTCCGAGCCGGACGAGCCCAGAAACACCATGTCGAGATCGCCGGGCGAACATTTGGCGATGTTGTGGGCCAACGCGGCCGCATATTGCGACATGAAGGCGATGGCGATCTCCTGGCGCTTCTCCTCCTGGAATTTCTTGCGCGCTTCGAGGATGCGCGGATGGTTGTGGCCGAAGGCCAGCGAACCGAAGCCGCCGAAGAAATCCAGGATCTTGCGGCCGTTCTGGTCGATGTAGAACATGCCCTCGGCGCGCTCGATCTTGATCTTGTGGAAGCCGAGCAGCTTCATGAAATGCAGCTGGCCCGGGTTGAGATGCGCCTTGAACAGGTCGGTCATCGCAGCGACGTCCATCGCCTTGGCCTGCTCGACGCTGATCAGGTCAGGCTTGGCGATGGTGGCTGGCGACAGCGCCGGCGCGCTGACCATGGTGCGCGCGCTCGCCTGATCGGGCTTGGCCATGACGGTCATTTCAATCTCCTGTCCGCGCGCAGGATCGGGGATCGTGCGCAGATGAAACTGTTGGCGGGCTGCTATTCGGCGGGCACATGTTTGGTGGCGACGGCGTGGCCGGCCTTCCTGGCGCGGTATTCGCTGTAGGCGGCGATCAGCATGTCCTCGTCGCGATGTTGCGGCACCCAGCCGAGTTGGCGTCCCGCTTTGGAGACGTCGAGCACGCACTCCTCGTCGGCGATCAGATATTGCTCGGGATCCATAATCGGCAGGTTCATCAGGTCGAGCAGGTCGAGCGTGCGCTTCACCGCCCAGCCCGGCGTCGGAATCAGGATCGATTTCGAACCGGCATGCCTGATCAGGTCGCCGAGCAATTTCCTTACCGGCGGCGGGTTGAGCGAACCCAGATTATAGGCCTCGTTCGGTACGCCGGCTTTCCAGGCCGCGCGGGCAGCTTCCGCACAATCGAAAACAGAAATGAACTGGTATGGATTCCGGCCCGAGCCGATCATCGGCACCGGAAGGTTCCAGTCGATCAGCTTGAACAGTTTTTCAAGGATGCCGAGGCGGCCGGGACCGATGATCAGGCGCGGACGAAACAGCGAGATCGACATGCCGCGCTTGCGCCATTCGGCGGCCAGTTCCTCCGTCTTCTGCTTCGACCAGCCATATTCGCCGAGCGGCGCGACCGGATGCTCCTCGGTCATCGGGAAGGTGACCGTATGGCCGTAGATCATGTCGGTCGTGTAGTGGACAAGCCTGGGTGCGCCAGCCTTGTCCATCGCCTGCATGATATGCTCGGTGCCATGGAAATTGACCGGAAAGAAGAAATCGTGCCGCTTGGCGCGCACCTGGATCGGCGACAGCATCTTTGCCGACAGATTATAGACCATGTCGTCGGCCTTCAGCCCAACCGCCGCCACCGATGCGGGATCGGTCACGTCGCAATGGACGAAGCCGACGTTGCGGTAATGCGCAAGATCGCTCTTGACGATGTCGGCGACGACAACCTCCTCGCCATCCGCCACGAGCTTCGGGGCAAGGTGGCGACCGACAAAGCCGTCGCCGCCGAAAATCAGATGTCTCATCGAACGATCTCGCTGGTGCCGATCTTGTCGGAGGTGATGGAAACGGTCTGCTCGTCATGCCCGTGGTCACCCAGGTCTCGGCCGCTTTGGGCGATCAGCACTGTGCCCACGCAGATGCAGCCGATACCCGCGATGCGCCAGCCATTGAGGTCCTCGCGAAAGACGAAATAGGCGAAGACCGCGACGGCGACATAGGCGAGGCTAAGGAACGGATAGGCAAAGGAAAGCTCGACCTTGGACAGCACGTAGAGATGCGAGGCCATGGAAATGACGAAGGTGCACAGGCCGAGGAACACCCAGGGGCTGAAGACGATCTGCAAAAGCCTGATAAGCGGGTTGGCGCCTTCGAACGAGATCGGCCCAAGCGACATCATGCCTTGCTTCAGCATCAGCTGCGCGGCCGCATTGGTCATGACCGTAAAGAGAATGAAGACGATATATTTCATGTCCGCTCACCCACCCGTGACGCTTTCTATTACAAACCCGAAAAGATTTCGTGAACTCACAAGGACGTTTTGAGTAAATCTTCTCGTTAACCGATCGCTAACCACGATCCATTTCAATTTTATCTATTCGGCGGCCTCGGCACCCCGTCTTCGCAGGTCGATGTTTTTGGCTGTGCGCGCCCAGAAGCCGGACATGAAGGCCGGGTCGCGCTGCGCCTCCAGCCGTGACCACTCCGGAAAGGACGCGGCGAAGGTCGCGGCGCTCATACGCGCATCCTTGTAGGGGTTGACTGCCCCGCCGGCTCCGATGGCGATGCGGTCGAGTTCGTCCAGCAACGCCAGGGTCGCGGCTCCCCTGTTGGGGAAATCCAGCGTCAGCGTGTAGCCAGGTCGCGGGAAGGAGAGCAGCGCCGGGGATCGGACGCCGCCGAAGCGTTTCAGAACAGTGAGGAACGAGCTCTGCCCGGCCCGCCTGGCAGCCGCGAGCAGCATCGGCACCGCTTCACGCGCGGCTTCTTCCGGCACAACGCTCTGGTGCTGGAACAGCCCGTTCGGACCGTAAAGCCGGTTCCAATCGCGCACGCCGTCCAGCGGGAAGAAGAAGCCCTGGTAACCGACCTGGCGCGGCGCGGCAGAGCGGCCCTTCCTCCATCGGTAGGCCGCATTGAAGGCGCTCAGGAACGGTCGGCTGAGCACATTGAACGGCGGCTGGAACGGCACCGCGAAATTGCCGCCGGCGCGCGCGGCGGTATGCGAGCCATGCTCGGCGTGATTGCCCGTGAACAGCAGGCCGCGCCCGCTGCGCCTGCCGCCGGCGAGCTGATCGATCCAGGCGACCGCATATTCATTGGCCTGGTCCGCCGCCTCGGCCAGCTCGAAAAATTCGCCCAGGTCGCGAAACGGCGTCACCTTCTCGATGATGTCGAGGGAATGCACCCGCATCAACCGGATCGAGGCCGACAGGATCAGGCCTGTCAGCCCCATGCCGCCGATCGTCGCCCGGAACAACCGCGGATTGTCTGTCGCGGAGCAGCGGTAGGTCCTTCCATTGGACCGCAGCAGCGTGAAACTTTCGACATGGCAGCCGAACGTGCCGCGCCGGTGATGGTTCTTGCCGTGGACGTCGTTGGCAATGGCGCCGCCGAGCGTGACGAACTGCGTGCCCGGAACGACTGCCGGGAAGAAGCCGTAGGGCGCGGCGTGGGCAATGATGTCGGACAGAAGCACGCCCGCATCCGCTTCGAGAAGGCCGATCTCGGCATTGAAGGCGCGGATGCGGTTCAACGGCCGCATGTCGACGACCGCGCCGGCCTCGTTCTGGCAGGAATCGCCGTAGGATCTGCCATTGCCATAGGCAAGCAGCGAGGCGTGCCTGGCCTGGCCGCCCTTCAGCAGCACGATAGCATCATCGACGCCGATGGCGTGGGGCGCGGGCGGCGTCGCGCGCCCGAAGCTGTCGAAGCGCTCGCCGGCCATGTCTACCAGCCCCCGATCACCAGCAGCACGGCGCCGATCAGCACCACGATCTGGCTGCGCCAGTCGCGGATGATGAACACGACCGGATCGTCATGCATCTCATCGCGACGCGCCAGGATCCAGACCCGCATGGTGAGATAAAGCACGATCGGCGGCAGCGGCCAGATCAGCCAGGGATGCGGGTAGAGCTCACGCACTGCAACACTATCCATGTAGAGCGCCAGCACCAGTGCCGAGGAGAAGGCCGAAGCCATGCCGGCCTGGGCGACGATCTCCTGGTCCTCGGTGCGATATCCGCGCCCGGCAATGCGCTCGCCGGGTGGAATGGCCGTGGTGCGCAATTCGACGAAGCGCTTCACCAGCGCCAGCGACAGGAAGAAGAAGATCGAGAAGGCGAGCAGCCAGAACGAAACCTCGACGCCGGTCGCGGCCGCGCCCGCCAGAACGCGGATCGTGTAGAGGCCGGCCAGCGTCAGCACGTCGACCAGCAGCATGCGCTTGAATGACAGCGAGTAAGCCGTGGTGACAGCCATGTAGCCGCCGAGCACGGCGAGGAATTCGGGCGCCAGAAACAGTCCTGTGCCGATGCCGATCGCCAGCAGCACCGCGATCGCGCCGATCCCGAACGGGATGGAGAGCGCGCCGCTGGCGAATGGCCTGTGACGCTTGGTGGCATGCTTGCGGTCAAGCGCCAGGTCGAAGAAATCGTTGAGGATATAGATGGCCGACGCCACCGCGCTGAACGAGATGAACGCCAGCACGCACTCCCAGATCATGCCGGTGTTGAAATATTCGTGCGACAGCACCATCGGCACCGCGATCAGCGAATTCTTCAGCCACTGATGCACGCGCAGCATTTTGACGATGGTCCGCAATGTCGGTTTCGGCGCCGACATGGTTTCGGCGCCATGCGCCGCCTGCCAGCGCGCGGCGTGGCGGTCCGGCGCCACCACGATCGCGCTGCGTGCCGCATCGAAAACCTTGAGATCATGGCGGCTGTTGCCGGCATAATCGAAGCCGCCATCGCCATAGGCCGCAATAAGCGAGGCACGCTTCTTGCCGGAAGTCAGATTGTCGACCCCGTCCGTCGCCAGCACCCGGTCGAAGACACCGAGGTGGCGAGCGATGGCGTCGGCGAATTTGCGCGGCGTGCCTGTCGCCAGCACGATCTTGCGGCCTTCGGCATGCTCGGCCCGGATGCGGTCGAGCAATGGCGCGCGGTAAGGCAGCGACGCGGGATCGATATCGACGCGCTGGGCGATGGCTTGCTTCAGCCGGGCCGGCCCGGCGGCGGCCCAGAAAGGCACGAGGAAAATGTAGAGCGGGTTCTTCTTGAGAAGGATGAACAGTCCTTCCCATAGCAGGTCGGTCGCGATCAGCGTGCCGTCGAGATCGACCGCAAGCGGTATTGCGTTTCCGTCGGACCGCGCGTCCATGTCGTCCTGCCCTGCCTCGAACCCGTCGCGCCGTTTGTCGGCGTCTTCACAAGACGTATAGCGGGGAGACGGCGTAACGAACGTTAAAACGCCGGGTTGTGGGCGGCTGTCACCGCGGTATTTCCCGTATCATTGTTAAACAACCGCTACCGGAAACAATAAAAGGCCGGGCAAATGTCCGGCCTCTCAAGAGATGTGGACAAAAATTACTTGATGCGGGCGATGCCGCCCGAGATCTCGACCGTTTCCGAGCCGGTCAGGGCTTCGAGATCGCCATTGGGCAAGGTGACGAAGCAGCCATTCGGGCAGAATTCCACGGTTTCGCCGGCGGCCAGCGCCAGGTCGGTCTTGCTGCCGCCTTCCGTCACGATCAGCGTGCGGGTCTCGGCGTCCTTGTTGACCGCGCTGGCGGAATGGGCCGACCCGCTCACGGCGAGCAAGGCGACGGCAGCGACGAGAGACTTCCACATGTGCAATATCGGTGTTCCCACCGCCTCTGTTGCATTTCGCAAGGCATTCTCGCCTTTGCATGGGAGCTTATATGAGATGGAAGCTGAACCGCAACTGAATGCCGCATTCATGCCGCAATTGGTTTGATGGCCTGAACCTTACGACCGCCGATCTAATCCGGATCAGGCTTCTTCGCCTTGCGTCCTGATCTGGAGAGACGTTTGGCCTCGGCCGCGGCTTCCGCCTTTGCTCGTTCCTGTTCGGCGAAATCGGCCTCGATCTTGTCGTCGTCGGTCGGCCAGGCCTTGACATGCTTGGGCTCGACGACCGCGCGTGGCGTCGAGGGTATCTCGATATGCTGATCGCTGAACGTCTCCAGCACGGTGAAGCGGATATCGTTCTGCACGATGTTGCCGTTCATCACATCGGCCAGGAACAGGCGGATCTCGAATTCCAGCGCGGCAGGCCCGAAATTGGAAAACAGCACGAAGGGTTCGGGGTTCTTCAGCACCAGCGGATGACCGCGGGCGATCTCGAGCAGGACGGCGTGCACCTGCTTGACGTCGCTGCCATAGGCGACGCCGACCTTGATGTCGATGCGGCCGAGCTTGTTGCGGTGCGTCCAGTTGCCGACGGCGTTGTTGATCAGGTTCGAATTGGGCAGGATCACCGACTGCCGCTGGAAGGTCTCGATCTCGGTGGCGCGCACGCTGATCTTCTTGACGGTGCCGCTGATGTCGCCGGCGACGATCCAGTCGCCGACCTTGAACGGCCGCTCGGCCAGCAGGATCAGGCCCGAGACGAAGTTCGACACCACGTTCTGAAGGCCAAAGCCGATGCCGAGGGAAAGCGCGCCGGCGACCAGCGCCAGGCTGGACAGGTCGATGCCCGCCGCCGAGATGCCGATCAGTGCCGCAAGTGCCACGCCGGCATAGCCGACGGCCAGCCGGATCGAGTTGCGCACCCCCGTGTCGACCTTGCCGCGCGCCATCACCGAACCGTCGAGCCAGCCCTGGAACCAGCGCGTCAGGAAATAGCCGATGATGAAGACGACGATGCCCGAAAGGATGCCGGTGACCGAAATCGTCACCGAACCGATATTAATCCCGGTCGCCAGTTTGTACGCCCAGGCCTGGATGTCGCCCAGTTGGAAGCCCCACATCAACAGGATCAGCGGCAGGAAGACCAGCACGATCATCACGTTGATGGCCACGCTGACGACAAGGCCGAACTGGTCGAGCGCGGTGTCCTCGTAGCTGGAATTGGCCGACAGCCAGCGCCCGACCGACGTATTGGCGAAGGCGCCCTCGTCGCCGATCGCCTGTGCCGACAGGAAGCCGATATAAGCGGTGACGAGCGCCGTGCCGGTGACCACCACCTGCAGCGACACGAACAGCGCAAGGCCGATATAGCCAAGCAAGGCGGCTATGATGGTGAAGAGCCCCAGAGCCAGCGCCAGGTAGCGCAGCCATGCCGGCCAAGGCCGCCAGCTGCCGTCACGGGCCTTGAACGGCCGCAGCATCGCCATCAGGATCAGGATGATGCCGACGACGATGGTGGCCACGAAACTGCGCGCGATCGTCAGCGACAGCGGCGATCCCATCTTGTCGTTGATGACGGACAGGAAGGTGTTGACGCTGATGACCACGGCCATGGCGGTGGTCAGGCGCACCAGCCAACGCGCCGGGCCGGATTCGACCGGGATCAGGCGCCAGTTCGGCAGCCGTGGCTCGAGCGCCGCATTGGCCAGCCGATTGACGCAGAACACCACCCCGATGACCGTCGCCAGCGCGTTGAGGAAAAGGCCAATGTCGCCGCGCAAAACGTTGTAATAGTTGAAAAAGAAAATCGTCGACCCAAGAAAGGCGCCGACCGCCAGCGTCGGCAGCAATGTCGACCAGAAGGCCACCGACAGGCGGCTGAGATAGGACGGGTCCTCATTGGACGGTTCGGCTTCGAACACCCGTCCAAACAACCGCCTGCCGCCGACCAGAAGCACCAGGGCCAGCCCGAGCGCCACGAAGGTTGCCGCCAGAATGGCCTGGAACTTGAACCTGAAGGCGAAGCTCAGCCAGGACGAGACCGCCTTGTAGAAATTGCCGAACTCGTCGCGGGCGTCGGAAAAGACCTGTGGGCTCAGCGCATCCGACAGCACATAGCGCTTGGTCAGGAGATTGCGGAAAAGCGCGCTGCGCATGTTGCCGATCTTGTCGATCATCCCGCTGATGCGGATCGACAGCGTCTGCGCCTGCGCGATGACCGCGTTGATCTCGGCCTTTTCGGAGACCAGCGCCTGGCGCTCGGTGCTGACGATGTCGGGTTCCGGCGGCTGGCCTGCGGCGGGTGCCGGGCCAAGCTGCTCGAGCCGGCTGTTGATCTCGCTAAGGCGGGTGCGGAAGGCCAGCGCGCTGTTCAGCGATTGCCGCGACAGTTCCTCGAGTTGCAGGCGGATATCGACGAGAGTGGCGTCGTCGTCGCCGTCCTGCTGGATCTTCTTGTCGAAATTATCGGTCTTGGTCGTCAGGTCCTGAAGGATTTTCTGCTGGTCGGCGACCAGTCCGGCAGGCGCCTGGCCAAGCCCTTGCGCCGACGCATCGAACGAAAGCGGCGCCGAAACGACAAGCGCGAACATCAAGACGAGACGAAGCAATTTGAAAAACATGATTTGTTGGCGACTCAAGGCGGCAATGGCAATTGAATTTGATAAAGACGGCCATATCATGGGGCAAGCCGTCGCATCCGACCGCCAGGGCTCCGAACTCGGGCAACAAAGACCTGACGACCGCCAGTCCCGTTGTGCCGGCAGCTTTATGATAGGAATTTTTTCTTGACTGAGTGAAGGCAGCTATGGTAGATATTCAGTCATGGTGCTGAGTTGCGCCAACGACCCGCCGCACAGGCGGGTTTTTTCGTTCAATGCTCCATCAACAGCGCGCCGGCGAAGGACCCCGTCACCCGGACTCGTCGCCTGATCCGACCGCACCTGCGCTGATCTGGAGCGTCGGCCAGTCGAAAGGCGATGGCGCAATATTGGCTTTGCGCGTGCGGCCTGCTCTATAGTCTGCCGCATCGCCCGAAACGGACATCATATCCATGGCAGAGTACTCGGCCCTTTCGCTGCTCGCGAACGCGCTCAAGGGAAACAAGGACTGGAAGCCGGCCTGGCGCAAGCCGGACCCGAAGGCATCCTACGACGTCATCATCATCGGGGGCGGCGGGCACGGGTTGTCGACCGCCTATTATCTCGCCAAGGAACACGGCATCACCAATGTCGCGGTGCTGGAAAAAGGCTGGCTCGGCTCCGGCAATGTCGGCCGCAACACCACCGCCGTGCGCTCCAACTATCTGCTGCCCGCCAACACCCGCTTCTACGAGCATTCGATGAAGCTGTGGGAGAACCTGTCGCACGATCTCAACTACAACGTCATGTTCTCGCAGCGCGGCTGCCTGAACCTGGCGCACACGCCGGCCCAGTTCGACGACTATGCACGGCGCGGCAACGCCATGCGCCATCTCGGTGTCGACGCCGAACTGATGACGCCGGCGCAAATCAAGCGCCTGATCCCCGCGCTCGATATTTCCAGTGATGCACGCTTCCCCGTGGTCGGCGGCCTGATGCAGCGGCGCGCCGGCACCGCCCGCCACGACGCCGTGGCCTGGGGCTATGCGCGCGGCGCCGACCGGCGCGGCGTCGACATCATCGAGAATTGCGAGGTCACCGGCTTCCTGCGCGACGGCGACCGCATCACCGGCGTCACCACATCACGCGGTGACATCCGCGCCAAGAAGGTGGCGGTCGCGGTGGCCGGCAGCACCGGCCGGGTGATGCAGCTTGCCGGCATCGAGACGATGCCGATCGAGAGCCATGTGCTGCAGGCCTTCGTCACCGAATCGCTGAAGCCCTTCATCGATACGGTCGTCACGTTCGGCATGGGCCATTTCTACATGTCGCAATCGGACAAGGGCGGCCTCGTCTACGGCGGCGACATCGACGGCTACAACAGCTACGCCCAGCGCGGCAACCTGCCCATCGTCGACGAGGTGATGAGCGAGATGCTGGCGCTGTTCCCGGGGCTTGCCCGCGTGCGCATGCTGCGCTCCTGGGGCGGCGTCTGCGACATGTCGATGGACGGCTCGCCCATCATCACCACCGGGCCCCTGCCCGGCATGTATCTCAACTGCGGCTGGTGCTATGGCGGCTTCAAGGCGACGCCCGCCTCCGGCTGGTGCTTTGCCTGGACCATCGCCAAGGACGAGCCGCATGACCTCAACGCCCCCTTCACGCTCGACCGCTTCCATCGCGGCCTGGTGATCGACGACAAAGGCCAGGGCGCCAATCCCAGACTGCACTGAACAATATCTCTCCAAGCAAGGCTTCACCAAGCAAGGCTGCACCAGGAATATCCGATGTTGATCACTTGTCCCTATTGCGGCCCGCGCGACGTCATCGAGTTCACCTACCAGGGTGACGGCAACCGCGAGCGTCCCGACCCCGCCTCGCAGAACTTCGAAGCCTGGAACGCCTATGTCTATGACCGGCTGAACCCGGCCGGAGACCACAACGAGATCTGGCAGCATTCCGGCGGCTGTCGCGCGCATCTCAGGGTCGTGCGCAACACGCTGACGCATGAGATTTCCAGCGTCGCCTTCGCACGCGGCGATCACGGTCCGGTCGCGCGGCGCAAGGCGGAGGGCAGATCGTGAGCCCGCGCCGGACCGAGACCGGCGGCCGCATCGACCGGCTGAAGACCATCCGCTTCACCTTTGATGGCACGCCCTACACCGGCCATGCCGGCGATACGCTGGCTTCGGCGCTGCTGGCCAACGGCGTCACGCTTTACGGGCGCTCGTTCAAATACCACCGCCCGCGCGGCCTCCTGACAGCAGGCGTGGAAGAGCCGAACGCACTGGTGACGGTGCTGAAGGGCGAGGTCCGCGAGCCCAACGTCGCGGCGACCATGGTCGAGCTTCATGACGGGCTGGTCGCCGTCAGCCAGAACCGTTTTCCGTCGCTGGCCTGGGACGTCAGCGCCGTCAACCAGCTCGGCGGCAAGCTCCTATCGGCCGGCTTCTACTACAAGACCTTCATGGGTCCGGTGATCGGTCCGCTGAAGGGCACGCGCTTCTGGATGTTCTGCGAGCATTTCATCCGCCGCGCCGCCGGCCTCGGCCGGGCCGGTTCCACCGCCGACCCGGCGCGCTATGAGCGCATGAACGCCTTTTGCGACGTGCTGGTGGTCGGCTCCGGCCCTGCCGGGCTGACGGCCGCCAAGGCCGCTGCTGATCAGGGCGCGCGCGTCATGCTTGCCGAACTCGATCCGCGTTTCGGCGGCTCTGCCAACTGGTCGAACGAGACGATCGATGACCTGCCGGCGGCCGACTGGGCCAGGCGAACCGTGGCCCAGCTCGAGGGTTACGACAACGTCCGGCTTCTGCCGCGCACCACGGTCTGGGGCTACTACGACAGCAATACGCTTGCCGCCCTTGAGCGCGTCACCGATCACAAGGAGACACCCGGCAAGGGCGAACCGCGCCATCGCTATTGGGCGATCCGCGCCCGATCGGTGGTCTTGGCCACCGGCGCTTTCGAACGACCGCTCGTATTTCCGGGCAATGACCGCCCGGGCGTGATGCTGGCGCATGCCGCGGAGCGCTACGCCAACGAATTCGGCGTGCTGGCGGGGCAGACGGTCGCGCTGTTCACCAACAATGACAGCGCCTATCGCTGCGCCCTGGCGCTGAAGAAGGCCGGCGCAAGGATTGCCGCGATTGTCGATGTCCGTCCCGAGCTTTCGGGCGAAATGCGCAAGCTGGCCGAGGAGACCGAAGCCGAGATCTTTCCCGGCCATGCCGTGATCGCCACTGAGGGCGGCAAGGCGCTCTCCGGCGTCAAGCTGCAGCGCTTCGACATGACCAACGGCACGCTCACCGGCGACGCCCGCAGCATCCATGCCGACTGCCTCTTGATGTCGGGCGGCTGGTCGCCAACCATCCATCTGGCCAGCCAGGCCGGCGGCAAGGCGCAGTGGAATGCCGCCCGACAAGCCTTCCTGCCGCCGAAGCCGACGCAGAACTGGATTGGCGCCGGCGCCTTCACCGGCAGCTTTTCCACCGCCGAAGCGGTAACCGAGGGCCGCGCCGCAGGCCTTGCCGCGGCAGGCGCGCAAGCCACGCCGGCCGCACTGCCCTCGGTCGAAGCCGTAGCTTGCGATCCCGATCCGGCGCCGGTGTTCGAGATCAGGGCCAGCGGCAAGAGCTTCGTCGACTTCCAGCACGACGTGACGTCGGAGGACGTGCGGCTGGCGCACCGCGAAGGCTTCGTCTCGGTCGAGCATCTGAAACGCTACACCACGCTCGGCATGGCGACTGACCAGGGCAAGAATTCCAACGTCCCCGGCCTTGCCATCATGGCCGAGGCGCTGGGCAAGCCGATCCCGGAAGTCGGCACGACGCGCTTCCGGCCGCCTTTTGCGCCGGTTTCGATCGGATCGCTGGCGGCGGAGCGCTTCGGCGACCTCAAGCCCGAACGGCTGACGCCGATGCATGACTGGCATGTCGCCAATGGCGCGACCATGTATTCCGCCGGCCTGTGGTACCGGCCGATGATCTATGGCCTTGCCGGCGAGACGGTCGAGCAGGCCTATGTGCGCGAGGCCAGGGCGACGCGCGAAAGCGCCGGCATCGTCGATGTTTCGACGCTGGGCAAGATCGCGGTGCAAGGTCCGGACGCGGCCGAATTCCTCGACCGTGTCTACACCAACATGTTTTCCACGCTGGCCGTTGGCAAGGCGCGCTACGGGCTGATGCTGCGCGAGGACGGACTGGCCTTCGACGACGGTACCACATGGCGGCTCGGCGAACAGGATTTCCTGATGACCACCACCACGGCCAATGCCGGCAAGGTTATGCAGCATCTGGAATATTTCCTCGATGTGGTCTGGCCGGAGCTCAAGGTTCATGTCACCTCCGTGACCGACCAGTGGGCGGGTGCCGCGATCGGCGGGCCGAAAGCCAGGCAGATCCTGGCCGGCTGCGTCGTCGGCACCGCTGTCGACAATGCGGCGCTGCCGTTCATGGGCATCGTGCATGGCCAGATCGCTGGTGTGCCGGTGATGATCTGCCGGCTGTCCTTTTCCGGCGAAATGGCGTTCGAGGTCTATTGCGGCGCCGACCATGGCACGCATGTCTGGGGAGCGCTTATCGAGGCCGGCAAGCCGTTCGGACTGGTGACCTACGGACTGGAAGCACTGGGCACGATGCGCATCGAGAAAGGCCATGTGACGGGCGCCGAGATCGACGGCCGCACCACGGCGCGCGATCTGCATCTCGACTGGATGCTGTCGAAGAAGAAGCCGTTTATCGGCTCGGCGATGATGGACCGCGAGGGCCTCATCTCCCCCGACCGGCTGGAACTTGTCGGGCTGGTCGCGCTCGACAACAGGCCGCTCAACGGCGGCGCGCATATCGTCGAGGAGCTTGACGAGTCCAACCCGCACGGCTCCATCGGCCACATCACGGCCTGCTGCTATTCGCCGGCGCTCGGCAAGCACATCGCGCTGGCGCTGATCAAAGGCGGCAAGGCCAGGCACGGCTCGCGCGCCCATGTCTCCGATCCGCTGCGCAACCGGTTCGGACCGGTCGAGATTGTTTCCAACCACTTCTACGATCCGGACGGGAGCCGCATGCATGGTTGAGCGCCTTTCACCGCTGGAACCGGAATTCCATGTCGGCTCGCACGGCAATTTCGAACATGGTGTCGAGGTCATCCTGACCGAGACGAGACCGGGCTCGATCGTGCAGCTCGCCGCCTGGCCGGGCGAAGAGAAGAAACTGATATCAGGCATCCGCGCCGTCACCGGGCTTACGTTGCCCGACGGTGCCGGCGGTGGCGCCACCAATGGCGCCAAATCGGCATTCGGTTTCGCACCGGGAAAGTTCACCGTAGCCGACGAAGCCGAGGGGCTGGCCGCGGCTTTCGCGGGCGTGGTGACCCCCGCCATCGGCACGGTGACCGATCTTTCGCATGGCCGCACCGCGATCCGCATCGCCGGTCCGAAGGCCGAATGGGTGCTGGCGAAGTTCTTCGCCATCGATTTCACGCTGCCGGCCTTCCCACTCGACGCCGGCCGGTCGACCACCCATCACGACATCTTCGCCCAGGTCCAGCGCACCGGCGGCGACCAGTTCGACATCTACGTCTTCCGTTCTTTCGCGCGCTCCTTCTGGAAGGCGCTGTGTCACGCCAGCGAGGAAGTCGGCTACGAGGTACAGTAGGCTCGGGGTCGACGAATTCTGGCATCAAGGCCGGCTGGCTCTGACGCTACAGCAATGCGCCGGCGGCCGTCATACTGGCATGACATGGCCGTCAAGCCGGTCCGAAGGGTAACAAAACCCGTCTCCAGAATCCGCGCATCCGTTTGGTTCGAATATCTCCATGACCGCAGAAATATCCGCCGGCGCCACCGATCGCGCCGATGTGCCAGCCAGAGCCCTGCTCCTGCTGCCGCTGACGGTCGCCTGCGGCGTGTTCATGACCAGCCTCGACCAGAATGTCGTGGTGACGGCGCTGCCCGGCATCAGCGAAAGCCTTGGCCGCCCACCGAGCCAGCTTGGCCTGCTGATCACGGTCTACGTCGCCAGCCTGATCATCTCGATGCCGCTCGGCGGTTGGGCTGCCGACCGCTTCGGCCTGCGCAACGTCTACTGCTTTGCGCTGCTGGTATTCGCCGCCTCGTCGGCGCTGTGCGGCCTGTCCGACAACATCTGGACGCTGGTCGGCGCCCGCGCGCTGCAGGGCTTCGGCGGCGCGCTGATGGGCACGCTCGGTCAGGTCGTCATCCTGTCGACCTTCCCTCGAAGCCGGACGCTGAAGATCAACATGTATATCTCGCTGGCCGGCCAGTCCGGCCCGCTCGTCGGTCCGCTCGTCGGCGGCGCGCTGACCACTTACATTTCCTGGCGCTGGATCTTCTTCATCAACGTGCCCTTCGCGCTGGCCGCGGCTGTCCTTGCCGCCTCGCTGTTTCCGACGGTGACCAAACCCGTGCGCACACCGTTCGATTTCCCGGGCTTCCTGCTGGTCGGCAGCGGCATGGTCCTGCTTGTCTTCGGCATGGATTCGCTGGCGGCGAAAGATGCGGCCGCCGGCGTGATCGCGGCCGAGCTTGCCCTGGCGCTGGTCATCCTGACGGTCGCCTCGTTCTATTGCCTGCGCGTGCGCAATCCCTTGCTCGACCTCAAGCTCCTGCGCATCCGCACCTTCCGCATCTCCTTCCTGACCGGCGGCGGTCTGGACACGATCGGCCTCAGCTCCGTCGTCTTCCTGCTGCCGCTGATGTTCCAGCTCGGCTTCGGCATGAGCGCCGTGCAGGCGGGATCGCTGACCTTCGTCGCCGCGGTCGGGTCGGTGGTCATGCGTGTCTTCATGCCTCGCCTGCTCAACCGCTTCGGTTTCCGCCGCGTGCTGGTTTTCAACACGCCCGTCGTCGCGGCCATGGTTGCGGGCTTTGCCCTGATGCAGGCG
The DNA here is from genome assembly GCF_006440475.1 of Mesorhizobium sp. B2-6-1. Classification (NCBI taxonomy): domain Bacteria; kingdom Pseudomonadati; phylum Pseudomonadota; class Alphaproteobacteria; order Hyphomicrobiales; family Phyllobacteriaceae; genus Mesorhizobium; species Mesorhizobium sp. B2-6-1. Next base: position 54,196 of record NZ_VFUH01000006.1, read on the forward strand.
ACCACGCCGGTGTGGATCGTGCTTGCCTACATCTTCATCTTCGGCGTCTTCCGCTCCGCGCAATGGGCGTCGACCGGCAACCTTGCCTATTCCGACATCGCGCCCGAGCAGCTCGCCCGCTTCAGCGCGCTCTATTACATATTGTGGCAACTGGCGGTGGCGATCAGCGTCGGCCTCGCCGCCGCTGCACTATCGTTTCTGGCCGGCGGCGGCCCGGCCGTCGCCAATCACTTCCGGATATTGTTCGTAATCGAGGGTGTCATCACGCTGTGCGCGCTATCAGCCTATCTCAAGCTGACGCCGCAGGATGGCGCCCATGTCAGCGGCCATGGCGCCCAGATGAACACGGAATAGCGGATGTCGCAGCGCAGCAGCGGCCTACTCGCTGAACGTCACCCATTCCTCCAGCGGCACGCGGTCGGTTCGGAAGGCGTTTTCGGGCTTCGACGTATCTTCATAACCGAGCGCCATGCCGCAGACGACGATCTCCTCGTCGGGAATGCCGAGCACCGGCCTGATCTGCCGGTGATAGGGCGCGAACGCCGCCTGCGGACAGGTGTGCAAGCCCCTGCCCCGCGCGGCAACCATGATGTTCTGCAGGAACATGCCGTAGTCGATCCAGGAACCCTGGTTAAGCCGGCGGTCGATGGTGAAGATCATGCCGACCGGCGCGTCGAAGAAGACGAAGTTGCGGTCGTGCTGGGCACGCATCTTGTCGACCTCGCGGCGACCGATGCCGAGCGCGCCGTAGAGCCCGAAACCGTTGGCGCGGCGGCGGGTCAGGTAGGGTTCGAAGAACTGCGTGGGATAATAGCGATATTCGTCCCAATCGGCCTTTTCAGCACGGATGCCGGAATTCAGGATGGCATCCGATATCCGCTGCTTGGTGTCACCCTTGGTGACATAGACCCGCCATGGCTGCATATTGGTGCCGGAAGGGGCGCGTGCCGCGACCGCCAGTATGTCGCGGATCGTGTTGTCGTCGACCATGTCGGGCAGAAAAGCGCGCACCGACCGGCGCGATACGATCGCGTCGTCGACGATCTCGGCATCAACCGTGATTCGAGCCTTCTTTCCAAGCATGGGCCGTCCTTACCCTGTGTCCCGATCGGACGTCCCCACTCGCCGCTCGCGGCCGAGCCTTTGCATGAACCGCCAAAATCGCGCAAGCAAATCTTGTGCACCCGTGAAAATCCGCTTGATTTTTTCACCGCTCCGGCATCTCATGAAATTTGATGGGATTTTTTCACGAGAGCGCGATTTGCCTCCAGCTACAGCGAAAGCATTGCAGGGAAATTACGAGCGATTGCTGGCCAGCGATATCAGGGCGCTGCGCAAGGCGCGTGGGCTGACGCTCGCCGAGATCGCCCTGAAACTCGGCCGGTCGGTCGGCTGGGTCAGCCAGGTCGAACGCGGCCTGTCGACACCGTCGCTCAGTGATCTCCGGGCTTTCGGCGAACTGTTCGGCGTGCCGGTCAGCCTGTTCTTCGGCCACGACGTGCCTGTCGAAAGCGAGCGCGGCGCGGTCGTGCGGGCCGGCAGCCGCCGCACCCTTGGCACAAGCGAATCCGGCCTCATGGAGGAGCTTCTGTCGCCCGATCTCGGCGGTAGCTTCGAGATGCTGCGTTCCGTCTTCGCGCCGGGCGCCGAGCTCAAGAGCGAGGCGCGCCGGCCGACCGAAGAGGCTGGATATGTCGTGTCGGGGACGTTCGACATCGAAATATCGGGGACATGGCATCGGCTCGGCGAAGGCGATTCCTTTCGCTTCGAGGGCAAGCCATTCCGCTGGCGCAATCCGGGAATGGAGCCGGCGGTCGTCATCTGGGTGGTTTCGCCGCCAGTTTATTGAATGAAATTGGACCAAGGGTTGGAGAAGAACATGGCCGGTTTGCCGAGCACGGCACGCGTGGTGATCATCGGAGGCGGTGTCGTCGGCGCCTCCTCGCTCTACCATCTCGCCAAGGCGGGCTGGACCGACTGCGTTCTCCTGGAAAAGAATGAACTCACCTCCGGCTCGACCTGGCATGCCGCCGGTAACGTGCCGACCTTCTCCTCGTCCTGGTCGCTGATGAACATGCAGCGCTATTCGACCGAGCTCTATCGCGGGCTGGCCGAGGCCGTCGACTATCCCATGAACTACCATGTCACCGGCTCCCTGCGGCTTGCCCACACGCAAGAGCGCATGCAGGAGTTCCAGCGCGCCAAGGGCATGGGCCGCTACCAGGGCATGGACATCGATATCGTCGGCACGGACGAGATCAAGCGCCGCTATCCCTTCATCGAGACGCATGAGCTGGAAGGCGCCCTCTACGACCCGAGCGACGGCGACATAGATCCGGCGCAGCTGACCCAGGCGCTGGCCAAGGGCGCGCGCGACATGGGTGCCCGGATCATACGCTTCTGCCCGGTGACAGGCGTGCGCCGCGAAAGGGACGAATGGGTGGTCGTGACGCCGCAAGGCGAGATCCGCTGCGAGATCGTCGTCAACGCCGCCGGCTACCGTGCCGCCGAAGTCGGAAAAATGTTCGGCCGCGAGGTGCCGATGATGGTGATGAGCCATCAGTATATCCTGTTCGAGGAGATCCCCGAACTCGCGGCATGGTCGAAGGAACAGGGCAGAAAGTTGCCGCTGCTGCGCGACGTCGATACCTCCTATTATCTGCGCCAGGAAAAGAACGGCATGAATCTCGGTCCCTATGAGCGCAATTGCCGCGCGCATTGGGCTGGTCACAACGACCCGATGCCGGAGGATTTTTCCTTCCAGCTTTTCCCCGACGATCTCGACCGGCTGGAACACTATCTGGCAGACGCCGTCGCCCGCGTGCCGATCCTGGGTACCGCCGGCCTGTCCAAGGTCATCAACGGCCCGATCCCCTATGCGCCGGACGGCAATCCGCTGATCGGGCCGATGCCGGGCGTCCCCAATGCGTTCGAGGCCTGCGTCTTCACCTTCGGCATCGCGCAAGGCGGCGGTGCAGGCAAGGTGTTGGCCGAATGGGTCACGCAAGGCCAGACCGAATGGGACATGTGGTCTTGCGACCCGCGCCGCTTCACGTCCTTCGCTTCGGCTCCGGATTACTGCGTTGCCAAAGGCATGGAGATCTACGGCAACGAATACGCCATCCAGTTTCCGCGCCATGCCTGGCCGGCGGGACGCGACAGGAAATTGTCGCCGATCCATGATCGCATGAAGGCGTTCGGCGCGCGCTTCGACGCCTATAATGGCTGGGAGCGCGCCACCTGGTATGCGCAGGATGGCGACGACGTCTCGGAGGAAGCAACGCTCACCTTCCGTCGCGACGGGCCGTGGCAGCACCGCGTGCGCGAGGAATGCCTGGCCGTCCGCGACGCCGCCGGCATCCTCGACCTGCCGGGTTTTTCGCGCTTCAACCTCGAAGGTCCGGGCGCCGCCGAATGGCTTAGCCGGCAAGTGACCGGCCTCGTGCCGAAGCCCGGCCGCATCGGTCTCGTCTATTTCTCCGACGACAAGGGCCGCATCGTCACCGAAATGTCGGTGGTGCGCCACGGCGAGGAATCCATGACGCTGATCACCGCGGCGGTGGCGCAATGGCATGATTTCGAATGGCTGAAATCGCACATGCCCGTGGATGCGACTTTCAAGCTGATCGACCGGACCGAGGAATTCTCCACCCAAATCCTGGCCGGACCCAAGTCGCGGGAAATCCTCGCCGCCGTCTGTGAGGCCGACCTGACCTTGCCGTGGCTCACGCATCAGGAAACCAAGATCGCCGGGCGCTGGGCGAAGCTGGTCCGCGTCTCCTTCGCCGGCGAACTCGGCTGGGAAATCCACACCAGGGTCGACGACACCGCCGCCGTTTTCGACACCATCTACGCGGCGGGACAGCCGCACGGCCTGAAACCATTCGGCATGTACGCGCTGGATTCGCTGCGGCTCGAAAAGGGCTACCGCACCTGGAAGGGCGACCTTTCGACCGACTATTCGATCCTGCAAGGCGGGCTCGAGCGGTTCGTCAAATGGGACAAGCCCGAGTTCCGCGGCAAGGCAGCGCTGCAGAACGAGAAACAGCAGGGCGTCAGGAAGCGCTTCGTCACGCTGGTGGTGGAAAACCCCGGCGATTGCGACGCGCCCTACATGTCGACGCTGTGGCGTGAAGGCCAGATCGTCGGCGAGACGACGTCGGGCGGCTGGGGTCATCGCGTCGGCAAGTCGATCGCGCTCGGCATGCTGCGTGCCGATCTGGCGGAGCCCGGCACCGCCGTGGAGATCGAGATCTTCGGCGACCGTTTCAAGGCGGTCGTGCAGAACGATGAGCCTTTGTGGGATCCGAAAAACGAAAGGTTGAGAGCCTGATGCCAAAACCATCATCGCGCATTTCAGGCATCGTGCCGTCGGGCAAGGATGGCTGGGAAGTCCATTTCGCCGCGTGGGCCCGCAAGGAAGCCGGCGAGGACATCATCATGCTGTCGGTCGGCGATCACGATTTCGACACACCTTCCGAAACGATCGAGGCCTGCGTGACCGCGGTTCGCGGCAGCAATCACCACTATACCCCTTTGCCCGGCCTGCCGCGCCTGCGCAAGGCGATGGCGGCGGCCTCGGTCGCCTGCACGGGCGTCGGGACGACGCCGGACCAGGTCATCGCCACGCCGGGCGGCCAGGCGGCGCTCTACGCCGCCGTGCAGGCCGTGCTCGATCCGGGCGACCACGCCATCGTGGTCGCGCCATACTACGCGACCTACCCCAACACCTTCAGCGCCGCGGGCGCGACCTTCACGGTTGTCGAGACGCCGGCCGAGGACGGTTTCCAGCCCCGCGCCGACATGATCCGGGCGGCACTTCGGCCGAATACGCGCGCCATCCTGATCAACACGCCGAACAACCCGACCGGAGCCGTCTATTCGCGCGAACGGTTGGAACAGCTGGCCGAGGTCTGCCGCGAGCACGATTTGTGGCTGCTGTCCGACGAAGTCTACTGGACGCTCGGCGGTGGCGAGCACATCTCGCCGCGTTCCCTGCCCGGCATGGCCGAGCGCACGCTGGTCATCAATTCCATGTCCAAGAGCCATGGCATGACCGGTTGGCGCATGGGCTGGCTGACCGGCCCCAGCGAGATGATCTCGCTGCTGACCAACCTCAATCTGGTGACGACCTACGGCCTCCCGGCCTTCATCTCGATCGCTTGCACCGAGGCTCTGGAGAAGGGTTATGGCGTGAAGGAAATCGCCGAACGCTATGCGGCGCGACGCGCCGTCCTGCTCGACGCCGTGCGAGGCATGAACGATGTCGGCGTGCGCGGCTCCGAAGGCGGCATGTATGTCATGCTCGACATATCGGCCGTCGAATCCGACGACGAGAAATTCGCTTTCGCCTTCCTCGACAAGGAGAAGGTCGGCGTCATGCCCGGCTCCAGCTTCGGCGAGGCCGCGGCAGGCCATATCCGCGTCAGCCTGTGCCAGCCGGAACCCGTCTTGCGGGAAGCAGCACTCCGGCTGCGCCGCTTTGTCTCCAGCTACCGCCGCGAGGCCGCATGAACATCCCTTCCCCCAGAACCATTCCCGCCAAGGCAAGGGCCGTCATCATCGGCGGCGGCGTTTCGGGCTGCTCGGTCGCCTATCACCTGGCCAAGCTCGGCTGGACCGACATCGTCCTTCTGGAGCGCAAGCAGCTGACCTCGGGCACGACATGGCATGCCGCCGGCCTGATCGGCCAGTTGCGCGGCTCGCAGAACATGACGCGGCTGGCGAAATATTCGGCCGACCTCTACGTCAAGCTGGAAGCCGAGACCGAGGTCGGCACCGGCATGCGCCAAGTCGGCTCGATCACCGTCGCGCTGACCGAGGAGCGCAAGCACGAGATCTATCGTCAGGCGTCACTCGCCCGCGCCTTCGATGTCGACGTGCGCGAGATTTCGCCCAGGGAAGTCAAGGAGATGTACCCGCATCTCAACGTGTCCGACGTCGTCGGCGCCGTGCATCTGCCGCTTGATGGCCAGTGCGACCCCGCCAACATCGCCATGGCGCTGGCGAAGGGCGCGCGCCAACGCGGCGCCACCATCGTGGAGAATGTGAAGGTCACCAAGGTCCACACCAAGGCGGGCCGCGTCACCGGCGTGTCCTGGGCGCAGGGCGAAGAGCAAGGCACGATCGAGGCCGACATCGTCGTCAACTGCGCCGGCATGTGGGCGCGCGAACTGGGCGCCCAGAACGGCGTCACCATCCCGCTGCACGCCTGCGAGCATTTTTACCTCGTCACCGAGCCGATCCCGGGGCTGAGCCGCCTGCCGGTGCTGCGCGTGCCCGACGAGTGCGCCTATTACAAGGAAGACGCCGGCAAGATGATGCTCGGCGCCTTCGAGCCGGTGGCCAAGCCCTGGGGCATGGACGGCATCCGCGAGGACTTCTGCTTCGATCAACTGCCCGAGGACATGGACCATTTCGAGCCGATCCTGGAAATGGGCGTAAACCGCATGCCGATGCTGGCGACCGCCGGCATCCACACCTTCTTCAACGGCCCCGAGAGTTTTACGCCCGACGACCGCTACTATCTCGGCGAGGCGCCGGAACTGCGTGGCTACTGGATGGCGACCGGCTACAATTCGATCGGCATCGTCTCGTCAGGCGGCGCCGGCATGGCGCTGGCACAGTGGATCAACGACGGCGAGGCACCGTTCGACCTGTGGGAAGTCGACATCCGCCGCGCCCAGCCTTTCCAGAAGAACCGCCGTTACCTCAAGGAGCGCGTCTCCGAAACGCTCGGCCTGCTCTATGCCGACCATTTCCCCTATCGCCAGATGGCGACATCGCGCGGCGTGCGCCGTTCACCCCTGCATGAGCATCTGAAGGCGCGCGGCGCCGTGTTCGGCGAGGTCGCCGGCTGGGAGCGCGCCAACTGGTTCGCGCGCGAGGGACAGGAGCGCGAGTACCGCTATTCCTGGAAGCGGCAGAACTGGTTCGACAACCAGCGCGAGGAGCACCTCGCCGTCCGCAACAAGGTCGGCCTGTTCGACATGACCTCGTTCGGCAAGATCCGCGTCGAGGGCCGCGACGCCTGCGCGTTCCTGCAAAAACTCTGCGCCAACAACATAGACGTGGCGCCGGGCAAGATCGTCTACACGCAGATGCTCAACCGGCGCGGCGGCATCGAGAGCGATCTCACGGTGTCGCGCCTGTCGGACACCGCCTATTTCCTCGTCGTGCCCGGCGCCGCGCTGCAGCGCGACCTCGCCTGGCTACGCCGGCACGTCGATGAGGCGTTTGTCGTCATCACCGATGTAACCGCTGCCGAAAGCGTGCTCTGCCTGATGGGCCCGGATGCGCGAAAACTGATCCAGAAGGTCAGCCCGAATGACTTCTCCAACGAGAACAACCCGTTCGGCACCTTCCAGGAGATCGAAATCGGCATGGGACTCGCCCGCGCCCATCGCGTCACCTATGTCGGTGAACTCGGCTGGGAGCTCTATGTCTCGACCGACCAGGCGGCCCACGTCTTTGAAGCCATCGAAGCGGCCGGCGCCGATGTCGGCCTCAAGCTGTGCGGGCTGCATACGCTCGATTCCTGCCGCATCGAAAAGGCTTTCCGCCATTTCGGTCACGACATCACCGACGAGGACAATGTGCTGGAAGCCGGCCTCGGCTTCGCGGTGAAGACGGCCAAGGGCGATTTCATCGGCCGCGACGCGGTGTTGAAGAAGAAGGAAGCCGGATTGAGCCGCCGGCTGGTCCAGTTCCGGCTGAAGGACCCGCAACCGCTGCTCTTCCACAACGAGGCGATCCTGCGCGACGGCAAGATCGTCGGTCCGATCACCTCAGGCAATTACGGCCACCATCTCGGCGGCGCGATCGGGCTGGGCTATGTGCCCTGCCAGGGCGAGACCGAGGCGGATGTGCTGGCCTCGTCCTATGAGATCGAGATCGCCGGCGAGCGGTTTGCGGCAGAGGCATCGCTGAAGCCGATGTATGATCCGAAATCGGAACGGGTGAAGATGTAGCGCGTTTTTCCCTTCTCCCCTTGTGGGAGAAGGGAAGTTCACCCCCTCAAAACCGCTCCAGCTTCGCCCGCACCTTCGCCAGAAACGCGGCCCTCGTCTTCGGCGTCGAGGCGTCCATCAGATAGTGCGCCATGAAGAAAGTCCGGCAGCGCGTGGCGCACAGCGCGCGCATGCCGCGCAGCAAGGTCTTGCGCCCGGGCTGGCCGACGACGACGCTCCACCATGTCGGCGCGCCGCAGGTGGTGATGACGCCGACCTTGGTCACATGCCGCATCAGCGACTTGATCCGCCCCTTGCCGGCCGGCAGCTTGAAGGCGACGTCCGTCGCCCACACCCGGTCGAGCCAACCCTTCAGCATCGCCGGCAGCCCGTACCACCAGGTCGGATAGACGAAGAGGATTGCCTCGGCCCAGTTGAGCAGCTCGAAATGCGGCTTCAGCGCAAGGTCCTGCGGCGCCTGGTTGTTGTAGAAACGCCGTTCCTCGCAGCTCATCACCGGATCGAACTTCTCGGCATAGAGGTCGAGCAGCCGCACCTCCCAGCCCTTTCGCGTCAGCACCTCCACGGCGGTGTCGCGGATAGCGGCGCAAAAACTCTCCGGCACCGGATGGCAATAAACCACCAGCGCGCGCATCAGAATCTGTCCATGCTGGCCGTGACCTTGGCCAAGAACGCCTTGCGCGTCTCGTCGCTCGAAATGTTCATCGAATAATGCGCCAGGTAGGAAACCGAAGCGCCCGGCTTGACTGTGGCGCGCAGCATGCGCTGGACCAGTTTGCGCGGCGGGTCCCCCATCAGCATGGCGCGGAACCGGCTGCCGCCATAGGTGGTGACCGCCGCGATCTTCCCGATGTTGTGCAGCGACGGCTGCGCCTTGCCGTCGACCAGCTTGAACGACACGCCGGGCAGGAAGACGCGGTCGAAGAACCCTTTCAGAATTGCCGGAAAGCCGTAATTCCAGACCGGATAGGAAAGCACCAGCGCATCGGCACGCAACAGGCGTTCGACATACGGCGCCGCAGGGTCGGCGGAGCCGCGCGGATTGTGATAGTCTAGCCGTTCCTGGCGAGAGAGCCGCGGGTCGAAATCCTCGGCATAGAGGTCGCAGTCGTCAATCGCATGACCGGCAGCCGTCAGTCGCTCGACGATCGTCCGGTGCAGGCCGGCATTGAAGCTGGTTTCGACCGGATGGGCGTGGAGGACGAGGATGTTCATGGCGAGGCATTGCCTGGGTCAGCGCGAGGCACCCCCCTCTGCCTTGCCGGGCATCTCCCCCGCAAGGGGGGAGATCGGACTATCTCCTTGCTTTCGCCAATTGTCAGCGCGGCAGGTTGGCGGCAGCGCTTAAGCTGCCGATCTCCCCCCATGCGGGGGGTGAGGAGTGGTCCGCGCAGCGGACGGGAAGCCAATTTCTTGGCTTTCCGAGCGACGAACGCCCGAAGCGACAGCGAAGGGCCCGGGCCGGCAGGCCAGAGGGGGGTGTTCAAGCGCGAACCTCTCCTCATCCCGTCCTCTGCAGCCCCTTGAACAGAAAAGTTCGTCCCGAACGGTAGTCATAATCCGGGTTTTCCCAGGCGATCATCTTGCCGGGATTGAGCAGTCCTTGCGGATCGGTCTCGCGCTTGAAGGCGAGTTGCACCGCATCGGTCTGCTTCATGCCGCCCTCTTCCAGCGTGTAACGATGCGGGTTGAAGATCGGGCAGCCATTCTCCTCATGCAAGCGGATGATCTCGTCGAGCCGCGCCTCGGTGGTGAACTTGACCAGCGGCAGGCCGAAGCAGGTGATGTTGCCATCCAGCCGCACGAACTCCAGATGCGAGAATACTTCGCCTGGAAACATCGCGTCCATTTTCTCGACCAGCGCCAGCTGGTTGGGAAAGGGATAGAGCGACTGCAGATAGGTGATGTCGGGGTCGATTCGCAGCGCCCTGAGCGTCGTGTGGTTCCAGGCCAGTTCATAGGCCGGCGGCAGACCCTTCTTCTCCTCCGGCGTCGCCGTGGCGGCGTTGAAGATCACCTCGCCTCCAGCCCGCCGCGTGAAAGCGAGAAAGGCGTCCAGCCCATGCCGCGCCACCATGACGACGCAGATGCTCTGCCCATCCTTCAGGAATTTCTGGTGCCGTTTGAAATAGAGCTGCGGCACCGGTGCCGCGATCGGCGTGATCAGCTTGGTCAGGATGCCGTCCTGGCAGGCCAGCGCGTTGCCGTAGCGCGCCGCATTCATGAAGGCGTCGAAGCCGACAATGATGTCGATCCACTCATAGGCCGCGGTCAGCGGCATCTCGACTTCGGTGATGATACCGTTGGTGCCGTAGGCGTGGGTCACCTTGTGCAGATCCTCGCCTGTGAGTTCGAGCGCCCTCGGCTCGGCCTCCATGGTTACCACGCGCAGGCGCAGCACATTGCCGAAATCACGCAAGCCGCCGAAATTGATCGAACCGACGCCGCCCGAACCGCCGGCGATGAAGCCGCCGATCGAGGCGGTGTTGTAGGTCGAGGGTGAGAGCCGCAGTTCCTGCCCTGAATGCGCCCGCGTTGCCTTGTCGATGTCGGCCAGCACCGCGCCCGGCCCGGTCACCACGCGCCCCGGCGCGATCGACTTGATCTCGTTCATCTCGGCGAGATTGAGCACGACGCCGCCCGAGAGCGGCATCGCCTGGCCGTAATTGCCTGTGCCGCTGCCGCGCGGCGTCACCGGCACGCCATGCCGGTGGCAGGCGGCGAGCACGCGGATCAGCTCGGCCTCGTTCTTGGGTGTCACGACCAGGTCGCCGGTGACGTGATCGAGCTGCTGCTTCAGCACCGGGCTGTACCAGTAGAAATCGCGGCTTTTCTGCTGGACGATGGCCGGATTGTCGTCGAGTTTGATCCCGTCGAGATCGCGTTTCAGCGCGGCGATATCCATCAGTCCACCATCAGCTCGTCGAGTTCGGCATAGTCGGGCAATTGCCGGTCGATCGCTCGCCCGGCGCGCACCACGATGCGATCCGATTCGGGCCGAGACAGCAATTCCGTCCAGCTGCGGCCCTTGAAGACAATGAAGTCGGCATCGCCGCCGGCGGCAAGCGTGCCGAAACCATCGAGCCGCATCACGTGAGCCGGCGTTGCCGTGACGGCCCGCGGCCAATCGGCGACCGGATGATCGAAATGCAGGATGCGCGTCGCCATGCGGTAGACCTCCAGCATGTCGAGATCGCCATAGGCATAGAAGGGATCGCGCGTGTTGTCGGAAGCGACCGCGACCGGAATGCCCCTCGCCTTCATCTCGTGCAGCATCGTCACCCCGCGCCAGCGCGGCGTAGTCTGATCGCGCCGCCGGTCCTGCAGATAGAGATTGCACATCGGCAGCGAGACGATCGCCAGCCCGGCTTTCGCCACCTTGTCCAGGGTGTCCAGCACGTCGAGGTCCGGCTGGCGCGCCAGCGAACAGCAGTGGCCGACGAGGATCTTGCCCTCGAAGCCGCTCCATAGCGACGCCTCGGCGATCTTCTTCAGCGAGATCGCCGCGACGTCGTCGGTCTCGTCGGCATGGAAATCGAGATCGAGGCCATGCTTGACGGCTTGGGCGAAGACATGGTCGAGCAGTTCTTCCAGATCCGGCACCATGTAGGTGACGACGCCAAGCACGCCCTTGGCGGCGGCCACCCTTTTGGCCAGCCTGTCGAACCAATTCTTGTCGCGCACGCCCTCGACGCCAATCAGGCAGGCGCCCTGCAACTCGATGCGGCCGCGCCACCTCTCGCGCATCGTCTCGAACACCGGCCAGGAGATTTCCTCCTGCGGCGGGACACTGTCCAGATGCGTGCGCAGTGCTTTGGTGCCATGCGCGTAGGCGCAGCGCAGCGAGAAATCCATGCGCCGCGCCACGTCCTCGGCACTCCAGCGGTCAGTGCGGTCGGCACCTGTGGCATTCAGCGCCCCGATGAAAGTGCCGTCAGGATTGGGTTTTCGCGGCCAAATATGGCCCTTGTCGATATGGGTGTGGCAATCGATGAAGCACGGCAGCAGAATCCGCCCGCCGAGGTCGATCGCATCGGCAGGTGCGTTCGATCTGCCAGGAACAGCAATGCTGGAAATCTTGCCGTCGCCCACCGCGATGTCGGCAAGTGCGAAACCGTCGCCGTCGAAGGGCGCGGCAAGGCCAGGCGTGACGGACCGATGAACGCGTGCGTTGGCGAGCCGGTATGAACCTGTGTTTGGAATCAAGGCGCTACCGCTCCTGCTTCAGCGCGCTCTCGTGCCAGCGCCGTAAGATGAGATGCGAAATCAGCGACAGCACGAGGAAGATCAGGATGCCGGTCAGCGAGATCAGGAACAGCGCCGCGAACAGCCTGGGCGCGTTCAGCCGGTAGCCTGCCTCGATGATGCGCGAGGCGAGGCCCGAAGACTGGCCGGTGGCGCCGGCGACGAACTCGGCCACCACCGCGCCGATCAGCGACAGGCCGCCGGCGATCTTCAGCCCGCCGAGAAAATACGGCATCGCCGCCGGCAGCCTGAGATAGCGCAATTGCTGCCAGCGCGTTGCGCCGTTGAGCTTGAACAGGTCGCGCAGATTGCGGTCGACCGAGTTCAGGCCGAGGGTGGTGTTGGAGAGGATCGGAAAGAAGGCGACGATCCAGGCGCAGAGCAGAAGCTTGGTCGTCTGGTTGTCGACATAGATGTTGATCAGCGGGAAGATGGCCACGATCGGCGTCACCTGCAGCACGATGGCGAAGGGAAAGAACGACATCTCCACCCATTTCGACTGCGCGAACAGCACCGCCAGCCCGACGCCGCCGATGACGGCAAGGAGCAGACTGAGGAAGGTGATGCGCAAGGTGACCAGCAGTGCGGAGAACAGCAGGCCGGCGTCGTTGTAGAGCGTTGCCAGCACCACACCGGGACGCGGCAGGATGTATTGCGGAATTTCATTCCACACGCAGATACGGTCCCACAGCCAGATCGCCAGGATCATGATCGCCAGCGGCAGAACCCAGCGGCCGATCCGCTCGAGCCGCTCCTGGCGCGCGCGGCGTGCTTCCTCGGGGTCGAGTTTCAATGCACCGTCAAGGGTCGTCATGATGCGAGCCTGCAATTGAATTGATGGCCTTGGCCAGCACGTCGGACGTCTGCCGGCACAGCGCCGCATAATCGGGGGAGGTGCGAAAGGCCTCGTCGCGCGGATAGGCCGCATCGATGGCAAGCTCGTCGAAGATCCTGCCTGGCCGCGCCGCCATCACGACAACCCTGTTGGACAAAAACACGCTTTCGAAGACGCTATGCGTGACGAAGACGACGGTGAAGCGCTCGTCCTGCCACAACTCCAGCAGATCGTTGTTGAGCTTGAAGCGGGTGATTTCGTCGAGGGCCGCGAACGGCTCATCCATCAAAAGCACGCGCGGTTTGGTCACCAGGGCCCGTGCGATCGAGACGCGCATCTTCATGCCGCCCGACAGTTCGCGCGGCACCGCGTTCTCGAAACCGGTGAGATGAACCCTTGCCAGCATCTCGGTCACCACCGGTGCCGCCTTGGCGCGGCTGACGCCCTTCAGCCTAAGCGGCAGCCAGACATTGTCGAAAACGCTGGCCCAGGGCAGCAATGTCGGCTCCTGGAACACGAAGCCGATGTTCGAGCGGTCGAGCGAACCGCCCGCACGCCAGTCGAGCATGCCGGAGGTCGGCGTTGACAGGCCAGCGATCAGCCGCAGCGCCGTCGACTTGCCGCAGCCGGACGGCCCGAGCAGGCTGAGGAAATCCCCTTCCCGGATCGTCAGGTCGACGTCGGCGAGCGCCGCCACGCCATTGGAAAAGACTTTGCCGACGCCCCGCAGCGCCAACAAGGAGACCGAAGTCTTCACTGGCGCTTGCGCCACCTTTTCCTGCATCATGCCGGGACGGCCTATTTCTTCAGCTCGAGCCCGACGCCCTTGTTGACGAAGGCCAGCGTGTAGGCTTTCGTGATGTCGATGCCGGCGGGCGTGACCTTGGCCTTGACCATCTTGTCGTAAAAACTCTTGATCCGCGCCTCGTTCATGGCGCCGATGCCGAGCTTCTCGGTGTCGCCGGAATCGGCTAGGCCGAACTTCTTCATCTGCTCGATCGAGAAAGCGATCTGCTCATCCGTCATGTCAGGATTGTCTTTCTTGATCATGTCGTTGGCGGCCTTGTTGTCGCCGTAGAGATATTTGTACCAGCCCTTGGCCGAGCCATCGACGAAGCACTGGACCACCTCCGGCTTCTTGTCGATCGTGTCCTGCATCACCTCGATCGTCGTCGAATAGGTGTCCCAGCCATAGTCGGCGAGCAGGAACTGGTTGGGCACGAAGCCGCCTTCCTTTTTGACCGCGAACGGCTCGGAGGTGACATAGCCTTGCTGGATCGACTTCTTGTTGGCGAGGAAGGGAGCAGTGTTGTAGGTGTAGGGCATGCGCTTGGCCGCGTCGAAGCCGAGCTCGATGATCATCCACTGGAAGAAGGTCTGCGCGCCCTCGTCGCCCAGAATGTACTGCTCGGCGTTCTTCAGGTCCTCCCATTTGTCCAGCCCCTCGCCGGGATGGGACATGATGACCTGCGGATCCTTCTGGAAGTCCGCCGCCACCACGCGCATCGGAATGCCTTGCTGGACGGCGTCGAAGGCCGACAGCAGGTTGCCGCCCATGTAGAAATCGATCTTGCCGGCCAGGAGCATCGGCCGGCCGCTGACCTGCGGGCCACCCTGCATGATGGTGACGTCGAGGCCGCAGGCGGCATAGGTGCCGTCGGCCACGGCCTGGTAGTAGCCGCCATGTTCCGGCTCGGCCAGCCAGTTGGTGCCGAAGGTGACTTTTTCATTTGCCGCGGCACCAAGCGTGCTCGCTGCAAGCACGGCCAACGCCGCTACCGACATCTTCAGTTTTCCGTACATCGACACCACCACCCTTTGTTTGCTCCGGCGCGCCACGCGCCAGGCTCGACACCAGAGATTCAAGAAGCAAGACACATGCCACCGGCGTCTCGCGCCGGGACCCGCCCGCCTGCACCACAGCCATCTGCGAACGCCGGAAAGGTCGTGCTGCACCGGAGGCATCGTGCCTATTTTTTAAACGCCTGTCCACAATCGCACCGGCGACATGCACCGCCATCTTGAAGCTGTGATGAATCCAGTCTTAGGCTGGCGGTATCCAGGAGATTGCCATGTTCAAGTTCCTCACCCCGAAGTCGATCAAGCCGCCTTTTGCTCGCTACAGTCACGGCGTCGAAGTGCCCCCGGGCAAGCGGCTGGTGTTGTGCTCCGGCCAGGTCGCGATCACGGCGGACGACCAGATCCCCGAAGACGCTGGCGCCCAGGCCGAGCTCTGCTTCAAGAACATCGCCGCGATCCTCGGCGAGGCGGGGCTGGGGCTCGGCAATATCGTTCGCATCAACGCCTATGTCACCGACCGCGCGCATCTGCGACCCTATATGGATGTCCGCGACCGGCTGTTTTCGAACCCAGCGCCGGCCTCGACGCTGATGATCGTCAGCGGATTTGCCCGGCCTGAATTCAAGGTCGAGGTCGAGGCCATCGCGGCCGGGTGATCGACACACCGCCTATCTCGCGGTAGGTCTCACCGTTCATCGAAGAGGCATGACATGACCGTAGCAAAAAGACGCGTGTGGTGGGGTGACTATCGGACCACCGAATATGCCTCGATCGATCCCGAAGCGACGATCGCCGTACTGCCGGTGGCGGCGATCGAGCAGCATGGACCGCATCTGCCTGTCTCGACCGACACCTCGATCATGAACGGCATGCTCGACACGGTGATCGCCCGCCTGCCCGACGATCTCGACATCCGCATCCTTCCGGTCCAGGCGGTGGGCAAATCGAACGAGCATCTTCACGCGCCGGGCACGCTTACTTTGCCGGCAACGACGCTGGCGGACGCCTGGACCGAGCTTGGCGTGTCGATTGCGCGGGCAGGCGTGCGCAAGCTGGTCGTCGTCAACTCGCATGGCGGCAACGAGGAGATCATGGGCATCGTCACGCGCGAATTGCGGGTGCGCGAAAAGATGCTGGCGGTGAAGACCAGTTGGCAACGCTTCGGCCGCCCGGCCGGCATGTACACCGAACTCGAGGACCGCCACGGCATCCATGGCGGCGACGTCGAGACCTCGCTGATGCTGCATTTCCGGCCGGATCTCGTCGACATGGCCAGGGCCGACAATTTCGTGTCCAATGTCGCCAAGGCCGAGAAGGAATTCGCGCTGCTGCGGCACACCGGCACCCACGCCTTCGCCTGGATCGCCAGCGATCTCAACCCGAACGGCGTGGTCGGCGACGCCAGCATTGCCACGGCTGAAAAAGGTCGGCTGACAGCGGAACATCAGGCTGATGGTTTCGTCAGCCTGCTTAGGGACGTACGCAAGGCGAAGCTCGCCGATTGGCTGAAGTAGCCTCTAGCCGTCGATCCTCAGTTCGAACGGTGTGCCTTCAAAGGCATCGGCGCCGCGCCCGATCGCTTCGATTGCCGCGATCATGCGGCCGCCTCGACCAAGCAGCGCGTCGGCCACCGCGATCAGCCGCGGATTGGGCGTCGCCGAAGGCGACAACCTCCGCAACGTCCGGGCCAGCTCGGCCTCGTCGCGTTTCGGCGCCAGCGCGGCAGCGATGATATAGGCGGAGGCTGTCGAGCGGCTGATGCCGGCATAGCAATGCACGACCATCGGCCTTGCGCGGTCCCAGCGGCGCGCGAAATCGAGCAGATTGCGCACATGCTCCTCGCCCGGCATGGTCATGCCATCCTGCGCCGCCGCGATGTCGTGCATGACCAGGTGCAGATGGTTTTCCCTCATGATCGAGGCCGGGCGGAGCACATCGGTGCCGGCGGCCAACAGCGACAGCAGCCGCTCGGCGCCGGTCCTCGCCACCGTTTCCTCGACCTTTGCCAGCGAGCAGACATGGATCATGGTTTGATACCTTCCGCTCGATCCTCGCGCCGGGCCGCCCATTCGGCAAGCGCGGATTCAAGCCGCAGCCACTCCTCCCCGTTCCCCGGCAGGCCGGCCCGCAGGACATGCGGGCGGTCGGTGAAATGGCGAAGCAGGATGCCGCGTTCCCCAAGCACAGAAAACAAGCCGGCGGCATCCGACAGCCTGAGATAGCGGAACAATGTGGTGCCGCCCGCGGCAGGCACGCCGAAACGACCGAACAGCCCGTCGAGCCGAGCCGATGCCTCCGCCAGCGACGCGCGCATCGCGTCCTGCCAGCCGATATCGGCAAGTGCGCGAATGCCATATTCCAGCGCCGGGCCGGCGACGGCCCAAGGTCCGAATTGCGTTTCCAGCCGTTGGGCCGTCGGCGCATCGGCAAGCGCGAATCCAAGCCGCAGGCCGGCCAGCCCAAAAAACTTGCCGAAAGAACGCAGCACGACGATGCCGCCCTGGCCGACATCGCCGGCAAGGCTGTGTTCGCGCGGGCCGACATCCATGAACGCCTCGTCGACGACCAGCAGCCCGCCCTTGGCGCGCAAACCGGCGGCCAGCGCCAGCAGCCGGTCGCGCTCGACGATGCGCCCATCCGGGTTGTTCGGGTTGACCACGACGGCAAGGTCGGCATTCGCCAGATCAGCGAAATCGCTGACTTCGGTCACCTCGTGCCCCGCGATCGCCGCCGCGCGGGCATGTTCGGCATAGGTCGGCCCTAGAACGAGCGCCCTGCCCGGCGCGACCAGCGATGCCACGCGCGGCAGCAGGATCTGCGTACCGGGCGCAGCGACGACATTGGCTGGCGAGGGCGCACCATAGCTACTGGCTGCGATCGCCGTCAGCTCACGCGCCCGCCCCGCTTCCGGCAATCGCGACAGCGAGGTGGCGGGCAGCTCGAAAAGCGGGTAGGAGTGCGGATTGATTCCGGTCGAGAGGTCGACGAAAGGCTGGGGGGCGTTGGGGAAAAGCGCCCTTGCCCGGCCGAGACTTCCACCATGGTCCACCGCTCCTTCAAGAAGCTTCATGTCAGTCCTGATCGCTTTCCTGTCATTGGCCATCGAATCCGCGCTGGGCTACCCCGACTGGCTGTTTCGCGCCATCGGCCATCCCGTGACGTGGTTTGGCTGGCTGATATCCTTTCTCGATCGCAGGCTCAACCGCGCCACTGATCCCGACGCACTGCGTCGCCAACGTGGTGTCCAGGCGCTTCTGGTCATCGTGCTGGTGCCGGCGCTAATTGGCCTGTGCGTGCAGATCCTGCTCTGGTTCATTCCCCTGGGACTGTTCATCACCGCCCTTCTGGCAACATCGTTCCTGTCGCAGCGGAGCCTTTATGAGCATGTCGAGGCCGTCGCCGATGCGCTCGACTCGGGCGGCCTCGACATGGGCCGCGCCGCCGTCTCGCGCATCGTCGGCCGCGATCCCGAAACCCTCGACAGGGCCGGCGTCTGCCGCGCGGCGATCGAGAGCCTGGCCGAGAATTTTTCCGACGGCATCGTTGCCCCCGCCTTCTGGACGGGCGTCGGCGGCCTCGCCGGCGGCGCCGCCTACAAGGCCGCCAACACCGCCGATTCGATGATCGGCCATCGCACGCCGCGCCACGAAACGTTCGGCAGGGCAGCCGCACGCTTCGACGATTGGATCAACCTGCCGGCGTCGCGGCTGACGGCGTTGCTCATCACGTTGGCGGCTTTCCTGGTGAAAGGCGCCGACGCGAAAGCCGCATGGCAGGCGGTGCGGCGCGACGCGAAAAAGCACCGCTCGCCCAATGCCGGCTGGCCGGAGGCGGCGATGGCGGGCGGGCTCGGCCTGGCCCTCGCCGGGCCGCGCAGCTATGGCGGCGTAACGGTCGACGACGCGTTCATGGGCGAAGGCGGCCGGCGCGAAGCCGACAGCATCGACATAAGGCGGGCGCTGAAACTTTATCGTGTCGCCGACTGCCTGTTGATCGCGCTGTTCGGCGTGGTTTCGGCGATCGTCATTCTGGCATGATCTCACCCCCCGTGAGTTCTCTCCCGAAGGGGAGGAAGGGAGCCGGGCTGCAACAGGTTCGCGCCTTTCCTCTCCCCCGTCGATCGGGGGAGAGGTGGCTCGGCGAAGCCGAGACGGAGTGGGGGTCGACGAGCTCGGCAGTCGCGGTTCTCGCACCCGCCGGGTTGCGCCTGCCTGTCTGCGGACCGCGCGTTCGATCACCGCCTTCCCCCAATCCGTCGCTGCTTCGCAGCGCCACCTTTCCTCCCTCCGGAGGGAAAGGAAGTGAGCCCTGCTGGAAGCGTTTGGCGACCAGACTTGAATGCTCATCCACAAAAGGGGACAACAGCTCTCAAAACTCCACCCCCTGCTGCGCCTTCACGCCCGCCGCGAAATGGTGTTTGGTCAGCCCCATCTCGGTCACCAGGTCGGCCGCCTCGACCAGCGCCGGCTTGGCGTTGCGACCGGTGACGACGACATGCAGGCCCTCGCGGCGCGCTTTCAGCGCGGCAACCACCTTGTCCAGATCGAGATACTCGTAGCGCAGCGCGATGTTGAGTTCGTCGAGCACGACGAGACTGATCGACGGATCGGCCATCAGCTCCAGCGCCTTGGCCCAGGCGGCCTCGGCCGCCGCGATGTCGCGCTTCAGATCCTGTGTCTCCCAGGTGAACCCCTCGCCCATCGCGTGCCAGACGACGCGGTCGCCGAAGGCGGCGAAGGCCTCCTTCTCACCCGTATGCCATTTGCCCTTGATGAACTGGACGACGCCGACGCGCTTGCCGTAGCCGAGCATCCGCAGCGCCAGGCCAAAGGCAGCCGTGGTCTTGCCTTTGCCCGGGCCGGTGTTGACGATCAGCAGCCCCTTTTCGACCGTCTTGCTCGCCACCTCGGCGTCTTGGACCGCCTTGCGCTTGGCCATCTTGGCGCGGTGGCGCTCTTCGTCCTTTTCGTCGATGTCGGTCATGTCACTTCACCTTGAGCGGCAGCCCCGCCACCATCAAAAGCACGGTCTCGGCAATCGCCGCGACCTGCTGGTTGAGCCGGCCGGCGGCGTCGCGGAACCGGCGCCCCAGCGCATTGTCGGGCACGATGCCTTGCCCGACCTCGTTGGATACCACGAACCAGGGTCCGCGCGGCCGCGACAGCATGTCAGCCAGCCGCCGACATTCGGCCTCTACATCATGATCGGCCAGCATGTGATTGGTCAGCCAGAGCGTCAGGCAGTCGACAAGGACCGGCTGGTCCTCCGGTAGGGCCTCGAGTGCACCGACAAGGCCAAGCGGTGCATCGATGGTCGTCCAGCCCTCGCCGCGCCGCGACCGGTGCAACGCGATGCGCTGCCGCATCTCGTCGTCATAGGCTTGCGCCGTGGCGATGTAGGTCCATGGCGAAGGCAAGGCCGTCATCAGCGTTTCGGCGTGCGCGCTCTTGCCGGAGCGCGCACCGCCGATGATGAAGGTCAGTCTTCCGCGATCAGGCAAAGCTGTCGCGCAGGCTCGTCGCGCTGCCGGTGAAGCGTCCGCGCACCACGCCGACGACAGCGCCGAGCACGAGCCAGAACACCAGGTTGGTTACGGTTACCGCCACCACGAACTGATGGTGCAGGCCTTCCGGAATCGGCGTCTCGAAACTGTCCGGCTGCGGCGCGCCGACAATATGCGGCGCGACGATCAACACCACGCCCAGAATCGCCAGCGGCAGTGATTTGCGGAAGGCGATCAGGGCAAGGCCGATCGCCGTCGCCGCCACCGTCGCCGTCCACCAGATCTGGCGTGGCAGAAGCTCGGCGGCAGGCATGGCCGGCAGTTCCGGCGGCAGGCCGAGGCCCGGCGCCAGCGTGAACACGGCAAAGCCGGCCAGTCCCCAGAACACGCCCTGGCGCCAGTTGCCGATGCCGCCGGCGAATTCCGAAACCGCGACCAGGACCAGCGCGAAGCCGATGCCGGTGACGATGTTGGCAAGCACGCTGAAGGCGAAGCGCTCGAAGCCGTCGGCCGGCGCCCAGCCTTCCTCTTCAGCCGGAACAGCTTCAGCGGCTGCCGGCGCGGCGGAGCTCATGGCATTGCCCGCCGGGGCGGCAGAGTTCATGGCGTTGTTGTCGGTCGGGGCCGGTGCGGTATGGTCGTGGTGGTGGCCGCCGCCGGCCTGTTCGTAGACTTCCGCCTTCAGGATCAACGGCACGGTGGCATAGGCCTGCATGCAGGCGAGAACGACACCTGCCACGAGCCCTGCGATCGCCGCGATGAACACGACGTTGCGAAACAGGTTCATGATGTCAAATCCCTATCAGTGGCAGGGAAACGCCATCGAGTGGCGATAGTCGTGCGCGGCATTGTGGACCGCGTCGATATGCGAGAAACCGACAAAGCCTACGACGAAAACGCCGAGCAGCGCCGCGAGCGCGAGCTGCAGGAGGCGCGACTGCGAGGAGATGGAGGCGCCGAGGGAGACGGAAGCGGTATTCATGTCTTGTCCTTTCACCCTCCACCCGAGGGCATCGAAGTCAGTTTCCTGTCGCCGGCAGGTCTCCTGGCTCGCGGATCAGCGCCCTTCCCCACCTTCCCGAAGAAAATCTTCAGTGGCATATGGAGAGGACTACCGCACACAGTTGCGGGGGCAGCGACGGCTTTGGGCGACAGGTCAGCCCGCACCGCATTCCCTCTTGGTTCCAAACGGAACCGACGACAGACTGGACTATAGGCAGAATCGGCGCTCGCGGCAAACCAAATTCCGCCAGCAACCATCGCGAATACGCCGTGCTGTCCTGGAACCGCCGATGCCCCAATTGACAATCTTGCCGGCCAGGTGTCGGCTTGCGCGCATCACAGGAAGCCAGCCATGCAGCCCAGCTCGAGCAACCCCGCATCCCACAATGGTTTGACCCGGGCGGAAGCGACGTTGCCGTCGGCGGCCTATTGGGATGCAGGCGCCTATCAACAGGATCTCGACGCCATCTGGTATCGGAGCTGGCTGCTCGTCTGCCGCGAGGCCGAGCTGGCCCACCCCCTGGATTTCCGCACCTTCCGCGTCGGCACACAGGAGATCGTCTTGCTGCGCGACGAAACCGGCGAGTTGCGCGCTTTCCACAACACTTGCCGGCATCGCGGCTCGCAGCTCTGCCAGGTGAGCGAGGGCCGACTGAAGGCGCGACTGATCACCTGCCCTTACCACGCCTGGTCCTATTCGCTTCGCGGCGACCTCGTGCGCGTGCCGTCGAAATCGCTGCCGGACGGCTTCGACAAGGCCGATCATCCGCTTTATGGCGTCGCACTTTCGGTGTGGCGCGGCTTCGTGTTCATCAACCTGCAAAAGGATGCGGCCGGCTCGGCGCAGGCCTCCTTCGACCCCGCCTCCGGCAATCTTGGCAGTTGGCCGCTGGAGGCGCTGGTCACCGGCCATGCGCTGCGCAAGGTGATGAACTGCAATTGGAAGGTCTTTTGGGAGAACTTCAACGAGTGCCTTCATTGTCCTGGCGTCCACAAGGACCTGTCGCGGCTGGTGCCGATCTATGGCCGCGGCCTGATGAGCCGCCACGACGATCCCGAATGGACCCTCCACGCTGACAACGACGCGCCGGAGTTTTCCGGCGGGCTGCGCGCCGGGGCCGAAACATGGTCGCGCGATGGGCGGACGCACGGGCCGGTCTTCGCCGGCCTGACACCGGCTGAGCACGCCGCCGGCCAGACCTACGTCACCAGCCTGCCTTCGATGTTCATCGTCGGTCATGTCGACTATGTCAGAACCGTGCGGCTGGCGCCGCTCGGACCAGAGCAGACCGAATTGACCGCCGAATGGCTGTTCGCGCCCGAGGCGCTCGCCGCGACCGATATCGACAACATCGTCGGATTCGGCACCCAGGTGCTGGAGGAGGATGCCGCGATCTGCGAGGTCAACCAGAAAGGGCTGCGCTCCATGCGCCATAAGGCCGGCGTGCTGATGCCGGAGGAGTACGACCTCCACCGCTTCCACGATTGGGTACGCGAACGACATGCTGCGCTTGCGCCGTAAGCTTCACAGCGACTTCGGCAGATACCGCCAGGTGACATAACCGCAGACCGCCGCAAGCAGGCCGAGCGTGACGAAAACCGAGCCCAGTCCGAAAAAGGCCAGCACCACCGAGTAGACCAGCGGCGGCGTCAGTTCGGAAAAGTCGAGATAAGTGCGGTAGACCGCAGCCATCTGCGCCCGCTCATAAGAGCGGACCGAGCGCATGAAGGCGGTCGAGCCCAGCGCGTCGAGCGCGATGGTGAAGAAGGCGCCGCACAGCAGGAAGGCGCCGGTGACGAGCGGCGCGCTTTCGCCGACGGCACCCGCCGCCAGCAGCACCACCGACATGGCGAAATAGGCAAAAGTCATGGTCCTGCGGCCGCCGAAGCGCTTGCCGGCCTTGCCCCAGAAAATCGCCATGAACAAAAGCGCGTTGCCTGCCGAAACCAGAATGCCGCCGGCAAGTTCGCCCTCACCGGTGATGACCATGAACAGCGGGCCATAGACGAAAAATGTCGTCCAGAAGCAGGAGCGGCCGAAGGCGATCAGCCAGGCCAGCCTCAGCCTCGGCTGCGCGACGAAGCGGCCGATATTGGCTAGCGGGTTGACCGGGCGCGTCTTGCCCGGCCGGATCGAGGGATTGTCGCCGAGCCGGTAGGTCCAGAACAACGCCAGCAGGGCCAAGGCGAATACGGCGACCGCGCCATGCGCGGCATAGATGCCGAAGCGTGTGTAGAGAAAGATGCCGAGCGTCGGCCCACCCGTCCAGGCAAACATCGACCACGCCATGCGCAGCGATTCGGCCTGCATGAAATCGGTCTTGCGGATGTGGTCCATGATGTAGAGGTTGAGCGTGATCGACAGCGCGCTGGCGCCCATGACACGGCACAGCATGCCGGCCAATTGCCCGGCGAGCGTATGCGTGACGAAGAACAGCGAGCCGATCGCCAGCAGGCAGGCGCCCGCCGTGTAGACCCAGCGCCGCGCGAAACGCTGGATCAGCATCGGCATGAACAAGGTCACGGACAGGCCGAGCATCGCCACTATGGTGTAGAGGATCGAGACGATCTGCTCGTTGTGGAGGATCTCGTAGGCCTGGATCGGGATGACGCTCGACACCGTGGCGCGAGCGAAGGATTCGACCGCGTAGAGCGAGGCGAAGGTGCGGGCATCCGCGGCCTTGAGGGCCGGTAGCCAGATCGGATGGCGCACATGCGTGGACATTGCTTCCCCAAAGCAGAATCACCAGCCAAATCTGCGGCCATCATTTCGCGACCGGTAACAGGAAACCGACGTGCCCCGGTTAAAACGAAGCCGGTCAAAGGCTTTCCGGTGCTGGCCTAAAGGGGTGCCTGATGCAGCGCCGGCTGATCGTCCGTATCGAAGCTCACGGCCTTCTTTTGTCCGGCGTAACCGTGATAGTCCTCGTGCGGGGCTGAATCAGATCGCGAGACCATGAGCATCCAGACGCCGACCATGCCCGCCGCGGAGTTGCCGAAGACCAAGCGCATCGTCGCCGTCGACATGCTGCGCGGCATCGCGCTGATCGCCATGGCGAGCTACCATTTCACCTGGGACCTGGAATTCTTCGGCTACACCGATCCCGGCCTGACCGCCTTCGGCTGGTGGAAGTTCTATGCTCGCTGCATCGCCTCGACCTTCCTGTTCCTGGTCGGCGTCAGCCTGTATCTCGCCCATGGCAAAGAGATCCGCTGGAACGGCTTCTGGAGACGCTTCGCCATGGTCGCCGGAGCGGCGATCGCCATTTCGGTCGCCACCCGTATCGCCACGCCGGACGGGTGGATCTTCTTCGGCATCCTGCACCAGATCGCGCTGGCGAGCCTGCTCGGGCTGGCATTCCTGCGCCTGCCGGCGCTGCTCACACTGCCGATCGCCGCGGCGGTCATCGCCATTCCCTTCTATTTTCGGCTGGAATCGTTCGATCACCCCTGGCTGTGGTGGGTCGGCCTTTCCGCGGTCAACCCACACTCCAACGACTATGTCCCGCTGTTCCCGTGGTTCGGTGCGGTGCTTGTGGGCCTCGGAGCGACCAAGCTTGCCTCCGGCTTCGGCGCCGTGGCGCGCCTGGCAGATGTGGCACCCGGGCGCTGGTCCAACCCGCTGGGCTTCATCGGCCGGCACAGCCTGGCCTTCTACCTGATTCACCAGCCGCTGCTGATCGGCAGTGTCTGGTTGTTCTCGCAAGTAATGCCGGCCAAGGTCGAAACCCCGCAGGTGAACTTTCTCAAGACCTGCCAGATCTCGTGCGAGCAGCAGCGCGACAGCAAGTTCTGTTCGAGCTATTGTGGGTGCATGCTGGACACGCTGGAGGGCGAGGCAACGCTTGATCGGCTCTACAAGAACGACCAGACCGCCGAATGGAGAGCGCATCTGGCGGATCTCGCCGGCACCTGCACGGCCCAGACCGACAGCAAGATGACGGAGGAAGGTGTCGAATGACCGAGACCCCGCCCAAACCTGGGCTGATACCGTGGCCGCCGCTGATCTACATCGCCGCCATCGCCATCAGTATCGCGCTCGGCCTGCTCTTTCCCCTGCCCTGGATCGGCGACCTCCTGGGCGACCTCCTCTACGCGGCCGGCTGGGTGGCGCTGTTCGGCGTCGCCGCACTCTGGTTCACCGCCATCCGCACCATGACGCGGGCCAAGACCACGCTCAACCCCAACGCCGTCCCAGACCATCTCGTCACCACGGGTCCTTTCGGCGTCACCCGCAATCCGATGTACCTCGCCAACACGCTGCTGTTGATTGGCGTCGCCTTCATCTCCGGGATCGTCTGGTTCCTGCCGCTCGCCTTCGTCGCCGCCTTCGTCACGCAGAAGGTCGCGGTGGAAAAGGAAGAAAAGATGCTGTCGGCAAAGTTCGGCAAAAAATACCGCGACTATGCCAAAAGAGTGCGGCGCTGGATTTGATCCGCGCCATGGTTTCCGCCGTGAATCGCACTTCGGCCATTAGCCGAAACGTCCATTCCGTCGTCATCCTGGGCGAAGCAAGGAGCGCAGCGACGCAGCGCAGACCCTAGGATGAAGTTCGGAGGGCTCGGCTAATCTCGAATGTTTGCCATGGCCGCTCAAACGCGGTCCGCTACGTATTAACCCCGAGCTCCACCAGCCGCTCGACGCAGGATTCCTCGGCCTGGTCGAGTTCGGCCAATGTCTCCTCGAGGTCGCGGCGCTTTTGCCTCAGATCCTCGCGCTTTTCCTCGATGCGCTTGATCATCAGCTTGAGCTGGCCGACCTCGCCGGGCGGTTCCTTGTACATCTGGATGATTTCGCGGATCTCGTTGATCGAGAAGCCGAGCCGTTTTCCGCGCATGATCTGCCGGATCAAGTGTCGGTCGGATGGACGAAACAGCCGCGTGCGGCCCCGCCGCACCGGCTGCACCAGTCCCTCGTCCTCGTAGAACCGCAGCGTCCGCGTCGAGACGTCGAATTCGCGCGTCAGCTCGGTGATCGAATAATATTCCCGCATTCTCGCCCCATAGCCGGAGATTGGCGACTGCTGCTCTCCGTCCGCGGCAGACCTGCCGGAATCGGCCGCAGTCTGCCTGTCGCCGAGCCTCGCACGGCATTTACGTAAAAGTCAATTGAGCCGGATCAATGGACGCCGAACCACCACGTGGCAAGGCCCAGAAAAGCGAAGAAACCAACGACGTCGGTGACCGTGGTGACAAAGACCGCCGAAGCGACCGCGGGATCGACCTTGAAGCGGTCGAGCAGCAGCGGGATCAGGATGCCGGCAAGGGCCGCAACGAACATGTTGATGATCATGGCCGCGGCGATGATGCCGCCCAGATTGGCATCGCGGAACCAGACGGCGGCTACGATGCCGATCAATATGGCGAAAACGATGCCGTTGATGAAGCCCACGCCTATCTCGCGGCGAATGATGCGGCCGGCATTGTAGATGTCGAGATCCCTTGTCGCCAGCGCCCGCACGGTGACGGTCATGGTCTGCGAACCGGCATTGCCGCCCATCCCGGCCACGATCGGCATCAGCACGGCGAGCGCCACAATGCGCTCGATCGTGTGGTCGAACAGGCCGATCACCGATGCCGCAAGGAAGGCGGTCAGGAGATTGACAAGCAGCCATGGCACACGCGAACGCGAGGTCGAAAAGATGCTGTCGGAAAGCTCTTCGTCGCCGACGCCGCCCATGCGCAGGAGATCTTCCTCGGCTTCCTGCTGGATGACGTCGACGACGTCGTCGATGGTCAGCACGCCGACCAGCCGCTCGTTCTCGTCGACGACGGCGGCGGACAGAAGGTCATATTGCTCGAACTCCCGCGCGGCCTCTTCCTGGTCCATCGTGGCCGGAATGGCGTGCCGCGTCTCATGCATGACCTCCTCGACCTTGACCGAGCGCTTGGTGCGCAGGATCTGGTCGAGGTCTATGGCGCCAAGCAGCTTGAAGCTCGGGTCGATGACGAAGATCTGGCTGAAGCGGTCGGGAAGGTTCTTGTCCTCGCGCATGTAGTCGATGGTCTGGCCGACCGTCCAGAACGGCGGCACCGCGACGAACTCCGTCTGCATGCGCCGCCCGGCGGTCTCCTCGGGGTAGTCGAGCGAGCGACGTAGCCTGATGCGCTCGGTAAACGGCAGCTGCGACAGGATCTCGTCCTGGTCCTCCGGTTCGAGATCCTCGAGGATGTAGACCGCGTCGTCGGAATCGAGTTCCTGCACCGCCTGGGCAATCTGCGCGTTGGGAAGATTGTCGACGATGTCCATGCGGATCGCCTCGTCGACCTCGGTCAGCGCGGAAAAATCGAAGTCGGCCCCCAAAAGCTCGACAAGGGCGCGCCGCTGGTCGGGATGCAGCGCCTCGATCAGGTCGCCCATTTCCGACTGGTGCAGGTCGTCGACCTCACGCTTGAGCGTGAGCGTATCGCGGTCGGCGATCGCCGCGCCGATCTGGGCGAGAAAGGACGAAAGGACAGCGCCGTCCTCACCGTAGATGTCGGCGCGGTGTTCGTCAGCGACCCCAGCGCCGGTCGTCCGTTCGTCCTGGCCTTCCACCAGCGCCTCCCGCCATTGCAATCCTGGAAAAGGTGCATCTCAGGTCTAGAACATCGGACCCGAAAGTGGAAACCGGTTTCGGGAAAATCCGACGCTCAAAAAGAAACTGGCGTAACGCGCGGGAATATCAAACGAAATGCGCGGTGTCCGTAGGGCTGGAGGTGCCGCTACAAATCAGATTCTGGGGAGAGAGAATGGTGCGGTCGAGAAGACTCGAACTTCCACGGGTTGCCCCACAGCGACCTCAACGCTGCGCGTCTACCAATTCCGCCACGACCGCACGTGGTAGGAGCCGGAACCGACCGGCTCGCGGCGTGTAGCAAATCGTTTCCGGCGAAACAAGTGCGCCCCGAGCATTTAATCGCTGGGAATTGCCATAACGGATCAAAGCGCCAAAATGCACCGCGAACTGGACGTTTCGGCCCGATATCGCCATATGGAGTACAACAAGAGACATCCCATGCCAGAACGCAGCCAGATCGCCACGTCGTTCCTGCCTTTGCCCGGTTCGGCGCCCGTCGAATGGGCGATCGAGCCCGGCCTCACCGCCTACCCCGAGGCGCTTGCCTTCATGGAGGCGCGCGCCGAAGCGATCCGCAGCGGGGCCGCCGGCGAGATGGTCTGGCTGGTCGAGCATCCGCCGCTCTATACCGCCGGCACGAGTGCGCGCAGCGAGGACCTGATCGACGCCAACCGGTTCCCGGTGTTTTCGGCCGGCCGCGGCGGCGAATACACCTATCATGGGCCGGGCCAGCGCGTCGCCTACGTCATGCTCGACCTGAAACGCCGCCGCGAGGATGTGCGCGCCTTCGTCGCCGCCCTCGAACAGTGGATCATCGGCACGCTCGCCGCCTTCAACGTCAATGGCGAGCGCCGTGAGGATCGCGTCGGCGTCTGGGTGGTGCGGCCCGATCGCCCTGCCCTGCCGGACGGCTCTGCCGCGGAGGACAAGATCGCGGCAATAGGTATTCGGCTCAGGCGCTGGGTGAGTTTTCACGGCATCGCCATCAATGTCGAGCCGGACCTCGGCCATTTCAGTGGTATCGTGCCGTGCGGCGTGCAGGACCACGGCGTCACCAGCCTTGTCGATCTCGGGCTGCCGGTGACGATGGCCGATCTCGATCTGGCGCTGAAATCAGCGTTCGAGGATGTCTTCGGCCCGGCTACGGCCTTGCCCTTGGAAACAGCCCGCGAGGCCGGCTGAACGCTTCCCGGACAGCTCAGATCAGCCGTGCCGACGCCCAGAGCACTCCATAACCGTGGATGACGAACACCGCCAGCAGCGCGCCGGCGATGACGAAACGGTCGGCCGTGCGGATCGGCTTCAGTTCGTGGCGCGGCCTCACCCCGCTGCCCGCTGTCAGAAGGCTGAGGATTGCAAAGACCGCGCCGGCCGCGAGCAGAAAGCCGATGGAAAAGCCGGCCCGCCAGCCAAGCGCCAGGAACGCCGAGAGCAGGAAGAAGGAGGCCAGCGCCAGCGCGACCGGCCCCGGGCAGATCTGGCGCAGCACCTGGCCGCCATCGAATTTCCACACCGGCACCAGATTGGCGATGTTGAACAGGGCAGCACAGCCCGCCAGTGTCGCCAGCAATGTCGCGGCAAGCCAGTGCCCTTCCGCGCTTGCAAACGTGCTGCCCATCATCGCCAACGGCACCAGGAAAGCAGAGAACCCGGCGCCCATCAGCGCCACGAACGCAACTTCGAAACGGCTGTCATAGGGCCGGCCGCCAATGGCGAGGCCGCCGAGCAGCGGGATGAAGATCATGCGCGCCCTGCGGTGGCCCATCAGGCGGAATGCCGCCATGTGGCCGAGCTCGTGCAGGGCGACAACGGAAGTCAGGATCGCGGCCAGAGCAAGCCCGCCGCGGTGAAGCCCGAAGAACGGCCACAGGATGAATGCCGAGAGAGCGGCGAAGCCGAGCTGACTCAGCGGATGTTCGAACCAGCCGCCCTTGCGATACCGCCCTGTCCTGGCCCAGCCATCCAGCTTGGCGAGTTCGCGGCGCATGGCGAAATAGCGGAACGCCAGGAAGGCCACGCCGCGGTAACGGTCGGTCTGGGTGAGCGTAACCCGGGTGGCCTCGCCAATCGAGACCAACTGCGCGGTTTCCCGATAATGCGCCCAGAAAGACGGATCGAGCGCCGTGTCCTCGATGACGCGCATCGAAAAGCACCTGCCATGCACGACATTCTCGAGCAGGGCCTTGCGTTCGATCGGCAGGCCGTCCCGGCCCTCCCAGGACATTCTGGTGCGGACCACTCCCTCGCCCAGCATCTCCGCCGAGAGGATTTCGCCGGACCAGCCGGCATTGCTCCCGAGCGGCCACAGCGCCTGCCACAGACGCTGCCGGTCGGCCGCGACCGTGCGGCTGAGCCTGATTGTGCGCAAACCAAGCGGCACGCTCATCAGGAGAAAAATCAGCCCTAGATTGCTGGCCACGAGGAAGGCGGCGACGATGGGCGACACGCGGCGCTCCTGCTTTCAGGAGCGACACCCTAGCGCCATGGGCGGCAAGAAAGGCTTAACGGCAAAGCGGACTTTCGTCCGCCGGAACAGCGACGGCAGACACTGTCACCTCACATGGCTCCGATCCAGATCGCCATGGAAATGAGGAAGGTGCTCATGCAAACCAGCGAGATGACATCCTGAACCAGATCGGTCATAACTCTCTCCTGTTGTTGATATGTTCGCAATTTGTTCTAATTTTGTTTCAAAGTCAACGAGCGGAATCCGTCCGCTGCCGGAATTTTCGAGCGATCAAACCGGCAGGGTTAAGAAAAGGTTGACGGCGCGGGACCTATCAACAGGTCAGGAAGATGTCGGCGACGCTATCGTCAGTTAGCGTATGGGATGAGCGCCTGCTTGCACTCAACGTCAGTCGAGACAATAGTGGGTAAGCTAAGACTGCCGAGTGATGGACGTGAGGCAACACCAAGGCGCCAATCAAGCTGATCGCTGGCGAAAGCGCATGAGGCAAGGCCACCGGTGGCGCCTCTCGCGCAGCTTTGTAACCTGGCTGCTCATCCTGGTGATGATCGCGATCTCTTCCACCCTGATCGCACTGAAGGCTCATTGGCGGTTCTGATCCCGGAGGGATCAGTATCCCCGACGGGAAACTAAACCCGCGGAAATCTCGCTGGACGTTGTTAAGGTTGGACCCAATCTCGCAGCGGACATCAGAGTTCTACAGCGGCACCACCTTGCCCTCGGCCAGGGTGACGCGCCGGTCCATGCGCGCTGCCAGCTGGTGATTGTGGGTGGCGATCAGCGCCGCGAGGCCCGATTGCCGCACCAATGCCTCCAGCGCCTCGAACACATAGGAAGCAGTGACCGGGTCGAGATTGCCGGTCGGCTCGTCCGCCAGCAGCACCAGCGGCGCATTGGCGACCGCACGCGCGATTGCCACGCGCTGCTGCTCGCCGCCCGACAGTTCGGACGGCCGGTGCGATGCACGCTTGCCGATCTGCATGTAGTCGAGCAGCTGCGCCGCGCGCTCGGCCGCCTCCTTGCGCGGCAGACCTTTGATGAGCTGCGGCATCATGATGTTTTCCAGCGCCGAAAACTCCGGCAGCAGATGGTGGAACTGGTAGACGAAGCCGACATCGTTGCGGCGGATCGAGGTGCGCTCGTCATCGGATAGCCGGCCGCAGGCCCGGCCGGAGAGAATCACGTCGCCGGCGTCGGGCCGTTCCAAGAGCCCTGCCGTATGCAGCAGCGTCGATTTGCCGGTGCCGGACGGCGCCACCAGCGCCACCATCTCGCCGCGCTTCAGCGAGAAGTCCGCACCGTTCAGAATGGTGAGCTTGCGCGGCCCCTGGACATAGTGCCGCTCGACGCTCTTCAACTCGATAATGGCCTGCGCCATCATTCGTACCTCAGCGCTTCGACCGGATCGAGGCGGGCCGCCCGCCATGCCGGAAACAACGTCGCCAGGAAGGACAGGCCGAGCGCCATGATGACGACATAGGTCGTCTCGCGCGGATCCATCTTCGCCGGCAACTGGCTGAGGAAATAGAGCTCCGGATTGAACAGCACCTTGCCGGTCATCCAGGAGAAGAACTCGCGGATCGATTCGATGTTGAGGCAGATGATCACGCCGAGCAGCACGCCGGCGATGGTGCCGGTGACGCCGATCGCCGCGCCCGTCATCAGGAATATGCGCAGGATGGCGCCGCGCGAGGCGCCCATGGTGCGCAGGATGGCGATGTCGTGCCCCTTGTCCTTCACCAGCATGACCAACCCGGAGATGATGTTGAGCGCCGCCACCAGCACGATCAGCGTCAGGATCATGAACATGACGTTGCGCTCCACCTGCAGGGCGGAAAAGAAGGTCTCGTTGCGTTGCCGCCAGTCGACGAGGTCGATGGGTCGCTGCGCCGCTTCTTCCACCTTCGGCTTCAGCGCGTCGACATCATCGGGATTGTCGACATAGATCTCGATCGTCTGCGCCCGTCCGTCCATGTTGAAATAAAGCTGCGCTTCCGAGAACGGCATGTAGACGATGGAGGCGTCATATTCCGACATGCCGACTTCGAAGATCGCCGCGATCTTGTAGCCCTTCATGCGCGGCGTCGTGCCGAGCGGCGTCACGTCGCCGTCCGGCGAGATCAGCGTGATCGTGTCGCCGAGCGCCAGGCCGAGATTCTCCGCCATCCGCTTGCCGATGGCGACACCCTCGCCCGTGTCGAAATCGGCGATCGAGCCTTGCTTGATATTGCTGGCGACGATGGCGATCTTACCAAGGTCCTCGCCCCTGATGCCGCGTACCAGCGCGCCGGAGCCGCCGCCGACATTGCCTTGCGCCAGCACCTGGCCATCGATCAGCGGAATGGCGTATTTCACGCCGGCCACGCCGTTGATGCGGCCGGCGACCTGCGCATAGTCCTCAAGCGGCGAATCCAGCGGCTGCACGATCAGATGGCCGTTTACGCCGAGAATGCGGGTGAGCAGCTCGGCCCTGAACCCGTTCATGACGGCCATCACCACGATCAGCGTCGCCACCCCAAGCATGATGCCGAGGAAGGAGATCGAGGCGATGACCGAGATCACCGTCTCCTTGCGTCGCGAGCGCAGATAGCGCCACGCCACCGTGCGTTCGAAGATGGAAAACGGTCCGGCGCCTGCCGGTCTCGCTGCCGCCGCCTCGCTCATGCAGCGGCACCGAAGCGTTTTTTCGCATCGGCGATCGGCAGCGTCACGCGCTCGCCGGTCTTGCGGTGCTTGATCTCGACCTCGCCGGCGGCCACGCCGCGCGGTCCGACGATCACCTGCCAGGGCAGGCCGATCAGGTCGGCGGTGGCGAACTTGCCGCCCGGCCGCTGGTCGGTGTCGTCATAGAGCACATCCTTGCCGGCGGCAGTGAAAGCTGCGTTGAGTTCATCGCAGACACGGTCGCAATCGGCATCGCCGGCTTTCATGTTGATCAGGCCGATGTCGAACGGCGCCACCGCTTCCGGCCAGATGATGCCGTTCTCGTCATGGCTGGCTTCGATGATCGCCGCAACCAGCCGCGACGGGCCGATGCCGTAGGAACCGCCGGAAGCGAAATGATCCTTGCCGTCGGGCCCGGTCACCTTGGCGCCCATCGGCTTGGAGTATTTCTCGCCGAAATGGAAGATATGGCCGACTTCGATGCCGCGCGCCGAAACCTTGTCGCTGTCGGGAACCTCAGCCCAGGCCGCTTCGTCATGCATTTCGTCGGTGGCGGCGTAAGGCGTCGTCCAGGTCTTGACGATGCCTGATATCTCGGCGTCGTTGGAGAAATCGGTGTTGGCTCCGGGCACGCCGAGCGACAGATAATCGCGATGGCAGAACACCTGGCTTTCGCCGGTGTCGGCCAGGATGATGAATTCATGGCTGAGATCGCCGCCGATCGGACCGGTGTCGGCCCGCATCGGGATCGCCTGTAGGCCCATGCGGGTGAAGGTCCGGAGATAGGACACGAACATCCTGTTGTAGGCGGCTCTCGCGCCTTCGAAGTCGAGATCGAAGGAGTAGGCATCCTTCATCAGGAATTCCCGGCTGCGCATGACGCCGAAGCGCGGCCGCACCTCGTCGCGGAACTTCCACTGGATGTGGTAGAGGTTGAGCGGCAAGTCCTTGTAGGACTTTACATAGGCGCGGAAGATCTCGGTGACCATTTCCTCGTTGGTCGGGCCGTAAAGCATGTCGCGGTCCTGGCGGTCCTTGATGCGCAACATCTCCTTGCCGTAGTCGTTATAGCGGCCGCTTTCGCGCCAAAGGTCGGCCGACTGGATGGTCGGCATCAGGATTTCCAGCGCGCCGGCGCGGTTCTGTTCCTCGCGGATGATCTGGCAGACCTTGTCCAGGACCCGTTTGCCCAGCGGCAGCCAGGAAAAACTGCCCTGCCCCTGCTGGCGGATCATGCCGGCGCGCAGCATCAGCCGATGCGAGACGATCTCCGCCTCGCGCGGATTCTCTTTGAGGATGGGCAGGAAATAGCGCGACAAACGCATGGACTGGTCCGTGAATGAGGAGGCCGCGCCAGAATCGGTGCGACGCAGGCTTGCTTGCCCCGGCTTCATAGCCATTTCATGGCGCAATGGGAACCCGGACGCATCGACCCGGAAATCGGAAATTCACCTTTCGAACGGCGTGGCGCGCGGAATGAAAACGTTTTGAGCACCCCTCGCGCACGCCGCGAATGCTGGACGATCGAAGGAGCCACGGTTGCATAAAACGCCCGGCTGGTGGTTTCCCAAGCAAAGCCTGCCGTACTATTGTGCAGTGCAGCACGAGAATGCCCGTTTCAAGGCAAAATTCTTCGTGACATTTTCATTTCCGTTGGGCTAATGTGCCCCGATAACCGAGAGAGCAGAGAAAAATCTGTTCTCCTACGCGGTCAAAGTCTTGGGAGGATGCGATCTAGGCGCGGTTACTCGCTGCCGCCGGAAACCGGAAACAGATCGGACGCGTTTAAATTGCAAGGCCTTGTGCCTTGCATTTTTTTTGTGCAATCACCTGCTTAGCGCAATGCGTTGCCAAACCACCTTACCCTGCGTCATGATTTTTGAAGCCTGAACAGATGAGCCGGCGCCGAATGGCGGCATGACCTCGCCCGAAGCGCAAGAGCCGGTTTGAATGCTGCTATTTTGCCGTGGCCTGGCCGAATTCCGGCACGATGTGCGGGATGTCGTTGAGGCTATATCCCAGCCCGTGCGTCAGGCCGTAGAAAATGCCCATGAGCACCGCCGTGGCGACGGTGGTGCGGATCACCGCACGCAGCATATGTGGTCCGCGCGGCGCGCTAGGCACCGTGCCCAGCGTCACGTCACGATCGTCATCCTGCGTCCTGACGCTGAACGGCAGAACGGCAAACAGCACCACCCACCAGGTCGCGAAAAACAGTGCGGTGAACGAAACCCAGCTCATGGTTGCTCCAGTTCGATCAGCGTGCCGAAGAAATCCTTCGGATGCAGGAACAGCACAGGCTTGCCATGCGCGCCGGTCTTCGGCTTGCCGTCGCCCAGAACCCGGGCGCCGGCCGCCTGGAGCCGGTCCCGCGCGGTAAGGATATCGTCGACCTCATAGCAGAGATGGTGCATGCCGCCCGACGGGTTCTTCTCGAGGAAAGCCGCGATCGGCGAACCCTCGCCGAGCGGCTCCAGCAACTCGATCTTGGTGTTGCCGACATTGACGAACACCACGGTGACGCCATGCCCGGGCAGCGCCTGTGGTTCGCTCACTTCGGCGCCTAGCGTGTCGCGATAGCAAGCGACAGCCGCAGCCAGATCCGGCACCGCAAGCGCGACATGGTTCAGGCGTCCAAGCATAGAGCGCTCCGCTTTAGGGGAGTAGGGAAGAAGAAAAGCAACGGCTCATTCTCCCCTACTCCCCTACTGCCTTATTCCCCTATTCGTCACCGCGTGACGAATACAGTCACCAGCGGTTTCTTGCCCCAGGCTTCGTTGGCGGCGCCACGTACGGCACGGCGTACCGCCTCCTGCACCAGATCGAGATCTTTTCGGCGCTGACGGGGGATGGAGTCCACCGCGCCGATTGCCGCATCGATCATCAGGTCCTCCAGCGTCTCGCCCCTGGCGTCGGCCTCGGCGACGCCGATTGCGACGAGATCGGGATCGCCGGCGAGCTCATACTTCTCGTCCAGCACCACATTGACCGCGACATGGCCGGCAAAGGACAGTTTGCGACGGTCGCGAATGCCCATCGCCTGGTCGGTGCCGATCAACCTGCCGTCCTTGTAGATGCGGCCGAACGGCACCTGGTCGATGATCGTGGCAGGGCCGGGAGCAAGCCGCAGCATGTCGCCGTCGCGCACCTGCGCCACCTGGCCGATGCCCGACGTCGACATCAGCGAGCCCTGGGCCACCAGATGCGCGGCCTCGCCATGCACTGGAACGCCGATCTGCGGCCGTACCCATTCATACATCTTGCGCAATTCGCTGCGCCGCGGATGGCCGGAGACATGCACCAGCGCATCGCCGTCCTCGATGATCTTGATCCCGAGATCGACGAGGCGGTTCTTAATTTCGAGGATCGCCTTCTCGTTGCCGGGAATGGTACGCGAGGAAAACACCACCGTGTCGCCGGCCGTCAGCGACACCGACTTCATCTCGTCGCGCGAGAGCTTGGCAAGCGCCGCCAGCGGCTCGCCCTGGCTGCCGGTGCAGATGACGACCAGGTTTTCGCGCGGAATGAAGCCGAAATCCTCCTCGGCGATGAACTCAGGCAGACCGTCCATGTAGCCGAGTTCGCCGGCGACATCGATGACGCGCTTCAGCGACCGGCCGAGCACCAGGCACTGACGGCCGGCATCGCGCGCCGCCTTGGCGATGGAAACGATACGGCCGACATTGGACGAGAAGGTGGTGACGGCGACGCGGCCCTTGGCGGCCTGGATAACCCCTTTCAGCCCCTCGCCGACCGCGACTTCCGATGGCGATTCGCCTTCGCGCATAGCATTGGTCGAATCGCAGACCAGCGCCAGCACGCCCTTGTCGCCATAGGCGCGGAACCGTGCTTCGTCGGTCTTGGGTCCGATCGTCGGCGCCGGGTCGATCTTCCAGTCGCCGGTGTGGATGACGGTGCCTGCCGGCGAGGTGATGGCCAGCGACATCGGTTCGGGAATCGAATGCGCGACCGGGATCGCCTCGATTTCGAACGGACCGACAGTGAATTTTTCGCCCGCGCGGTAGATGGTCAGCGGGATCTTCGGCGCGCCCTGCTCGCCCTGGCGCTTGGCTTCCAGCAGCCCGGCGCTGAACGGCGTCATCCACACCGGCGCCTTGAGCCTCGGCCAGATATCCAGCAGCGCGCCATAGTGGTCCTCATGCGCGTGGGTGATCACGATACCGCGCAAATTGGCGATGTTCTCTTCGATGAAGCGCGTGTCGGGCAGGATCAGGTCGACGCCCGGATGCGCCGCGTCGGGAAAGGTGACGCCGACGTCGATGACGATCCATTCGCGCGCGCTCGGCGGACCATAGCCGTAGAGAGCGAAGTTCATACCGATCTCGCCGACGCCGCCCAGCGGCACGAAGACGAGTTCGGCGTTTTCCGCTTTCGCCATGATTTTTTCCTTCCTGGCCCTCAGGCCAAGCCATTGAAGCAATTCCGGGAAAAGTCTGTAACGGTTTTCCGTCTGGAATTGCGCAAAAACAAAACTATACCCGGGCGGATGCGACCGCGCCGAAATGCACATCGCCGGCGGCGATCGTCAAAACCGAGCCCTCATCGTCGCGGATCACGAAACGGCAGTCCTCGTCAATGGTCTCGAACACCCCGCGCACCACATTACCGTCAATTCTGACAGCAACCTCGCCGCCAAGCCCTGCCGCGCGTGCCAGCCAGCGCCGCCTGACGGCGGCAAGTCCCCGCCCGTCGTCCCACAGGCGGGCATTCTCGCTCCAGGCATCCGACAGCGCCAGGAACAGCGTTTCGGCATCGCATGCCGCACCCAGTGCGTGAAGCGACGTCGCGGGATACGGCAAATCCTCAGGGTACGCCACAACATTGACGCCGATGCCGACCGCCACCGCGAAACGGCCGCCGTCCAGCATGGCCGATTCCAGCAGGATGCCGGCGAGCTTGGCGCCGGAGGCGAGCACGTCGTTCGGCCATTTCAGCTCGAAACGGTTCTTGCCTTCATTGCCGCCGTCGAGGCCGATGGCGATCCGGCCCGCCGGCACCACGGCGTCGAGCGCATCGGCCAGCGCCAGGCCGGCGACGAAACCGAGCGTCGCGGCGAGGCGAAGCTCGCCCCCGGTGAGGACGAGCAGCGTCGCCGCCAGATTGCCCTCGGGTGTCGCCCAGACGCGGCCGCGCCGCCCGCGCCCGCTTTCCTGTTTCTTGGAAACGACCCACAATCTGCCGGGGTCGCCGGCCCGGGCGTGATCCAGCGCCAGCGCATTGGTGGAGCCGACGCTGTCATGCGCCTCCAGCCGGAATCCTTCCGACGCCGAGGTTGGAGCCAGCCGAAATGCCATCCCGTCAGAAGAATGTCTTGGCGGCGGCTTCGGCATAGGTGCCGATCGGACCGCCGATCAGCACATAGAACAGCACGAAAGCGCCGGAGACACCGAGTACGAGGCGCAATTCACTGGCCATCGGCACGAAGCCGCCGACCGGTTCGTCGAACCACATGATCTTGATGATGCGCAGGTAATAATAGGCGCCCACTACCGAGGCCAGCACGCCGATGATCGCCAGCGCGTAGAGGTTGGCATTGATGGCGGCGAGAAAGACGTACCACTTCCCCCAGAAGCCGGCGAGCGGCGGGATGCCGGCCAGCGAGAACATCAGGATGGTCAGGATCGTCGCCATGATCGGGTTGGTCGAGGACAGGCCTGCCAGGTCGCTGATCTGCTCGACATTGCCTTCCTTGCGCCGCATGGCGAGAATGAAGGCGAAGGTGCCGAGCGTCATCACCAGATAGATCAGCATGTAGATCGCGACGCCGCGCACGCCGGCCTGGCTGTTGGCGGCAAGGCCAACCAGCGCGTAGCCCATGTGGCCGATCGAGGAGTAGGCCATCAGGCGCTTGATGTTGGTCTGGCCGATCGCCGCGAAAGAGCCGAGCGCCATCGAGGCGATGGAGATGAAGACGATGATCTGCTGCCAGTCGGAAGCGATCGGCTTGAACGCGCCCATGGTGACGCGCACGATCAGCGCCATAGCCGCCATTTTGGGTGCCGCCGCCAGGAAAGCCGTCACCGGTGTCGGCGCACCCTCATAGACGTCGGGCGTCCACATGTGGAACGGCACCGCCGAGATCTTGAAGGCGAGGCCGGCCAGCACGAAGACCAGGCCGAAGACGAGGCCAAGCTGGCGCTCTCCGCCGCCCAGCGCCGTCGCGATCTCCTGGAACCCGGTGTTGCCGGTATAACCATAGACCAGGCTGATGCCATAGAGCAGCATGCCCGACGACAGCGCGCCGAGGACGAAGTACTTCAGGCCCGCCTCGGTCGAGCGCAGGTTCTCGCGGTTGATCGCGCACAAGACATAGATCGCCAGCGACTGAAGCTCGAGGCCGAGATAGAGCCCGATCATGCCGTTGGCGGAGATCATCAGCATCATGCCGAGCGTGCACAGAAGGATCAGCACCGGATATTCGAACTTGTCGAACCGCTCCGCCCTGGCGAAGCGCATCGACATGATCAGCGTCACCGCCGAGCCCACCAGCGCCAGCAGCTTCATGAAGCGGGCAAAGGAATCCTGGATGAAGGCATTGCCGTAGGCGCTGCCCTGCCCGGTGGAGAAGATCAGCCAGGCGCCCGATATCACCAGCACGGCAACGGCAAGGCCGGTCACGGTGTTGGCGGTGTTGGCGCGCGAATAGGCCCCGAC
This sequence comes from Mesorhizobium sp. B2-6-1, assembly GCF_006440475.1. Classification (NCBI taxonomy): domain Bacteria; kingdom Pseudomonadati; phylum Pseudomonadota; class Alphaproteobacteria; order Hyphomicrobiales; family Phyllobacteriaceae; genus Mesorhizobium; species Mesorhizobium sp. B2-6-1. The sequence continues at coordinate 93,916 of NZ_VFUH01000006.1, forward strand.
CATCAGCAGCGCGAGCGCGCCGATGGCAAGGATCAGCTCGGGCGTCGAGAGCGACAGGCTGGAGAGAAGGTCCGGCGTCATGGTTCGCAAAACCCCTGGGTCAGTTCGCCGCCGCGGTCTGCGCGGCGCCGATGGATGCGGTGACATTGGTGACGAGCGACTTGACCGACTGGGCCGTCGCGTCGAAGACGGGAGCGGGATAGACGCCGAAGAAGATGACCAGCACAACCAGCGGATAGATGATCGCCTTCTCGCGTGTCGACAGGTCGAGCAGGCCCTTGAGGCTGTCCTTGGTCAGCGCGCCGAAGATCACCCGGCGGTAGAGCCAAAGCGCGTAGGCGGCCGACAGGATGACGCCGGTGGCAGCGAAGAACGCCACCCAGGTATTGACCCGGAACACGCCGAGCATGGTCAGGAACTCGCCGACGAAGCCTGACGTGCCCGGCAGGCCGACATTGGCCATGGTGAAGATCAGGAACACGGTGGCGTATTTCGGCATGTTGTTGACCAGGCCGCCATAGGCGGCGATCTCACGCGTGTGCATGCGGTCATAGATGACGCCGACGCACAGGAACAGCGCGCCCGAGACCAGGCCGTGGCTGAGCATCTGGAAGATCGCGCCCTGCACGCCTTCCTGGTTCATGGCGAAGATGCCCATGGTCACGAAGCCCATATGGGCGACCGACGAATAGGCGATCAGCTTCTTCATGTCCTCCTGCATCAGCGCCACCAGCGAGGTGTAGATGATGGCGACGACCGAAAGTGCGAAGACCAGCGGCGCGAACATCTCGGAGGCCAGCGGGAACATCGGCAAGGAGAACCGCAGGAAGCCGTATCCGCCCATCTTCAACAGAATGGCGGCCAGGATCACCGAACCGGCTGTCGGCGCCTCGACATGCGCATCCGGCAGCCAGGTATGCACCGGCCACATCGGCATCTTCACCGCGAAGGAGGCGAAGAAGGCGAGCCACAGCCATGTCTGCATGTTGGCGGGGAAATTGTGCGTCAACAGCGTCGGGATATCGGTCGTGCCGGACTGGTAGAACATCGCCATGATGGCGAGCAGCATCAGCACCGAGCCGGCGAGCGTGTAGAGGAAGAACTTGAAGGAGGCATAGACGCGGCGCTTGCCGCCCCAGACGCCGATGATGATGAACATCGGGATCAGGCCGGCTTCGAAGAAGACGTAGAACAGCACGATGTCGAGCGCGCAGAACACGCCGATCATCAGCGTCTCGAGCAGCAGGAAGGCGATCATGTAGGCCTTGACGCGCTTTTCGATCGCTTCCCACGACGCCAGGATGCAGAGCGGCATCAGGAATGTCGTCAGGATGACGAACAGCATCGAAATGCCGTCCACGCCCATATGATAGGAGATGCCGGAATCGAGCCAGGCGACCTTCTCGACGAACTGGAAGCCGGCTTGCGAATTGTCGAAGCCGGTCCAGATGAACAGCGAGATGATGAAGGTGAACGTCGTCGTCAGCAGCGCGATGGCGCGGATGTTGCGGCGTGCGTTTTCGCTGTCGTCGTTGATGAACAGGATGAGCAGCACACCAACCAGCGGCAGGAAGGTGACCAGCGAGAGAATTGGCCAGGCGGTCATCAGAGCATCATCCAGGTGACGAATGCGGCAACGCCGATCAGCATGGCGAAGGCATAGTGATAGAGATAGCCGGTCTGCAACTTGACGACGCGGTTGGTGACATCGACGACGCGTGCCGAAATGCCGTCAGGCCCGAGACCGTCGATGACGGTGCCGTCGCCGGTCTTCCACAGGAAGGAACCGAGGCGTTTGGCCGGCCGCACGAACAGGAAGTCATAGAGCTCGTCGAAATACCATTTGTTGAGCAGGAAAGCATAGAGCCCGCGATGCTGGGCGGCCAGATTGACCGGCATTTCCGGCGAGCGGATGTAGAACTTCCACGCCAGCGCCAGGCCGATCAGCATGGCGATGAACGGCGACAGCTCGACCCATAGCGGCAGTTCGTGAATGTCGTGCAGGATGTGATTGTCCGGCAGCGTGAACAGCGACGCCTTCCAGAATTCGGCATAGCCTTCGCCAATGAAGGCACCGTGGAAGATGATGCCGGCAAACAGCGCGCCCGCCGCCAGCACGAACAGCGGCACCAGCATCACCGGCGGCGATTCATGGACATGGTGCATCACCTCATGGCTCGCCCGCGGCCTGCCGTGGAAGGTCATGAAGATCAGCCGCCAGGAATAGAAGGAGGTGAAGCCGGCGGCGATCACCAGCAGCACGAAGGCGAGGCCCGCCACGGAATTATGCCCGGCAAAGGCCGTCTCGATGATGGCATCCTTGGAGAAGAACCCGGCGGTGCCGATGACGGTGACCGGAATGCCGACGCCGGTCAGCGCCAGGGTGCCGATTACCATCATCCAGTAGGTCGTCGGGATCAGCGTCCTCAGGCCGCCCATCTTGCGCATGTCCTGCTCGTCGGAAACCGCATGGATGACCGAGCCCGAGCCGAGGAACAGCAGCGCCTTGAAGAAGGCATGCGTGAACAGGTGGAAGATCGCCGCACCATAGGCGCCGACGCCGAGCGCCACGAACATGTAGCCAAGTTGCGAGCAGGTCGAATAGGCGATGACGCGCTTGATGTCGTTCTGGACCAGGCCGACGGTCGCCGCGAAGAAGGCGGTGAAGGCGCCGATGAAGGTCACCACCGTCAGCGCCGAATGCGACAGCTCGAACAGCGGCGACAGCCGCGCCAGCATGAACACGCCGGCCGTCACCATTGTGGCGGCATGGATGAGCGCCGAGACCGGCGTCGGACCTTCCATGGCGTCCGGCAGCCAGGTGTGCAGCGGCACCTGCGCCGACTTGCCCATGGCACCCATGAACAGCAGCAGGCAGACGATCGTCATCGCTGCCTGCCTGTCCAGCGCATAACCGAGGAAGGTCAGCACCGCAGCACCTTGCGGGGCGCCTTCAGCCGGGATGAACGTCGCCGCATTGGCGAAGATGGTGCCGAGATTGACCGAGCCGAACAGCACGAACACGCCGAAGATGCCGAGCGCGAAGCCGAAATCGCCGACGCGGTTGACGACGAAGGCCTTGATGGCCGCGGCGTTGGCCGAGGGCTTCTTGTACCAGAAGCCGATCAGCAGGTAGGACGCCAGGCCCACCCCTTCCCAACCGAAGAACATCTGCACGAGGTTGTCGGCCGTCACCAGCATCAGCATGGCGAAGGTGAACAGCGACAGATAGGCAAAGAAACGCGGCCGGTTCGGATCGTGGTGCATGTAGCCGATCGAGTAGATATGGACCAGCGCCGACACGGTGTTGACCACCACCAGCATGACCACCGTCAGAGTGTCGATCCTGAGCGCCCAGGACGCCTCCAGTCCGCCGGACTGGATCCAGCGCAGCACCGGCACGGTGAACACCTCGCCATGGCCGAAGCCGACGGTGAAGAAAGCAACCCACGACAGCACCGCCGCGATCACCAGGAAGCCGGAGGTGATGTATTCGGACGCCTTGGCGCCGAGCGACGTGCCGAACAGGCCGACGATCAGGAAGCCGAGCAGCGGAAGGAAGACGATGGCCTGGTACATGGTGGTTCCGTCAACCCTTCATCATGTTCACGTCTTCGACCGCGATCGAGCCGCGGTTGCGGAAGAAGACGACGAGAATGGCAAGTCCGATGGCGGCCTCCGCCGCTGCGACCGTCAGCACGAACAGCGCGAACACCTGGCCGACGAGGTCGCCGAGAGCCGCCGAAAAGGCGACGAAATTGATGTTGACCGCAAGCAGGATCAACTCGACCGACATCAGGATGACGATCACGTTCTTACGGTTCAGGAAGATGCCGAACACGCCGAGCGTGAAAAGGATCGCCGATACGGTCAGATAATGTGCGATGCCGACGACCATCTCAGACTCCTTCGCCCGACTTGACCTTGCGGATTTCCATGCCCGTCGCCGCCGTGCGGGCGACCTGGGCTGCGATCGACTGCCGCTTGACCCCTTCCTTGTGGCGCAGCGTCAAAACGATGGCACCGATCATGGCCACCAGCAGCACGAGGCCCGAGATCTGGAAGTAGTAGAGGTAGTCCGTATAGAGGATGTCGCCGAGCGCTGCCGTATTCGAGCGCGCCGCGAGATCGGGAATCGGCTTCGATACCGTCGAGGCGAGCTGCGGCGCGAAGGTATAGCCGCCGAGCACCACGATCAGTTCCGCCGCCAGGATCAGCCCCACCAGAGCGCCGATCGGCGCATATTGCAGAGCGCCCTCCTTCATCTCGGCGAAGTCGACGTCGAGCATCATGACGACGAACAGGAACAGCACCATGACAGCGCCGACATAGACGACGAGCAGGATCATCGCCAGGAACTCGGCGCCTGTCAGCATGAACAGGCCGGCGGCGTTGAAGAAGGTCAGGATCAGGAACAGCACCGAATGCACGGGGTTGCGCGACGAAATGACCATGAACGCCGACGCCACGGCGACAAAGGCGAAGAGGTAGAAAAAGGCCGCCTCTAGTCCACTCAGCATTGGGGTTCCCCCGGGTTCCTGTCCAAACAGGACGTTCGTCCTGTTTGTTGTCTGTGGCTTCGTTCCGCCTCCGGTGCGAAGCCGCGTTGTCCTAGCCCATGTTCCAACCGGGTTGAAAGACCCGGCGCAAAGAAACATGGGCAACTCTGAAGTCCTGAGGGATGACCTTGCCTGAAATGCTTCGGGTCATCCCCGGACAAGGGCCCTCGCCCCTGTCCATGCGATATCAGCGGTACGGTGCGTCCAGCGAGATGTTGCGCGCCAGTTCGCGCTCCCACCGGTCGCCATTCGCCAGCAGCCTGTCCTTGTCGTAGTAGAGTTCCTCGCGCGTCTCGGTCGCGAATTCGAAATTCGGCCCCTCGACGATGGCGTCGACCGGGCAGGCTTCCTGGCAGAAGCCGCAATAGATGCACTTCACCATATCGATGTCGTAGCGCACGGTACGGCGCGTGCCGTCGTTGCGGCGCGGGCCGGCCTCGATGGTGATGGCCTGCGCCGGACAGATCGCCTCGCACAATTTGCAGGCGATGCAGCGTTCCTCGCCATTGGGATAACGGCGCAAGGCATGCTCGCCCCGGAAGCGTGGGCTCACCGGCCCTTTCTCGTGCGGATAATTGATCGTCTCCTTCGGCGCGAAGAACTGGCGCATCGACAAGAAGAAGGCGCTGACGAAATCCTTCAGCAGCAGCGATTTGGCGGCCTGGGACAGAGCGGACATCACGCAAACCCCGTGATCTTGAGGAAGGCGGCGGTCAGCACCACCATGAACAGCGAGATCGGCAGGAACACCTTCCAGCCAAGCCGCATCAGCTGGTCGTAGCGGTAACGCGGCACGAACGCTTTCACCATGGAGAACATGAAGAACATCAGGCAGATCTTGAGCACGAACCAGATCACCCCCGGCACCCAGGTGAAGGGCGCGAAGTCGAACGGCGGCAGCCAGCCGCCGAGGAACAGGATGGTGGCCAGCGCGCACATCAGCACGACGGCGACATATTCGCCGAGGAAGAACAGCAGGAACGGCGTCGACGAATATTCGACCATGTGGCCGGCGACCAGTTCCGATTCGGCTTCGACGAGGTCGAAAGGCGGGCGATTCGTCTCGGCTAGCGCCGAGATGAAGAAGATGACGAACATCGGCAACAGCGACAGCCAGTGCCAGTCGAGGAAGGTGTTGGGCAGGCCGAGCCTGGTGCCGAGCCCATCCTGCTGCGACAGCACGATGTCGGACAGGTTGAGCGAGCCGACGCAGAGCAGCACGGTGACGATGACGAAGCCGATCGAGACCTCGTAGGACACCATTTGTGCTGCCGAACGCAGCGCCCCGAGGAACGGATATTTCGAATTGGACGCCCAGCCGCCCATGATCACGCCATAGACCTCGAGCGAGGAGATGGCGAACACATAGAGGATACCGACATTGACGTTGGCGACGGCCCAACCCTGGCTGACCGGAATGACCGCCCAGGCCGAGATCGCCAGAACCGCCGATACCAACGGCGCCAAAAGGAACACGCCCTTGTTGGCGCCGGACGGGATCACCGGCTCCTTGAAGACGAACTTCAACAGGTCGGCGAAAGCCTGCAGCGTGCCCCAGGGGCCGACGACGTTCGGGCCGCGGCGAAGTTGCACCGCCGCCCAGATCTTGCGGTCGGCATAGAGCAGGTAGGCGACGGCGATGAGAAGCACGACGATCAGCACGACCGACTTCAACACGATGATCAGCGCCGGCAGCACGTACAAGGAGAAGAAGGTGTCCATGCTTATTCCGCCGCCTGCTTGAAGCCGCTCTTGGCCAGCGCAGAGCACTCCGCCATCACGGCAGAGGCCCGCGCGATCGGGTTGGTCAGGTAGAAGTCCTGGACCGGCGACGTGAACGTGCCCTTGTTCAGCCGTCCACCAAGCTTCGCCACATTGGCGATATCCTCGGCATTGCCCGCAGCAACCTGGTCGATGCGGGCAAGATGCGGGTATTCGCCGTAGAGTTTAGCGCGCAGCTGCGGCAGCGAATCGAACGGCAACTTCTTGCCCAGTACATCCGACAATGCCCTGACGATGGCCCAATCCTCGCGCGCGTCGCCCGGCGCGAAGCCGGCGCGGTTGGTCTGCTGCACGCGCCCTTCCGTGTTGACATAGGTGCCCGACTTCTCGGTGTAGGCAGCGCCCGGCAGGATGACGTTGGCGCGGTGCGCGCCGGCATCGCCATGGGTGCCCACATAGACCACGAAAGCGCCGCCGGTCTTTGCCATGTCGATCTCGTCGGCGCCCAGCAAGAACAGCACGTCCGTCTCGCCCAGCATGCCGGCGACGTTCCTGCCGCCCTCGCTCGGCACGAAGCCAAGGTCGAGGCCGCCGACGCGTCCAGCCGCATTGTGCAGCACGGCAAAGCCGTTCCAGTCCGCGCGCGCGGCGTTCACGGCCATGGCGAGCTTCGCTGCCTGGCCGAGCACCGCCGCGCCATCGGGGCGTGCCAGCGCGCCCTGGCCGACGATGATGAGCGGATGCGTGGCCTTCTTCAGCACCTGGAAGAACTTGCCATCGCCGTCGGCCAGATCCTTGAGCGATTCCGGTCCTGCGCCCAGCAGTTCGTAATCATAGCGTGTATCCCCGACATCGCCGATGACGCCGACCGGCAGATTGCCGACCCGCCAGCGCTTGCGGATGCGGGCGTTGAGCACCGAGGCTTCGAAGCGCGGATTGGCGCCGATGATCAGCACCGCGTCCGCCTGTTCGATGCCTTCGATGGTGGGGTTGAAAATGTAGCTTGCCCGGCCAAGCGCCGGGTCGAGCGCGGCGCCGTCCTGGCGGCAATCCATGTTCTTCGAACCAAGTGCGGCCATCAGGAGCTTCAGTGCGTAGATTTCCTCGACCGCGGCAAGATCGCCCGCTATGGCGCCGATCTTCTCGGGCGTAGTCTTCGACACGGCGTCCTTGATTGCCGCGAAGGCCTCGGCCCAGCTCGCCGGAGCCAACTTACCGTCCTTGCGTACATAGGGCCGGTCGAGGCGCTGCGTGCGCAGGCCGTCCCAGATGAAGCGGGTTTTGTCGGAGATCCATTCCTCGTTCACAGCCTCGTTGACGCGCGGCAGGATGCGCATCACCTCGCGGCCGCGGCTGTCGACGCGGATCGCCGAGCCGACGGCATCCATGACGTCGATGGATTCGGTCTTGGTCAGTTCCCACGGCCGTGCCTGGAAGGCGAAAGGCTTGGAGGTCAGCGCGCCGACGGGGCACAGGTCGATGACATTGCCCTGCAGCTCCGAGGTCATCGCCTGCTCGAGATAGGTGGTGATCTCGGCATCCTCGCCGCGGCCGATCAGGCCGAGTTCGGAAATGCCGGCAACCTCGGTGGTGAAGCGAACGCAGCGCGTGCAGTGGATGCAGCGGTTCATCACCGTCTTGACTAGCGGGCCGATATACTTGTCTTCGACCGCGCGCTTGTTCTCGTGATAGCGCGAGGAATCAACGCCGAAGGCCATCGCCTGGTCCTGCAGGTCGCATTCGCCGCCCTGGTCGCAGATCGGGCAATCCAGCGGATGGTTGATCAGCAGGAATTCCATCACGCCTTCCCTGGCCTTCTTGACCATCGGCGTGTTGGTGAAGATTTCCGGCGCTTCTCCGTTCGGACCGGGACGCAGGTCGCGCACGCCCATGGCGCAGGACGCTTGCGGCTTGGGCGGCCCGCCCTTCACCTCGATCAGGCACATGCGGCAATTGCCGGCGATCGACAACCGCTCGTGGAAGCAGAAGCGCGGCACTTCCGCGCCCGCGTCCTCTGCCGCCTGCAGCAGCGTGTAATGGTCGGGTACAGTGATTTCTTTCCCGTCGACCTTGAGCTTTGCCATTCGCCTCAAACCTCTGCGGATTTCCCGCAATCTCATTTCCCGGGCGCGACAGACGCGGCGCCCGGCATTTCACTCACTTCTTCGCGGCCAGCACAGCCGCCTGGGCAATCCAGTCGTCGCGCACGATACGGCCGTTGAACGACAGGTAGTCGTCGACCCAGGCGATCTCTTCGGGTGACCAGTCGGCGATCTGGCGGAACGTCCAGACGCCGAGCCCGTTGAGCACCGTCTCCAGCTTCGGGCCGATGCCCGATATCTTCTTGAGATCCGAAGGCTTCGCCGGCCTGTCCACAGCCTTGGGCTGCCTGAAATCCTCGGGCAGCAGCACATCCGGAAGCTCGTCCGCTGACCGCCCCGCCTGTGCCGCCGGCACCGTGGTGGCGGCCTCCCTGGCGGCAATGTCGGTGACTTCCTGCGCGAAGGACTGCGCCTCCGCAATCAGGGTCTTGGCCGTCGCCCGCGCTCTGGTGGATGAAAGGCTCGCATCCTCGAATTGTTCGACGCGCGCCTCGAAATCCTCGATGAGCGGCTGCATGAGGCGTTGCGACGCCTCGGCTGCGCCCGACAGCGCGCCCAACCAGACGCCGAAAGCGTGGTTGGCGAGCCCAAGTCCCAGAGCCGACATCGCCGCCGCGCCCGCGACAGGGTGCGCCAGAAGGTTGACGGCGCCGGCCATCTCCTTCGGCATCATCCTGGTCAGGTCCTGGTTCATCTTCTCGATCTGGTCCAAATTGGGCATCAACGGGTGGGGTGTCGAATACGGCGCCATAGAATTCTCCTGGTCGTTTCTTCGTTCGCCCCGCCCCGTTCTTCTCGCTCCGGGCTATCGCCCATTCAATGCTTCTCTATTCCGCCGCCACCAACACCGGCTCGGCCCGGTGCGCGTTGCGCGAAAATTCGTCGATGCGCCGCTCCACCTCGCCGCGGAAGTGCCGCATCAGGCCCTGGATCGGCCAAGCGGCCGCGTCGCCCAGCGCGCAGATCGTGTGGCCTTCGACCTGCTTGGTCACGTCGAGCAGCATGTCGATCTCGCGCTTCTGCGCCTCGCCGCGCACCAGCCGCTCCATCACCCGCCACATCCAGCCGGTGCCTTCACGGCACGGCGTGCATTGGCCGCAGCTCTCATGCTTGTAGAAGTAGGACAGCCGCGCGATGGCTTTGACGACATCGGTCGACTTGTCCATGACGATGACGGCCGCCGTGCCGAGGCCGGATTTGAGGTCGCGCAGCGCGTCGAAATCCATCGGCGTATCGATGATCTGCTCGGCCGGCACCAGCGGCACCGAGGCGCCGCCAGGAATGACCGCCAGAAGATTGTCCCAGCCGCCACGGATGCCGCCGCAATGCGTCTCGATCAGCTCGCGGAATGGGATCGACATCGCCTCTTCGACGGTGCACGGATTGTTGACGTGGCCGGAGACGCAGAACAGCTTGGTGCCGACGTTGTTGGGCCGGCCGAAGGATGAGAACCAGGCCGCGCCCCGGCGCAGGATCGTCGGCGCCACCGCGATCGATTCGACGTTGTTGACGGTGGTCGGGCAGCCATAAAGGCCGACATTGGCCGGAAATGGTGGCTTCAGCCTGGGCTGGCCCTTCTTTCCCTCGAGGCTTTCGAGCAGCGCCGTCTCCTCGCCGCAGATATAAGCCCCGGCGCCATGGTGCATATAGACGTCGAAATCGTAGCCTGAAGTGTTGCCCTTGCCGATCAGCTTGGCCTCATAGGCCTCGTCGATGGCACGCTGCAGCGCCTCGCGCTCGCGGATGAACTCGCCGCGCACATAGATATAGGCCGCGACCGCGCCCATGGCGAAGCCGGCGAGCAAGGCGCCTTCGACCAGCGTGTGCGGATCGTTGCGCAGAATGTCGCGGTCCTTGCAGGTACCGGGCTCGGATTCGTCGGCATTGATGACGAGATAGCTCGGCCGGCCGTCACTCTGCTTGGGCATGAACGACCATTTCAAGCCGGTCGGGAAACCGGCGCCGCCGCGGCCGCGCAGGCCCGACGCCTTCATCTCGTTGACGATCCACTCGCGCCCCTTGGCGACGATGCCGGGCGTGTTGTCCCAGGCGCCGCGCGCCATTGCGCCGGCCAGCGACTTGTCGAAGAGGCCGTAGATGTTGGTGAAGATGCGGTCTTTGTCCTGAAGCATTGTTCGTCCCTCAGACCGGCTTCTTGCCGAAGACGCGGATATATTCGGCGACGCCGCCCTTGGCGAGCGCCTTGGCCTGCTTGACCCAGTCGTCTCGCTCGATGCGGCCGCGGAAGGAGAGATAGCTGTCCACCCACTCCCGTTCGGCCTTCTTCCAAGACGCAACCTGGGCGAAGGTGAAGATGCCGAGCGAATGCAGGATGCTCTCGGTCCTCGGGCCGACGCCGGAGATCAGCTTGAGATCGTCGACCAGCGCCGGCCTGGCGATGCCGGCCGGCCGGTTCTTGTCTTCCAACGAAGGCTTGGCCGCTTTGGCGGGAAGCTTGGTTTCCGGCGACTTGAACGCGGAAGCCGGCTCAGCCTTGTTCAGGGGGCCGCTGCGCGGCTTCAAAACTTTCTCGACCTCGGGCGCCGCCTTGTTGGCGTTTGTCGCCGAGTGGCGGGGAGCCGCGACGCTCGCCGCTTTTTCCGTTGCCGACGCGACCTTGGCCGGCGACGGCGTTTTCAGCGCCGGGCTGGTTTCAGCCGCATCGGTTTTCGGCTTGCTGGCATTGGACGGCGCGACAGGGGTGGCGGCCGGCGTTGGCACCGGCGCCGCGATGATCGCGTCGGGTGCCGCCTTGGCGGCCTTGGCGGCTTCCCTGGCCTCCCTGTCACGGGTCGACTTGAGGATCGCCTTCTCGCTTTTCAGCGTCGTGAGGCCGGCGGCCGGCTCCGAGCCGGTGCGGCCGTTCTGCGGCCCCGGCGTCACCGAGGCCCCCTTGCCCGCATCGTAGAGATCAATGATTTCGGCCAGCCGTTCCGGCGTCAGGTCTTCGAACGTGTCCTTGAAGATCATGACCATCGGCGCGTTGACGCAGGCGCCGAGGCATTCGACCTCTTCCCACGACAGCGTTCCCTTGTCGTTGGTGTGGAACTGGTCATGGTGGATCTTGGAGCGGCACACGTCCATCAGCGCTTCCGAGCCGCGCAGCATGCAGGGCGTGGTGCCGCAAACCTGGATGTGCGCCCGCGTGCCGACAGGATTCAGCTGGTACTGCGTGTAGAAGGTCGCGACCTCGAGCCCGCGGATGCGCGGCATGCCGAGCATGTCCGAAATCGTCTCGATCGCCGCCTTGGTGACCCAGCCTTCCTGCTCCTGCGCCAGCATCAGCAGTGGAATGATCGCAGACTGTTCCCGGCCCTTCGGGTACTTCTTGATCCATTGCTTGGCCGCGGCCGCGTTCGCCCGGTTGAAGGCGAAGGATGCTGGCTGGACGCTGGCTTCTGCGAGACGACGGACTGACATTTAGCGATCGACCTCACCAAACACGATGTCGAGGGAGCCGAGGACGGCGGTGACGTCGGCCAGCATGTGACCGCGGCACAGGAAATCCATGGCCTGGAGATGCGCGAAACCGGGCGCGCGCAGCTTGCAGCGATAAGGCTTGTTGGTGCCGTCGGAGACCAGATAGACGCCGAACTCGCCCTTGGGCGCCTCGACCGCCGCATAGACCTCGCCGGCCGGCACGCGGTAGCCCTCGGTGTAGAGCTTGAAGTGGTGGATCAGCGCTTCCATCGAGCGCTTCATCGCCTGGCGCTTTGGCGGCACGACCTTGCCGTCGAGGTTCGACACCGGCCCGGCGCTTTCCTTGCCGAGCAGGAGATCGATGCACTGGCGCATGATCTTCGCCGACTGGCGCATCTCTTCCATGCGCACGAGGTAGCGGTCGAAACAGTCGCCGTTCTTGCCGATCGGAATATCGAAATCGAGCTCCGAATAGCATTCATAGGGCTGCGATCTGCGCAGGTCCCAGGCAGCGCCCGAGCCACGCACCATGACGCCGGAAAAGCCCCAGGCCCAGGCGTCGGCCAGCGAAACCGTGCCGATATCGACATTGCGCTGCTTGAAGATGCGATTGCCGGTCAGCAACTGATCGAGGTCGTCGATCGACTTCAGGAACGGATCGATCCACTTGCCGATGTCCTCGAGCAGCTTCTGCGGCAGGTCCTGGTGAACGCCGCCCGGACGGAAATAGGCGGCATGCATGCGCGAACCCGAGGCGCGCTCATAGAACACCATCAGCTTTTCGCGCTCGACGAAGCCCCACAGAGGCGGCGTCAGCGCGCCGACGTCCAGCGCCTGCGTCGTCACATTGAGGATGTGCGACATGATGCGGCCGATCTCGCAGTAGAGCACGCGGATCAGCTGACCGCGCTTCGGCACCTCGATGCCGAGCAGGCGCTCGGCGGCCAGTGCGAAGGCATGCTCCTGGTTCATCGGCGCGCAATAGTCGAGCCGGTCGAGATAAGGCACTGCCTGCAGGTAGGTTTTGTGCTCGATCAGCTTTTCGGTGCCGCGATGCAAGAGCCCGATATGCGGATCGACACGATCGACCACTTCGCCGTCCAACTCCAGAACCAATCTCAAAACACCATGCGCGGCAGGGTGTTGCGGTCCGAAGTTGATGTTAAAATTGCGGACGGAGGTTTCAGCCATTACTGCTTTGCCTTCTCATCCCCTGGCAGCACGTAATCGGTGCCTTCCCACGGGGACAGAAAATCGAAATTGCGGAATTCCTGCTTCAGTTCCACCGGCTCGTAGATGACGCGCTTGGCCTCGTCGTCGTAACGCACCTCGACGAAGCCGGTCAGCGGGAAATCCTTGCGCAGCGGGTGACCGTCGAAACCGTAATCGGTGAGGATGCGCCGCAGATCCGGGTGACCCGAAAACAGCACGCCATAGAGATCGTAGGTCTCGCGCTCGAACCAGTCGGCGCCGGGATAGACGCCGGTGATCGACGGCACCATCGTCTCCTCGTCGGCCTGCACCTTGATGCGGATACGCACGTTCTGCTTCGGCGACAACAGGTGATAGACGACGTCGAAGCGCTTGGCCCGTGACGGATAATCGGCGCCGCAGACATCGATGACCGAGATGAATTGGCAGCGCGGATCGTCGCGCAGGAAAGTCACCACTTCGATCAGATCGCGCGGCTCGACATGGATGGTGAGTTCGCCATAGGCGAACACTGCTTCATTGACGCGGCCAATCAATTTTTCGCCGAGATAGGTCGACAGTTCGCTCAGGGATGCGGCCATGGATTTACCGTTCGATCGTGCCGGTGCGGCGGATCTTCTTCTGGAGCAGAAGAATGCCATAGAGCAGCGCTTCGGCGCTCGGCGGACAGCCGGGCACATAGATGTCGACCGGCACGATGCGGTCGCAGCCGCGCACCACCGAATAGGAATAGTGGTAATAGCCGCCGCCATTGGCGCAGGAGCCCATCGAGATGACGTAGCGCGGCTCCGGCATCTGGTCGTAGACCTTGCGCAGCGCCGGGGCCATCTTGTTGGTCAGCGTGCCGGCAACGATCATGATGTCGGACTGGCGCGGAGACGCGCGAGGAGCAACACCGAACCGCTCCGAATCGTAGCGCGGCATCGAGGTGTGGATCATCTCGACGGCGCAGCAGGCGAGGCCGAAGGTCATGAACATCAGCGAGCCGCTGCGCGCCCAGGTGATCAGCGCCTCGGTCGAGGTGACGAGAAAGCCCTTGTCGGCGAGTTCGTTGTTGATTTCGAGGAAGAACGGATCATCGGACCCAACCGGCCTGCCGGTATTGGGATCGATCAGACCCTTGGGCTTCGGCGCGACGAGCGTGCCGGAACTGTCGCTCAATCCCATTCGAGCGCTCCTTTTTTCCATTCATAGGCAAAGCCGATGGTCAGCACCGCCAAAAACACCATCATCGACCAGAAACCGAGCATGCCGATCTTCGAGAACGACACCGCCCACGGAAACAGGAAGGCCACTTCCAGGTCGAAGATGATGAACAGGATCGACACCAGGTAGAAGCGGATGTCGAACTTCATACGGGCGTCATCGAAGGAGTTGAACCCGCATTCGTAGGCGGAAAGCTTTTCCGGGTCGGGATTGCGGTAGGCCACCAGGAACGGCGCCACGATAAGCGCGACGCCGACAGCCGCCGCCACTGCGATAAACAGGACGATGGGCAGGTACGAACTGAGAAGTGCGTTCATGCTGCGGCTTTCCGTTGGCGCCAATCCATTTTGATTACAGCACCAGACCCCATTGCGGAAGCGTGACAGTTTAACCGCTGAACCGTTTTAAGGGGCCTTTGCTGCAACGCGGCGAGGGTTAGCGCAGCGCTTCCGGCGAAGCAAGTCAAACCTTGTTCAAAACACTGGCCTGGACGGCATAAGGGAAGAAACTGGTCCGATCCGCTCCTGTCTGATTTCCTTCGCTTTTTACTCCACTTTTCTCTCCTGACAGAGTTGCCGCCAAAACCCTGCTAGCATGGCCGGAATCAACTGTCCGAACGACGCTCAACAAGCCATCAGAGTCGCATCCGAATGAAGGAAAAGATCTCGCTTGCCACGGCCCGGCGTATCGCGCTCGCCGCCCAAGGGTTCACTGATCCCCGCCCCGCCGGCACGCCCGACCGACGCCACTTCGCCCGCGTGCTCTCGCGTACCGGCCTGCTGCAGATCGATTCCGTCAGCGCGGTGGTGCGCGCTCACTACATGCCGCTCTATTCGCGCCTTGGTCCCTACCCGTTCGCCTTGCTCGACAACGCCGCCGTCACGCGCAAGCGCACGGTTTTCGAATACTGGGCGCACGAGGCTTCCTTCCTGCCGGTCGAGACCTATCCCCTGATGCGTTGGCGCATGCAGCGCGCCGAGCGTGGCGATGAAATGTATCTGGGCCTGGCCAAATGGGGCCGTGAGCACGCCGCCTATATAGAAGAGATCTACCGCGAGGTCGCGGAGCGCGGCCCGATCGCCGCTTCCGCGCTCGAAGGCCAGAAAGGATCCGGCGGCTGGTGGGGCTGGAGCCACGCCAAGCATGCCTTCGAATGGCTGTTCTGGGCAGGACGCATCACCACCGCGCACCGCCGTGGCTTCGAACGCTTCTATGATTTGCCCGAGCGCGTACTGCCGCGGGCGATCCTCGATCTGCCGGTGCCGTCTGCCGAGGACGCGCATCGGGAATTGCTGCGGATATCCGCCCGCGCTCATGGCGTCGCGACAGCAAGCGACCTGCGCGACTATTTCCGCCTGTCGCCGGCCGACATGAAGGGCCGGCTGGAGGAGCTGGTTGAAACAGGCGAGCTGGTGCCGGTGCGTGTCGAGGGCTGGGACAAACCGGCTTACCTCCATAAGGAGGCCCGTATTCCACGAAAAATCGAGGCCCGCGCCTTGCTGGCGCCGTTCGATCCGGTCGTTTTCGAGCGCTCGCGCACGGAGCGGCTGTTCGATTTCCACTACCGCATAGAAATCTACACCCCTGCCGAAAAACGGCAATACGGCTATTACGTCCTGCCGTTCCTGCTCGGCGACAGGATCGTGGCGCGCGTCGACCTCAAGGCCGACCGGCCGGCCAGCGTGCTACGCGTCCACGCGGCCTATGCCGAGCCCAGCGCGCCGCCTGAAACCGCCGCGCAACTCTTCCAGGAATTGACGCAGATGCAGGGCTGGCTCGGCCTCGAACGGATCGAGGTTACGCCCGCCGGCGACCTTGGGCAGCCGCTCGCCGACATTGCCGTGTCGTAGACGCGCGTTGACACCGCCGCCTGCAAGAGCCTAAATCCATTCCAGACGGTCTCCTCTCGGCAAAGGGAGGAGCCAAGAGGGAATGCGGTGCGAAATCTCGATTTCAAATCCGCGGCTGTCCCCGCAACTGTAAGCGACGAGCCAAGGCCGAAAACCACTGGGACGGTCCCGGGAAGGCGGCACGAAGGCGATGACCCGCGAGCCAGGAGACCTGCCGTCTGAGACATAAGAATCCGATCGCCCGGCGGGTTTTCCGGGCAAGGAGCCCGATTTGGAACGCGACAGCAGTTTCCCGGCTGAAACAGCGGACATTTTGTCTGGCGATAGCGACTTGTCTGGCGATAGCGACGCCTTGGCCGGCGTCACTGTTATCATCTGCGCTTCCTGCCGCGACGAGACCGGTTCCGATGCCCATCCCCGCGCCGGCGAAGTTTTGGCTCAAGATACGCGCCAAGCCGCAACGGCCGACAATGTCCGTGTCCGCACCGTCGAATGCCTCGGCAACTGCAAGCGCCGTCTCAGTGCGGCGATTCTTCGCGACGGCTGCTGGAGTTATGTCTTCGGCGACCTGAACATCGCCAGCGGCGCCGATCTCGTCACCGGCGCGAAACTCTTCGCCGCTTCGACCAACGGCCTCATTCCGTGGCGTGGTCGCCCGGATTCCCTCAAGCGCGGCCTCGTCGCCCGCATTCCTCCCCTCGACATGCTGAAGGACTGATCATGACCGCCGCAGTTTCCGCCGCCACTCTCTCCCGCGTCCCCTGTACCGTGGTCACCGGCTTCCTGGGTGCCGGCAAGACCACGCTGGTCCGCCATCTCCTGGAGAACGCGGGCGGCAAGCGGATCGCCATCATCGTCAACGAATTCGGCGACATCGGAATCGACGGCGAGATCCTCAAGGGCTGCGGCATCGACACCTGCCCGGAGGAAAACGTCGTCGAACTGGCCAATGGCTGCATCTGCTGCACCGTCGCCGACGATTTCGTCCCGGCGCTCGACCAGATCCTGTCGCTGACGCCGAAGGTCGACCACATCCTGATCGAGACCTCAGGCTTGGCTCTGCCCAAGCCGCTGGTCCAGGCCTTCCAGTGGCCGACAGTGAAGAGCCGGGTGACAGTCGACGGCGTAATCGCCGTGGTCGACGGTCCGGCATTGGCCGAGGGGCGCGTCGCCAACGACATGGACGCCCTGCAGGCGCAACGCGCGCAGGACCAGACACTGGACCACGACCACCCCGTCGAGGAGGTGTTCGAGGACCAGATCGCCTGCGCCGACCTCATCATCCTGTCGAAGAGCGACCTGATGGATGCCGCAGGTTCGGCTCGCGCCAACGCCATCATTGGCGAACACTCCGCCCGCGCCGTGAAGGTCGTGCCGACGGCTCATGGCAAGGTCGATCCGTCCGTGCTGCTCGGGCTAGGCCTCGCCGTCGAGGACGACATCGAGAACCGCAAGTCCCATCATGACGGCGCCTTCGACCACGAGCACGACGACTTCGATACGTTCATCGTCGACATCCCCTCGATCGCCAACCCGGACGACCTGGCAAAGCGCGTCGCGACCGCCGCCGAACAGGAGAACGTGCTGCGGGTGAAAGGCTTCGTCGAGGTCGGCGGCAAGCCGATGCGGCTGTTGCTGCAGGCGGTCGGTCCGCGCGTCAATCATTATTATGACCGCGCCTGGACGGCTGACGACGACCGCCGCTCGCGCCTGGTCGTCATCGGCCTCAAGGGGCTGAACCGCCCGGCGATCGAGCATATCCTCGCCGGCTGAGGCAACACCGACCGCGATGCACATCCTCACCACCACATCCGCCTCGCTCGACGATCTCGCCGAGCCGGTCGATCTGCGGCAGACGCCGGCGGAAATGGTGGCGCTGTCCTTTACGGACAGCGACCTGGCCGGACTGGCAGCGGCCTGGAAAGGCGACGCCGATCGGCTGCCCACGATGCGGCTGGCCGCGCTGCGCGACCTGCGCCACCCCATGTCCGTCGACCTCTGGATCGACAGCGTCGCCCGTCACGCCAAAGTCATTCTGGTGCGTATTCTCGGCGGTTACGAGTGGTGGCGCTACGGCTGCGACCAGTTGGCCGCGGTTGCCCGCGAGCGCGGCATAAAGCTGGCGCTGCTGCCCGGCGAGAGCCATGACGAGGATATCAGGCTGATCGAAGCCTCGACGCTGCCGCGCGAGGAAATGGACGGGCTGCTCAATTATTTCCGCCAGGGCGGCCCGGCCAATATGAGCGCGCTGGTGCGCAGGCTGGCGCGGTTGGCGGGGTCTGATGCCGAATTTGCCGAACCGGTTAGCGTGCCGAAAGCCGGGTTTTATGAGCCGGGGCGCGGAGTCGTGGAGAAGCCGGACTTATCGAATGTCGGCATTCCGTCACACCCCCCTCTGTCATACCGGACATCTCGCCTGCGAGGGGGGAGATCAGCTGTCATCAAAGCCGGCTCCTCTTTTGTTGCGTCAGAAAAGGATGTGTTTGCACCATCTGAAAGGGGCAAGAACGTCGATGACGGGGCAATCTCCCCCCTTGCGGGGGAGATGTCCGGCAGGACAGAGGGGGGTGTGACGGGACTCGACGTTGACAACATCAATGCTCGCACCATTCCCGTCCTCTTCTACCGCTCGATGCTGCTCGCCGCCGATGTCGCGCCGATCGACGCGCTTTTCGAGGCGCTACGGCAGCGCGACATGCTCCCCGTCCCCATCTTCGTCTCCAGCCTGAAAGACCCGGAATCTCTGGCTTTTGTTGAAACCGCGATTGCCCAGCTCAAGCCCGCCGCCATCATCACCGCGACCGCTTTCGCGTCCGGCGCCGAACCCGGCGTCGAAACCCTGTTCGACCGCGCCGGCGTTCCCGTCTTCCAGGTCATCGTCGCCACCACCCGCCGCGACGTATGGGAGAAGAACCAGCGCGGGCTGGCGCCCGCCGACCTCGCCATGCATGTCGTTCTGCCCGAACTGGACGGCCGCATCCTCGCCGGCGCCGTTTCGTTCAAGGGCGAAAGCGAGACCGACCCGGCGCTCGGCCACCGCGCCTTTGCCAACCGGCCGGAACCCGATCGCGTCGAACAGGTGGCGGACCGGGTCGCGGCCTTCATCAGGCTTCGGGAGACGCCCCGCGCGGAGCGCAAGCTCGCTATCCTGATCCCTGATTACCCAAGCGCTCCCGGCCGCACCGGCTATGCGGTCGGGTTGGACGTGCCGTCCAGCGTGCTGGCGATGCTGCACGACCTCAAGGAACAGGGCTATGCGGTTGAAGGGATCCCGCAATCGCCGCGTGCGTTGCTGGATTTGCTGAAGTCCGGCAAGGCCGGGCTGGGGCTGGATGAGTACCTTGCCCTCTCAACGGAATTGCCGGGCGCAGCAATTGCTGCCGTAGAAGCAGCTTGGGGCAAAGCCGAAGGCGAGACAGGTTTGCGCGAGGCACCCCCCTCTGTCCTGCCGGACATCTTCCCCGCAAGGGGGGAGATTACGCCGTCATCTCTGTCTTCGCCAATCTCCAACGTTGCAAGAGTAGCTCCAGCGTCGAAACTGCCAATCTCCCCCCTTGCGGGGAAGATGTCCGGCAGGACAGAGGGGGGTGTTCAAGCGCTGCCCGCCGCCAAATTCCCCTTCCGCGCCGCGACCTTCGGCAATATCACCGTGGCGCTGGCTCCAGACCGCGGCCGCTCGGCCGACCGCCGCGCCGACTACCACGACCCGACGCTGCCGCCGCGCCATGCGTTGCTCGCCTTCGGCCTGTGGCTGCGCAAATTGCTCGGCGTCCATGCGCTCATCCATGTTGGCGCGCATGGCACGCTGGAATGGCTGCCGGGCAAGACGGTTGCGCTTTCGCAAAGCTGCTTCCCCGAGATCGTCACCGGTCCCCTGCCCGTCATCTATCCCTTTATCGTCTCCAATCCCGGCGAGGCGGCGCAGGCGAAGCGGCGGATCGCCGCCGTCACGCTCGGCCATCTGCCGCCGCCGCTCACCGGCGCCGGATTGGACAAGAACCAGCACAGGCTCGAACGGCTGGTCGACGAATACGCCCAGGCTGACGGTCTCGACCGCCGCCGCCGCGACCGTCTGGCCAGTCTGATCGTCGAAACCGCGCAGACGACGGGCCTCGCCGCGGAGGCCGGCGTTGCCCGCACCGACGCGCCGGACGAGGCCCTGCGCCGCATCGATGCCTGGCTCTGCGACCTGAAGGATTTCGCTATCAAGGATGGGCTGCATGTCTACGGCCGCGCGCCCGACGAAGAGCCCGACCTTATGCGCCGGCAAAGCGCCGAGGCCGAAAAGGCCGCCCTTCTTGCCGCGCTCGACGGTCGTCATGTCACCGCGGGCCCGGCCGGCGCGCCCGCGCGCGGGCGTTCCGACGTTCTGCCCACCGGCCGCAACCTGTTCACGTCGGACCCGCGCGCCATGCCGACGCCGACGGCTTACGACATCGGCAAGGCTGCCGCCGAGGAAGTGGTGCGCACCTATATGCAATCGCATGGCGACTGGCCGCGCTCGCTGATCATCGACCTTTGGGGTTCGGCGTCTTTGCGCACCGGCGGCGAGGAGATCGCGCAGGGGCTTTCGCTGATGGGCTGCCGCCCGCAATGGGATGCCGCCACAGGTCGCGTCACCGGCATCGAGGTGTTGGCACCGGCAGCGCTTGGCCGCCCGCGCGTCGACGTCACCTGGCGCATATCGGGCCTGTTCCGCGACATGTTCCCGACCCAGATCGCGCTGATCGATGCCGCTGCCAACGCCGTTGCCGCGCGCGACGAGGACGATTCGGAAAATCCGCTCGCCGCAAGGACCCGCGCCGAGGGCAAGATCAGCCCGCGCATCTTTGGCACCTCGCCTGGCACTTACGGCGCTGGCGTCGAGGAAATCCTGTCGAGCGGCGACTGGGCGGCGCGCGAGGAAATCGGCCGCGCCTATCTCGATGCCACATCGCATGCCTATGGCGGCGCCGGCGGTGAAGGGATCGCCGCGCCCGGCGCTTTCGAGAACCGCATCGCCGAGGCCGATCTTCTCGTCCACACCGGCGACGATCCCGGCCGCGACATCCTCGAAGGCTCCGCCGATGTCGCCTTTATCGGCGGCTTTTCGGCCGCCCTTGCAGCGCTTGGCAGGAATGCCGACGTTATCGTGCTGGACACGACGGACCCGCAGAGGCCGAAGCCGCGTTCACTTAGTGAGGCTGTGACGCGCGTCGTGCGCGCCCGCGCTGTCAACGCCCGCTTCATAGCGGGCCAGATGCGCCACGGCCCTCGCGGCGCCTCGGAATTCGCCGAAACCGTCGACCGGCTGGTTGGCTTCGCCGAAACCACGCAGGCCATACCGGGCGCGCTGATAGACGCCGTGCACGATGCCTATCTCGGCGATGCGGACGTCCGCGCCTTCATCCTGCGCGAAAACCCGGCCGCCGCGAAAGCCATTGCCGAACGCCTCCTGTCGGCGCGACGGCGGGGCCTCTGGCATCCCTTGCGCAATTCGATCGACGACGACCTCGCGGCACTGATTGCCGAGGCACGGGAGTTGGCGGCATGAACGCCTACTCCCGCCGCGGCGCCTGCCCGGCCCTTTCGGCGCCGATGCAGACCGGCGACGGCCTGCTGGTGCGGCTCAACCCGGTCGCCGGAGGCCCATCTTCTGGCGGATTGTCGCCGAAGCTTCTGATCGGGCTGGCAGAATCCGCCCTGCGGCACGGCAACGGCATCATGGAAGTGACAGCGCGCGGCAGCTTGCAAATACGCGGATTGACCACGCAAAGTGCAACCCTGCTGGCGAAGGAAGTCGATGCGCTGGGCATTGTGGTCCGCACTGGCGTACCAGTGGAGACCGGACCACTGGCCGGCATCGATCCGCAGGAGATCGCCGACCCCAGGCCGCTGGCTGATCGGATCAGGGAAGCGGTCGAGGACGCCGGGCTGACGCAGCGGCTCGGGCCGAAGGTTTCGGTCGTTGTCGACGGTGGCGGGCAACTCACGATGGATGCTGTGACGGCCGACGTGCGGCTGAAGGCGGCGAGCACCGAGGCGGGAATCCGCTGGCGGGTGTCGGTTGCCGGTGACGGGCGGAATGCGAAAGTGTTGGCAAAGGTCAACGCGCATGCCGCTAGAGACATAGCCGTCGCAGCGCTTAGGATGGTGGCTGAAAAAGGCCGCGAAGCGCACACACGGGATTTATCGGAGAGGCAAATAGCGTCTCTCGCAAGTTGGCATTCTACGGCGCCCCCCTCTGTCCTGCCGGACATCTCCCCCACAAGGGGGGAGATTGCTCATTCACGCTCGCCTTTGCCAATTTCCTGGGATGCAGAAGGAGAGCCGGCGCCCGAACCGCCAATCTCCCCCCTTGTGGGGGAGATGTCCGGCAGGACAGAGGGGGGCGCCGTAGAGCACCCTCGCTCGCCGATTGGCGTTTTCGACTTGAACACTGGCCACGCCCTCGGCATCGGTCTCCCCTACGGCAGCATGCCCACCGAAAGGCTCATCGCCCTCGCTCAAAGCGCCGTCACTCTCGGCACGTCAGAAATCCGCCTCGCCCCGGGCCGCGCCCTGCTCTTCCTCGGCCAGCCACCAGCCGCCAATCCTTCCCTCCAGCAAACAGCCGCCACCCTCGGCTTCGTCACCGCCCCCACCGACCCGCGCACGCGCATCGCTGCTTGTCCCGGCGCGCCGGCTTGCGCCTCGGGTCGCATCGCCACGCGCGACATTGCCGAGGCGATCGCCACCGAAAACGCCGATAGTCTTGACTTCACCTTGCATGTTTCTGGCTGCGCCAAGGGTTGCGCGCATCCCGGCCCAGCGGCGCTGACCGTGGTCGGCGGCGAAAATGGAGCCGGACTTGTCGTGAACGCGACGGCAAAGGCCCTTCCTGCCGGTTACAGGCCGGGCTATGACGCCGCGCGCGGCATCGGCCGCGTCGCGGCGGCAATCCGCAGCGCACGCTATCAGGGCGAGACCGCCGCCGCCTGCCTGACGAGGCTGGGGCCGGCCGGCATCGCAGAGGCTTATCGACAGGAATGACAATGGTCGCCTACGACTACATCCACGACGGCACGGCGATCTACGAACGCTCCTTTGCCATCATCCGCGCCGAGGCTGATCTCGCGCGCTTTTCCGAAGCAGAGGCCGATGTCGCGGTCCGCATGATCCATGCCTGCGGCCAAGTGGAAGCCGCCAAGAATTTTGTCTTCTCCAGCGATTTCGTTTCCGCCGCACGGGCCGCGCTTGCCGCCGGCGCGCCGATCTTCTGCGACGCCGAAATGGTCTCGCACGGCGTCACCCGCGCCCGTCTGCCTGCCGGCAACGAGGTGATCTGCACCTTGCGCGACCCGCGCACGCATGAAATCGCCAGGACGATCGGCAACACACGTTCTGCCGCCGCGATCGACCTGTGGGGCGAGCGCATCGCCGGTTCGGTGGTGGCCATCGGCAATGCGCCGACCGCACTCTTCTATCTTCTGGAGAAGCTGCGCGACGGTGCGCCGAAACCGGCCGCCATCATCGGCATGCCGGTGGGCTTCGTTGGTGCCGCCGAATCGAAGGACGCGCTGGCGCAGAATTCCTACGGCGTACCCTATGCAATCGTGCGCGGCAGGCTTGGCGGCAGCGCCATGACCGCGGCAGCCCTCAATTCTCTCGCGAGGCCCGGCCTGTGAACGCGCTCCCCAAAACCGGCTCGAGGGGCCGCCTGGTCGGCGTCGGTACCGGTCCCGGCGACCCGGAACTGTTGACGCTGAAGGCCGCGCGTGCGCTGGCCGAGGCCGATGTGGTGGCGTATTTCGCCAAGCGCGGCAACAACAGCAATGCGCGCGCCATCGTCGAAACGCGCTTCCGGCCCGACATGCTGGAACTGCCGTTGCTCTATCCCGTGACCACGGAGATCGACAAGGATCACGACGATTACCGCGCGCAGATATCGGCCTTCTACGAGGAGTCCGCCGAGACCGTTGCCGGTCATCTGGATGCCGGTAGGATGGTCGCCGTGCTGTCGGAAGGCGATCCGCTCTTCTATGGCTCCTACATGCATCTGCATGTGCGCCTCGCCCATCGTTTTCCGACCGAGGTCATTCCCGGCGTTACCGCCATGTCGGGCTGCTGGTCGGCGACCGGCCTGCCGATCGTCCAGGGCGACGACGTGCTGACCGTGCTGCCGGGCACGATGAGCGAGTTCGAACTGACCCGGCGCCTCGCCGACACCGATGCCGCCGTTATCATGAAGGTCGGCCGCAACCTGCCCAAAATCCGGCGGGCGCTGGAGGCCACCGGCAAGCTGACACGCGCCGTCTATGTCGAGCGCGGCACCATGCCGGGCAGCGTCTCGATGCGGCTCACCGACAAGCCGGACGACAAGGCGCCCTATTTCGCCATTGTGCTCGTTGCCGGCTGGTCCGGACGCCCTGTCGCGTCGGCGGGTGGCGCATGAGCGGCCGCCTCACTGTCATCGGGCTCGGACCTGGCAACGCCGATCAGGTGACGCCGCAGGCGAGCCACGCCGTCGCCGAGGCAAGCTTCTTCTACGGCTACAAGCCCTATCTCGACCGGCTGGAATTGCGCCCGGACCAGACCCGCATCGCCTCCGACAATCGCGAAGAGCTTGCCCGCTCCAACGAGGCGCTGGCGAAGGCGGCCGAAGGTCACAATGTCGCCGTCGTCTCCGGGGGCGATCCAGGCGTCTTCGCCATGGCGGCGGCCGTCTGCGAGGCGATCGAAGCCGGCCCCTCCGAATGGCGCGCCATCGACCTCGCAATCGTGCCTGGCGTCACCGCCATGCTCGCTGTCGCTGCCCGCATCGGGGCACCGCTCGGCCATGATTTCTGCGCCATCTCGCTGTCCGACAATCTGAAGCCATGGGACCTGATCGAACTGCGCCTGCTGGCGGCCGCCGGCGCCGGCTTCGTCATCGCGCTTTACAATCCCATCAGCAAGGCGCGCCCCTGGCAGCTTGGCCGCGCCTTCGAATGTCTGAAAGCCATTCTGCCGGGCACCACGCCCGTCATCTTCGGCCGCGCCGCAGGCCGGCCTGACGAGCGCATCGAGGTGTTCCTGCTGGCGGATGCCGATGCCGACAAGGCGGACATGGCAACCTGCATCATCATCGGTTCGCCGGAAACCCGGATCATTAGGCGCGGTAACAGGCCGGCGCTGGTCTACACGCCGCGCTCCGCGGCAGGCTCGACAAGATGATCGACCATGTCGGCAAGCTGATCAACGGTCGCAGCCGAAGGAACCTCCGGCAGCACAGGCCTGCGCACCATGACGACGTCGAGGCCAAGCGCCCGCGCCGCGGCGATCTTGCCATAAGTCGCCGCGCCGCCGCTGTTCTTGGATACGACGATGTCGATGCCGTGCCGCTGGAGCAGCGTGTGTTCCTCCGCCTCGCGAAACGGCCCGCGCGCCAGGAGATAGGTGGCATCGGGCACTGCCAGCTTCGGCTCGACCGGATCGACGCTGCGGATGAGATAGTGGTGCTGGGGCGCGGCTTCGAAAGCCGCGACCTCCTGCCGGCCGAGAGCCAGGAATACACGGCGCGGCGCCGGTCCAAGCGCCTGCACGGCATCGCCTGTCGTATAGACCTGCGTCCAGCGATCGCCCTCGACAGGCTCCCAGCCGGGACGGCGCAGAGCGACGATCGGCACCCCAGCCATGCGCGCGGCCTGCGCCGCATTGGCGGAAATTCGCGCCGCGTAGGGATGCGTGGCGTCGATCAGCAGCTCGATGCTTGTCTCCTTGAGATAGGCGGCCAGACCATCGGCGCCGCCAAACCCTCCACTGCGTACCGGCACGCCCTGCGTCACCGGGCTTTCGGTGCGGCCCGCCAGCGACAGCATCACCGAGTAACCGGCTGCCAGTTTTCCAGCCAGTTGCCGGGCTTCGGTGGTTCCGCCGAGGATCAGAATGCGGTGGGTCATCATGCCTGCTAAGAGTCTACGCGGCGCCAACCAAAAATGGCTCACCATCGTTGGCATAGGCGAGGACGGTGTAGCCGGTCTCGGCGACGAGGCCAAGCAGCGGATCGCCGACGCTGAAATCATCTTTGGCGGCAAGCGGCATCTGGCGCTCGTCTCATCATTCGCCAAGGGCGATCCGCGCCCATGGCCGGTTCCCTTCGATGCCAAGATGCACGACGTGCTGTCGCTCGCCGGCAAGCGCGTTTGCGTTCTTGCCTCCGGCGATCCCTTTTTCCACGGCGTCGGCGTCACCCTCGCCCGCAAGGTTAAGCCGCGGGAGATGCATGTCATTCCCGCGCCCTCGGCCATTTCGCTGGCGGCCGCTCGCCTCGGCTGGGCGCTGCAGGACATCGAAACCGTCTCGCTGCATGGCCGCCCCATCGACCTGATCCGGCCATTGCTGCAGCCCAACGCGCGTATCTTGGCGTTGACATCCGACGGCGATGCACCGGCGGCAATCGCCCGCCTGCTCACCGAGCTTGATTTCGGCGCCTCGCGGTTGACGATCCTGGAGGCATTGGGCGGGCCGAACGAGAACCTGCGCACGGCCCGGGCCGATGCCTTCAACCTCGAAACCATCAATCCGCTCAATGTGCTGGCGCTCGAAATTCAATCTGGTCCGGATGCGCGTATCCTGCCTTTGACATCAGGCCTCGCCGATCATCTGTTCGACCATGACGGCCAGATCACCAAGCATGACATCCGCGCCATCACGCTGTCGGCGCTGGCGCCGAGGCGCGGCGAATTGCTGTGGGATGTTGGCGCCGGCTCCGGTTCCATCGGCATCGAATGGATGCTCGCCCATTCCTCGATGCGCGCTGTTGCCATCGAAGCCGACCCGATCCGCGCCGCCCGCATCGGCCACAACGCTGCTGCCTGCGGCGTTCCCGGACTCATCGTAGTCGAAGGCAGCGCACCCAAGGCGCTTGCAAGGCTCGATACGCCAGACGCGATTTTCATTGGCGGCGGCGGCAGCGACGCCGGCGTGCTGGCCGCCGCCATCAAGGCGCTGCGCACCGGCGGCCGCCTCGTTGCCAATGCGGTGACGCTGGAAATGGAGACGCTGCTTCTTGCCCGTCATACCGAGCTCGGGGGCGATCTGACCCGCATCGCCATATCCCGCGCCGTGCCTGTCGGTTCGATGCAGGCCTGGCGGCCGGCGATGCCGGTTACCCAATGGAGTTGGATCAAGCCATGATGGTCGCGGGCATCGGCAGCCGAAAGGGTGTAAGCGTCGAGGACGTGCTTGCCGCGATAGAAACCGCGCTCGAAGCGCACGGGCTGGCGATGACGGCGCTCTCGTCGCTCGCCACCGCCATGCTCAAGAAAGATGAACAGGCGATCGCTGCCGCAGGTCGCACACTCAACCTTCCCGTCATCGTTGTCGATGAGGCAGCGCTTAAAGCAGCGTCGACGAAGGCGCTCAGCAACTCCAGCCTCTCGCAGGATCTGGCCGGCACAGCATCGGTGTCCGAAGCATCGGCGCTGGCCGTCGCCGGCGAAGGCGCCAGGCTGCTGGGACCACGCATCGTACTCGGCCCGGTCACCTGCGCCATCGCCATCAGCGGAGACGCGGCATGACCGTGCATTTCATCGGCGCCGGTCCGGGCGCCGCCGACCTCATTACCCTGCGCGGCGCGCGGCTGCTGGCAAGCTGCCCGGTCTGCCTCCATGCCGGCTCGATCGTGGCGCCCGAATTGCTGCAGCATTGCGCCCCGGGAACGACGCTGATCGACACCGCGCCGATGTCGCTCGACGAGATCGAGGCCGAATATCTGGCCGCCCACAAGGCCGGCCATGATGTCGCGCGGCTGCATTCCGGTGACCTGTCGGTATGGAGCGCGGTTGCCGAACAGATCCGCCGGCTGGAAAGGCACGGCATTCCCTACACGCTGACGCCGGGCGTTCCCTCTTTCGCTGCCGCGGCGGCTGCTCTGCGGCGCGAACTGACCATCCCTGAAGTTGCGCAGAGCCTGGTGCTGACCCGCGTCTCCGGCCGCGCTTCAAAAATGCCGCCTGGCGAAACGCTGGCCGGCTTCGGCCGCACCGGCGCCACGCTTGCCATTCATCTTGCCATCCACGCCATCGATCGCATCGTCGCCGAGCTGACGCCGCTCTATGGCCGCGATTGCCCGGTGGCGGTCGTCTTCCGTGCCTCCTGGCCGGACGAGCGCGTGCTGACCGGCACGCTGGAAACCATCGAGGCACAACTGGCCGCCGACCCGATGGAGCGTACGGCCATCATCTTCGTCGGCCGCTCGCTGGCGGCGGAAGGCTTTGGCGAGAGTTCATTGTACGACGCGCATTACCAGCGGCGTTTTCGCGGACGGGACGGATTGTGAGCGACAGCACCAAAAATAAGAGCGAGAACGCCGCGCTCCAACAGGCGCTTGCCCGGCTGAACTTCAAGCCGCGGACGCTTGAGCCCGGCCATGTCTGGCTCGCCGGCGCCGGCCCCGGCGATCCCGGCTGCCTGACGCTGGAAGTGCTGGCGGCGCTGAGTGAGGCGGATGCGCTGGTCTACGATGCGCTGGTCTCCCCGGACGTCGTCGCGGTTGCCGAAAACGCCGAGCTTTTCTTTGCCGGCAAGCGCGGCGGAAAACCCTCGATGAAACAGGACGACATAACCGCCCTGCTGGTCCGGCTGGCGCGCCAGGGCCGCCGCGTCGTCAGGCTGAAGGGCGGCGACCCCTATATTTTCGGCCGTGGCGGCGAAGAGGCGCTGGCGCTGGCGCGGGAAAACATCCCGTTCCGCGTCCTGCCCGGCCTCACCTCGGGCCTCAGCGCGCTGGCCGCCACCGGCATCCCCGCGACCATGCGCGGCATCAACAAGGCGGTAATCCTGGCGACCGGCCATGCCGCCGGCACCGATGACGATCTCGACTGGGCCGCGATCGCGCGCACCGGCCAGCCTGTTGTGGTCTACATGGGCATGGCCAATCTGCCTGTGATATCGGCCGCATTGCTCGACGGCGGGCTGGCGCCATCGACGCCGGCGGCGGTGATCGTCGCCGCGACGACGCCGCAGGAGCGCATCGTCGTCGCCACGCTGGCCACCATCGCCGAGGAAGCCGCCGCCGCCGGCCTGTCCGCACCGGCGCTGATCGTCGTCGGCGGCATCGTCGCCATGCGCGCGGCGCTGGCGGGTGCATCGTGAGCGCCCGCGCGATCATCGTCGGCGCGCCGCGCTCCGGCTCGGGCAAGACCAGCGTCACCATCGGCATTTTACGCGCACTCACTCGGCGCGGCCTGAAAGTACGCGGCGCCAAGTCCGGCCCCGATTACATCGACCCCGGCTTCCACACCGCCGCCACCGGCCTGTCCGGCGTCAATCTTGACAGCTGGGCGATGTCGCCGTCGCTGCTCAACGCACTGGCCGTAAATGCCGCCGACGACGCCGATTTTGTCATCCTCGAAAGCGCCATGGGCCTGTTCGACGGCATTCCGGCCGCGCCGGGCCGCAGCGGTTCGGCGGCCGATCTCGCGCGGCTCTACGGCCTGCCGGTGCTGCTGGTGCTGGACGTTTCCGGCCAGTCGACCACGGCAGCGGCCGTCGCCAAGGGGTTCGCCATCTATGATCCGGAGGTTCGCATGGCGGGCGTCGTGCTCAACCGGCTGGGCAGCGAGCGCCACCGCCGGCTGTCCGGCGACGCCATCGAGGCGATCGGCCTGCCGGTCGTCGGCGCCATCCTGCGCGATCCCACGCTCAACTTGCCCGAGCGCCATCTCGGCCTCGTCCAGGCCGGTGAATATGATGACCTGATGGCGCATCTCGACCGGTTGGCCGACATGGCGGAAAAGTCGCTCGACCTCGACGCCGTCATGGCGCTGGCAACACCTCTCGCCCCGGAGCCCGGCAGCTTCGACGATGCGCTGCAGCCGCCCGGCCAGCGCATCGCACTTGCCGAGGATGCCGCCTTCACCTTTCTCTATCCGCACGTCGCGGCCTACTGGCGCAAGGCCGGCGCGGAGATCGTTCCGTTCTCGCCGCTCGCGGACGAGGCGCCTGACGACAGCTGCGACGTCTGCTGGCTGCCCGGCGGCTATCCCGAGCTTCACGCCGGCCGTCTCGCCGCCGCTGCGAATTTTCGGAAAGGAACGGCAAGGTTCGCCGGGACGAAGCCCATCCATGGTGAGTGCGGTGGCTTCATGGTGCTTGGCGAAGCCCTGGAAGATGCATCTGGCGAAACGCACAAAATGCTCGGCCTGCTCGGCCATTCAACCAGCTTCGCCAAGCGCAAGATGAACCTCGGCTATCGCGAAGCGCGGCTGCGCGCCGACTGTCCGCTCGGCCCGCGGGGCGCGTTGATCCGCGGGCACGAATTCCATTATGCGCAGATGACGGCTACCGGCGATGACGAGCCCCTGGCCGACCTCGCTGACGGGCAAGGCAATCCGATCGGCGCCTCGGGCTACCGGCGCGGCCAGGTCAGCGGCACCTTCTTCCATGCCATCGCAAGGGGCTGAGGCATGAAGTTCCCGAAGGTCACCCTTTCGCTCCGGCAAATCCCCAGCGATGTTGCCCTCTGCCTGGTCTTCTTCACCAGGCTGCCCTTGCCCGTCATCGACTTTCGCGGCCGCAGCCTTGCCGCCGCGATCTGGGCCGCCCCGGTCGCCGGCCTCGTCGTCGGCCTGATCGGCGCCATCGTCTTTGCCACGGCGGAACGGTTTGGCCTTGCCATCGGGTCGGCGGCAGCCCTTGCCCTGGTTGCAACCGCGGTTACCACCGGCTGCCTGCACGAGGACGGGCTGTCCGATGTCGCCGACGGTTTTGGCGGCGGCAACACGCGCGGTCGAAAGCTGGAGATCATGCGCGACAGCCGAATCGGCGCCTACGGCGCCATGGCGCTGGCGCTGTCGCTGCTCATCCGCTGGAGCGCGCTGTCGGAATTCGTCGATCCCACACAAGCTCTCTTCGCGCTCCTGGCCGCCCATGCGGCCTCGCGCGGCGTATTCGGCGCCTTCATGCATCTCTTGCCCCCGGCGCGCGACGATGGCCTCTCGGCCGGCGCCGGCACCGTCTCGCGGGAAATTGCCCTCGCCGGCGCCGTGCTCGGCGCCATCCCGCTCCTCCTGCTCGGGCTTGGCGGCGCCATCGCGGCGCTTATCCTGCTCGGACTGCTGTTTGCCGCCTTCCACGCGCTTTGCCTCAACCAGATCGGTGGCCAGACCGGCGACACGATCGGCGCTATGCAACAGGTGAGCGAAATCGCGGTGCTGCTCGTCGCTTCCGTAGCCCTTTCCTGACTCTGTTTCGGAGAATTTCCTTCCATGCCTTTCAAATCCCTAGATGAATTGCGCGCTGCTTGCCTCGACCTGCCTGATGGCGATGACGCCGCCGCGAGCGCGGTCGCTCGCCGCCAGGACATGTTGACCAAGCCGCAGGGCAGCCTCGGCCGGCTTGAGTCCATCGCCGCGTGGCTGGCGCGCTGGCAGGGCCGCGACATGCCTAGGCTCGAGCGGGTGAAAGTTTTCGTCTTCGCCGGCAACCACGGCGTTACCGCGCAAGGCGTGTCGGCTTATCCTTCGGAAGTCACGGTGCAGATGGTGGCGAATTTCGCCGGCGGCGGTGCGGCCATCAACCAGCTCGCCCGCATCGCAGGCGCCGAACTCGATGTCATTCCGCTCGATCTTGACCATCCGACCGGCGATTTCACGCAAACGCCGGCGATGGACGACAAGACGTTTCTTGCCGCGGTCTCGGCCGGCTACGA
The DNA here is from genome assembly GCF_006440475.1 of Mesorhizobium sp. B2-6-1. Lineage (NCBI taxonomy): Bacteria > Pseudomonadati > Pseudomonadota > Alphaproteobacteria > Hyphomicrobiales > Phyllobacteriaceae > Mesorhizobium > Mesorhizobium sp. B2-6-1. The sequence continues at coordinate 125,639 of NZ_VFUH01000006.1, forward strand.
TGCGGTGACTGATGATCTCGATCTCGTCTGCTTCGGCGAGATGGGCATCGGCAACACCACGCCAGCCGCCGCGATCTCGGCGGCGCTGTTCGGCGGCGGTGCGGAAAAATGGACCGGACGCGGCACCGGCGTCGACGATGCCGGCCTCGAGCGCAAGGTGGTTGCCATCGAATCCGGCCTGAAACGCCACGCCGCCATTCTTGCCGATCCGCTGGGGATTGCCGCGGCGCTCGGCGGCCGCGAACTCGCCGCCATCTTCGGCGCCACGCTTGCCGCCCGTCACATGGGCATACCGGTGCTGCTTGACGGCTTCGTCTGCACCGCAGCCGCAGCACCTTTGGCAAAGCTGCACTCCACAGGCCTTGCTCATACGATCGCCGCCCACGTCTCTGCCGAGTCAGGTCATCGCGGCCTGCTGGAAGCGCTCAATCTGCCGCCGCTGCTCGACCTCGGCATGCGGCTCGGCGAAGGCTCCGGCGCTTGCCTCGCCGTCAACATCGTCCGCTCGGCGCTGGAGTGCCATGCGAGGATGGCAAGCTTTGCCGAGGCCGGCGTGTCGGAGAAGTAACATCTTCCGGTTGTAGCGATTCTCGAATAGATCTGGTGGATGAAAAAGCTTCACCCGGCTGCCGCTGCTATGACTATCGCCGTGCTGCTTGCTGGTGTGCTTCGGCACAGTGGATATTCAACTTACGGCCCGATCGACACCGCAATTCTCGTTGTTTTTCTGGTTTTCTTCTGGTGGCTCATCAGCGATTTCTCAGGCGGAAAGGCCGCCATTGATGCCGACGACGGTCGGAGCGCGGACAACGGCATGGCTTTTCGGTTCGGCAGGTTTCTGAGCCGCGTTTTTCGGCGCGGCCAATCGTAGTCTTTGACCAAGCTGCAAAGTCCCGCGTCTCACCTGGCCAACGGCGGCCGGGTTGCGAAGGCAGCCAAACACTGATGAACGAGCGCGGCAATTGAACCGGCCTATTCAGGGTCTTTCCACCAAGTCTTTGAAGAATTTGGTGGGTGCGCACAGGATTGAACTGTGGACCCGCTGATTAAGAGTCAGCTGCTCTACCAACTGAGCTACGCACCCACTCGGCCGGCAAAAACCGGCGTTGGCGGGCATATAGCCGCCGATGCCGGTCCTGTCCAGCCCTGCCGGAATCATTTCCCGACAAATCGCCGAAGTGACGCAGATGGTCAGACGAACAGCTTGCCTTCCGCCACCTTGACCGCGTTGCCACCGATGCGCGCCGAGACCAGTTTTCCGCCCTGTACACTTAGTTCCAGGCGGATGCGCGAGGGCCGCCCCATCTCCAGCCCCTGTTCGATCCACAGCTGCGAAACGCCATCCGTCGGAGCGTCGAAATGCATGACGGCGCCGGCGAAAGCCGCCGCCGCCGAGCCGGTCGCCGGGTCCTCGTAGGAAGGCGTGCCGGGCACGATCATGCGCACATGGAAGGCGCTCTCGTGGTTCACCGTCTCTCGGCAATAGACATAGGGACTGGCAAAGGCCCATTCGCTCTTGCGCGGCGCCAGTTCCGACCAGGCCTGGTTGTCGAGCCGGATCCGGCTCGCCGCCTCCAGATTGGCCACCGGTATGGTCACATAGGGCACGCCGGCTGACCAGAACGCGACGCGGTGATTCTCGAAACCGATCTCGTGCGGCGCCAGGCCAAGGGCGGCGCCGATCGCCACCGGGTCGGCTTCGAGCTTCAGCGGCTCCGGCAACTTCGCCAAGTCGAATTCGGCGAATGTCGCGCCATCATGCTTGCTGACGGCACAGCGCACCGGGCCGATGTTTTCCTCCAGCACGAAAATGCTCGCAGCGCCGTCATTGTCGGCCATTTCAGCGAGCGCGATATCGGCCAGTTCGGCCAGCGCGATCGCCGAGCCCACGGTCGGGTGGCCGGCGAAAGGCATTTCATAATCGGGCGTGAAGATGCGGATACGGGCGCGGTGCTTGGGATTATCCGGCGGCAGCACGAACACCGATTCCGACAGGTTGAACTCGCGCGCGATAGCCTGCATCGCAGCCGTGTCCAGTCCGCCGCTGTCCAACACCACCGCCAGCGGGTTGCCGGCCAGCCGATCGGTCGTAAACACATCGTAAAGCAAGTAATCGCGTCTCATGGAGGAAACCTTCCGCTTTGATCCGAATTTCTGCCTCAATCCCAACATGAGCGAAATTTAATTTGATATTCGAACCATTAGCACTGATCTGTGCACTCATAGGGACATATTGCGCTTCAGGGGGTCCGGCGTGGACCAGATTGTCAATCTGCCAAAGACGGAATCGGATTCCGCCATCGAGACCGCGCTCGGGCTCGACCAGACGGGGCGGCGCAAGAATCGCCGCCGCGGCTGGCTCTATGCGCTGCTGGCGCTGATCGTCCTTGTCGCGGCTTTTGCCGGCTACCAGTGGTATGCCGGCTCGCCGGTCAAGATCGACTATACGACGGCGCCCGCCGCCAAGGCCGACCTCACTGTCGAGGTTTCGGCGACCGGCACCTTGCAGCCCCTCACCCAGGTCGACATTTCCAGCCAGCTCTCGGGCATCATTCGTTCAGTCTCGGTCAACGAGAACCAGCAGGTCAAGAAGGGCGATGTGCTGGCCGCGCTCGACACCGCCAAGCTGCAGGTGCAGATCGAACGCGCCGAGGCATCCGCCAAGGCGGCCGCCGCCAATGTCGCGGACGCCACCGTGACGCTGGCCGAGAATGAAAGCGCGCTCGTGCGCGCCGCCGCCCTCACCAAGCGCGGCATGGCCACCGACCAGTCGCTCGAAGCGGCGACCGCGACCCGCGACCGTTCGAAGGCAGCGCTCGATAGCGCCGAGGCCAATCTCGCCATCGCCAACGCCGACCTGAAATCGCAGCAAACCGACCTTGCCAACAGCACCATCTATGCGCCGATCGACGGCATCGTGCTGACGCGCTCTGTCGACCCCGGCCAGACGGTCGCCTCCTCCTTGCAGGCGCCGGTGCTGTTCATCATCGCCGCCGATCTCAGGAACATGGAACTGGTGGCGGCGGTCGACGAAGCCGATATCGGCGCGGTGAAGCCGGGCCAGCATGCCCGCTTCACCGTGGACGCCTTCCCGGAGCGGCCGTTCGACGCCGAGATCCGCGACATCTCCTACGCCTCGGTCACCACCGACGGCGTCGTCACCTACAATGCGCGGCTCGAGGTCGACAACGACGAGCTGTTGCTGCGCCCCGGCATGACCGCCACTGTTTCGGTCGTCACCCGGCAGGCTAAGGACGTGCTGACCGTCCCCTCCTCCGCCTTCCGCTATCGTCCTGCGCAGCAGGCCGCCCGCGGCTGGAGCCTGAGCGACCTGTTCACCGGCCGCATGGGACGTCCCGGCGGCAATCGCCAGCGCCAGGCGGCAGCGCCGCCGACCGACGGCTCACGCATGCTCTACGTGCTGGAGAAAGGCCGTCCGCATCCGGTCAACGTCAGGATCGGCTCGACCGACGGCGAGCTGACCGAGATCACCTCGGGCCTGTCAGAGGGGGCGCAGGTCATCACGGCCTCGCAGCAGCGGAGCTGACTTCGTGGCGATGGGCGCCCCCCTCATCACCTTCGACAAGGTCTGGAAGAGCTACGGCCATGGCGAAGCCAAGGTGCACGCGCTGGCCGGCGTCGACCTGGCGATCCGGCGCGGCGAATTCGTCGCCATCATGGGCCCGTCCGGCTCCGGCAAATCGACGGCGATGAACATCATCGGCTGCCTCGACACGCCGACCGCCGGCACCTATTCCTTCATGGGCGTCGATGCTGGCCGGCTCGACCGCAACCGCCGCGCCATGCTGCGCAACCTCTATGTCGGCTTCGTCTTCCAGGGCTATAATCTGCTGGCGCGCACCACGGCGGCGGAAAATGTCGAACTGCCGCTGATCTATCGCGGCGTGGCCAGCCGCGAGCGCCGCGATCTTGCCATGCAGGCGCTGGCGCAAGTCGGCCTTGTCGGTCGCGAGCATCACACGCCGGCCGAGCTTTCCGGCGGCCAGCAACAGCGCGTGGCGATCGCGCGCGCCATCGTCACGAGGCCGACGCTGCTCGTCGCCGACGAACCGACCGGCAATCTCGACACTGCCCGCACGCACGAGATCATGGAGTTGCTGACGCAACTGAACAAGGAGCTTGGCCTGACCATCACCATGGTCACCCACGAGGCCGACGTCGCCGAATATGCCGAGCGCACGGTGCGCTTCCTCGACGGCCATGTCGCCTCCGACACCATGACCGTCGAGGTGGCCTGACATGCTCTGGGAAACCGTCCGCCTCTCCTTGCGCTCGATCCGCCGCAACATGCTGCGCTCGTTCCTGACCTTGCTCGGCATCGTCATCGGCGTCGCCGCGGTCATCGCCATGCTCACCATCGGCGCCGGCACCACCGCCAAGGTCAAGGACGACATCGCCAAGCTCGGCAGCAATCTTCTGGTTGTGCGCTCCGGCCGCCCGGCCGGCCCCGGCGGCCCGGGCGGGCTCGACCAGGTCGTCCGTCCGCTCACCGAAAAGGATCTTGCCGCGCTCATTGCCCATCTGACAGGCGCACGCGCCATTTCGCCGGCCTCGCAGAAGCAGGTCCGCGTCATCTTCGGTACCGAGAGCCTGACCTCCGGCGTTACCGGCACCGACAGCGCCTATCTCGATGCCCGCGACTGGAAACTGGTCTCAGGCCGTTCGTTCAGCGAGTCCGAGACCCGCTCGGGCACCGGCGTATGCCTGATCGGCGAGACGGTGCGCCAGCAGTTCTTCGGTGCCGGCGACCCGGAGGGCGAAATCATCCGCGTCAACCGCACCTCCTGCAAGATCATCGGCCTGCTCGAGCCGAAGGGCTATACCGGCTTCGGCCAGGACCAGGACAATGTCGTGTTGATGCCGCTGCATGCCTATCAGCGGCGCATTGCGGGCAACCGCAACATCGACAACATCTACGTCGCCGCCGACGACCGCACCCCGACCAGCGAGCTGCAGCCGCGCGTCGAGGATATTCTGCGCGACGCCAGACGCCTCACGCCCGACCGCGAAAGCGATTTCGCGATCCGCGACATGACCCAGATCGCCGATGCCATGGCCAGCGCCACCACCACCATGACCGGCATGCTGGGCGCGGTCGCCGGCGTCAGCCTGCTGGTCGGCGGCATCGGCATCATGAACATCATGCTGGTGTCGGTCACCGAGCGCACCCGCGAGATCGGCATCAGGCTCGCCATCGGCGCGCATGAAAAGCACATCCTCATCCAGTTCCTGGTCGAGGCGACGGTGCTGTCGCTGCTCGGCGGCATCATCGGCATCCTGATCGGGCTCTCGCTGGCCGGTCTCGCCTCGGCGACGCTGGCCATTCCCTTTGCGCCGAGCCCGGCAGTCATCCTGCTCGCCGTCGGCTTTTCCGCGCTGATCGGCATGGTCTTCGGCTTCTTCCCGGCGCTGCGCGGCGCCAGGCTCGACCCGATCGACGCGCTGCGGCATGAATAAGGCGATTGGAAAGCAAAGGCGCGGCTACGACGCTGTTTCCCAGGGATTGATCGTATTCAATCCGGCGGCCGCGAATGGGCCGGTGTCGCGGGTGGCGACCGTAAGACCGTTTGCTGCGGCCGTGGCCGCGATGTAGGCATCCGCATTGCCGATCGCCTTGCCTGAGGCTCTCGCCTTTACCATGAGGTCGGCATAGGCGCGCGACGCGTCGAGGTCGAAAGGCAGAATGCGGCCTGCAAACAGTGGCAACACATCCTGATCGAGACGATTGTCCGCGCACGCACCCGATGTTTGGGGTTGCAGGCAGCCACTCAGACCTTCGTATGCCGGCATTGGCGATCAGCACGGAAGGTAAGGTTTAGTCCGCGTTCGCAAAATGCCACTCGATCAGCGGCTTCATGTGCGGCATCAGCCCGTGCGGCAGGTCGGCGGCGTGGCGGATGATGACCGGACCGACGATCTCCGGTTCGGCCTCGGTTGCGACGAAGGCCGAGATGCGCCGCGCGATCTCCTCGGCGGGCTCGGGAACCCGGTATCGGCGGAAGATCACCGTGCCGCTTTCCGTCGACAGGGCATGGTAATGCAGGCCGCGTGCGGCGCCTGAAATGTCGAGGCCGGTTTCTTCCCGCACCTCGCGGATCATATTGAAATCGACATCGACGAGGCCATCGCGAAAATCGGCCGGTTCGAAGGAACCGGCGGCGAAATAGACGCGGCCGGCAGTAACGGTGTGGGCGGCCATGCGAATCGCCACCAGCGCATTGTCGCCGGCCACGAGCATGGCATGGGCATAGGCGTGCTCGGCGCCCGAATTTTCGCGCCGCTTCCGCCAGAGCATGAAGGTGGAGTAGTTGACCGCGTGGCACCGGCCGACGAGGCGATTGTCGCGCCAGGCAAGTCGCGAGAGCAGCACCACGGGACCGTCGAACAGCGCGGGGTTGGCCGCGATCTCGTGCTGCCAGTTCGCGGCGATCGCCTCGGCATTGTCCAGCGCGAAAGGATGCGGGCCGGGGTCGAGCCTGACATCGACGGCGTCGACCGGCAAAATGACATTGCGCGGCAGGTCGAAGCTCACGGTTCAGGCCATGTCCAGCGTGATCGCCACCGGACAATGGTCCGATGCCTTCGGCCGGTCCCAGCCGGCGCGCGGAAAGCGCTCCACTTCCTGGCCGGCAGGAAAGATCGTGCGCCAGGGCTGGCCGTTGCGGATGATGTCCGGGACGGCGGTGGCGTTCTTAGCCGCCAATCCCCTGGACAGCAGGATATAATCGAGCTGGCACAAATGCCGCTCTTGCGGCCCACGCGTGTGGTAGAAGGTCCAGCGGTTCATTTCCGGCCGCCTCTCGACCACGTTTTCGCAAAAACCGCCGGCCGTCAGCACGTTGATGCAGGACAGGTTCTCGTCGACCACCTCGAAACGATAGCCGTCGAATTCGTCGCCGGCGATCTTCACGCGCTGGCGGTAATCGTTCATGTCGCCGCAGATCGCCCAGCGCTTGTCGGCTGCATGATCCGCCCCGAAGCGCTCCTCGATGATCCGGCGCACCGCCTGCGCCTCCGCGATGCGGATCGGCATCGTCGCTTCACGCCCGTCGAGCCCGTTGCGGGGCGAGCCCATCGACTTGAAGTGCACGAGATAGAGCGTCAGCGGCGAGCCGCCCACGGTAATGTCCACTTCCAGGCAGTCGCGCCGGAAGATACGTTCATTGGGCTGGTTGCCGAGCGCCGCCAGCTCCGGCGTGTGCAGCCCGAACTGTTCATAGGTCACATAGGCGTGGCTGGTCATGCGCACGAATTCGATGGGCTGGCCCTGCGCGGTCTCGCTGCGCATCATCACGGCGACGTCGATGCCGCGCGAATCATTGCCGGCAGCGGTGTACTTCTGGCGGTAGCCCTGCCCCACCATCTTGAAAAGATAGCCATATTCGAACGCCTTGAGGGCTTCGATATTGTCGACCTCCTGCATGCAGATGATATCCGCGCGCGTGGCCGCTATGGCCAGCGCCGTCAGCTGCCGCATGTCGTCCGACTGCGCGATGGCGCGGGCCTGCTCCAGCATCTTGTACTCGGCCTCGCTCTGGATATCGAAGAGAGCCAGCGTCCGGTCCTCGTTGAGCTGGTTGCGGTATCCGGAGAAATCGAACCTGTTCATCAGGTTCTCGACATTGAAGGTTGCAAGACGCAGCGACATATCATGACCTTTGCCCGCAAGCGCGGCAGAAAACAAGGCCGGGCAACCACCAGCTGGAATCGATTGATCCTGGCGCGCCTCGCGCCATGGTTGAGGGAACCTTTCCGTTCATCCGCCGTTCAGACGCAAAGACCCACAGTGGGCCCATCCCAGGGTCGGCGTGGGGCCTGTTCTCTTGGAGAAGTGCAATGAACGCGCTCTTTTCTTCCACAGTCAAATCCGGGCTGATAGCGCTCGGTATCTTCTCCGGCATCACGGCACCATCCGCTGCCGGACCAATCCTTCAGCCGGAGCTGTCGATCCCAGCCAGCACCGCGGCGCCGACGGTCACGCCTGTGCGTGACAGCTGGGCCGGCGGCAACAACCGGAGCTTCAACAACGACTGGAGATGGCGCCGGTCGGGCGGGTGGAACCACGGCAATTGGAACCGCGGCGATTGGGGCGGCCGTCACTGGAGCGGTCGTCACTGGAACGGCGGCGATGATTGGCGTTGGCGCCGCCACCATTATCGCGGCCGCTACTATGATGACAGCGCCGGCGCCGCGATCCTGGGGCTTGGCTTGGGGCTCGGCCTCGGCAGCATGTACAACAACTACAATTACTACGATGCACCGCCGCGCCGCTACTATCGCGCCGGCCGGCTGTCGAGCGCCCATGTCCGGTGGTGCTACAACAGATACCGCTCGTATCGCGCTTACGACAACACCTTCCAGCCCTATAACGGCCCACGCCAGCAGTGCTACTCGCCCTATCGCTGAGCCAGGCCGCACAATCCTGCAATAAAAAACGGCGCCGCGCGGCGCCGTTTCTTTTGGAGCGTGGATCGCTCAGTTCTTCGCCTTGTCGACCAGCTTGTTCTTGGAGATCCACGGCATCATCGCGCGCAGCTTGGCGCCGACTTCCTCGATCTGATGGCTGTCGTTGTTGCGGCGGATGCCCTTGAAACGCGACAGGCCGGCACGGTATTCCTGCATCCACTCCGAGGTGAACTTGCCGGTCTGGATATCCTTCAGCACCCGCTTCATCTCGGCCTTTGTCTCTGCGGTGATGATGCGCGGCCCCGAGACATATTCGCCCCATTCGGCGGTGTTCGAGATCGAGTAATTCATGTTGGCGATGCCGCCTTCATAGATCAGGTCGACGATCAGCTTGACCTCGTGCAGGCACTCGAAATAGGCCATTTCGGGCGCATAGCCGGCTTCCACCAGCGTCTCGAACCCGGCGCGGATCAACTCCACCAGGCCGCCGCACAGCACGACCTGCTCGCCGAACAGATCGGTCTCGCATTCCTCGCGGAAATTGGTCTCGATGATACCCGAACGGCCGCCGCCGACGCCGCAGGCGTAGGAGAGCGCGAGGTCGAGTGCGTTGCCCGAAGCATCCTGGTTGACGGCGACCAGGCACGGCACGCCGCCGCCCTTCTGGTATTCGCCGCGCACCGTATGGCCGGGCCCCTTCGGCGCGATCATGACGACGTCGACCGTCGACTTCGGCTCGATCAGGCCGAAATGCACGTTGAGGCCATGCGCGAAGGCGATTGCCGCGCCGTCGCGGATGTTCGGCGCGATCTCGTTTTTGTAGATGTCGGCCTGCAATTCGTCGGGCGTCGCCATCATCATCAGGTCGGCCCATTTGGCGGCGTCGGCCACGCTCATCACCTTGAGCCCGTCGGCCTCGACCTTCTTGGCGGTCGCCGATCCGGCCTTGAGGCCGATGGCGATCTCCTTGGCGCCGGAATCCTTGAGGTTGAGCGCATGCGCCCGGCCCTGGCTGCCATAGCCGATGATGGCGACCTTCTTGCCCTTGATCAGGTTGAGATCGGCATCACGATCGTAATAGACGCGCATTTTTGTCTTCCTTCCCGTTTGAAGATCAGAGGCCTTGCGGCCCGGTTTTTGCTCCGAAAAGAGCGAGAAACTGCTGCGTCGCGCGGACGGCATCACCGCCGATCGCCGCCTCAGTCAATTCCAGCCGGTCGCCAAGCAAGAGACGGATCTGCACGTCGCGGGCGACCAGCCCGAAAAACGTACGGAACGCCGTCTCGGCGTCCGAGAAATCGAGCAGCCCGGCCTGGCGGCCGGCCTCCAGCACCGGCTTCAGGCGCTTGGCGAGGGCAAACCGCCCGTTCTCCAGCACCACCGCGCCAAGATCATCCTTGCCCGAACCGGCATGGCCGACCGCCACCCGGTTGAGTGCGATCGAAGTGTCGCTGGAAATGACCTTCAGCCAGTCGGAAGCAAATCGCTCCAGGCTCGCGGCCAACGACGCAAGGTCGAGCCCCCTGCCGTCGACCGCCGTCACCCGCACCTTCGAGGCCTGCCATTGCACCGTCGCCGTCAGCAGTCCGTCGCGGTCGCCGAACCATTTGTAGAGCGTTTCCTTGGAGCAGCTCGCCCGCCGCGCCACTGCGGTCATGGTCAGATTGTCGCCCTCTTCGACCAGCAGGCGGAGCGCTGCATCCAGAACCGCCTTCTGACGCTCCGTCAGCGCTTCGCCGTTGTCGATATCGGCATTTGCCTGCAACACGCTCTGTTCCCGTTTGATGGTAGAGCCGTAGATCGCCCGAGCTCAGTACCGTACGTTACGGTTCGGCATATTGCGCAATCCGAAGATCGGCGCAAGGCCAAAATGACGAAATGTCTTTCCCGTGTCCCCGCAGCCGCGCAACGCGTATGTTCAGTCGCCGGCTGGCGGATCGCGCAACCGCCCGAGCAAGGCCGATACCGTGTTCAGTTCTTGCGGCGAAAGCTTGTCGCCAACCAGCTCCGCGATCGACCTGCCATAGACGGCCCACATACGGCGGCGCGTCTCTCGTCCCTTGGCCGTGATGCGGACGGTTTGGCCGCGGCCGTCATCAGCCACCGGCAGCTTCTCGACAAACCCATCGGCTTCAAGTCGGGCCAGCAGCCGCGAAATATTATACTGCGCGAACAGGGTTCGTTCGATCAGCTGGAACGGCCGCAAGCCGCCCTCGCCCGCCTCAGCGAGTTCGTGCAGCACGTCATACCAGGCAAGCGGCGGCAGGCCGCCTTCCTTCAGCGCGTCTTCGGCACGTTCCACCAGCTGGCGTGATACCCGCATCAGGCGTGCCCAGGTCTTGATGGCCTCCGGCGATGGCATGGCTGTCTCGATCATGACGGCATCATAAGAGATAGATGCAATTGCATCAAGCTTGACGACCAATGCATTTGCATCTAGATAGATGCGAATGCATCGATATTGAGAGGCAAATCCGATGAAGCATGCCAACACCCTCATTCTCGTCAGCCATCCCCTTTGCCCCTATGTCCAGCGTGCGGCGATCTCGCTGACCGAGAAAGGCGTGCCGTTCGAGCGCGTCGACATCGACCTCGCCAACAAGCCTGACTGGTTCAAGGCGGTCTCGCCGCTCGGCAAGGTGCCGCTGCTGCGCGTGCAGCGGGGGAACGATGAAACGGTGATCTTCGAATCCGCCGTCATCCTCGAATTCCTCGAAGAAACTGAGGCCAATCCCCTCCACCCGGCCGACCCCTATGCCCGTGCCCGGCATCGTGCCTGGATCGAGTATGGCTCAGCCATCCTCAACGCCGTCGGCCGGTTCTATTCGGCGTCGACCGAGGCAGGATTCCTTGCCGAGTCTCGGACGCTGTCGGAAATGTTCGATCGTGTGGAGACCGAATTGGCGGGCGAAGCCGGCCGGACTGGACCATGGTTCGAAGGCGGGCGCTTTTCGCTCGTCGACGCAGTCTACGGCCCTGTCTTCCGCTACATCGATACCTTCGACCGGATCGGCGATTTCGGCATTCTGGACGGCAAACCGCTCGTCCAGGCCTGGCGCCAGGCATTGAGTGGACGCCCGTCCGTCAAGCATGCCGTGGCGCAGGACTATCCACTGCGCCTGCATGCCTTCCTGCGGGCGAAGGGATCGTATCTTTCGACGGTCATTCGCAAGAACGATCCGGCCAGCGCGCTTCCGCCAGCCCAGTTCGCCTGAACGGATGGACCACCGTGCCGGCCACCATTGAGGCGAGGAACTGCGGCGAATGCGCGGCGTCGCGGCGCCACCCCGCGGCTTATGCCTGGGCGGCATCAAAATCCGCACGCGCTTCGCGCACCGCATCATGGTTGAGTTCGGCCCATAGGATCAGTTGATGAAAGGCGCCGAACATCGAGCGCCCGAGATCGGTCAGGCTGTATTCAACGCTCGGTGGTTTGGTCGGGAACACTTCACGATGCACATAGCCGTCGCGCTGCAAATCATGCAGTGTCTGGGTCAGCATGCGCTGCGAAATGTCGGGCACCAGCCGCCGCAACTCACCGAAGCGATACGGCCTTTCAGCCAGCGCCATCACCAGCAGCGATCTCCATTTGCCGCTGACGCCCTGGATGACATTGCGAACCGGACAGTCGGCAAAATTACCGCCCCCGCTCATCGCTTTGTAGGTCTCCAGCTTCGATTTCAGATTGGTGACCTTGCCGTCCATCGCTGGTTCCCTGGATGTGCCTACCTCCCGAAAAACTGCCTCCTTTACGGTGACAGGTCAATTCCTATTTTAGTGCTAGTCTCTTTCTGAGACCACTAGAGCACCCACCGCTTCGGCACAAATCAGGATCTCCGATGACCGAAACCCTTCTCGTCACCGGCGCCTCCGGCCAGCTTGGCCGCGGCGTCATCCGCTATCTCCTGGACGCGCATAAAACTCCGCCTGCAAAGATCATCGCCACCACGCGCAATCCCGAAAGCCTGGCAGATTTGGCGGTGCGCGGCGTCGTTGTCAGGGCCGCAGACTTCAACGACTCCGCTTCGCTGGAAACCGCGTTCAAGGGTGCCGACAAGGCGCTGATCATTTCGACCGGCGATCTCGATCTCAAAAGCGGCAAGCGCCTGAAGCAGCACGAGAATGCAGTCGCGGCGGCCAAAAACGCCGGCGTTTCGCACTTGCTCTACACCTCGATGCCCAACCCGGAACCGGTGTCGCCGGTCCTGTTTGCCGGTGACCACTACAGCACCGAGCAGGCAATCAAGGCGAGCGGCATCCCCTACACGATCTTCCGCAACGGCTGGTACCAGGAGAACCTGTTCATGGCGCTGCCGCACGCGATCGCCTCGGGGCACTGGTACACGTCCGCCGGCGAAGGCCGCATCGCCCATGGCGCACGCGACGACATGGCAGCGGCGATCGCCGCCGGTGTCGCTTCCGGCTCGACCGACAGCAAAACGTACACGCTGACTGGCCCGCAAGCGTACACGACGGCCGAGATCGCCGCCCTCGTCAGCGAAGTCACCGGCAAGCCGCTCGATGTCATGCAGGTTTCGGATGATGTCCTGACGGAAGGGGTAAAGGCATCAGGCGTTCCCGAGGATTTTGCCGGCGTCATCGTTTCCTTCGACGTCAACACGCGTGCCGGCCGCATCGCCATGGTGACGGACGCGATCGAGATGCTTTCCGGCAGGACGCCAAGGACGTTGAGACAATTCCTCGAGGCGAACAAGGCTGCCCTGGCAGGTTGAAATCCACGCGGCGGGAAGTCTGTTCTCGACTTTCCGCCCCTACTTCGATGTTTTGATCAGGCCGTGCCGAATAAGGCTCTCTCCGGTCGCAGCCAGCGCGTCTTCGCGCGAACGCGGCTTCCAGCCGAGCATGCGAACCGCCTTGGCATTGGTGGCATTCTTGACCTTGCCCAGCTCAGGCACGAGCTGCGCGACTTCCGGATTGAACAGTCCCACCATGCGCACCAGCCAATCGGGAAGCTCTCTGGTCGAAACGCGCTTCGCCGCGTTGCCGAGCCGCTTTCTCAAGGTTTGCGCGATTTCCCGCACGGTCATGAAATCGCCGGCCACCGCCAGGAAGCGCTCGCCATTGGCAGCTGGATCGGTCATGGCGCGGACATGCAGGTCCGCCACGTCGCGTGCATCGACGGCGCCGAAGGACAGGCGCGGCAGCCCCGGCATGGCTCCATTCATCATGCGTTGGACAAATTCGGTGGAGGTCGAATGGTCGGAGCCAAGCACAGGCCCGAAGATGCCGACGGGGTTGACGGCAGCAAGCTCCAACCCGCCACCCTCGGCGGCGATAAAATCCCAGGCCGCGCGCTCGGCGAGCGTCTTCGACTTCACATAGGCGCTGACCCTTCCCATCGGATCGGTCCAGTTCTCCTCGGTGAACGGACGGCCGTCGGGCGGCATCTTGCCGTAGCCGACAGCCGCGAAGGAGGACGTCAGCACGACGCGTCTGACGCCGGCATCTCGTGCCGCCCGCAGCACCCGCAACGCGCCTTCACGGGCCGGAATGATCAGCTCGTCATCATGCTTGGGCACGCCGGGCGGGAACGGCGAGGCGACATGCAGGACATAGTCGCAGCCTGCAGCGGCTAGCGGCCAGCCGGCATCGCTCATGAGATCGGCGATTGCAAAGGAGAGCCTGTCATCCGGCTCGACGCCACCTGCCTTGAGCATGGCCAGGACATCGGCTTGCCGCCCGGCCGAGCGCACGGTGGTGCGCACGCGGTAGCCCGCCTTCAGCAGTTCAAGGATACAGTGGGCGCCGAGAAAGCCAGATCCGCCGGTGACAAGCACCAATTCGCCGCTCATGCCCGTCCCCCGAAGCGTCAGCCCAAGGCGATCGAGACAGTCAGATCGCCACCTGCGTGCCGATCTCTACCACACGGCCGGTCGGTATCTGGAAATATTCGGTGGCGTCGGCCGCCGTGCGCGCCAGCCCGATGAACAGCCGGTCCTGCCACACCGGCATGCCGGAATTGGGCGAGGCTTTCAGCGAGCGCCGGGACAGGAAGAAGGACGTCGTCATGATGTCGAACTTCCAGCCTTGCTTGCGGCAGATCGCCAGCGCGCGCGGGATGTTGGGCTGCTCCATATAGCCGAAGGTCAGCGTCACCCGCATGAACAGCTCGTTGACCGTCTCCATCTTGACCCGGTCGCTGTCAGGCACCACCGGCTGCGGCGCGGTTACCACCGAGAGGATCACATTCTGCTCGTGCAGGACCTTGTAGTGCTTCAGGCTGTGCATCAGCGCGGTCGGCGCGCTGAGCGGATCGCTGGTCAGGAACACCGCGGTGCCGGATACCAGCTGCGGCTTCTTCTTCAACAGATTGCCGGCCAGGAAATCGAGCGGGATCTCGTTGCGGCGGGTCTTGTCGAAGAGATAACGGCTGCCGCGCACCCAGGTCCACATCGCCAGAACGATGGTGAAGGCCACCGCCAGCGAGGCCCAGCCGCCTTCGAACACCTTGACGATGTTGGAAGCAAAGAAACCGACATCGATGAAACCGAACAAGGCTGTCATCGCGACCGCCACCCACAGCCGCCATTTCCAGATGCGGGTCATGACGACAAACAGCAGCACCGTGGTCACCAGCATGTTGCCGGTCACCGAGATGCCGTATGCCGAAGCCAGCCTGCTGGATTCGCCGAAGCCCACCACCAGCATCATCACCACCAGCGCCAACAACAGGTTGACGCGCGGCATGTAGATCTGGCCGGACTGTTTTTCCGACGTGTGCAGGATTTCCAGCCGTGGCAGCATATTGAGCTGAACCGCCTGCCTGGTCAGCGAGAATGCGCCTGAAATCACCGCCTGGCTGGCGATGACCGTCGCGGCGGTCGCCAGCACCACCATCGGGATCAGCGTCCAGCCTTCGTTCATTTCGAAGAAGGGATGCCCGACCACGCCGTTCTTGGCCAGCACGAAGGCGCCCTGGCCGGCATAGTTGAGCAGCAGGCAAGGGAACACGATCGCCAGCCAGGCGAGCACGATCGGCTTGCGGCCGAAATGGCCGAGATCGGCATAGAGCGCTTCGGCGCCGGTGACCGCAAGGAAGATGGCGCCGATGGTGACGAAGGCGACATCGGGCGAATTGATCAGGAAGGCGACGATATAGTGCGGGCTGATCGCCCACAGGATTTCCGGATCGGCGATGATATGGTTGAGGCCGGACAGGCCGATAGCCAGGAACCAGACCGCGGTGATCGGGCCGAAGATCAGCGCCACGCCGCCGGTGCCGAAGCGCTGCACCGAAAACAGAACCGCCAGGATGACCAGTGTCAGCGGCACGACATAAGGCTGGAAGGTCGGCGTGACGACATTCATGCCCTCGACCGCCGAGAGCACCGAAATTGCCGGGGTTATGACGGCGTCGCCGAAGAACAGCGAGGCGCCGACGATACCGATGCCCAGGATGATCGCCGAGCGCTTCGGGAAACTGCCGCGCGCCAATGCCATCAACGACAGCACGCCGCCTTCGCCGCGGTTGTTGGCGCGCAGCACGAACATGATGTATTTGATGGTGACGATGATCGTCAGTGACCAGATGATCAGCGAGAGAACGCCAAGAATGTCGCCACGGTCGGCCACTTCGCCGCCCGACGACGCCACCAGCGCCTCGCGGAACGCGTAGATCGGGCTGGTGCCGATATCGCCGTAAACAACGCCGAGCGCGCCGAGCATCAACACCTTGGTGCTGTGCTGCTCGATTTCAGGATGGCTCGATTGTTCGACGGTTTCTGCCTCACTACCAGTGTTGGCAAGGGCCATGAACGACACTCCGATAAGCGGGCGGTGCTCTACGCTTGCTGCGATGCAATATCAAGTACCGTCGCGTTATGGCTGCCATGCTTTGCACGCGAGGCTGCCACCATTACCACCCGCAAGCCCTGAGAAAGCGGCCCACCGTGCCGGCCATGCCATACTCCAACGCGTCGGCTGTCAACCCATGTCCGATCGACACTTCGGCCAATGCCGGAACGCGTCGCGCCAAGGCCGGCAGGTTGCTCACCGTCAGATCGTGCCCGGCATTGACCTCAAGGCCCGCAACAAAGGCCGCATCGGCCGTTTTTCCCAGTCTTTCCAGCTCCTTGGCCGCCTTGGCGGAATCGGCATGGCAACTGCCATAAGGTCCCGTGTAAAGCTCGATGCGGTCGGCGCCGGTATCGCGCGCGGCGTTTATGCCGGCAGGATCCGCATCGGAGAACAACGAGACCCGGAAACCGCCCTTCTTCAGGCGTCTCACGATCGGTGTCAGGAACGCTGCATCGGCGATGAAGTTCCAGCCATGGTCCGACGTTGCCTGGGAGGGATCGTCGGGCACCAGGGTCACCTGTTCCGGCTGGTGCTTTTCCACGAGCGCCAGGAAATGCTCGGTCGGATGGCCCTCGATGTTGAATTCGGCCCGCGGGAACTCATCGTCGATCAAGGCCCTGATCTCAGGCAGGTCTGAAAGGCGGGTATGGCGCTCGTCCGGGCGAGGATGCACCGTCAGCCCATGCGCTCCCGCCGCAAGCGCGATGCGGCCAAGCCTGATCACATCAGGCCACGGCAGGTCGCGCCGGTTGCGCAGCATGGCGATGGCGTTGAGATTGACGGAAAGCTTTGCGGGCATGGCTTCGGATCCTGCTCGATTTCGGCGCATCTATACCGCCTTTGACGGGAACAGATAGGGGGTTTCCGGTGTTCCAGAAGATCGGATGACGTTTGTGAAAGGATACGATCCCTTGAATTTCCTCGAAGCCGTGCCGGCAATCCGGCGCATCGATACGGACCGTGAGGATCTCTTCGCCATCGATATCGTCGGCCATGTCTCGGCGGCCGACGCGGAAAACCTGTTCGGCCTGCTCGAAGCGGCTTACGCGCTTCACCCGCGAATCGATGTGCTGGTGCGCGTGATCGATCATGACGGCGTCGACTGGAGCGACATATCGGACGAGACGCTGCGACAGGGCGCGGTCCAGGCCGCAGAGCATATCGGCCGTTGTGCCGCGATCGGCGAGCCGGACTGGACGGCGCAGGCGCGAGACTTCCTCCCTACCCCGCCGCCGGTCGAACTCAGGCATTTCAAAGACGAGGCCGATGCCTGGCAATGGCTCGGCGCCAGGCAACTGGGCTCCGCTACCTGACGATCGTCAACCGTTCGGCCGCCCGGGTGATCGCGGTGTAAAGCCAGCGCTGGCGCGTTTCCTTGAACGCCCAGCTTTCGTCGAACAGCACGATCTCGTTCCACTGCGACCCCTGCGCCTTGTGCACGGTCAGGGCATAGCCATAGTCGAAATCATCGAACCGCTTCTTCTGCTGCCACGGGATATCGGCGTCGGGATCCTCGAACGCCGCCTTGAGCAGCTTGATCTTGGCGACACCGCGGTCCGGATCATCCTCTTCGGGCGACACCAGAAGGTTGATGCCAGGTTTCACCGTCTCGCGCGACGAGGTCATCACCTTCCACAGCGAGCCGTTGAGCAGGCCCTTGGCCGGGTCGTTGCGCAGGCACACCAGCTTGTCGCCGGCCTGCGGATAGTCGGCATTGAACCCCTTGAGCTCGCGCAGGCGCTGGTTGTAGCGGCGGCGCGTGCGGTTGGTGCCGACCAGCACCTGGTCCGCCCTCAGCACTAGGTCCTGGTTGACGTCTTCCTTGCCGATCACCTGCGCCGTGCCGTAGTCGCCGCGCATGAATTCGCGCCCCTCGCGCACGTCGAGCGCCAGCCGCAGGATCGGATTGTCGCGCGCCTGCCGGTGGATTTCGGTGAGCAGGAAATCCGGCTCGTGGTCGGTGAAGAAGCCACCGCCCGAGATCGGCGGCAACTGGCCGGGATCGCCCAGCACCAGGATCGGCGTGCCAAAGCTCAAGAGGTCACGGCCAAGCTGCTCGTCGACCATCGAGCATTCGTCGATGATGACCAGTTTCGCACGCGAGATCGGGCTCTGCCGGTTGAGCGAAAAAGTCGGCGACATCGACGTCTTGCCAGTCACCTCGTCTTCGACCGATTCCTCCCCCTTCGGCCTGTAGATCAGCGAATGGATGGTGCGGGCATTGACCGCGCCCTTGGAGCGCAGCACCTGCGCCGCCTTGCCGGTGAAGGCGGCGAACTGCACCTGGCCGTCGACATGTTCGGCGAAATAGCGCGCCAGCGTCGTCTTGCCGGTGCCGGCATAGCCGAACAGCCGGAACAATTGCGGCTTGCCGGCCTTGAGCCAGCGCGCGACCGCCTGCAGCGCCTCGTCCTGTTGGGGTGAAAATTCCATCTGATCGTGTGACCGGATTCGCGAGAGAAAGACAAGATAGCGCCACCGCCATCGACGCGGCCTGGTGGCGAACTCCCTGCGCTTCAGCCTATCAGGCGAGGACGGGAACGTAAAGGGAACGGGCGCCATGTCCGCGCGATCACCCGACGGCGTGCGGATCGTTCTCCAGCAGGATCGGCTTGCCGTGCGGCGTGGCATGCGCGGCGCGCTCCCAGGCCCGTGCCATTGCATCGACATCGGGCTTGGCGGCCAATCCTTTCGACGCCAGCAGCGCTTCCAGCGCCGCCAACCAATGTTCGTAATAGTCATGGCCGTCAGCCCCGGCGCCGGGTTTCTTCACTTCGGCCGACAGTGCCTGCGCCCACTCGCTCCACGAAAACAGGCCCTTGTCGTGCAGCGCCACCGTCATCGCGAAGGCTTCGGCCTGCCAGGGCTCGGCGAAGACGGGCGCATCGAGGCCGGCGGGCAGACCGGCAGGCCCGTTCGCCTCAGGCCGGTTCAAGATAGTTCTCCCAGGCATCGATGGACACGGTCAGCGTCGGATCGGCCCCGTCGCCCCAGATCTCGGCTCCGTCGAAAACCACCGTATAGACCCATTGCGGGTTCTCGCCCTGCCCATGCGCGTTGGTGTCCGGGAATACAAAGCCGTCGCGCACCGCTTCGATCCTCCCATGCTTGCCACGCGCGTAGCGCGGCAGCCTGGTGTGGCCGGTCGGATTGAAATTCCTGGTCCGCACGCGGTCGCCGGCCCTGAACCG
The DNA here is from genome assembly GCF_006440475.1 of Mesorhizobium sp. B2-6-1. Classification (NCBI taxonomy): domain Bacteria; kingdom Pseudomonadati; phylum Pseudomonadota; class Alphaproteobacteria; order Hyphomicrobiales; family Phyllobacteriaceae; genus Mesorhizobium; species Mesorhizobium sp. B2-6-1. The sequence goes on from NZ_VFUH01000006.1 coordinate 145,075, forward strand.
CGGCGCCGTTTCGACCGGCCGGTTGCACGGAGCGCCCTTGGCCAGCACGGCCGGAACGTCATCGGTCTTCAGCACTCTTTTGGGCGTCGCCGCCGCATCGATCGCCTCGCCTGCCTTGAGATCACGCTCGCTGACGAAACCATGGCGCTTGAGCAGGGTTTCCAGCGCCTTGATCCAGATCTGGTAGTAGCTGGAGGCATAATAGTCGGCCGGATGCAGCGATTCCCGCGCATGCCGGCTCTCATCGATATTCCAGGCGCCCATGGCGCCGGCGGTGAGCGTCACGCCGAGCGCCCGCCGCTCCCAGTCGGTATGGAAATACGGCTCGTCCCGTTCCGGCGCCACCGGCCCGAATCCCATCTGTCCGCCGACATCCTGCGGGCCGTTCATGCCGGATCCCCCGTTTTTTCCGGTTTTTGGGCTAGCACAGTGCCGATCATCGCATCGCGGCTTACCAATTCGGACAAGCGCTCCTCACTCCAGCCTTCGGTTCCTTGAGGCCGCATCGGGACGACGAGATAGCGTAACTCCGCGGTCGAATCCCAGACGCGTATCTTTGTCGAGGCCGGCAGCGTCAGCCCGAATTCCTCAAGCACGCCGCGCGGATCGATGACCGCGCGCGAGCGATAGGGCGGCGCCTTGTACCAGACCGGCGGCAGGCCGAGCACCGACCACGGATAGCAGGAGCACAGCGTGCAGACGACGAGATTGTGAGTCTCTTCGGTGTTGAACACCGCCTGCATGTGCTCGCCTTGCCGGCCGGTATAGCCCAGCGATCCGATCGCCGCCGTAGCATCGCGCTTCAGCCAGTCGGCAAAAGCGGGATCGCTCCAGGCCTTGGCCACCACCCTCGCGCCGTTGCGGGGACCGATCTTAGTCTCGTAGGTATCGACGATGACATCGATCGCGGCCGGATCGATCAATCCCTTGCGGGTGAGAATGGTTTCCAGCGCGCGCACGCGAGCGGCAAACGGATCGAGTTCGTTGTCGTGGTCATGATCGTGGGACATGGCCACAAACTACGGCTGCGATCCGCCGGCCGCAAGCATGACGACTTGGGCCAGTGGGCGCGACGCGGATACACTACTCCGCGGCCGTCTTTTGCGGCTCGCCTCGGATTTCGTCATCATCGTCGAACAGCGAAGGCTGATCCCCCGCTTCGACCAGATGCAATTCGGGCTTGCGCTTCGGCATCAGCCCGACCAGCCAGCCCGAGAAATTTTCCATGTAGACATAGATTACCGGTGTGACGAACAGCGTCAGCGCCTGCGAGGCGAGCAGACCGCCGACAACGGCGACGCCCAGCGGCTGGCGCAGCTCCGCGCTGGCGCCCGTGCCGAGCGCGATCGGGAACGTGCCCATCAAGGCGGCCAGCGTCGTCATCATGATCGGCCGGAACCGCATCAGGCAGGCCTTGTGGATGGACTCGGTGGCCGACATTCCTTCTCGTCGCAATTCGAGCGCGACGTCGACCATCATGATGCCGTTCTTCTTGACGATGCCGATCAGCATCAGGATGCCGATCACCGCGATGACGGACAGGTCCATGCCGGCGAAGCGCAAGGCGACAACCGCTCCCAGCACAGCCGATGGCAAGCCTGTGAGGATCGTGAGCGGATGGATGAAGCTCTCATAGAGAATGCCAAGCACGATATAGATGGTCAGGATCGCGCCGCCGATCAGCAGGCCCTGGTTGGCGAGCGAATCCTGGAAGGTCTTGGCTGTGCCGGCAAAGCTGGTCGAGATCGTCTCCGGCATGCCGATCTGCTCCTTGAGCGCGTCGATGCGGCTCACGCTGTCGCCGAGCGCCACGCCTTGCGGCAGATTATAGGAGATCGTCACGGCCGGAAGCTGGCCGAGCTGGTTGACCGTCAAGGCGCCCGCCGTGCGATCGACCCGGGCGAAGGCGCCAAGCGGAACCAGGGAGCCGCTCGCCGTCCTCATCTGGATGGCCAGCATCCGCTCCGGCGACCACTCGATCTTGGGATCGAGCTCGGTGATGACTTCGTAGCTGTCGGCGGAGCCGAAGATCGTCGAAACCTGGTCGGTGCCGAACCCGCCATAAAGCGCCGAGCGCAGTGTGTCGGTGTCGATGCCGAGCTGGGCCGCCTTGTCGCGATCCACCACCAGCGTCGCCTGCAGCGCATTGTTCTGCAAATCGCTGGTAACGTCGGTGAAAGTCGCATGATCGGCCGCCATCGCATCATTCAGTTTCTGCGCCCAGACGTCGGTCTGGCCGGTGTCGAGGCCTTGAACCACGAGCTGGTAGGCGCTGGCAGACGAGCGCGAACCCAGCCTCAGATTCTGCACAGGCTGCATGTAGGTCTCGATGCCCGCGACGCCGGCCAATTGCTTGCGCAGATCGGCAAGCACCTTCTCGATATTGGGCCGCTGGTCCTTGCCCTTGAGCTGGACGAAAAGCTGCCCCTGGTTGAGCGCATTGTTGCCGCTGCCCGCCGACCACGCAACATGGTCGACATAGGGCGAATGCGAGAACACGCTGGCCACCTGCCCCTGCAGCTTTGCCATGGCGTCGAACGAGATGTCCTGGCGCGCAATGGTCGTCACCGATATCTGGCCGATATCCTCCTGCGGGAAAAAGCCCTTCGGCGAGACCTCGATCAGCCACACCGACGCCGCCGCGGTGCCTATGAAGACCAGGAACACCAGGAAAGTGTGCCGCAGGCAGAAGCTCAGGATCCGGTCGTAGCCGCGGGTGATGAAATCGCGCTTGTGGCCATCGCCATGCGCCTCCCGGTCGGCCTTGGTCACCGACAGCAGCCGCGAGCACAGCATCGGCGTCAGCGTCAGCGACACGAACATTGACGCCAGGATGGCGACCGTCACCACGACGGCGAACTCGTTGAAGATGCGCCCGATCACGCCGCCCATCAGAAGCACCGGGATGAACACGGCCACGAGCGAGATCGAAATCGAGATGATGGTGAAGCCGATTTCGCGCGCGCCCTTCAGCGACGCATCGAACGCCGACAACCCATCCTCCTCCATATGGCGGAAGATGTTTTCCAGCATCACGATGGCATCGTCGACGACGAGGCCGACCGCGAGCGTCAGGCCCATCAGTGAGATGTTGTCGATGGAAAAGCCGAACAGGAACATCGCGCCGAGCGTGGCGATCAACGAGATCGGCACCGCCACGGCCGGGATGATGGTCGCCGTAACGCGGCGCAGGAACACGAAGATCACCATGACCACCAGTGCGATGGTCAACAGCAGCGTGAACTGCACGTCGTCCACGGCCAGGCGGATCGAGGTCGAACGATCGTTGAGCAGCTTGATCTGGGCGGCGGCCGGCATCTGGTCTTGGAAGGACGGCAGCATCGCCTTGACCTTGTCGACGACGTCGACAGTGTTGGCGTCGGGCTGGCGCTGCACCGCCATGATGATCGCGCGCGTGCCGTCATACCAGCTCGCAGTCGTCGTGGTCTGCACCGAATCAACGACGCGCGTCACCTCGCCCAGCCGCACCGGATGACCGTTCTTGGTGGCGATGATGAGGTTGGAGAATCCGGCGGCGTCAGTCAGCTGCGTATTGGCCGTGATCGTCAACTGCTGTTTGTTGTTCTTCAGAACGCCCAGCGGGGTGTTGGAGTTGGCGGATGCGATCGCCGCCTGCAGCTGGTCGATCGAAATGCCGCGCGCGGCAAGCGCGGTCGGGTCGATCTGGATGCGGACTGCATATTTCTGCTGGCCGAAGATGGAGACCTGCGCCACGCCGTCGATGGTCGACAGCGACGGCGAGATGACGTTTTCGGCGAAAGCATCGAGATCGGTCAGCGGAACCGTATCGCTGACCAGCGACATCAAAAGGATCGGCGCGTCGGCCGGATTGACCTTGCGATAGCTCGGCGGCGAGGTCATCTGCGGCGGCAGCGATCTTTGCGTGCGCGCGATCGCTGCCTGCACGTCCGCGGCCGCGGCATCGATGTCGCGGTTGAGCACGAACTGGATGGCGATCGAGGTCTGGCCGAGCGAGTTGGTGGTCGAGATCGAATCGATTCCGGCAATGGTGGCGAATTGCTTGATCAGCGGCGTCGCCACCGACGTTGCCATCGTTTCCGGCGAGGCTCCGGGTAGCTGAGCCGAGACGTTGACGACAGGGAATTCGGCACTGGGCAGCGCGGCCACCGGGAGGAACTTGTAGGCGAAAAGCCCGCCCAGAACGAGGGCGAACGACATCAGGAGGGTGGCGACAGGCCTGCGAATGCAGAACTCGGAGATCATTGGGCCGCCTCGCCGGCCTTGTCCGCTTGCGCGATCTTGGGTGCTGCCTGGTCGCCGGATCCGGCGGATGCGTTGCCTTCGTGCACGGCAGCCCCGTTCTTCAGTCGCGTCTGGCCTTCGATAACAACCTTCTCGCCGCTTTTCAGGCCATCGCTGATGGCGGCGCTCTGACCCACGGTCAGCGCCACTTGCACCGGCCGCATTTCGACTGTGTTGTCAGGCTTGACCACATAGACGAACGGCCCCTTCTGGCTGGGCTGCACCGCGACCGTGGGGACGGACGTCATCTGCGGCATGATGCCGGCGTCGAGCACGACATTCACATATTGGCCCGGCCACAGCGACAGATCGGCGTTGGGTATGCTGGCTCGCGTTGCGATGGTGCCGGAAGCGGTATCGACGCTGGAATCGACGAAATCGAGCGTGCCCTTGCCAATGGGTGTCGGGTCGCCGTCCTGGGTCAGGGTCACTGCCCCTTGCTGTGGCTTTGCCAGTGCCTTGTGCAGCAGCGCAAGGTTGCTTTCGGGCAGGTTGAAGTTCACCTGCAGCGGATCCATCTGGGTGATGGTGACGAGCGGGGTCGAGGTGCTGCTGCTGCCATTGCTCGTGGTCACGAGATCGCCCACGGCAACGTTGACCGCGCCAAGCCTGCCGGAAATCGGCGCGGTGATCCTGGCAAAGCCAAGCTGGACATTGTCTGCATCGATTGTCGCCTTGTCGGCATCGACAGTCGCTGCCGCCGCCTTCTGCGCGGCAACGGCCTGGTCGTAGGTCTGCTGCGTACCGGCCTGCTTGGCGACAAGATCCTTGGCGCGCTGAAGATCGGAATTCGAACTGGCAAGCAGCGCCTGATCCTTGGCGAGCGTCGCCTGATCCTTGGCGAGCTGCGCCTTCAAGGCACGGTCATCCAGCGAAAACAGGAGATCGCCGGTTTTCACCATCTGCCCGTCCTTGACGTCGATCGACACGATCTGGCTGGACACGCGCGCGTTGATGCTGACCACGGCGGGAGAGGAGACGAAGCCGATGGCGTAGCGCCGGACCGGGAAATCGGCCGTCGTTGCCGTGGCCGAGATGATCGAGGCCGAACGGGCGCCAGTGCCGCCAGCCGCCTGCTTCCCCCCTGCCTGCGGATCCTGGCTATCCGGCGCCGGCTTGTCCGACGCGACCTGATTTACACCGATGATCTGCCGGGCCCTGCTCAGCGCATCGGGAGACAGATAGAGCCAGGCCGCGCCTGCGCAGGCGACCGCAAGCAATGAAAGAATGACTTTTCCACGCATCGACAAAAGACCCTCTCCGTCCGACACGCCATAGCCAGGTGGTCGTATTCTAGCTCAAATCACGACGCCCTGCCGCGATTTCGCTGAATAGAATAGGACAGGGCTTTGGCGGAAAAGGGCCAAAACACGGCATTACGAAGATTTAATGTGCACTGCACAATGGATGGGCTGGCCACCATGATCGCGTGCAAAAGGCGGATCGCGAACCTGGACAACTCACCGCAGCATCGGCCAAAGCGTCGCGGCCAGCAACACGCCCATGGCGATGTTGAACCATTTCAGCCGCACTGGATCGGACAGGAAACCGCGCAGCGCCGTGCCGAATCCCGCCCACACTGAAACGCTCGGCAGGTTGACGATGGTGAAGGCCACCGAGATCAGCGCCACCGACAGGAACGGATGCTCCGGATTGGAGTAGACGGCCATGGCGGTGATCGCCATCACCCAGGCCTTGGCATTGACCCACTGGAACGCCGCCGCCTCGATGAAACGCATCGGCCGCGCCTTCGTCTCGCCTTTGCCGCTGAGCGAGCGTGACATGGCGATTTTCCAGGCAAGGTAGAGCAGATAGGCGGCGCCGGCGATCTTGAGCGCGGTGTGCAGCGCCGGGAACGCCGTCAGCACGGCGCCAAGACCAAGGCCGACCGCCAGCAGCAAGACAAGAAACCCGATGCTGATGCCGAACATATGCGGCACGCTCCTCACCAGGCCGAAATTCACACCTGAGGCGAGCAGCATCAGATTGTTAGGCCCGGGCGTGATCGAGGTCACGAAGGCGTAGACAAGCAAGGCGAGGAATGCGTCGAGCGACATGATATCCTCCCAGATAAGCCAGTATTATTGTCTCTTCCAACGACCGCACAAATGCCACCCTCGGCCGGTGGCCGATCCCGTCGTCACGCTGTGGAGAAACTTACCGGTGCTACATCCCCTGCGGGCCACGGTTCATCGCCGCCACGCCGGTGCGGCAGATCTCTACCAGGCCGAGCGGCTTCATGATGGCGATGAACTGGTCGAGCTTGGAGCCCTTGCCGGTGATCTCGAAGATGAAATGCTCGGTGTTGGCGTCGATGACGCTGGCGCGGAAGGCGTCAGCCAGCCGCAGCGCCTCGACGCGGGCTTCGCCGGTGCCGGCGACCTTGACCAGCGCCAGTTCCCGCTCCAGCGGCCGCTCCTGGCCGAACTCCTGCGAGCGCACGGTGAGGTCGACGACGCGGTGGACCGGCACGATGCGCTCGAGCTGGTGCTTGATCTGCTCCAGCACATGCGGCGTGCCGCGCGTCACGATGGTGATGCGCGACAGATGTTTCTCATGCTCGGTTTCCGAGACTGTCAGGCTCTCGATGTTGTAGCCGCGCCCGGAAAACAGGCCGATGACCCGGGCAAGCACGCCCGGCTCGTTGTCGACCAGCACTGAAAGCGTGTGGTTCTCGGGCTTTTCCGTTTCCTTGGCGATGAAATAGGCGGAGCCGGTCGGTTGTAGCTGTGCGTTCATGATGTGAATCTCGACTTCAAACTCTTGGATCTAATCTCTGTTTACGCACGGCTTCTCGCGACAGCCCTGCCTCTGTCCGCTGCTAAACCAGTTCCCTGCCCTTGGCGTCGATGGCGTTGGCCACCGCTTCGTCCGTCGCCTCGTCCGGCAAGAGCATCTCATTGTGCGCCTTGCCCGACGGGATCATCGGGAAGCAGTTGGCGAGCGTCGCCACGCGGCAGTCGAACAGCACCGGCTTCCTGACCGAGATCATCTCCTTGATGGCATCGTCCAGCTCGTCCGGCTTGTCGCAGCGAATACCGTGGCCGCCATAGGCTTCGGCCAGCTTGACGAAATCAGGCATGGCTTCGGTGTAGGAATGCGACAGCCGGTTGCCGTGCAGCAGCTGCTGCCACTGCCGCACCATGCCCATATACTGGTTGTTGAGAATGAAGATTTTGATCGGCGCGTCGAACTGCACCGCGGCACTCATCTCTTGCATCGTCATCTGCACCGAAGCGTCGCCGGCGATATCGACGACCAGCGCGTTCGGATGCGCGATCTGCACGCCGAGTGCCGCCGGCAGGCCGTAACCCATCGTGCCGAGCCCCCCGGACGTCATCCAGCGGTTCGGCTTCTCGAAATGGTAGTGCTGCGCCGCCCACATCTGGTGCTGGCCGACCTCCGTCGTGATGTAGGTGTCCATGTCCTTGGTCAGGGCATAGAGCCGCTGGATGGCATATTGCGGCATGATCACGTCGTTGTTCATCTTGTAGGCGAGCGAATCGCGCGCACGCCATTTGGCGATCTGCTCCCACCAGGGATAGAGCGCCTTCTTGTCGGCCTTGGCGGTTGCCCGCCACAGCCGCACGAGATCCTCCAGAACCCGGCCGACATCGCCGATAATGGGCACGTCGGTGTGGACGTTTTTGTTGATCGAGGACGGATCGATGTCGATATGGATCTTCTTCGAGTTCGGCGAGAACGCGTTGAGCCGGCCGGTGATGCGGTCGTCGAAGCGCGCACCGATGCAGATCATCACGTCGCAATCATGCATGGCCATGTTGGCTTCGTAGGTGCCGTGCATGCCGAGCATGCCGAGCCAGTTCTTGCCCGATGCCGGATAGGCGCCGAGCCCCATCAACGTCGAGGTGATCGGGAAACCGGTGAGGTCGACCAGTTCGCGCAGCAGATGGCTCGCTTCCGGACCGGAGTTGATGACGCCGCCGCCGCTGTAGATGATCGGCTTCCTGGCACCGGCCAGCAGTTCGACCGCCGCCTTGACCTTCTCCAGGTCGCCCTGCACCTTCGGCTGATAGCTGGTGCGCGGCGCGGTTTGCGGAGAAACATAAAAACCCTTGGCGAACTGCACGTCCTTCGGGATGTCGACCACGACAGGACCGGGACGGCCGGTGGTGGCGACATGGAAGGCCTCATGAATGGTTGCGGCAAGCTCGTTGACGTCCTTCACCAGCCAATTGTGCTTGGTGCAGGGGCGCGTGATGCCGACCGTGTCGCACTCCTGGAAAGCGTCCGAACCGATCAGCGAGGTCGGCACCTGCCCGGTCAGGCACACCAGCGGGATCGAATCCATCAGCGCGTCCTGCAAAGGCGTCACCGCGTTGGTCGCGCCCGGACCCGATGTCACCAGCATGACGCCTGCCTTGCCGGTCGAGCGCGCATAGCCCTCGGCCGCGTGGCCGGCGCCCTGCTCGTGCCTCACCAGGATGTGCTCGACGTCGTCCTGCTGGAAGATCTCGTCATAGATCGGGAGAACCGCGCCGCCCGGATAACCGAAGACATGCTTGACGCCATTATCCTTCAGCGCCTGCACCACCATTTCGGCGCCAGTCATTTCGCGCCGCTCGCTCTGTCCGTTGCTCATCGGTTTGGTCCCGTACTGTCCGCCATCTGGCGATTTGCTGGTCGTTTAGTCGTGTTTCAGGCAATAAAAAAGGCCCCCGAGGGAGCCTGTGTGTTGCGCATGGGAGGTTTTCGCCCGGCGGTTACACCGCCTTGCCCACGCGCCTTCCTACGAGAATGAGTGCCTTTTTCATGGTGGCGAACCATAAGGGTGAAAGCAGCCGTTCGTCAATGGGGTCGATTCCGCTTTCATGCCGGCTTGCCCGGTGCATGGCACGAAGCACGCGCACGCCGTCATTTAGACCCGGCTCGACGTCGGGTCGCTGGTCAAACCCTTGAAAACAAGCCGAACTATTTGGCGACGTGACGCGGCCCATGGTTTGCCGCGATACTGCCCGAGGCCGGACCCCAAGCTCGGCAAAGGCAGCTCGCAACGAGGCCGATCAACAAAAACGCGGAGGAAACTGATGCTCGACAAGGCCCCGAACAGGAAGCTTTCCGACCTTCTCGAACGATTTGGCGCGGCCCTTGCCGCCGGCGACGTCGACAAGGCGGTCGAATGCTTCCAGGAAGATTGTTATTGGCGCGACCTCGTCACCTTCACCTGGAATATCAAGACCATGGAAGGCCGCGATCAGGTGCGTGACATGCTGGAAAGCCAGCTATCGAAGACGAAGCCATCACATTTCGCCATCGCCAGGGGCGAGGACGCGACCGAGGCGAACGGGGTGATCGACGGCTGGATCAGCTTCGAGACGAATGTGGCGCGCGGCTTCGGCCATATCAGGTTGAAGGACGGCAAGATCTGGACGCTGCTGACCACAATGGTCGAGCTGAAAGGCTATGAAGAGCCGGCCGGCTTCGCCCGGCCCATGGGCGCCAAGCACGGCTCCGGCAGGAACCGCCCGACCTGGAAGGAAGAGCGCGAGAAGGAAGCGGCCGAGCTTGGCTTCAAGACGCAGCCCTATACGGTCATCATCGGCGGCGGCCAGGGCGGCATCGCGCTTGGCGCACGGCTCCGGCAGCTCGGCGTGCCGACGATCATCATCGAGAAGAATGAACGTGCCGGCGACAGCTGGCGCAAGCGCTACAAGTCGCTCTGCCTGCACGATCCGGTCTGGTATGACCATTTGCCCTACATCGATTTTCCCCGGAACTGGCCGGTTTTCTCGCCCAAGGACAAGATCGGCGACTGGCTGGAAATGTACACCAAGGTGATGGAGCTGAATTACTGGTCCTCAACCGAGGCCAAGAGCGCTTCCTACGACGAGGAGAAGAAGGAATGGACGGTTGTCGTCCACCGCGACGGCAAGGACATCACGCTGAAGCCGAAGCAGCTGGTGCTGGCCACCGGCATGTCCGGCCGTCCCAATCTGCCGAAGTTCAAGGGCATGGAGAATTTCAAGGGCGATCAGCACCACTCCTCCAAGCACCCCGGCCCTGACCAATATGCCGGCAAGAAGGTTGTCGTCATCGGCTCCAACAATTCCGCGCACGACATTTGCGCGGCGCTGTGGGAAGCCGGCGTCGACGTCACCATGGTGCAGCGATCGACCACCCACATCGTCAGATCCGACACGCTGATGGATATCGGGCTTGGCGCGCTCTACTCGGAGCAGGCGGTGCAGAACGGTATGACCACCGCCAAGGCCGACCTCATCTTCGCCTCCCTGCCCTACAAGATCCTGCACGAGTTCCAGATTCCGCTTTATGAGAAGATGAAGGAGCGCGACGCGGCGTTCTACAAGGGCCTGGAAAAGGCCGGCTTCATGCTCGACTGGGGCGACGACGGCTCCGGCCTGTTCATGAAATATCTCAGGCGTGGCTCCGGCTACTACATCGATATCGGCGCTTCGCAGCTGATCATCGATGGCGCCATCAAACTCAAGAGCGGCGTCGATGTGGCCGAGATCAAAGAACATTCCGTCCTGCTCAGCGATGGCACCGAACTGCCGGCGGACGTCATCGTCTATGCCACCGGATACGGCTCGATGAATGGCTGGGCGGCGGAGCTGATCTCAAAGGAGGTTGCAGACAAGGTCGGCAAATGCTGGGGACTCGGCTCGAACACCACCAAGGATCCCGGCCCATGGGAAGGTGAGCAGCGCAACATGTGGAAGCCGACGCAGCAGGAGGCGCTCTGGTTCCATGGCGGTAACCTGCACCAGTCGCGCCATTATTCGCAGTTCCTGTCGCTGCAGTTGAAGGCCAGGCAGGAAGGCATTGCGACGCCCGTCTATGGGCTGCAGCAGGTTCACCACAAGGGATAAGCCAGATCGTGGCGAAAAACCGAGGGAGGCGCGGTTTTGGACCGCGCCTCCCTTTCCTGATCGGTGCGATCGGCTACGCCGCCTGGTCGGCCGCGAACCGCGCCACCACGCGTTCTAGCAACGGCACATAGTCGCGAAACGTGCGCGTCCTCATGTCGGCGACCTTGCCGCCCTCGTCCCAGATGCGGACGCGCACCGCCTCTTCGTGAAACGGGTTCTTGCGGAACCCGGCCACCTCGTCCGGGCTCATCGGCCCGCCCTGCAACGACAGCGTATGAACCGAAGCCGGCGACAGCTTGTCGAAATAGGTCGGGTCGGTGGCGCAGAGATAGCGCTTGGCCGAGACATGCAGCCTGACGCATTCGACGATGACCGGCGGGAAGAACGGCGCCAGCACCTCGCCGCCGGCCTCGTCATGGTGCTTGTCCTCGACGTCATCGGGCGAATAGGTACCGAACTCGCTGGTGTAGTGGCCGATATCGTGCAGCAGGGCTGCTGCCACCAGTTCTTCCGGCGCACCATCCTGCTCTGCGAGCCAGGCGCCCTGCAGCATATGCTCGGACATCGTCACCGGCTCGCCGAGATAGGATTCGGCTCCCCGGCGCTCGAAGATATCGGCGATGAATTCGACGATGTTGCCGGCGTTCAGATCATGTGCGTTCATTCCGCCGCCTCCTTGAAACCGTGCTCGATCGCCGCCAACGTCGACAGCAGGCCGTCCTTGTCGGCATAACAGCCCTGCAGCCAGCGTTTGCCGGTTCCCGAAAACGCCTTGCGCGCATGCATGACGCGGGTGTTGTCGACGATGAAGGCCTGCCCCGGCTCAAGCTTGAACGTTACTTCGAAAGCCGGATCCTCGATCAACTCCGCAAAGCGGCGATAGGCGGCGTAGTAGGCATCCATCTCGGCGAAAGGCACGTCGATGGTCGGCGCCAGCGAGCGGTTGTTGAAGCGGATGCAGATCAGTTCGCCGTCCGGCCCGAGTTCGATCATAGGCCGCTTCGCCTGCAGCCGCACGCCGGACGATCCGGCATATTCGAAACGGGCAGGATGCGAACTCAGGAGTCGGAAGCCTTCGGGATTCTCGGCCTGCAAGGCGGCCGCCACGGCGAACCCGTCGACCACGCTGGACTCACCACCCTCCACCGTGTTCTCGATACAGGACAGGATCTGCAGCGTCGGCACCGGGTCGCGATAAGGATTGTCGGTGTGCGCCTGGAGGCCGAGATTGGTGTAGGCCAGATTGTTCGGATTGACCTCGGCGCGCACTTCGAACCAGCGCCCGTAATTGGTCTCCCTAATGTAGCCGAACAGGTCGGAGACCTTGCACAGAGCGCCGGATTCGGCCGGCAGTCCGTCCATCACTGCAAAACCGTAGGCCCTCACCGCCAAGAGCCATTCCCGCAGCACACTGCGGCTGCGGCTTGCCTTCGGATAACCGGCGCGCGGCACCGAATTCTGCATCGTCGCCCTTGTCCAGCGCTGCACCGCGTCGGCGGTCCATCCGGACTGACGGGCCTCGGCGCGATCATAGGCATTGGCTCGAAGCCACGCCTCGGGAAAGCTGACCGTCTTCTTCTCGGGCACGAAGCTGATCTCCACGGCATCGCCCTTGATCGAAGCAGCACCGATCCGCGTCTCGGCTGGAATATCGAGGATGGTGATCAGTCGCTGACCGTTGCCGGCGCTGCGCGTCTTGTCGTCGAGTGCGTTGTCGCGAAGCCACATGGCGTGGAATCGGCAGCGTGTCCCGTCCTTCCAGCCCAGCTCGATCATTCTTCCTGCGTCGCCTATCAGCGCATCGGTCAACATGGAGATGTTCCTGTCCGTTGCGCCCCGCAGTCCGCTCAGCGGGGCCTCGATTGCATGTTGACCGAGCGAAAGGTATAATTGAAATTATCATTTTTCGGTCAATGGCTGCAAAACCATAATGCCTGCGAGAACCATCCCCACCTTGCCCCCACTCGACTGGCTGCGCAGCTTCGAGGCAGCGGCGCGGCTTTCGAATTTTACGGCGGCGGCCGCCGAGCTCGGCCTGACCCAGGCGGCCGTCAGTCAGCATATCCGGTTGCTTGAGGAGCGGCTGAAGACGCGTCTGTTCTCACGGCTGGCGCGGGGCGTCGCACTGTTGCCGGAGGGTGCCGCCTACTTGCCCCACATCCAATCAGCCTTCGCCACCATCGGCAGCAGCACGGCGGAACTGTTCGAGCCCCGCGCCGTCGAGACCGTTACCTTGCGGGCGCCGATCTCCTTCTCTTTGCTGGTGCTCGTTCCGAAGCTGCCCGACCTTGCCAAGGCGCTGCCGCGCATCCACCTCCACCTGGTGACGATCCATCGCCCGACCGACTATGACCTGCCGGGTTCAGCGCTGGACATCCGTTTCGGCAACGGATCCTTTCCCGGACGCATAGCCGACAGGCTGACCGCCGAGCGGCTTGTGCCGGTGGCCGCCCCGGCCTTGGCCGGTGCCGCCGACTGGATATCCCTGCCGCTGCTCCTGGTCGCTGGTGCGCGCGAGATGTGGGCGGAATGGTTCGCCGCGGCGGGATTGGCCGGTCACCCCAGGCGCTCGCATCGCTTCGACAGCTTCGTGGCTGCGATGGAGGCTGCGCGAGCTGGCGCGGGCGTGCTTCTGGGCTCGCGGCCGCTGATTGACGAGGCACTCGAAAGCAAGGCCCTGGCCAGGCTTTCCGATTTCGAGCTCCCGAGCACATCGGGGCATTTTCTGACCAAGGCACCGATCGCGCGACTGACCGGTGCCGAGCAGGATTTCCGCCAATGGCTGCTGTCGCGCCTCGGCGAGCCATCTCCGACATGACGTTCACCGGCCGATGCGCTTCCAGTAGATGAGCGTGCCGGTCAGCCGCCATGGGGCTTCAATGCATAGTCCGGTATTTCCCCGGTCAGCGTGAAGCCCAGCCTCTCATAGAGCCCGGACGCCCCCTCTTCGGTCGCCGTATCCAGAACCAGAAGCGTGCGGCCCCTCTCCACCGCACCGCAAGGGCCTCGGCTGCTAGCATCAGGCGGGTCGCCACGCCTTTGCCTCGACGATCGAGGCGCGTCATCAGCTTGGCGATCTCGGCACGGTGCGGCTGGTTGGGCGGACAGTCGAGCAGCAGCGTGACCGTGCCGACCAGCGTGTCCGCCTCCCACGCGCCAAGCACCACCCGCTTACCTCTTGTGGCCGCCGTCAGCGACGTGTCCCAGAACCTGCGGGCGGTTTCCGGCGCCAGCGGATGCATGAAGCTCACCGACCCGCCCGCGGCAACGGTTTCGACCAGAAGATCGCCAAGCAACGCCTGTGTTCGCGCGTCCTGCGTCAATGTTCTGATCTCGATGGAATGCATGCTCGTTCTGCCTGGCTGTGATGGAAGGATCGATGCGGTCGAACTGGCGTCAATCGAAAGCGCTGAATCGCTTTCCCTTGCGCGCCGCCTTGATCGCGGCGATGCGTTCGGTGTCCTCTTCCTGAAGGTGGCGTCCGCGTTCGAGGAGTTCGAGCGTGTATTCCTCATAGGTAAGTCCCAGCCGTTCCGCCTTGTCCACGCGCATCAGCATGACGTCGCGGCTCGGTGCTTTCCACGCCTTGGCATGCGCGGCCTGCCAGGCCAGGAAAATATAAGGATCGCCCTTGCCCCATGGCGGCCCCTTGTAGTCGTCGAGCGGCGGTCCCCCATTGTGGGAGCGCTTTGGACGTCTCGGCATGATGTCAGGCCCTGACCAGCGCGACGAGATAGTCGGCGCCCGCCTCGAGCGCATGGAAGGTGCAGTCCGACGGCGCGCCGAGCGCCAGACAGTCGCCGGGCTCGAGCCTGTGCACCAGATCGCCTTCGATGAATTCGAGTCGTCCGGAGATCAGCCATATCTGCTGTTTGATGAAGGCGTAGGATGCCGCGGGCAGGCTGACCTTGGCGCCCGCCGGCAGATGAACCCTGATCAGTTCGAGCGGCATGTCGCCGGCCGGCGAAAGATGCCGCCTGACATAGCCGGTGTCGGGATCCCGCCAAACGGGCTGGTCGCTCGCCCGCAGCAAGCCCCCACCCTGCAATTCTGCGCGTGCGATAAGGGTCGACAGCGTCATGCCGAAGGCGGCGGCGATCCGCACCAGGAGCGCTGCCGTCGGGCTGGTCATGCCGCGCTCGATCGTGCTCAGCATGGCTTTGGAGACGCCGGAGCGCTCGGCGAGTTCGGCCAGGGACCATTCCCGTATCGTCCTCTCGGCGTGTATCCGTCTGCCGATTGTGGAGGAGATATCGTTCGCTATATCATTCATTCGTTTATTATAGCGAAAATCCGACAGCTGGAAAGAGCCTTGTCGCGACAATTTTCACCAGCTTCTTAATCCTCCCTACACCATCCGGCCACACTCGACCTTAACCCAGTTCCTGTAGGCTCGACGTGAGGGAAAATGGGGATTGGCCTGTCCATGTATGTCGAACGCGAAGCCTCGGTCGGAGAACCGACATCGCAGGAGCGCCGCAACGCCGAACAGAACGACAGGCGCATCCTGGGCAATGTCGTGCAATGCGACGGTGCGCGCGCCACCATCAGCGCCTTTGCGGACGACGTCGACGGCGCGGTGACCGGCCTGTGGACGGTCGGCAAGATGATCTCGGTCAATCTCGGCAGCACGCGCACCGTCGGCCTGGTCTATGCGATCGGCAAGTCGGATCGCGCCTGGAACAGCGAGGGCCAGAACGCCATCGAGGTCAGCATCGAGCTGATCGGCGAAGTGCGCGACGGCGCCGAGCCCGGCTCCAAGCCGATCTTCGACCGCGGCATCACCACCTATCCCCATATCGGCGCCATCGCGCACCGCATCCGCAGCCGTGACCTGCAGGCCGTCTACGATCTGGCCGGGCGTCATTCGATCACCATCGGCTCGCTGTCGCAGGACGAGGCGATCGCCGCCAACATCGCCATCGACGACACGCTGGCGCGCCACTTTGCCATTGTCGGCACCACCGGTGTCGGCAAGTCCACCGCCGTCTCGCTGCTGCTGCGCAAATCGATCGCGGCGCGGCCGGATCTGCGCATCCTGATCCTCGATCCGCACAATGAATTCGCCGCGTCGCTGCCCGAATATTGCGTCAAGGTCGATTCCAAGACGCTCGACCTTCCGTTCTGGATGTTCCGGCTCGAGGAATTCGCCGAGGTTCTATTTCGCGGCCGCGAGACCGTGCCCGACGAGATCGATGCGCTGCGCGACCTCATTCCGCTCGCCAAAAACCTCTATCGCAACCCCAATTCCGGTGCCTATCTCAGGCGCGGCAGCGATGCGCTGACCGCCGATACGCCAGTGCCCTACCGCATTGCCGATCTGCTCAAGCAGATTGACGAGCGCATGGGCATGCTTGAAAGCAAGAACGAGCGCCCGACGCTCAAATCGCTGAAGACGCGCATCGAATCGGCGGCAGCCGATCCGCGCTACCGTTTCATGTTCAACTCGCGCCTGATCGAGGACACCATCCACGAGACGATCGGCAACATCTTCCGCGTGCCGCATAACGGCCGCCCGGTGACCTGTTTCGAAATGGCCGGCATGCCGTCCGAAGTGGTCAATTCCGTCTGTTCGGTGCTGGCGCGCCTGGCGTTCGACCTTGCGCTGTGGAGCGAGGGCAAGCTGCAGCTCCTATTGCTGTGCGAAGAAGCGCATCGCTACATGCCGGCCGATGCGCGCCTCGGCTTCGCGCCGACAAGGCACGCGCTGTCGCGCATTGCCAAGGAAGGCCGCAAATATGGCTGCTATCTCGGCGTCGTCACCCAGCGCCCGGGCGAACTCGACCCGACCATCCTGTCGCAGTGCTCGACCTTTTTCGCCATGCGGCTCGCCAATGAGCAGGACCAGGCGATCATCCGCTCGGCCATCGCCGACTCGTCCGCCTCCACGCTTGCTTTCCTGTCGTCCATGGGCCAGCGCGAAGCGATCGCCTTCGGCGAAGGCGTGGCGACGACGATGCGGCTGAAGTTCGAGAGACTGCCGGCTGAACTGATCCCCGGCACGGCAAAGCGCGAACAAGCCATGTCGTCGAAAACCGGAGACGATGTCGATTTGGTGACGATCGTGGAACGGCTTCGCAACGTTCCAAAGCCGCAACAGCAGGCGATGGCCTTTGCCGAAGTGGTCGATTCTGGCCGCCAGGCCGGCGATCCCGACTACCGCAAGCCGCCGGCCGCACGCGTGCAATCGGACGATGATTTCGACATGCGCTACGGCCTAAAGCCCGCCACCTTCGGCATGCGCCCCCAGAACGATTGAGCCTGCAAGCTCTCTGACGACCGGCCGGGAAGCCGCACACAAGCTTCCAAAGGCTTCACATCATCGAACCAGCTTGGTCAAATCCCGAAAGGGAATTCATCAGGCCGGATTGAATGGCGTGGTTTCGAGAAGCCGGAGCGGAGCGGACATTCAGTCCGTGAGCACCGGAAGTCGAAAAAGCCGCGTCAGGCAACCGGCCTCGTGAATTCTTCTTCGGGATTTCAGGCGCAGACGCGGTTGCGGCCTTGCCTCTTGGCCTCGTAGAGCTGGCGGTCGGCGCGGCGATAGAATTCTTCCGCCGTCTCCTTGCGGTCCCAGACGGCAAGGCCGACGCTGGTGGTGATCTTGAGCCGGACATTGCCCGAAAGAACCGACATGTTGGCGATCGCCTTGCGGATACGCTCGGCGAATTTCGACAACAATTCCGCCTCCATGTTGGGCGTGACCACGGCGAATTCCTCGCCACCCAATCGCGCCACCACGTCATGGTAGCGCGTCATGTCCTTGAGACAGCTGGCGACGGCCTTGAGTACCTCGTCGCCAACGTCGTGGCCATGTGTATCGTTGACCTGCTTGAAATGATCAAGGTCGAGGATCATCAGCCCGACGGGTTTCTCGATGCGCTTGAACTCCTCGAGATATTCCTTCAGCGCGTCGTCGAAATAGCGCCGGTTCTGCATGCCGGTCAGGCTATCTGTCAGCGCCGCATGTTCGAACGTCTCGGAGCGGGCGCTCAGTGACACGGTCATGGCCCGCAGCTTGCCTTCCTCCGTCGCCTGCCTGCGGATCAGCGGGTAGATGAAGAAGATGCCGAAGAACAGCGCGGTCGCGAGCAGCACGCCCGTCGCGAAAAGCAGCTTGTTGAGGTAGATGACCTTGTCCAGGCCGGAGGCCGTGTGCAGTTCGGTGGCAAAGGATTGTAGCAGTCCATAGGCATGCAGCGTCACCAGGCCGGCGGCCAGGATCACGAAGATAAAGACGAAAAACGCCGATTCCGCCTTGTGGAAACGCATCTGCTCCCCGATGGAAAAATGCCCATCGACCTTATGGCATGGCGGGCCTTACGGAGGGTTAATTTGGACAACCACAACGAGAACCTTTCCGTGAAGGAAAGGCTTTCTAGGTTGCATTAGCAACAAGCGTTTGGATCGTGGTTTCGATATCGTCACCAGGATGCAATCTTTGCCATTCCGGTCCTAGCTGGTGCCGAAACCAGGTCGTCTGCCGCTTGGCATATTGCCTGGTTGCGATCTTGGCGCGCTCAATCGCCTCGGGAAAACCCGATTGTCCGGCCATCGCCGCTTGCAGTTCGCGAACGCCGATCGCCTTCATCGCCGGCAATTGCGGATCGAGACGAAGCGATGCGAGTTGCCTGACTTCGTCCAGTGCGCCCTTGGCCAGCATCTGGTCGAAACGCCTTTCGATGCGTCCGACCAGCGCGGCCCGGTCCGGCTCGATGACAAAGAAGCGGGCCGTCTGTCTGTCGATGAGCGGCCGGCCCCGCGCGGCCTGCCAGTCCAGGATCGAGCGGCCGGATGCGTCGAGCACTTCGAGCGCCCGCACGATGCGCTGGCTGTCCGTGGGCTTCAACTGCATGGCTGCCCTGGAATCCTCGCGCAGCAGGATGCCATGCAGTTTGACGGCGCCTTGCTCCTTCAACTCGTAGCGCCAACGGTCGCGTACCTGCCGCGGAATGTCGGGCATTTCCGAAATGCCCTCGGCCAAGGCGCGAAAGTAAAGGCCGGTGCCGCCGACGAAGATCGGTCGCCGCGAGAGCGCGCCGTCTTCGATCAGCCTCGTCACGTCGCGCAGCCACGCCCCGGTCGAGTAGGCGGTGCCGGGATGGACATGCCCATAGAGATAATGCGGTGCCCGAGCGAGGTCCGCCGCCTCCGGCCGGGCAGTCAACACGTCGAGAACCGAATAGGCTTGCATGGAATCGGTGTTGACGATCACGCCGCCTATACGTTCGGCCAGGTCGAGCGCCAGCGCCGACTTGCCGCTGGCGGTCGGCCCGGCTATCAGGATCGCATTCTTCACGCGGCCTTCGCCCGCATCCGCACCGGAATTATCGATGCCGCTTATCGCCACGCTTGTTTCCCATCCCGCCGATCGTGCCTTGTCACCATCGCTTGCGAATATGGCCTCACGGTCGGTGGGCGCAAGCACTGTTCGCTGGATGGCCGGAGACATTGCCTGCGATCTCGCACTGCCGGCGAATGCACAAGCCGACGAGGCGACCGCCAATCTGCGCGCGGCGCTGGCCGCCGAGCCGATCGACGTGATCGTCCAGCAGTCGGCAACGCGCCGCAAGAAGATCCTCATCGCCGACATGGATTCGACCATGATCGACCAGGAATGCATCGACGAGTTGGCCGACGAGATCGGCGTCAAGGAGCACGTCGCGGCGATCACCGCACGATCGATGAATGGCGAGGTCGCCTTCGAGCCCGCCCTGCGCGAGCGCGTGGCGTTGCTCAAGGGGCTCGATGCGGCCGTGGTCGATCTGATCGTTGCCAACCGGTTGACATTGGCCTCCGGCGGCCGCGCGCTGGTGCGGACGATGCGGGCCAACGGCGCCTGGACCGCACTAGTCTCGGGCGGCTTCGAGGTCTTCACCTCACGCATCGCCGCCATGCTCGGCTTCCATGAAAATCGCGCCAACCGCCTGCTCGAACAGGATGGCCTGTTTGCCGGGTTGGTCGGCGAGCCGATCCTAGGCCGCGCCGCCAAGGCCGAGGCGCTGATCGAGATCACTGCGCGTCTCGGCCTCACCCCGGCCGATGCCATTGCTGTCGGCGACGGGGCCAACGATCTCGACATGATCCGCCTTGCCGGCACCGGTGTTGCGCTGCATGCCAAACCGATGGTGGCCGCGCAGGCAAAGGTTCGCATCGACCATGGCGACCTGACCGCATTGCTCTATCTGCAAGGCTACAGGCAGGAAGAGTTCGTCCAATGAAACCAATGCGCACCGAGCGCCTGATCCTGCGCAACTGGGAGGATTGTGACCGCGAGTTGTTCCATCGCATCAATTCCGACGAACGCGTGATGGAGTTCTTCCCCTTCCGTCGCGACCGTGCCGCAGCAGACGCCAAGATGGACGAACTGCGCGCCATCATCGATCGGGACGGCTATGGCTTTGCCGCCGCCGAGGTCGCTGCATCAGGTCAATGCATCGGCTTTGTCGGTATCACCGGGACCGACCATCTGCCGTTCCTTCCCGCCGGCACCGTTGAGGTCGGCTGGCGGCTGGCGCCCGAATTCTGGGGCAAGGGTTATGTCACGGAAGCTGCCGAGGCATGGCTGGCCTACGGCTTCGAAAAACTCGGCCTTGGCGAGATCGTCTCCTTCGCGGTCGAGAACAACCGCCGCTCCACTGCCGTCATGAAGCGCCTCGGCATGACCGCCGATCTCTCGGCCAACTTCGACCACCCCGGCATTCCCGACAGCCACCCGGAGCTGAAAAGGCATGTGTTCTACAGGCTGACGAGCGCGGATTGGCGGAAGAATCGTCGCTGATCAATGCCTGTCAGGTGGAAATTCGTCGCCGGACTGTGGCGATCTGTCTGCGACCCGCCCCAGCATTTTCGCGAAATCGCCCGGTGACGCGTCGCCGGCACGACGACGCAGGAAGTCAGCTGCCGCTTCCATTGCCCCGACCTTTTGCGCCACAGCCGACGCAATCCATTGATTGAGCGACACGCCATCGGCCTTCGCGAGGCGCGCGGCTGCTTCCTTAACCGACTGTGGCAGTTTCAGCGGATAAGTCGCTTTGCTCATGTACGAAGTCCTTCCAAGAACTCGGCCGGGCTCACAAGCAGTACATCAAAACGGCCTGCCGCAGCTAGGAAGTCCCGGCGATTGTGAGTCACCAACGCATCGGCCCGGCCGTTGATCGCTGCTTCAAGCACCATCTCATCCTTCGGATCGTTCAATTGCGGCCGCCAGAGAAAGTACAGCTCGACCGGCTCAGCCAGCAATGCAAAGCCGGCCAGCAAACGGCCCAGATCCGGCGCGGACAACCCGTGAGCCGCCACCTGCTCGGGTCTGGCCAGCACGGTTTCATATTCAAGAAACAGCGCTGTCGTCACTAATGGGCGAATTTGCCGATCCGCAATCAGCTGCAGGATGGCGAAAGACGCGCCATTCCTGCTTCGCAAACCTGCCGTCAAAACGTTTGTGTCCAGTACGATCCGCCTCACAGGTCAAATAGTACATCCCATGGGATGTTACAATATGACCATCGTTAGCGATCTCAGTCCATCCGGATCGTCACAAACCTCAGCTCACCGGTCTTGGACGCCAGCATCAGCAGCGCGTTCTTGCGTCCCTGCTCCTTCAGCGCTCCGATCCGGTCCATCACATCCTTGGGCGTGGCAACCGATTCCTGCGCGATTTCGGTGATCACCTCGCCCGGCTGGATGCCGCGTTCAGCCGCGGCCGAGTCCTTGGCGACATCAGTGATGACGACGCCCGAGACATCGGCGGCGATGCTGAACTTCTTGCGCGTCTCGTCGTTGAGTTCGCCGACGGTCATGCCAAGCACCGAGGCCGTCGAAACCGCCGGCGCCTTGTCGCCTTTGTCCTGGTCGGTGTTGCCGTTTTCGCCGCTGGCGAGCTTCTCGCTGTCCTCGAGCCGGCCAAGTGTTACCTTCACCGTTTGCTCGACACCCTTGCGCACGATCAGCACGTCGACCGCCTTGCCGACCGGGCTCTCCGCGACCACACGCGGCAGGTCGCGCATTTCGTGGATGTCCTTGCCGTCGAACTTGATGATCACGTCGCCGGCCTGGATGGTGCCGTTGTCGACCGGTCCACCCTTGATGACGCCGGCTACCAGCGCGCCCTTGGCGGTCGCCATGCCGAGGCTCTCGGCAATGTCGTCGGTCACCGGCTGGATGCGCACGCCAAGCCAGCCGCGCCGCGTTTCGCCATATTGGCGCAGTTGCTCGACAACGCCCGATGCGAGCTGCGAGGGGATGGAGAAGCCGATGCCGATCGAGCCGCCGGAGGGCGAAATGATCGCCGTGTTGATGCCGATGACCTCGCCGGCGCTGTTGAACAGCGGCCCGCCCGAATTGCCGCGGTTGATCGCGGCATCGGTCTGGATGAAGTCGTCATAGGGGCCTGAATTGATGTCGCGGTTACGCGCCGAGACGATGCCGACCGTGACCGTGCCGCCGAGGCCGAACGGATTGCCGATCGCCATCACCCAGTCGCCGACGCGCATCTTGGTGGAATCGCCGAACTTCACCGCCGTCAGCTTGTGGCCCTTCGGATCGACCTTGAGCACCGCGACATCGGTCTTGGTGTCGGTGCCGACCAGCGTCGCCTTCAGCGTGACTCCATCGGAGAAATTGACCTCGATATCGTCGGCATCGGCGATGACATGGTTGTTGGTGACGACGATGCCCTGCTCGGCGTCGATGACGAAACCGGAGCCGAGCGACTGCACTTTCTGCGAGCCATTGTCCTTGTCGCCGCCGCGGTTCTTGAAGAAATCGTCGAAGAAATCCTGGAACGGCGAGCCTTCGGGAAGCTGCGGCATCGGCACCGCGCCCGGACCTTCCGTGCCCTTCACCGTCTGCGACGTCGAGATGTTGACCACCGCGCCGAGCAGGCCTTGCGCCAGGTCGGCCACCGAAGCAGGCCCGTCGGCGGCCATTGTCGGCGTCACGAAGGCCGGAACGGCCACGGTGCCCAGAAGAAGCGCTGCCGCGCCAGCGACGAACGTGCGTCGAGCCGCGCGCAAAAGGGTGTTGGATGTCATCGAGAAGCCTCCCGGCACTTCTGAAAGAGAAAAGCGCTTCGACGGAAACGCCGTGTCGCGCCATGATGGCAAGAAATAGGGCACGTTTGCGGCTATGGCTATTGGCAGAGTGTAAATCCCGCGTTTTTGCACACCCCCTAGCCGCCGCGGATCAGCCAGACGATACCGACGCCGGCGGCAATCGCCACCAGCCCGGCGATCCGCAATGCGTTCTCCGGCAACGACAGCACCTCAGCCGCCAGTTTCCTGGCGAAACCGGGAAAGCCGCCATAGACCAAGCCCTCAATGACGAGGACCAGGCCTATTGCCGCGAAGAAATCCGGCACCGGCCGCTACTGGCCGGTGCCGGGCGAAGTTGCGGGTGCGGTCGCCGGTGCGGCAGGAGGTGCCGGTTGCGGAGCCGCCGGCCTTGCCGGCGCCTCCTTTCCGTCAGGGTCGCGGAAGAAACGGAAGAACTCCGAATTCGGCGACAGCACCATTGTCGTGCCGGTGTTGTCCAGCGCCGTGCCATAGGCGTTCATCGACCGGTAGAAATCGAAGAACGCCGGATCGCGCTGATAAGCCTCGGCAAAGGTGGCGCTGCGCTGCGCCTCGCCCTCGCCGCGCAGGATTTCGGACTCCTTCTGCGCTTCCGCGATGATCTCGACCACCTCACGGTCGGCGCGGGCCTTGATGCGCTGCGCCGCCTCATTGCCGCGCGCCCTCAGCCTTTCGGCCTCAGCCAGACGTTCCGCCTTCATGCGATCGAAGGTCTGCTGCGAGACTTCGGCGGTGAGGTCGGTGCGGCGGATGCGGACATCCTCGATCTGCAGGCCGAGCGAGGTGGCGTCGGGCCGTAGCTGATCGCGCACTTCGCGCATCATCACCGCGCGCTCCTCCGAAAGGGCGGCCTCGAAGTCTCGCAGACCGTAGACCCGGCGCAAGGCAGCGTCGAGACGCGTCCTCAGCCGGGCTTCGGCGAGCTCGATCTGGCCGGATACGGCGGCACGGAAGACACGCGGATCCGAGATTCGGTAGGCGATGAAGGCATCGACCTCATAGAACTTGCCGCCCGAGACCTGGACGCGGATGTTGTCGAGGTCGAAGCGCAGCACCCGGTTCTCGATCAACTGCACCGTGTCGGCGTCGAAGAACGAGAACGGCGCCTTGAAGTAGATGCCGGGTTCGGTCTTGACGTCGACGATCTCGCCGAACCTCAGCACCAGCGCCTGCTGGCGCGCATTGACCACGAAGACCGACGAATAGAGCAGGAACAGGATGACCGCCGCGATGACGACGATGACGGGAAGACGGTTGGCCATCACTGGTTACCTCCCGTCGTCGCGCCAAGCGGAGCCGGAGCCGGCGCTTTCTGCTGCAATGCCGGCAGCGGCAGATAAGGGACAACCCCCTGCCCGTTGCCTTGCTCGACGATCACCTTGCCGGAGTCCTTCAGCACCTTCTCCATCGTTTCCAGGTAAAGCCGCTTGCGCGTCACGTCGGGCGCCTTGGCATATTCGTCATAGACGGAGATGAAGCGCTGGGCCTCACCTTCGGCCTCCTGCACCACCCGGTTCTTGTAGGCGGCCGCGTCTTCGCGGACCTGTGCGGCCTCGCCGCGAGCCTGGCCGAGCTTCTGGTTGGAGTACTGGTTGGCCTGCTCGACGAACTTATCCTCGTCCTGCTCGGCGCGCTGCACCTCGTCGAAGGCATCGGCGACCTCACGTGGCGGTGCGGCGTCCTCGATCGAGATGGCGTTGACCTGAAGCCCGGCTTTGTAGCCGTCGAGCGTGGTCTGGATGATCTCGCGCACCGAAGCCGCTATGCCCTGGCGGTCGTCACGGAAGATGTCCTGCGCCGGCCTGCGGCCGACAGCCTCGCGCATCGCGCTCTCGGCGACCTGCCGCAGCATGCCGTCCGGGTCGGAGACGTCGAACAGATAGGCGCGGGGATCGGAGACCTGATAGGCGACCGAGAACTGCACGTTGACGATGTTCTGGTCGCCCGAAAGCATCAGCCCCGACGTGTTGCCGCTGGACGCGCCACCGCCAATGTCGACGAGCTGCTCGGAAATCTTGGCCGTTTCGACGGTTTCGAGCGGCCACCAGTGGAAATGCAGGCCGGGCTGCGACAGCTCGGCCTTCGGCTTGCCGAAGCGCAGCTCGACCGCGACCTCATCGGGCTGCACGGTGTAGACTGCCTGGAACGCCCATAGCACGACCAGCGCCGCGCCGATCAGGCCGAATATGGCCGGACTGGCGCCGCCACCGCCGGGCAGCGCGCGCCGCAGCCTGTCCTGGCCACGGCGGATGATGTCCTCGAGGTCGGGAGGCGAGCCTTGCGGGCCGCTTGGCCCCTTCGGTCCCTGCCCCCAGGGTCCCTGATTGTTGCCGCCGCCGCCCCATGGGCCGCCGCCACCGCCACCTTTGTCGTTCCAGGGCATGAATGTCCTTTCGCTTGGAATTCCCTCAAGCGCCGGAATTACGGCGCAAATCCAGTCTTGTTCTTCTATAGGGACGCCACGGCATGCTTTCAACGCGATGCTCTGCTGGCATCATCGGTTTTGGGCCGGTCGCGACCCTTTGTCGTCTTTAAACGCCTTTTTTCTTTCAATGGCTCTCGCGGCGTCGCTCGTAAACCGTATAGCGCGTCGCGTGGCTGTCCTTTTCGCCGGCTGGGATCTCCTGCGAACTGACTTCGCGCCAGCGTTTCGGATCGATCGGCGGGAAATGCGCGTCGCCGTCGACAGCGGCCAGCACATGGGTGACGTGCAGCCGGTCGGCCAGCGGCAGCGCCTGCGCATAGATTTCGCCGCCGCCGATGACGCAGACCTCGTTCACCCCGCTCATGCAGCGCCCACGCACATCAGCCAGTTGGATCGCGTTCTCGAGCGTATGCGCCACCTCCACCCCGTCGGCGCGCCAAGCCTTGTCACGGGTGACAACGATGTTCAGCCTGCCCGGCAGCGGCCGGCCGATGCCTTCATAGGTCTTGCGTCCCATGATGATAGGTTTGCCCATCGTGTCTGCCTTGAAGCGCTTGAGATCGGTGGAAAGCCGCCAGGGCAGCCCCCCGTCCCGCCCGATAACGCCGTTCTCGGCGATGGCGACATAGATTGCCACGTGCATCAGTTGCCGTCCCCATTGTCGGATGGATCGAGGATAAGGATGTCGATGTCGCGCTCTGGATAGAAGTCCTCAGCCGTCATCTCGAAACTCGTCGGCCCGACCTTCCTGACATTGTCGCCGCAGAACGAGACCAGGGCTTTGGGATTGTCCTTGTCGACGGTCAGCTTGAACTTGCCGATGCTACCGGCCGCCCAGTTGCCGCCGGTGGTCAGGATGTAGGCGATGCGGCTCTCGTAATATTTTGGATAGCCGTCGGGATCGTTCTTGGCAGCCTTGCGCACTGCGTTCTCGAAGGTGTCGTCCATGCAGTAGCGGGACTTGTAGGCGGCGTACTGTCCCTGGAACTTGCCGTCGTAGAAGAAGCTGACCGACGAGGTGCCGCCGACGCTCGGTTTGTAGCGGTGGGAAACGTGGACGTCCTTGTTGGCCGGAAAGGTCGAGCGCCACCAATAGGTCGAGCGCAATTGCCAGAACGGTGCATAATTGGGTTTCGCGCCAGGGCTGTCATCGACAGTGTCCTCGATGATGATGCCGCGGGTGACCCAGTCGTCCGCCACCGTTTGCGGCAGCTTCCCGAGCGCCGCCTTTGCCGCTTCGCCGAATGGGTTGAAAGGCACGTTCTGCGCCTTCAGGTCGGCACCGATGTCGATGCCGAGCGCGAACGCCTTCTGCTCGAGCTCAGGCTTTGCCGCCACGCCGTCGATCGTCACCTCGAAGCCAAGGAAATTGTCGCTCTGGTTTTCGGGGATCGCCGGCATCTCCTCGGGATCGCCGGAGATGTCGGGCATTGGGAAGGCGACGATCGCGTCGACGTCCTTATCGGTGTTGTTGTGGAAGACGTAATCCACGGTCACCTTTTCCGGCGAGATGAAGAGGTCCTCGCTCTGCATCGCCACGGCATCGCTGCGCGACAGCACCAGGCCGCCGGTGCCGAGTTCGGCAACGGAATCATTGGCGAACGCGGGTGCGGCCGACAAGGCCAGCACCGCCGTCAGAACATATCGCAACATGAAAGCCCCTCGGCGAGAATGTCGCGATGACCCTAGCGGTTTCAACGTGGCGTTTCAAAGCCCTTCCGCATCCGCGCCACGCCAGTCTGGACTAAAGGGTTGCGATCGGGCAGGAGTTCGCTTCATGCGCAAGCTTCTCGTCATCGGCATCGGCGCCGGCAATCCCGACCATATGACCGTGCAGGCCATAGACGGCCTCAATCGGGCCGACGTGCTGTTCATCCCCGACAAGGGTGCGAAGAAGAACGATCTTGCCGAACTGCGCCGTCACATCTGCGACCGCTTCGTCACCAACCCGAATTCACGCCGCGTGGAATTCGACGTGCCCGTGCGGGCCGAACCGGCGCCTTCCTATCGCTCGACGGTGGATGACTGGCACGAGGCAATCGCCGCCATCTATGAAGACCTGATCCGCGAAGAGATCGCCGAGGATGGTTGCGGCGCCTTCCTGATCTGGGGCGACCCCTCGCTCTACGACAGCGCGCTGCGCATCCTGGAGCGCGTACGCCTCAGGGGCAACGTCGCCTTCGAACTGGAGGTTATTCCCGGCATCACCGCCATTCAGGCGCTCGCCGCCAGCCACGCGACAGCGCTGAATCGCATCGGCGATTCCATCCTGATCACCACCGGCCGCCGGTTGACGGAAGAAGGCATGCCGCAAAATGCCGGCAGCGCCGTCGTCATGCTTGACGGCAAATGCGCCTTCAACACGCTCGCCGACCAGGATCTTTTCATCCAATGGGGCGCTTATCTCGGCACGCCGGACGAAATCATCGTCTCCGGCCGCCTCGGCGACGTCGGCGCCGAAATCGAAAAAATCCGCGAGCAGGCCCGCGGGGAAAAGGGCTGGATCATGGATACGTACGTGCTGCGGAAGGTAGGGGAGTAGGGGAGTAAGGCAGTAAGTGAACGAGACATCAGGAGCCGGAACACAAGAAAGCACACAAAAATTCGACGCGCCCGAGTTGGTCTGCCCTACTGCCCTACTGCCCTACTGCCCTACTGCCCTACTGCCCTACTGCCCTACCCCTCCTCAATCTCCGCCTGCAACGCCTCCATATGCGTCGCGGCGGCCGAAGCCGCCGCGCGTTCGATGGCGCGGAAACGGCTGACCACGGCCAGGCCCACCGCCGTCAATTGTGCGCCGCCGCCCTTGCGGCCGCCGGTCTGCGCGGCCACCAGCGGCTTGCCGAACACCCGGTTCATGTCCTCGACCAGGTCCCACGCATGCTTGTAGGACATCTCCATGCCGCGCGCGGCGGCCGAGATCGAACCGAAGGCGGCGATCTGCTCCAGCAATTCGATCTTGCCCGGCCCGATGCGCCCGTCGGGGTCGAGATTTATCCGCAAGCTCAGCGACGGCATTGTCTTCCTCCGCGATCACGCCCGCCATGTTAGAGCGTCCCTGGCCGCCTCGCTATTCCAAATCGATATAGCGCAGAGACCCGCTCGCCGTCTCAGCCGTCCGCCTCCGCGGGGAGCCCGCCCCCGGTGTTTGCCTGGTCGAAACTCACCGTCTTGATCACGGCGAAGACCTGTCCGCCGAGCCGCAGCTTCAGAACCTGCCGCGACTGTTCGGTGACCCGTGCCAGCACGGTCGCGCCGTTGCAGTCGATACCGATCTCGACCGTCGGCCCCTCGCCCGGTCTGATCGCGACGATCGTGCCGGCCAGGATGTTGAGCGCGCTGAGACCAGACGGCCGTTCGGTGGCGATCATGACGTCGCGCGCGCGGATGCGTATGCGCACCGGCGCGCCCACCGTCGCCGCCAGCTTGGGCACGCGTATCTCGCCGGCGTTCGAGCCAAGCACCGTCATGCCGAAAACCTCGTCATGCTGCAGTACGCTGGCGTCCAGCACCGCGCCGCCCTCGCCGCGCTCCTCCGCCGGCAGAAGGTCCAGCCTTTGCATGACAGCCGTGGTCGGGCCGCTGGCGGCAAGCTTGCCTCGCGCCAGCATCACCACGTCGCTCGCCAGCCGCGCCACCTCGGCGATCGAATGGCTGACATAGACGATCGGGATCTTGGTCTCGTCGCGCAGGCGCTCGACATAGGGCAGGATTTCGGCCTTGCGCGCCTCGTCGAGCGAGGCCAGCGGCTCGTCCATCAGCAACAGCCGGGGGCTGGCGAGCAGCGCCCGGCCGATCGCGACGCGCTGCCTCTCGCCGCCCGAGAGCTTTGCCGGCCGCCGCGCCAGCAGCGGCTCGATGCCGAGCAATTCGACGACGGCGTCGATCTCGGCATAACGCTCCGCCGCCGGCGTGAACCAGCGGCCGTAGCGCAAATTGCTCGCCACGCTCATATGCGGAAACAGACGCGCGTCCTGGAACACCATGCCGATCCGGCGCCTGTGCTTCGGCACGAAAATGCCCTTGGCGGTGTCGACCAGCACACGCCCATCGATCTCGATGCGTCCCTGATCGGGCCGGATCAACCCGGCAATCATATTGATCAGCGTCGTCTTGCCCGAGCCAGAGGGCCCGAACAGCGCCGTCAGCCGCCCGGCGCTCTCGAAGCGGATGTCGAGCGGGAAATCGCCGAGCCGATGGCGGATGTCGACAAGGACCGTCATTCGATGTCCATCCGCCGGCCGACGCGCCGCGCCAGCACTTCCGAGGCCACCAGGGCGGCCATCGAGATGACGATCGAGATCAGCGTCAGCCGAAGCGCGCCGGCATCGCCGCCCGGCACCTGGGTGAACGTGTAGATTGCCGACGGCAGCGTCTGCGTCTCGTTCGGGATGTTGGAGACGAAGGTGATCGTCGCTCCGAACTCGCCCATCGCCTTGGCGAAGGAGAGGATGGCACCGGCGATCAGCCCAGGCAAGATCAGCGGCAAGGTGATGGTGCCGAACACCCATGGCGGGCTGGCGCCGAGCGTTCCGGCCGCCGCCTCCATCTTGCGGTCGACGGCCTCGATCGACAATCGGATCGCCCGCACCATCAGCGGAAAACCCATGACGCCGCAGGCAAGAGCCGCACCCGTCCAGCGAAAGGAAAAAACGATGCCGAAATGCTCGGCCAGGAATGCGCCGGCCGGCCCGCGCTTGCCGAAGGTCAGAAGCAGGAGATAGCCGGTCACCACGGGCGGCAGGATCAGCGGCAGATGCACCAGCCCGTTGAGCAGCGTCTTGCCCCAGAAGCGGCCGCGCGCCAGGAGCAGCGCTATCGCTATGCCCGGCGGCAGGCTGGCGATCATCGCCACTGTCGCCACCTTGATGGACAGCCGGACCGCATTCCATTCGTCGGGAGTGAGGTCCAGCAGCCAGTTCATGCGCAGGTGGCTATCCTAGTTGACGGGCGCAAGGACCGTGAAACCCTGCTCCTTGAATAGATCCGATGCCTTTGCCGTCCGCAGGCACTTCAGGAAGGCAGGCGTGTCCTTGTCCTTCGAATCAGCCGTTTGGGCAACCGGATAGATGATCGGCGGATGTGAATCCTCGGGGAAAACACCAACCACCTTGACGCCCTTTTCGGCATGCGCGTCCGTGGCGTAGACGATGCCGAGAGTCGCTTCGCCCGTCGAGACCAGCTTGAGCGCCGCACGCACATTCTCGGCCTGCGCCACCTTGCCCTCGACCGAGGACCAGACGCCGAGCGATTCAAGCGCGGCCTTGCCGTATTTGCCAGCCGGCACAGCCTTGAGGTCGCCCATGGCGAGCTTGCCGTCGCCGACCAGTCTGGCCAGATCAAAACCCTTTTCGATCTTGGCTTCAACGCCCGAATCCTTCGGCGCCACCAGCACGATCTGGTTGCCGAGCAGCTTCACTTCGGTATCGGGCTTGGTCAGCTTCCTGTCGGAAAGATACTTCATCCAGTCGAGATCGGCCGAGATGAAGACGTCCGCCGGCGCGCCGCTTTCGATCTGCTTGGCGAGCGCCGAACTCGCCGCGTAGGAGATGGTCGCCGCTTCGCCGACATCTGCCGCGCAGGCCTTGTTGACCGCGTCGAGCGCGTCCTTGAGGCTGGCGGCCGCAAACACCACGACCTCGTCTTGCGCGCGCGCCGCCGGCACTGCTGCCGTCCACGCCGCCGCGAAGCCACCAATGGCGACCGCCGCCACTGCAAAACCGTTGCGCGTCATGAAGCTCTCCCTGAGTTGGCATCCGGCCTGCTCGAAGCCTGCCATCCGATATATCCGGATGAATATAACAAGGAAAGATTTTTCGCCCAGCGTCGCCATTGAATGCGCGGCGTCATCGCGACCTGCGATAGACCAGCACGGATACAGCGAAAGGCAGACGAAGACGTCACAAGAAAATCGGCGCCCGTTGCCCTCGACGGAACCAAGGCTGAAATCTTCTAAAGCGCGTCGTTCCCCCAAAACTGCGGTCACTTTTGGGCGACATAGCTGTCGCCGCCGTGATCTATTGGGAGAGGCGAGACAATGTCTAAATGCAGATAAGTGTGTGTCGAAACGAGCCTTCCGGCGTCTTCACCATCCGCACTTTGCAGACATACCGCGTCTCGCTTGATATGGCGCTTGCGGGAAGGTCATTCCCCTTTGCGTCAGCGGGCTTGCAAGTCGCGCGGGGACAGTTTGGCAGCTTCGCAGCTGGATCGTCGCAGAACGGCTTCATGCTGTTGTTGATGCATTCACACCCGCACTCGGCAAATGCGTGGGCATTGAAAGCGAAGACAAAGACGAGCGCAAATACCGCTGCTGACAGTCGCATGGACGCCTCCCCCGGAAATCTCCTGGCCTGAGGGTAAGGTCGACCGATCTTGTCGAAAAGATATCAAAACGACGTACCGGCGAGGCACCACCATCGCCACGGCCTCGAGACGTCAGGTCGGCAAGGTTGCGCCGGCGGTTCAGACCGCGATCGGCGCCTTGATCGTCGCGTCGGCGACATAGTTTTCCAGCCGGAAATCCTCGAAGCGGAAGGCGAAGAGATCCTTCACTTCAGGGTTGATCCACATGGTCGGCAGCGTTCTTGGCGTGCGCCGAAGTTGCTCGCGCGCCTGCTCGAAATGGTTCGAATAAAGATGCGCGTCGCCGAGCGTATGGACGAAATCACCGGGCTTCAGGCCGGTCACCTGCGCCACCATCAGCGTCAGCAGGGCGTAGGAGGCGATGTTGAACGGCACGCCGAGGAAGATGTCGCCGGAACGCTGGTAAAGCTGGCAGGAAAGCCGGCCTTCCGAGACGTAGAACTGGAACAGGCAATGGCATGGCGGCAACGCCATCGCCTCCACCTCGGCCGGATTCCAGGCCGAAACGATCAGCCGCCGCGATTGAGGATTGCGGCGTATCTCTTTCACAAGATTGTTTATCTGATCGATCGACCCGCCATGGCCGTCCGGCCAGGAACGCCACTGCTTGCCATAGACGGGGCCAAGGTCGCCATTCTCGTCAGCCCATTCGTCCCAGATGGAAACGCCATGGTCGGTCAGATATTTGATATTGGTTTCGCCGGCCAGGAACCACAAAAGCTCATGAATGATCGATTTCAGGTGCAGCTTCTTGGTGGTGGTGACGGGAAAGCCGCGCGCCAGATCGAAGCGCATCTGGTAGCCGAACACGGAGCGCGTGCCCGTGCCCGTGCGGTCGCCGCGGTCGGCGCCATGATCCAGCACGTGCTGCAGAAGGTCGAGATACTGGCGCATCGGTTCGGCTCGATTCGATTGTGCGAGCATTATAGCTGCTAGACAGGCGGCCGAACACATCAAAACGGCGCAGGCGACGCTTGCCTCATCACTGTTTCGGCGTCTGCGCCGACATCCAAGCAAACTGGCCGCAGCCTCGGTGTCCGTCTTGCAACGCCGGCAATTGGCGAAACCATCGGTGACAGCATTCCTCTCCCCGTCTCTATACGGGGAGAAGATGGCGGCAGCCAGATGAGGGGCAGCACAAGCCGTGCCCGTTACAAACCAGCGGCGCGCTTCAGCAGCCGCGCGAGCACGGAATTCTCAGAGCGAACCGAGCTTTCCCAGGTCCTTGGCAACGAGGTAGTAAAAAGTCACTCGATTCTTGGTGTTGTCTGCGGCCATCGCCTTGCAGGTCTTCTCGATCGCAGCATCTGCCTTCGCCGCATCGGCGACGCCGAGCTTCTTGCCGACCCAGTTTTCCCGGACGCGCTCGAGTTCTTTGGGATCGGTGCAGGACACCAGCGAGGAGTCGCGGTTCCTGAGCGCGATGCCCAGATGCTTGACGATCTTCTCGACAATTTCCGCACTCGCGGCGGCGTCGTATTTCTTCACGTCTGCAAGATAGTCGGCCATCAAAATTCCCCTCGTCGGCGCCACGGATCCGGTCGATGAGGGCTGTGGCGCGCTCCGCAACTCGTGCGCTCGGTCGGTAACTCCTCACCGCGGCAAAGCTTCGGTTGAGACCGTTCCCAAGTCAACCCTGCCGCGTCGCATTTTGACACAGGGACAAAGCACCATTGCGGTCTTTCATTTCTGGCGACGGACCCTTATATTCGCTTCGTCGGCTTGACCGACTATGGCGATAAACTGGCGATGAAATAAGCCGTTCGGACCCGGGGGCGGTACCCGGCGCCTCCACCAAAAACCGCTCTGGAAGACGGAGCGGCTTTTGCTGGGGGCGAAATAGGATCGACGAAGGTGTAAAGATCGTACTTTTGCCCGGCATTGTACCACCGTCATCGGGCTAAACTTATAGTTGCCAACGACAACTATGCGGAAGCACGTCTCGCTGCTTAATGCAGTGCGATAGCTTCAAATCAAGCCCTAGGGGTTCGCACTTCTAGGCGGGGTTCGGAGGTACCTGGCAACAGAAACCTCCACTTCTCCCCTTTTTCATCGGCATCACGCGCAACGGCACGCTCGCGCCGGCTAGACTTCGTTCGGCCCATGGGAGGCGACGCAGTGGAGCCGCGTGCCTCCTTCGACATGGGTAAAAAATGCAAAACAATTCCGACCGATTCTTCGTGGTGACCGGCGGTCCGGGCTCCGGCAAGACCACACTGATCGAAGCCTTGCGCCGTGCAGGGTTCGCCACCTCGGTCGAGGCCGGACGCGGCATCATTCGCGACCAGTCCGCCATTGGCGGCTCCGCTTTGCCTTGGAGCGATCGCGCATTGTTTGCCGAATTGATGCTGTCCTGGGAGATGCGCTCGTACCAAGCCGCGATCGAACAGGAAGGACCGGTCTTCCTCGATCGTGGCGTGCCCGACACGCTGGGCTATCTCCGCCTCAGCGGTCTGCCGGTGCCCGATCACGTCGGCATCGCAGCGAAGCGTTGCCGCTACAACCCTCGTGTCTTCGTTGCCCCGCCTTGGCCCGAAATCTTCACGCAGGATGAAGAACGCAAGCAAACGCTCGACGAAGCCGAGTGTACCTGTCACGCGCTGGTCGGCGTCTATGCCGAACTCGGTTATGAACTGGTACGGCTGCCCCTGGCGCCTGTCGAGACAAGGCTGCGCTTCATGCTGGACGAAACGGGATTGGCATGAAAAAGGCCGGGATCGCCCCGGCCTCTTTCAATTTCCCGGCCTCTTTCAATTTATTAGCGATTGCCTACTCCGCCGGCGCTTCGACGGCCTCGCGCGAACGGCCGAGCGTGATCTTGGCCAGGGTGAAGGAGATCACCGCGCAGAGCGTGATGCCGGCGACCATCGGCAACGGCGTGCCGTCGAAAAAGATGCCCGCGACACCCATGGCGAGCGCACCGATGGCGAAGTGCAGCGTGCCCATCAGCGCCGAAGCCGTGCCGGCGATCTCGCCATGCTCCTCCATGGCCAATACCGAGGTGGTCGGAATGACCAGGCCGAGGAAGCCATAGCCGACGAACAGCAGCGCCGCCATCACATCCAGCCGGTCCACGCCGGAAGCCATGATAGCGAACAGTGCCACCATCGTCGTGGCGTAGCCGGTCACCGCTACCCACACCACCCGCTTGAGCCCGAAACGCTCGGAAAGCAGGCCGGTGAGCTGCGACATGCCGATGAAGGCGACGGCATTGATCGAGAAGAACACGCTATAGACCGAAGGCGACAGGCCGTAATGGTCGATCAGGATGAAGGACGAGCTCGACAGATAGACGAAGAAGCTCGCAATGCCGAAGCCCGCGATCGCCACCAGGCCGAGGAAATTGCGGTCCCCCATCAGGAAACGGTAGCCTGAAAGGGCGGTGCCAAAGGAAGAACCGGCGCGTTCTTCAGCCGGCCGCGTCTCCTTGAGCGAGGTCGCGAGCAGGATGGTTGCTAGCACCGCTGCGGCCGTGACGGTCCAGAACACGGCGCGCCAGCCGAAACTCTCGATGATCTGGCTGCCGGTCAGCGGCGCCAGGATCGGCGATACCGAGAACACCAGCATCAGCAACGACATCAGCTTGGCGGCTTCGTTGCCAGTGTGCAGGTCGCGCACGATCGCGCGCGGAATGGCCATGCCGGCGCTGGCGCCAAGGCCCTGCAGGAAACGGAAGGCGATCAGCCATTCGATGGTCGGCGCCAATGCCGAACCGACGCCGCCGACCATGAACAGCGCAAGACCGCCATAGAGCGGCAGCTTGCGTCCGACCATATCGGAGATCGGCCCGACGACGATCTGGCCGAAGCCCATCGACAGGAAGAAGATCAAAAGGCTCATCTGCACGGCTGCGGTGCCGGCGTTGAGATCCGCGCCGATCGAGGGCAATGCGGGCAGATACATATCGATGGCGAAGGGCCCGATGGCGGACAACAGGCCGAGCACGACCGCGATGCGGAGGAATTTGGGACTCATGATGTTGGCTTCTTTCGAATCTGGTTGCCGCCGCAAGGCGACGTCTGACCCCAGGACGTTCGATCCCGTGGGATTCCGACTCTCCGAGAGCGAATTGTTCGCCTGTCCAGAGGTGAACCCCTTATAGTGTGTCCACAAATTTAGACAGTCTTGTCTAAATCGTCAATCACCTCTATATAGATTTTCATGAGACCGGGTGTTTCTCCTGACAGTTTCCCGCCACGCAGCCACGAGGCCAAGCGCATCTCGGTGGTCGACGCAGCCGCTTCCGTGTTCTGCCGCGAGGGCTTTGCCGGCGCCAATATCGACCTGATCGCCGCCGAGGCGGGTGTCTCGCGCCAGACCGTCTACAACCACCATGGCGACAAGGAAAAGCTCTTCATCGCCGTAGTCCGCGATCTCACCGAGCGCTGCAATGCCGGCATCTTCGCCACCATCGCCACGTTCCCGGACCAGCCGAGGGATCTGGAAGCGGATCTGATCGGCTTTGCCGTGCGCCTGAACCAGAACTGCATCTGCAACCGCGACGGAAAATTCCTGCGCAAGCTGATCCAGACCGAAGGCGAGCGCTACCCCGAACTGTTCGCCGAATGGCGCGAACAGGGTCCTGGCAGGACATGGCCGGCAATCGCCGCCCGCTTCGCCCGCCTTGCCTATGGCGGTTACCTCGCGATCGACGACCCCGACGTCGCGGCGCGGCAGTTCCTCGGCCTCGTCAATGCTGAATTGCAGACGACCTTCATGCTCGGCGGCACCCCGGCCGAGGACGAGGTCGTGCAATCGGCGACAAATGGCGTGCGCACCTTCCTGCGCGCTTTCGGCAAGCGCCCCTCCCCGACCAGCGTCAAGAAACACGCCGCGCTTGCCAACGCGTGACATTTGCGGGTGACGCAAGCCGGCTTCCGCGATCAAATCTCGGCAATCGTCCTCGCTTCCTCGCGGCGGCGGTCTATATGCGGTTTACGCCGCGCTCAAGCTTGATTACAGCTATGCGGACGATTCAACGGAACCCGACCGCCACATGGCCGACGACCACATCCGCTATGACATTCTGGCCCAGGAGGCGTTGCGCGGCGTCATGCGCAAGGTCCTGGCCGAGGTCGCGCGCACCGGCCTCCCCGGCAACCATCATTTCTTCATCACCTTCCTGACCGGCGCGCCGGGCGTGCGCGTGTCTTCGCGGCTGCGCGAGCGCTATCCGGAGCAGATGACCATCGTCATCCAGTTCCAGTATTGGGACCTGAAGGTCACCGAGACCGGTTTCGAGGTCGGGCTCTCCTTCTCGGACGTGCCGGAAAAACTCGAAATCCCGTTCTCGGCGGTGCGCGGCTTCTACGATCCGTCGGTTAACTTCGAACTCGAATTCGACGTCAAGACCGAAGGCCAGTCAGATGACGAACCAGCTTCCCAGCCGGCGTCCGAACCGCTCGCCATCGTCTCCGAGAAAAAGCCGAAGGCGGAGAAGAAGGCCGCCGAACCCGAGAAGAAGGCGGCCGATGCCGATGCCGCCAAGGGCGCCGAAGTCGTCTCGCTCGACGCCTTCCGCAAGAAATAAGCCTTCGGGTCGCGCGTCATGGCCGACATCGTCAATCTGCGCCAGGCTCGCAAGCAGAAGGCAAGGCTGGAGAAGGAACGCACTGCCAGCCAGAACCGCGCCCTGTACGGCCGCTCCGGGGCAGAGAAGGAACGCGACCGCCTGGTTGCCGAAAAGGCCGAGTTCTTCGTCGCGGGCCATCGGCGTCAACCGTCGCCCGATCCGGACCCCAAATGAGCTCCAGGTGAGCCCGGTCGAAAAACGCTCGGTGACGATCCGTGGCCACCGCACCAGCTATTCGCTCGAAAAGCCGTTTTTTGACGACCTTGTCGCCATCGCCGTCGCGCGCAATCTGCCCCTTGCCGCGCTGGTCGCGGAAGTCGACGAAAACCGGCCGCGCGACACCAATCTGTCCTCGGCGCTCCGGATCCATGTACTGGCCTGGGCGAAGCGCGGCCGCGCCTGATGCCGGACGCCGTCAGGCAGCGCCTTCCTGTTTCCCGCGGCGGGTGCCGAACCCCAGCAGGGCCGTGCGATCGCGCTCTTCCGCCTGTTTCCTGGATCTGACGCGCATCAGGTCCTTCCAGCCGACGTAACCGACCAGCGTTCCATCGTCGCGTGCCACGACCGGCAGATGCGACACGTTGGCCATCAGGAGCTTGTCCGACAGGCCTTCCAGATATTCATCGGGATAGGCAAGCGTCACCTTGCTGCCGGCCAGTAATTCGCCGAGCGTCGTCGTCCGGTGCTTGCCGGCACGCCGCCAGCGCAGGATCGCCGGTGGATCGATGAGTCCGAGCACCTGCCTGTTGCCGTCAATGACCGGGAAGCTCGGATGACGCGTCTCCGGCGCGGTCAGGAATGCCGCCGCACCATGCAGCGTCATCGTCGCCGGCACGCTCTGAACCTGCGTGGTCATCACTTCATGCACCCTGGTCAGCGCGAACGGATCGACCCGGTATTCGCGCACCAGATGATGCCCTCGCCTGGCGATCTTCTCGGTCAGGATGGAACGTTTCATCAAAAGCACCGTCACCGCATGGGCGGCGGCGCAGGCCGCGATCAGCGGCACCAGCACATGCGTGTTGCCGGTCAATTCGACCGCGAAGAAGGTCGCCGTCAGCGGCGCGCGCATCGTGCCACCCATGGTCGCCGCCATCGCCAGCAGCGCCCAGAAGCCGGGATCGGCCGCCGGCAGGAAGCCGGCGAGCACCGCGCCCATCGCGCCGCCCATGATCAGCAGTGGCGCCAGCACGCCGCCCGACGTTCCCGAGCCCAACGCCACGGACCAGATGACGGCTTTCACCACCAACAACAGGAGTGCCGCCGTTGCGATCGTACGGCCGTCCAGCATGCTGGATATGTTGTCGTAGCCGACGCCGAGCGCCTGCGGCTCGATCAAGCCGCCAATGCCGACGACGAGGCCGCCGAGCATCGGCCACCACATCCAGTGGATCGGCAGCTTCTGGAAACCGTCCTCGCAGGCATAGACCATCTGCGTCAGCAAGGCAGACAGGAGGCCGGCGGCAACGCCGATCAGGACCCAGCCGCCAAGACCGGCAAAGGAAATCGCCATGCCGCCCTGAAACGGAAAGATCGGTCCCGGCATGTGCAGCATGGTGCGCTCGACCTCCGCCACGATGGCAGCCACCGCCACCGGAATGAAGCTGCGCGGCGTCCACTCGAACAGAAGCAGTTCCACCGCCAGCATGATGGCGGCGATCGGCGTTCCGAACACGGTGGTCATGCCCGCGGCGGCGCCCGCCACCAGCAGCGTCTTGCGCTCATTGTCGCTGACCGGCAGCATCTGCGCGATCAGCGAGCCGATGGCGCCGCCGGTCATGATGATTGGGCCCTCGGCGCCGAACGGTCCACCGGAGCCGATCGAGATCGCCGACGACAGCGGCTTCAGCACCGCGACCTTGGCGTCCAGCCGCGAGCGCCCGAGCAGGATCGCTTCGATCGCTTCTGGAATGCCGTGGCCACGGATCTTCTCGCTGCCGTAGCGCGCCATCAGGCCGATGATGAGTGCGCCGATCACCGGCACGGCGACGGCGGCATATCCAAGCGGCGTGTCCTCCAGTTTCAGATCGGCGAGCGTGAATTGACCGAAATAGGCGACGTTGGTGGCGAGCCGGATCAATTTCAGCAGGATGATGCCGGCAAACAGCCCGGCCGTCGCCACCACCACCGCGATGCCCGCGATCAGCAACACCCTGGCGTCGGTGGTGAAATCGCGCAGATGTCCGGGACTGCCCTGTTCGGTCTTCATTGCCTGCCTGCTTTCCGTGGCGTGTCGCTGTTGGAGGATCGGCAAACCGTCAAAACGGCTTTGCCGGCGGCTATGTATCGTAATACGATATAAATATTCAAGCGGGCCTGGCCCGAAATCGTTTGAGCTTTGGCCGGAATGACAACACATGTCTGATATGTCGCATCCGAAAGAACCCCGCCCCGCCATCAGCCAGGCCGACTACCAGCGGCTGTCGGAGTTCCGCTATCTGATCCGCCGCTTCCTGGAATTCAGCCAGCTACAGGCCGAAGACGCCGGTCTGACGCCGCGCCAACATCAGGCACTGCTCGCCATAAAGGGTTTTCCCGGCGGAGGCCCGGTAGCTATCGGCGACCTCGCCGAACGCTTGCGCATCCGCCATCATAGCGCCGTCGAACTGGTCAACCGCCTGTGCGAGGCCGGGCTGATCGTCAGAGATCAGGACAAGGAGGACCAGCGCAAGGTGCTGCTGCAACTGACCGAGCGGGCCGATGCCTGCCTCGCCGACTTGTCGGCCGTGCATCTCGACGAGCTTTCGCGCATCGAACCCATGCTGAGGAGCGTGCTCGCCCGAAAGGACCGCGACACGCTCTAGAGACAAGTTTCGCAACCTAGCTGAATGGAGGCTATGCCATGTACAACATCTGGTTTTCCAAGGCAGTCCCGGTTTCCACAGGCGTTACTGGCGACGTTCGAAATCTGTCCAATGCCGAACAAGCTCTCGACCTTCTCACCAATCACTGGCGCGATGCGGGAAGCATCAAGCATAAGGCTGCGCTGCGGGCGTGCCGGCAGGCCATGAACGGCGGCGTATCGGCCGATACCGCCAGGGATGCTTTTGTCGAAGCCGCGAGGGAAGCGCGCATTCTGGTCGAATAACTGCCGCGCATGGCCTGGGCGTTGTTGGCCCAACCACAGGCCCGACATACCGTCCTCGATCGACGGTGAGCGCACGATGAGATCGCGACAGCCGTCAGCAACGCGCCGTCGTCCATTCAACTTTTGCGAAGCCCGGCTACCATCGGGAAGATGGGACATAAGGGGCCGCATAAAAAATTCCGGAAACCCCGAATCCTTTGGCTCCGCCGCTTCGTCTCGGACATGAGCGACCTGCAAGGTGCAGGGCCGGCAAAGGAACAGACAAGATGAAACACCATTTGATACGTTACAGGACCAAACCGGAGCTGGTCGACGAGAACGAGCGGCTGGTCAAGGCCGTGTTCCAGGAATTGCGGGATAAATCGCCCGAAGGGTTTCGCTACATGACATGGCGGTCCGGCGACGGTACCTTCTTCCATCTGGTCGAGGCGGCAACCGAGGAGCAGGCCGGCACCCTTCCGGGGCTAGCGGCATTCGCGACTTTTCAGAACGGCATCAGGGATCGCTGCATCGAGCCTCCGCATCGCGAGGCGATGACGGTGGTGGGCAGTTACCGGATGCTGGACCACTAGAGCAGTTCACCGTTTCATGGAAACAGCGAACCGCCCTAACTCTTTGTTTTGACGCAATTCTGGACAGAAAACCGCACACACTTTTCTTGGAATTGCTCTAGGCGCGGTCAAGCGATGTGGAGAACGGCGGGCGTATGAACATCCTCATTCCTGGCGGGCACCGCGCGCTCATCGAACGCCTGCTTGGGGAGTTGCGCCCAAAGCTGCACCGCTATTGCGCGCGCATGACGGGTTCCGTCTTCGACGGCGAGGACGTGTTGCAGGAAGCGCTGGCCAAGGCGTTCGAGGCTTTGCCGAACGCCGGCCAGATCGCAAATCCGGAGGGCTGGCTGTTCCGCATCGCGCACAACACGGCACTCGATTTTCTGCGCCGGCGAGCCCGCGAAAAGGCCTTTTCCGATGAGGATCCGGACATGATCGTCGACCCGGCCAACGCCACCTTCGACCGTCAGGCCGCTGCCGCCGGCCTGCACACCTTCATGCGCCTGCCCGTCGCGCAGCGCAGCAGCGTCATCATGATGGACGTTCTGGGTTATTCGCTGCAAGAGATCAGCGCCGCGCTGGACACCAGCGTCCCGGCCGTCAAGGCGGCGCTGCATCGTGGCCGCGGCCGCTTGCGCCAGCTCGCCGCCGAGCCCGAGGATCGGCCGGTTCCCAGGCTGGGCGTCTCCGAACGCCTGTTGCTCGAAGCCTATATCGATCGCTTCAACGCCCGTGATTTCGACGCCGTGCGCGACATGCTCGCCGATGAAGTTCGCCTGGAGCTGGTGGCCAGGACGCGGTTTACCGGACCCAAGGAAGTCGCTACCTATTTCCACAACTATTCCCGCCTCCGCGATTGGCGTTTCGTGCCGGGATTCGTCGAGGACAGGCCGGTGGTCCTCGTTCACGACGGCAACGACCCGGCTGCGCGATCAGCCTATTTCATCCTGCTGGTCTGGCAGGAGGGCAAGCTTGCCGCCATCCGCGATTTTCGTCACGCCCGCTACGTCGCCGACAGCGCCGAACTGCTCGTTCTTTGAACGATCGAGGGAAATCCCCTGCCTACTGCCCTACTGCCCTACTGCCCTACTGCCCTACTGCCCTACTGCAAAGACTTCAGCAAATTGTCGATCGTAGACGGATTGAACTGCGGTTTGGCCGGAGGCGGATTGTCGTTGGCCACCGGCGGCGGCGCCCGTTCCGGGTTCGGCGCCTGCTCGGCGCCCTTGCGCTCTGCTTCCAGCCTTGCCTTCTCCTGCGAGGCGGTCCGCATCGCCTCCTCGGCCTTTGCCTTGGCATCCGCCTCGGCTTTGGCCTTTGCCTCGGCATCCGCTTTGGCCCTGGCCTCTGCTTCGGCCCGCGCCTGAGCTTCCGCCTCGGCTTTCGCCTTGGCGTCGGCCTCGGCCTTCAGCCGCGCCGCCTCCTCCTGCTGTCGCAGCTCCTCGGCCGCCTTGTCGCGCTGGTCCTGCAACGCAGCGTAATAGCGCACCTCGCGCCGCAGCCGCTGCTTCTCCAGCAACGCGGCCTGCATCGCCTCGACCCGCTGCTGCTCCTTCTCGAGCGCGCGCTGGGTCAGGAACTGCGCCAGCGGTTCGCTGTCGAACTGCCGTTTGACGGCGCCGAACGGCCCCTCGACGCTGAAATTCATCGCCGGTTCGGAACCGACGAGCGCTTCGTCGCCGGGCCGGTAGGTGACCGCGCCCTTGGCGGAGACCGTATCGGCATTGAGGTCCGCCGTGATGTCGGCGGACAAGGTCGCCGAAGGATTTTCGAGGCTGATCGGCGGCGCTCGCAGCGTGCCACCTGCAATGGTGAAGGCGATGTCGGTATCCTTTGCCGCGAAACTGCCATCTGCCGCGATAGCGGGCGCGAAGCCGGCGGTCTTGGCTGCATCGATATCGCGGCCGATCGCGTCCGCCTTGGCGAGGAAGGTGCTGAACGCATTGGGATTGACGCCGGCGACCGTGACGCCCTTCAGCGCCGCCGTGCCCGAACCCGACAGAGCGGCAACCATCGCGTCGACCGATTTGCCGCTTGTCGAAAACGCCGCGGAGATATCCCCCTTGCCGCCGATGCCGGCATCCGGCAGCAAGGCTGGCAGATCGGCGTCCGCGAGCTTCATCTGGCCGGTGAAAAGCCCAGTGCCGTCATTGTTTTTCAATTCGAACAGGCCGGTCAGCGCACCGCCAAGGAATTTCGCCTTGAGATCGGACACGCGGATGCCTTCCTGGTCGAGCTTCAGCGACAAGGCCGCGTCATAGGCGGTCGCGAATGGCCCTGCGGCAAGGGAAGCCGTGGTCAAGTCGAGATCGGCCGTGAATGGAAGGCTGGATTTCTGGCTGAACGGGGCCGACGGCCACACACCGCCGTTGTTGTCTCCGCTCTTGTCCGTGAACGCGGAATCGCCGAACAGCGCCACCGCCATCGGGTCGAGATCAAGTTCGTCGAGCGCCAGCGAGCCGGCCAGATGCGGCACGCCATCTTTGCCGTCAATCCCCTCCTTGACGTCGATGTTCACGTCACCCGACACCGCAGCTTCGTTGATGGCGGCGTTGAGGCCGGAGAGCACCAGTAGGCCGTTGCCGTAATCGGCCTGCGCGGTGAGCGACGTCGACGTGCCTGTCCCCATGCCCGGCAGGCCTATGCCCGATGTCATCAGCCAGGGCTCGATGTCGGCCGTATCGAGGCTGACCTTGCCCTTCGCGACCGGACCTTGCGGCGTGTCGGCTACGGTGCCGTCGAAACCGGCGTTGAAGTCGTTGCCGGCAAGGCTGAAGCTCGTCGCCAGGCCGCCGCCCAGCGTGCCCTTGGCCTGGATGTCGGTGCTTGCCTCGCCGAGCATGCCGAGCGGCAGTGCCGGCAAGCCGTAAAGTGCCAGCAGCGCTGTGGCGTCGGGGTTCCTGGCATTGAAGGTCAGCGCCACAGGCGCTTCAAGAAGCTTGTCGACCGCTCCCTTCCCCGACAGCGAGGCGGAAAAGGACGATCCGCCGGCCTTGCCTTGCCCGCTCACAGCAAGCCCTGTTGTGCCGTCGCCATTGTCGGCAGCACTCACCACAAGATCGACGCGCGAGTCCTGGAACAGGTCGGGATAAGCAGCGGCGCGGCTTGCCAGTCCCTTGAGCACGGCATTGTCGGCATAGTGCTGCGCCGCCACGTCTATCAGCGGCTTCAGGTCGACGGCGACCACGGAGGCGTCAAGCTTGCCGGTCGGGCTCGCTGGGAAATCCTTGATCCGGCCTGTGGCGCTGATCGACGCGCCAGCCAGCCCGCCCACCGACAGCCGGTCGATCTCAAGCAGCCCGTCGCGCAGCCTGAGCGCGGTGTCGACCGTGTCGGCGGTCAAGCCTCCGGCACTGACCGGTCCCGCCTTGATCTGGAAATCGAGGTCGCGGTCGGCAAATCGGTTGGCGCCCTTGTCACTGATGAAGATCGAAGCGAAGGCCGCTAGCCCGTCGACATCGAGATCGCCGCCTTCCAGCCGCATCAGCACCGAGGGCCTGGCG
The DNA here is from genome assembly GCF_006440475.1 of Mesorhizobium sp. B2-6-1. NCBI lineage: Bacteria > Pseudomonadati > Pseudomonadota > Alphaproteobacteria > Hyphomicrobiales > Phyllobacteriaceae > Mesorhizobium > Mesorhizobium sp. B2-6-1. Next base: position 189,789 of record NZ_VFUH01000006.1, read on the forward strand.
TCGTCGGGCTGGCTGGAATCGATGCGGCCGGAAAACATCGCTTTGCCCAGGACCAGTTCGAGATCGCTGAAGGCCTGGCGCTTTTCGGAGAGATCGACTTTAGCCCGGAAGCCGGCGGCGGGCAGACGCCGGATCGCCTCGTCGACGTCCTTGGACAACCAGGCAGCGAAGCCGGAAGGCTGCGCCACCGCCAGCAGCAGCGAACCGGTGAAGCCGAAATGGTTCTCGACGCTGAGCAGGCCGTCGGCCTCCAGCGTGGCGCGGCCGGGCAGTGTCGCGGCGAGCGATTTCACCGACCAGCCGCCATCGACCGGCTCGGCGGAAAGATGAACGTCGCGAACCGTGGTGTCACCGGCCACCACGGCCGGCAACCTGACCTCGACCGTTCCGGGAATGGTCGGCTTGGGCAGGTCGAGCAAAGCCTGTTCCAGTCCGGCAATGCGCTGATCCAGTGTCAGGCCGGCGCCTGCCGCACCCACGGCCTCGTCGAACTGCACCTGCGCGCCATTGGCCTCGATGGCGAAGCTCGGCTTCTGGCCGAGATCGATCGAGGCCTTGCCGTCGGCGGTATAGGGATTGTCGAGGGGTCCGGTCTCGAAGCGGAATTCATCGATGCCGAGCTTCTGGTGATCGAGCGCGAACTTGCCGTTAACCCGAAAGCCGGGATTGGACTTGCCGGTGCCGACCTTCACCGTCTCGCCATCGGTGCCCCGCAACTGGGCTGAGTTCTTATCGGCGCCGGAAATCTTGAACTGTCCGGAGTAGATGGCGGCGCCGTTGACGATGCCGGCATTGCCGTCGGTTTCGATGACCAGCGGATACGCGTCGGGATCGGCCTTGAGCCGAAACCGCATCTGGCCGTTGGCTTCGGCCTTGCCGGTAGTGGCGGCAACCGTCGTGCGCAGGCCGTCGAACCTCAACGTGCCATCCATGCGCCACGGGCCCGCCAGCGATTTGGCCGAAATGGTCGAATTGATCTCGGACATGGTGTGGCTGCGTCCGCCGGCGGCATGACGCAGCTCGATCTGCCCTTCCGTCACCGTCAGCTTCTCGATCGAGATCTGGTTGAGGTTGAAGGGCGAGGACGGCCGCATCGCCCAGTCGACGGTGCCATTGGCGGCGATGTCGATCGTCGCTTTCGGCCGCACCAGCCGCATGTCGAAAATCAGCACCTCGCCACGCAGGAACGGCGCCAGTTCCGCATCCATCGAAAACGTCTCGACGGTCATCGCCGGCTGGCCGGCGGGGCCGCCGGCAACGGCGACATTGGAGAAGGTTACCGACGGAAACGGCAACAAGCGCGCCGTGGCGTCGCCCTGCACGGTCACCTTGCGGCCGAGAATGGCGCTCGCTTCGCGCTCGAACTGCGCCCGATAGCCGGACCAGTCGACAAAATACGGCCCCACCAGCGCCGCGCACAGCACCAGCACGAACAGGCCACCAAAGATCACGAACAGGCGTGCGAGCATCAGTTCCGAACGGTTTGGTTGAAATCAGCCGCACTCTACCTGCATCCGCGTGTCGATAAAGAGGCAATTCGATCGTCGTCGGCGACAACCATGGACGGCGTTCGATGTTGCGCGGTCGCTCTTGATCGCGATACCTTGCTTTGGGCGTCCTCGCCCTGTTCCGGTCGCGGCGTTTTCCGATCCGGGATCGTCTGAAACAATCCTGGAAAAGCGGAGAATTGGGGATGTCGGGGAAGAACTGGGACCGTGTGCCGATCGATGCGCAGAGCGTCGACGCGCCGCTTTCGCAATCAGCGATTTTCCTTGTCGTCACCATAGCCGATGAACAGGCGGTTCTCGGAAAGGTTTGTTCCGTACTCGGCGACCTTGACGACCTGGTCAAGACTGTCGGGTTTCGCGACCTCGGCGGCCGCCTGTCCTGCATCGCCGGCATCGGCCACGATCTATGGAACCGGCTCAACCCCGGCCGGCGGCCGGCGGAGTTGAAGCGGTTCACGCCGATCAAGGGTGCGGTTCACGCCGCGCCCACGACGCCGGGCGACCTTCTCTTCCATATCCGCTCCGAGCGGCCAGACATGTGCTTCGAGTTCGAGCGTATCCTGCTGGACAGGCTTGGTGCCGGCGTGACCGTCGTCGACGAAGTCTCGGGGTTTCGTTATTTCGATGCCCGCGACCTGCTCGGTTTCGTCGACGGCACAGCCAACCCCACCGGCCTCGATCTGCCCGCCTCGGCGCTCGTTGGCGACGAAGATCCCGATTTTGCCGGCGGCAGCTATGTCGTCGTTCAAAAATACCTGCACGATCTCCAAGCGTGGGCGCGAATCCCCACGCCCGTGCAGGAGGCGATCATCGGCCGAACCAAGATCGACAACATCGAAATCGATGATGACGAAGCGCCGCGCAAATCGCACAAGTCGCTCGCCACCATCGAGGATGCCGACGGCACCGAACATGACATATTGCGCGACAACATGCCGTTCGGCCGGCCGGGGCAACGGGAATTCGGCACCTACTTCATCGGCTATTCGAGATATCTCTGGGTGATCGAGAAGATGCTGCAGCGCATGTATGTCGGCGACCCGCCCGGCGCCTACGACCGGCTGCTTGATTTCTCCACCCCTCACACCGGCACGACATTCTTCGCACCGACACGGCCGATGCTGCAGGTGCTTGCCGAGGCAGCGCCAGAGAAGTTGGCCACTCGGTAAACGACGCACACAGCAAAGCGGCCTACCGACCACGTGCCGGCGGAGAAGCGTTTGTCGTGCTTCGGCGTGCTGCGGAGATCAGCACGCGATCATCGGCGTCATCAGTGCGAATTCAACGCGCGTCGCGCTTTGCCTGCGCCACCTTGGCCGCTTTGCGTTGTCGGCCGAGCTCAGCCGGCCGAACCAGATTCGGCGTCCTCTGGTTTGCCACCGCTCGCATGCCCTTGTGCGCAGTGCGCGCGTTGAACGCTGGACCATCCGTCGGCGCTTTCTGCTTCAGGGCCAGCGCCTTGCGCGCGCTGTCGACCAATGAGACGCGCGCCGTCAACTGGCGGCGCCGTTCGGCCTCGCCATTCAACCGCCGCATGGCCGTCGCCAGCATCGCAAGCTTCAACTGAGAGCCGCCATCGGCCTTTGAAGCGACAGCCCCTTTCGGTGTGCCCTTGCCCCGGATTTCGCGCCGGCGTCGATGCGCCTCGGTCTGCGCCTTGTCGCGCCGCTCCCGAAGGCGTTTGACGAGGCCGGACAGATCGGCGTCGGAAAGGTCCTGGACCGCCGGATGGTGCGATTTTTCCACCAGCTCGTGTTCGTCGGCACTCAGCGCGCGCGCTTCTTCCTTGCGTGAAATCGCCATGACACCACTCCTCCGCTTGGGTTGCCCGTCTTCTGGGCCTTCAGCACACGGAGTCTCGGCCCGATTGGAGGTGGGGTCAAGACGAGCCGATGACGGCGTCTACTCGGCAGCCGGCAGGATCTTGCCCGGGTTCATGATATCGAGCGGATCGAGCGCCTGCTTGATCGTGCGCATGATGTCGACGCCGTGGCCGAGCTCATGGCGCAGGAAGCCGATCTTGCCTTGGCCGATGCCGTGCTCGCCGGTGCAGGTGCCCTCCATGGCGATGGCCCGCATGTTGAGCCGCGCCACGAACTTTTCCGACAGCGCGATTTCCTTCGGGTCGTTCACGTCCATCAGCACCAGGACGTGGAAATTGCCGTCGCCGGCATGGCCGACGATCGGCGCGACAAGCCCCATTTCGGCGATATCGGCCTCGGTTTCGGTGACGCATTCGGCAAAACGCGAGATCGGAACGCAGACATCGGTCGACAGGCCCTTGGCGCCTGGCCGCAGCGTCAGCGACGACCAATAGGCGTCATGTCTGGCCTTCCAAAGTTTGGTGCGCTCCTCGGCGACACTGGTCCACAGGAACGGTCCGCCGCCATTCTCCTCGGCGATCATGCCGAAGGTCTCGGCCTGCTCGGCAACGCCGGCATCACTGCCATGGAATTCGACGAACAGGCACGGGCTTTCGGGATAGTCGAGCTTGGAATATGTCTTCATCGCCCGCATCTGCAGCGCGTTGACCAGTTCGATGCGCGCCACCGGAATGCCCATCTGGATCGTCGCGATGACGGCGTTGCAAGCCGCTTCGACGCTCGGAAACGGGCAGACACCACCGGAAATCGCCTGCGGAATCCCTTGCAGCCTCAAGGTCAGCGAGGTGATGATGCCGAGCGTGCCTTCCGAGCCGACCAGCAGCCGTGTCAGGTCGTAGCCGGCCGAGCTTTTTTTTGCCCGCTTGCCAGTGGTCACCGCCTCGCCATCGGCCATGACGGCCGTCAGCGACAGCACGTTCTCGCGCATCGTGCCGTAGCGCACCGCGTTGGTGCCTGAGGCCCGTGTCGCAGCCATGCCGCCCAGCGAGGCATTGGCGCCGGGATCGATTGGAAAAAACAGGCCGGTGTCGCGCAGATGCCGGTTGAGATCCTCGCGAGTCACCCCGGGCTCGACCGTGCAGTCGAGATCCTGCGGATTGACCGATAGGATCCGGTTCATCCGCGAAGTGTCGACCGAGATGCCGCCGCCCGGCGCGTTGGTGTGGCCTTCGAGCGAGGAGCCGACGCCGAAGGCGATCACCGGCACGCGGTGCGCGGCGCAGGCGCGCACGATCTCCTGTACCTCGGCGGTCGTTTCCGGGAAGACGACGCCGTCCGGCGCCTGCGTCGGGATGTAGGTTGTCGTATGCGCATGCTGGGAGCGAACCGCCCGGCCGGTCTGAAAGCGCTCGCCAAACCGCTGCTTGAGGATGCCGAGCACGGCGGCGATGCCTTCTTCGTTGCGCTCGACCGGATTGAGGTCGCTCAGGGCCATGAATTCCTCCGCGAATGGACCAGTGTCCATGCTTGTCATGCATTTATGGATGATGCCTAACGCAATTCCAGGAAAAGTGTGAAGCGGTTTTCCCCGGAAAAGCGCCTAGCGCTTTCCCTGGGGAATTGTATCAAAGAGGCGGTCCGACGTTTCCGTGAAACGATGAACCGCTCTTACAACCACGCTCTGTCCAGCACCAGAACAAGGAAGTTGCCATGCCGATCCCCGCCCCTTTTGTTTCTCAGCCAATGGCTATCGAGAAGGACTGGATCGATTATAACGGCCATCTCAACATGGCCTACTACAACGTCCTGTTCGACCGCTGTTCGGATGAAGCCTTTGAGGCGATGGGCATGGGGCTGGACTATGTCAAGAACCGCCGCCTCACCATCTACACCGCCGAAGTCCATGTCTGCTACGTGCAGGAACTGCATCTCGACCACAAGGTCACAGTTTCCTTCCAGCTCATCGACCATGACGAGAAGCGGCTGCGGTTCTACCAGGAAATCCGCCATGCCGACGGCTGGCTCGCCGCGACGTCCGAGCAGCTTGCACTGCATGTCGACATGTCCGGCCCCAAGGTAGCCCCCTTTCCCGCCGACGTGCTGGCCAAGATCGAAGCGATGCGCGCCGCTCACGCAGCCTTGCCGATGCCCGAACGCGCAGGCCGCTCGATCGGCATCAAACGCAAGACGGCTTGAACCCGCCCGGGGCCCGCGTTAACCTTACCGAGGTTTTAACGGGAACAAGCCGATTGGACCGTTGCGCGACTCAGCGGGCCGTTCGAAAACGATCCGCATCGAAGTAGCGACACGGGCGGCGGGGCATAGCCGATTCGGGGGACGTGCATGAAAACCGATATCAAAGTCGAGGTGGACAGGCTCGCCGCCGATCCGCGCATTACCGACTATGATTTCTGGCGCTCGCTGAAGAACGTCAACAACGAGATCTTCCACATCGCCAACAACAATGAGCCGATCCCCTTCGACATGATCCGCTGGCGCGTCATCCTTAAGCAGGCCCGCATGAAGCGCGGCCACGCCTGACGCTGCGGGTAGAGCGGCCACTCCGTTGACGACATTCCGGGCGTTTGACCTCAACCCTGCCGCCTGATCGCCGCCAGCGGCGAGCGCGCCGCCACCGGCGAAGACTGGATGATCGCCGTGTTGGTCATCGCGTAGGGAATGATACGGTCGATCACCCGTTCGAGTTCGACCACCGAGCCGACATGCGCCAGCGCGATGAAACAGTCCTCGCCGGTTACCCGGTCGCATTGCGCGATCTCGGGTAGGTCGCGGATGATCTCGGCCACGACGGCGAGCTGCCCCGGCACCGGCCTGATGCGCAGCCATGCCGACAGGTTCAGGCCAAGCGCCGCCGGATTGATCCGCACGCAATAGGCTTCGATGACGCCGCTCTCCTGAAGCTGCTTGACACGCTCGGACACGCTCGGCGCCGACAGGCCGACGGCGCGCGCCAGCTCGGCCGTGCTGGCGCGCGCATCTTTTTCCAGCAGGCGCAGTATCTTCAGATCGACCGCGTCGAGGTCGAGATTTTCGTTTCGAAGGCGCTTCATCAAAAACTCCTTGCATCCGGAAAGCGACCGAGGTCCCTGAACGACCACGACCCATATCAAACGGAAAAAATACCTGCGATACTGATCCGATGAACGATCGGACGCAAGTCCAAACCACGCCCGCAGGTGCGGCCTTCACCAGCCTGGCGACATCGCTGCCGCCGCATGTGTGGTTCTGCGTCAGCGCCGTGTTCCACTATCTCGGCCCTGCCGTCGCCGTGCTTTTGTTTGCGCAGATCGGCGTGCTGGGCATGGCCTGGCTGCGCATCGCCACCGCCGCGTTGATTTTCGCGCCGCTGACGCGTCCGTGGCGAACCTTCGCCCAGGCCGATTGGTCGACACGGCTGCTGCTGCTCGCCTTCGGCGCCTGTCTGGCAGTGATGAACTGCTCCTTCTATCTGGCGCTCGACCGCCTGCCGATTTCGCTGGTGGCCGCGATCGAATTCGTCGGCACCATCGGCGTCGCGCTGGTCGGTCTCCGAAGCGCGCGCAATCTCGCTGCCCTTGCCGTCGCCGTGGCCGGCACCTTGCTGCTGATCGACGTCAAATGGTCCAGCGATCCCATCGGCCTGTTCTGGGCCTTCCTCAACGGCGCGCTGTTTGTGGGCTATATCGTGCTTGGCCACCGCGTCGCCGCTTCAGGCGCCGGCGGCGGCATTGCCGGGCTCGGCGCCGCCATGGCCGTGGCCTTCCTGGTCGTGCTGCCGATCGGCCTCACCGACGCGTTGCCCGCCTTTTTCTCCGCGCCGCTGCTGCTGGCGGCCATCGGCGTCGGCATCTGCTCCTCGGTCATCCCCTATATCTGCGACCAGCTCGCCATGGCGCGGCTACCGCGGTCGAGCTTCGCGCTGATGCTGTCGCTGCTGCCAGTCACCGCGACGCTGATCGGCATTCTCGTGCTGCGCCAGATCCCCGGCATCAGCGACTGCATCGGTATTGCGCTGGTGGTGGCCGGCGTCGCCTTGCATAGGCCTGCGAGCACGCAGTAGATCCTCCGCTAAGCCAGTTTCTCCTTCAGGAAGGCGACGGTCCGGCCCCAGGCGAGATCAGCCGCCTTCTTGTCATAGCGCGCTGCCGAAGTGTCATTGTTGAAGGCGTGATTGGCGCCTTCATAGACATAGACCGTGTATTCGACATGCGCGGCATCGAGTTCCTTCTTGAAGGCGTCGATGCCGGCATTGGTCCGTTCGTCCAATCCGGCATAGTGCAGCAGCAGCGCCGCCTTTATCTTGGAAACGTCCGCGGCCTTCGGCTGCATGCCGTAATAGGCGACACTTGCCGCCAGATCAGGCGCGTTCACGGCGAGCATGTTGGCCGTGCCGCCGCCCCAGCAGAAACCGACGACACCGACCTTGCCGTTGCCGTCCTTGTCGGCCTTGAGGAAAGCCACCGTCGCGACGCCATTGGCGACGGTCTGCGCCGGATCCAGCTTGGTGAACATGTCGCGCGCCTTGTCCTCGTCGGCGGGCGTCTCGCCGAGCGGCGACAGGAAATCCGGAGCGAGCGCCACGAAGCCCTCCAGCGCCACGCGCCGGGCGACGTCGCGTATATGCGGGTTGAGCCCCCTGTTTTCGTGGATGACGATGACGGTGCCGAGCTTGCCCGCCTGGTCCGCCGGCTTGACCAGATAGCCCTTCATCTCGCCGCCGGCGCCGGGATAGGTGATGTCCTGGCCTTTCACGCGGGGATCGTTCTCGGCGACGATGGCCGCCTGGGCGGAGTTGGCAGCCAGCATCGGCGCGATCGCCGCGGCCGCCGCCCCGGATCCCGCAAGCCGGGTCAGTTGCTCCATGAAGCGGCGGCGATCGAGTGTCAGATGCGTGTATTCGTCATAGGCGTCGATCATCGCCTGGGTGATCCCAAGCTTTGCTGGTCTGGCGGCTGCTTTGGTCATGGCGCATTCCTCGGCTTCAGGCTTCAACACCGGAGCTAGATAGGGGCGCGGCTGGGCCGGTCCAGCCTGGATGAGCGCAGCGGCAAGCATCGGCCGCAGCCAGTGAAGCCGGCAACGCCGGCGCCCGCCCCATCACTTTTTGGTCATCGCCGATAAATCCTGCCGGCACTGCCACAATGGTAAGGGAAGCTGCGTGCTACCGATGCCCGTCCCATCCCGTCCCGACCAGAAGGAGCGCCGCCGATGACCATGCCGATCCTCACCAGCGCGTTCGTCCTTGCCCTGGCCGCCGCTCAGGCATTACGCTTCAGGCTTGCGGACGCAGGCAGGCGGTCGATGATCGAGCTTCGCATCGGCCGGGACCACCGCCCGGACCCGAAATTCCCAAATTTGAGGTGAGACCATGAACGTCCAGGATATCGTCAACACCGTCTCGCAAAAGGCGGGCCTCGACCAGGCAACGACCGAGAAAGTCGTCGGCACCATCTTCTCGGTGCTGGAGCACGAGGCGGAAGGCACCAACGTCTCGGGTTTCTTCGCCAAGATTCCCGGCGCCGACGATCTCGCCCGCCAATACGACGTCATGGCCGCCGGCGCGGCCGGCGGTGGTGGCCTGCTGTCCTCGTTGCAAGGCGCGCTGGGCGGTGTTCTCGGCGAAAAGGCCGGCGCACTGATCAACGGCGTCGCCGCGCTCAAGGCCTCCGGCCTCGATATGGCGCAGATCAGGCAGGCCGGCGCCGCGCTGATCCAACAGGCCGAAGCCGCCGCCGGGCCTGACCTCACCAATGAAGTGCTCGGCTCGGTGCCAAGCCTGAAGAGCCATCTCGGAATCAGCTAGGGCGCGATCCTGCGGGACCGAACCCGTTCCTTACTTCGGCAGTGCGTATGCCATTACATAATCGCCGGGCTTGGTGCCGACCGAGCCATGGCCGCCGGCGACGATGACCACGAACTGGCGCCCGTCAGCCACCGTGTAGGTCATCGGCGTCGATTGCCCGCCGGCTGGCAGGCGCGCCTGCCAGAGCTGCCTGCCTGAGGTCAGGTCGTAGGCGCGCAGGTAGTCGTCGACCGCGGCGCCGAGGAAAGCCACCCCGCCGGCGGTGATCATCGGCCCGCCAATGCCGGGCACGCCGACCTTCAGCGGCAAAGGCAGCGGCGTCATGTCGTAGACCGTGCCGTTCCTGTGCTTGTAAACGATCTGTCCGGTCCTGAGGTCGGCTCCGGCGACATAGCCCCATGGCGGCGCCTGGCACGGAATGCCGAGCGGCGACAGGAACGGTCCCATCACCACCGCATAAGGAGCGCCGTCATTTCGGTTCAGCCCCTGCTCGCTGCCCTTGGCGTCGCCTGGCGGCGGCACGTCCGCGCGGGGCACAAGCCTGGAGGTGAAGGCGAGATAGGTCGGCATGCCGAACAGCACCTGCCGGACCGGATCGACCGCCACGCCGCCCCAGTTGAAGACGCCGAAATTGCCGGGATAGACCAGCGTGCCCTGCAGCGATGGCGGCGTGTAGCGGCCCTCATAGCGCAGCCTGTGCAACGCAATCCGGCACGCCAGCTGGTCGAACATGGTGATGCCCCACATGTCGGCATCGGTCAGCGGCGGCGGATTGAAGGAAAGGTCCGACACCGGCTGCGTGGGCGATGTGTGGTCGCCTTCGATGGCGCCGCCGGGCGCCGGCACTTCCTTGACCGGGATGACCGGCTCGCCGGTGCGCCGGTCGAGCACGTAGAGGTCGCCCTGCTTGGTCGGCCCGACCAGCGCCGGCACGACCGTGCCGTCGGCCTTGGTGATGTCGACAAGGCTCGGCTGCGCCGGCACGTCCATGTCCCACAGGTCATGATGCACGGTCTGGCGCACCCATTTCAATTGCCCCGTATTGAGGTCGAGCGCGGTGATCGAGGAGGAGAATTTCTCGACATTGGCGCTGCGGCCGGCGCCGAGCTGGTCCGGCGTCTGGTTGCCGAGCGGTATGTAGAGGAGGCCGAGCTTCTCGTCGGCACTCGGCGTCGACCACATGTTGGGCGAATTGGCGGTATAGGTCTGGCCCGCCGCCAGCGGCGTGGTCTGGTCGGGATTGCCGGAATCCCAGTTCCAGATCAGCGCGCCGGTGGAGGCGTCGAAGGCGCGGATGACGCCGGACGGCTCCTGCGTCGAATAATTGTCGTTGACCGCGCCGCCGACGATGATCTTGTCGCCTGATATCAGCGGCGCCGATGTCGAATAGTAATAGCCGGACTTGGGATAAGGCATGCCGGTCAGAAGGTTCAGCGTACCGCCTTCGGCAAACGCCTGACAGACCTGGCCGTTGGCGGCGTCGAGTGCGATCAGCCGCGCATCCGAAGTCGGCAGGTAGACACGCGCGGCGCAAGGCTGCCCGGCACCGATCTTGGCATCGGCGTAATACGAGACGCCGCGGCAGGTCTGGTGCTGGCGGTCCTTGTCGAGCTTGACCTGGGGATCGTAGCGCCACTTCTCCTTGCCCGTGGCGGCGTCGATGGCGATGGCGAAATTGTGCGGCGTGCAGATGTAGAGCGTATCGGCGATCTTCAGCGGCGTCACCTGATAGGTGGTCTCGCCGACATCGTCGGGACCTTTCACGTCGCCGGTGCGATAAGTCCAGGCCGGCTGCAGGTTGGCGACGTTCTCCGGCGTGATCTGGTCGAGCGGCGAATAGCGCTGGCCATAGGGCGTACGGCCGTAGAAGTGCCATTCGCCGGCAGGTATGTCCCCGCCTAGATCGGCCGCCGGGGTCACCTTGTCGGTGTCGAGATTGCCGGCAATATCCTTGGGATCGGTCGTCATTGAATAGCCGGCGACCGCCAGCGATGCCAAAATGGCGAGAATGAGCGGCGCGCGGCCATCGGGACCAACAAGGCCCCGCCTCGCCCACGGCGTCAGCAGCCACAACGCGACGAGCACGATGATGCCGCCGCGCGGCCCGAGTTCCCACCAGTCGAAGCCGATTTCCCAGACCGCCCAGGCAAGCGTGCCCAGCACGATCGCGGCGTAGAGCCAGAGCGCGGTGGATCTGCGCCGGTAGAGCAGCCATGCTGCGATGAGGAAGGCGATGCCTGATATGATGTAGTACCAGCTACCTCCCAGTGAAGCCAACCAGATGCCGCCGGCGCCAAGCGCGAGGCCGATGAGGAGGAGAATGAGGGAGGTGATGGTGACAGCCAAGATGATACTCCTTCGACTGTTGCGCGCCTCGAGGCGGCCGTGGGCAACAGGATCCCCTCCCTGCCCTTTGCGCAGCTTTCCCTCACCCGCCCTGCCTGTCAAGCAGGCCGGAAACAATCAGGGATGGAACAAAACGTAGACAGTTCTGGTCTTTCTCTGCCGAATCACTACATTCGGGGGCGATGTCCGGCTTTTCCGAAGACATGCCCTTTTTCGATGAACCCGATGCGCGGCCCACCGCCCCGTCGGGCATCGCCGCGCGCGCCATGGCTGCCCGCAGCGGCCACAACAACGCGCCCGACTATCTCAAGGGGTTGAACCCCGAGCAGCGGCTGGCGGTGGAAACCACCGAAGGTCCCGTTCTGGTGCTGGCCGGCGCCGGCACCGGCAAGACGCGCGTCTTGACCACCCGCATCGCCCACATCCTGGCGACCGGAAAAGCCTTTCCCTCGCAGATCCTGGCCGTGACCTTCACCAACAAGGCCGCGCGCGAGATGAAGCAGCGCATAGGCATCCTGATCGGCGAAGGCAATGTCGAGGGCATGCCCTGGCTCGGTACCTTCCACTCGATCGGCGTCAAGCTCCTGCGCAGGCACGCCGAGCTTGCCGGGCTGAAATCCGACTTCACCATCCTCGACACCGACGACGTCGTGCGGCTGATCAAGCAATTGATCCAGGCCGAGGGCCTCGACGACAAGCGCTGGCCGGCCAAGCAGTTCGCGCAGATGATCGACGGCTGGAAGAACAAGGGGCAAGGCCCGGCTGATATCGCCGAGGGCGATGCGCGCAGTTTCGCCAACGGCAAGGGCCGCGAGCTCTACAAGGCCTATCAGGAGCGCCTGCAGACGCTGAACGCCTGCGATTTCGGCGATCTGCTCTGCCACCCTATCCGCATCTTCCGCGCCAATCCGGACGTGCTGAAGGAGTATCATAAGCGGTTCAGATACATTCTCGTCGACGAGTACCAGGACACCAACACCGCGCAATACATGTGGCTGCGGCTCCTGGCGCAGCGGCCAAATAGCGGGCGTAGCGCGACGTCTACGGATTTGCATTCGGCCGAAGGCCGCAAGCTCGACCGGGCGTCCGAGCCTTTGCGAAGCCCCTCCCGCGACGCCGAAGGCGCGCAGAAAAGAGGGGTCGGGCCCGCGCCGGCAGGCGCGGAACAGCCCGTGAGCGAAAACAAAGTAAACATCTGCTGCGTCGGCGACGACGACCAGTCGATCTATGGCTGGCGCGGCGCGGAGGTCGACAACATCCTGCGCTTCGACAAGGATTTTCCCGGCGCCACCATCATCCGGCTGGAGCGCAATTATCGTTCCACCGCGCATATCCTCGGCGCCGCTTCGCACCTCATCGCCCACAATGAAGGCCGCTTCGGCAAGACGCTGTTCACCGATCGCGACGATCCCGAGGACGGCAAGGTCAACGTCCACGCCGCCTGGGATTCCGAGGAGGAAGCGCGCGCTGTCGGCGAGACCATCGAGGCTTATCAGCGCCAGAAGCACAATCTCAACGACATGGCGATCCTGGTGCGGGCGTCCTTCCAGATGCGCGAGTTCGAGGACCGCTTCGTCACGCTCGGTCTCAACTACCGCGTCATTGGCGGCCCGCGCTTCTATGAGCGCATGGAGATCCGCGACGCGCTTGCCTTCTTCCGCGTCGTCGCGCAAGGCGCCGACGATCTCGCCTTCGAGCGCATCGTCAATGTGCCCAAGCGCGGCCTCGGCGAAACCACCATCCGCCAGATCCACGACACGGCCCGCGCGCTGCGCGTACCGATGTTGGAAGCCGCCGCCAAGCTCGCCGAGAGCGATGAATTGAAGCCCAAACCGCGCGCTGCATTGCGCGAGGTCGCGGCCAATTTCGAACGCTGGCAGAAGGCGCTGGAAACCACGCCGCATACCGAACTGGCCGAGACCATCCTGGAAGAGAGCGGCTACACCGACATGTGGAAGAACGACCGTTCGGTCGAGGCGCCCGGCCGGCTGGAAAACCTCAAGGAGCTGATCCGCTCCATGGAGGAGTATGAATCGCTGCGCTCCTTCCTCGAACATGTCGCTCTGGTCATGGATGCCGAGCAGAACGCCGAACTCGACGCCGTCAACATCATGACGCTGCATTCGGCCAAAGGCCTCGAATTCGAGACCGTTTTTCTCCCGGGCTGGGAGGAAGGCCTGTTCCCGCACCAGCGCGCGCTGGACGAAGGCGGCCGTTCCGGCCTGGAGGAGGAGCGCCGGCTGGCCTATGTCGGCGTCACCCGTGCCAAGAAGAACCTGCACATCTGGTTCGTCTCCAACCGCCGCATCCACGGCCTGTGGCAATCGACGATTCCCTCCCGCTTCCTCGATGAACTGCCTGAAACCCATGTCGAAGTCGCCGAAAGCGGCAACTCCTATGGCGGCTACGGCAATTCCTATGGCGGCGGCTCGTTCGCTTCCGGCCGAGGCGGCCAGGGGGCAGGAAGACAGAACCCCTATGGCGCCTCGCGCTTCGACAATGTCGGCGCCGAAAAATCCGGCGCCTTCTCCAACAGCTACGCCACGCCGGGCTGGCAGCGGGCGCAGCAGAACCGCACCGAGGCGACCGATCGCAACTGGGGCTCGGGCTCCGGCCACCAGGTCGAGCGCATCGGCTATGGCGAGACCGACAGCGGCTACGGCGCCGGCCGCACCTCGATCAAGGGCCGCACCATCGACGGCGAGTTGGTCGCCAAATCCGTCGCCGACACACCGTCTCCGTTCAACGTCGGCGACCGCGTCTTCCACCAGAAATTCGGCAACGGCAACATCGCGGCCATCGAGGGCAACAAGCTGACCATCGACTTCGACAAAGCCGGCCAGAAACGCGTGCTGGACGGATTTGTCGCGGCGGTGTGAGAAAAATGGACACTGGCTCGGGTAAGGAGCTGGCCGAAAAATCCTGAGGTTTTCTTGTGAAAATCGAAGTAGATTTTGATGCTAATTATATTTGCGATTTCACAGCTAAAATTGATTGGAATCAATTCCAATAGCGTGGACGTCCGGAGTGAAAGGAACTTTCGGTAACCACCCGGGCCGGACCGCTCAATCCACCTTCTTCTCGCCCGCCTCGCCGGCCTTGACGATATCGCCGGTGGTGAACAGGATTTCCTTCAGTTCCGCGCGCCAGTCCTGCTTCCGACGCAGCAGGAATTCGAGGTCCATGCCGAAATGCTTGAACTCCTCGCCTTGCGCGTTCTTCATGATGGCGCGGGCCTGCGGGTCCTTCTCCACCGACATGCGCTGTTCATACCAGGAGATCGCTTCCGCTTCCTCGATCAGCGAGGTGATCATGCGGGCGAAGGTTCGCACCTCCTGCGACAATTCTTCGGGCGGTTCGTGGTACTGGTCGAAACCCATGTGGTCGTCCTCCCTCAATGGCTCGCAATGCGAGCAGGCACCGGCCGTGCCATGAATGCATGAGAGGTGCAGCGGGTTCCGGATCGCACCCACAATTCAGGACGATGAGAGGAACAGGCTATCTCACGACACCGGCGCCGCCCCGCCCTGTTCGGTGCGACGCGCGATGAAATCATCGAGCACAGCCGACGTGGCAATGGCCGTCGCCGGCGGCTCGAAATCGGCGAGGATGCGCTTCCAGATACCGGTGGCGCGTTCGGTTGCGGTCTTGGAACCGGCCTGCGTCCAGTTGCCGAAATTCGACCAGTCGGCCACCAGCGGCTCGTAGAAAGCGGTGCGGTAGCGCGCCATGGTGTGACCTGCCGAGAAGAAATGGCCGCCGGGCTGCACTTCGGCGATCGCCTCGAAGCCGATGGCATCGTCGTCGCCGGGCGTGGCGGCGCACAGTTCAGCCACCGTCTGCAACGCCTCGATGTCGGTGACCAGCTTTTCGAAGGAAACGCTCAGCCCCCCCTCCAGCCAGCCGGCGGCATGGATGCACACGGTGGCGCCTGCCAGCACCGAGCCCCACAGCGCAAACTGCGTCTCATGCGCCGCCTGCGCATCGGAGATGTTGGCCGCGCTGCCGCCGCCCGAACGCCACGGCAGGCCGGTGAAGCGCGCCAGTTGGCCGGCTCCGAGCGTCGCCTTGATATGCTCCGGCGTGCCGAAGGCCGGCGCGCCCGATTTCATGTCGACATTGGAGGAGAAGGAGCCGTAGACGACAGGAGCGCCCGGCCGCACGATCTGCGCCAGCGTCAACCCGGCCAGCGCCTCGGCATGCTGCAGCGTCAGCGCGCCGGCCACCGTGATCGGGGCCATCGCACCCGCCAGGCAGAAGGGCGTGATGATCAGGACCTGGCCCGCCCTGGCGAAGTCGATGATGCCTTGCGCCATCGGGATGTCGAGCTGGCGCGGCGAATTGGTGTTGATGACGGTGTAGCAATGGGCGCCCGAGCGGAACTCGTCCTCGGACAGCCCGCGCGCCAACCTGATCATGTCGAAACTATCGTCGACCTGCGGGGTGCCGCGCGCGAAGATGAAGGGAAGCTTGTCCGACAGGGTCAGTTGCGCCCGGTTGACGGCGTAGTGGCGAAAATGGTTGTCGATGTCCTGCGGCTCGACGCAAGGTCCCAGCATGTGCAGCACGTCGAAATGCTGCACCAGCTTGATGAACTCCTCGAAGGCCGCCAGTGTGCCTGGTCGGCGGCCGCGTTCGAGGTCAGTGACGTTCGGCGCGCCGCACCCTGCCAGGAAGGTCATCGACCCGAGTTCCAGCGTCAGATCGCGGGAGCGGTCACCGGCATGGGTCTGGATCGATTTTGGCGCCGAGGCCAGTGCGGCCGCCACCATGTCGCGGCCGATCCGCACCATGTCGGTTTCGGGGTCGATCAGGGCGCCGGCGCGAGCGAGCAGGTCGCGCGCCTGCGGCAGCAGAACCTTGATGCCCAGCTCTTCCAGCACGCGCAGCGCCGTGTCGTGGATCGAGGCGACGTGGTCGTCCGAAAAGATTGGCTGCGGCAGGAATGGGTTCTTCAGAGAGCGGTAATTGGGCCGGCGGCTGCTCTCGCTGCCGGCCTCGCCGATGCGTCCTCGCCGGCGCTCGCGCCTGCCTTCGCGTGCCGCGTCATCGATCATCCGGAAACCTCCTCATTGCCGCATCGCCTTGCCCAAGGGATCGTAGGGCGAAGCCGGAATGACACGCGCCGGCCGCTCGGTGCCGACAATGTGCACGCAAAGCGCCGTTCCTTCCTCGGCAAAATCGTCATCCACCAACGCCAGCGCGACGCTCTTGCCGATCGTGTAGCCAAAGCCGCCGGAGGTGACGAAGCCGACGCGCCGAGCGCCGTGCCAGACCGGCTCGAAGCCGCTGGCGTCCGCGTCGATGGCATCGACTTCCAGCGTCACGATCCGTCGTGCAACACCGGCCTTGCGTTCCTTCAGCGCCGCCTCGCGGCCGATGAAATCGCCCTTGTCGAAAGCAATGAAGCGGTCGAGCCCTGTCTGGCCGGGCGTGTAGCCTTGCGTGAATTCACGCGACCAGATGCCGAAGCTCTTTTCCAGCCGAAGCGCGTTGAGTGCGTAATAGCCAATCTCGGCGAGGCCGAGATCCTCGCCGGCGGCAAGCAGCGTTTCGCGCAATGTGGCATGCATGGCGGCCGGGCAGTTGATCTCGAAGCCGAGTTCGCCGGCGATGGAGAGGCGAGCCATCCTTGCCCGCACCATGCCGATGTCGAATTCGCCGCATGCGATGAATGGCAAGGCTTTGGCGGAGATGTCCTGGTGCGTCGTGCGCTCGACGATCTTTCTGGCATTGGGGCCGGTGACCAGAAAGCCCGACATCGCATCTGAAATATCGGTGACGCAAACGCCTTCAGCCATATGCGCTTCGAACCAGCGCATGTGGAATTCGCGCAGATAGTAGGAGCCCATCAGCCAGTAGTCGCCATTGCCCCAGTTGAAGACGGTGAGATCGCCCTTCAGCCGCCCGTCCGGCCCGAGCATCGGCGCCAGCCTCGCCTGTCCCGCCTTCGGCAGCCTGCAGGCCAGCAGCCTGTCGAGCCAGGCCTCCGCGCCCGGTCCCGAGGTCGCGTAGCGCGCATAGGCCGAGATATCGATGAGGCCGGCGGCGCGCCGGACTTGCAGCGCCTCGTCACCGACGATGTCGAAGGCGTTGGAACGCCTGAGCGTCGTCTCCTCGCGGAATCCCATCGGCGCGAAATAGGCGGGGATTTCCAGCCCCCAGGAGGCCGTCCATTCGCAGCCCGCCGCACTCATGCCGTCATAGGCGCCGGGGCGTTTCAGCGGCCGGCCCGCAGGCAGCCGTTCGTTGGGAAAGGTCATGACGAAACGACGAGAATAAAACTGTCGCGTCGTCTGCCTGAGATATTCCCGGTTTGCGGCGAAGGCGCCGTAGCGGGCGATGTCCATGCCGAAAATGTCGGCCTGCGGCTCGCCGTAAATCATCCACTCGGCCAGCGACTTGCCGACGCCGCCGCCCTGGCTGAAGCCGGCCATGACGCCGCAGGCGACCCAGTAATTCTTCAGGCCGCGGACCGGCCCGACGATCGGATTGCCGTCCGGGGTGAAGGTGAAGGCGCCGTTGACCCATTTGCGGATGCCTGCCGTCGCCAGGCAAGGGAAGCGCTCATGCGCCTTGGCAAGTTCCGGGCCGATGCGGTCGATGTCTTCGGGGATGAGCTCGATGCCGTAATCCCACGGCGCGCCGTCCATGTTCCAGTGCTTCGGGTTCTGCTCGTAGACGCCGAGCAGCACGCCCTTGCGCTCCTGCCGCAGATAGGAAAAGCCGTCGAGATCGACGGCCAGGCCGATCTCCTTGTCGAGGGCAGCGACTTCCGGAATGTCCTCGGTGACGAAATAATGGTGCTCCATCGGCGTCACCGGCAGTTCAACCCCGGCCATGCGGCCGAGTTGCTTGGCCCACAACCCGCCGGCATTCACGACATGCTCGGCGGTGATGGTGCGTTGCTCTGTGACCACGTCCCAATGGCCGTCGGCGCGCGCCTTCAGCTCGACCACGCGGTTGCGCAGGATCACGTCGGCGCCGCGCTTCTTGGCGGCACCGACATACGCATGCGTCGTGCCGTAAGGGTCGAGATGGCCCTCGTTGGAATCGTAGAGGCCGCCAAGCACGCCGGTGACGTCGACGATCGGGCAGATCGCCTTGATCTCGTCAGGCGTCACCAGCCGGGCGGTCTCGATGCCGACCGACTGGAATACCGCCCAGGCCGATTTCAGCCACTCCCAGCGCGCCGGATCGCTGGCGATGTTGACGCCGCCGGTCATGTGCAGGCCGACGTCCTGGCCGGATTCGGCCTCGATCTCGCGGTAAAGGTTGATGGTGTAATCCTGCAGCGCGGCGACATTGGGGTCGGCATTGAGCGCGTGGAACCCCGCCGCCGCATGCCAAGTCGACCCCGCCGTCAGTTCGGCGCGCTCGATCAGCGCCACATCCGACCAGCCGAACCGCGCCAGGTGATAGAGCACCGAAGCGCCCACCACTCCTCCCCCGATGACGACTGCGCGGTAGTGAGACTTCAAGGCTTCCCTCCCCGGACTGTCCGAAACCGGCACCATATACGTACTGTACATAAGTGTCTAGTACTGCGAACAGCTCCTGGACGCTGTCGAACCTGTGTTGGAACGATCGATTTTCCGGCGCGGCCGCACTTCCCCAGCAGCGTCGCGGCGGGCCGACGCGAATGCGTCACCAACTGTCATGCAAGCATCATGTTCGCGCCTTAGACCGCTTGCCGAGGGCACAAGCGGCCCTCCAGGGCGGCAGCCTCGCCGCCGCCAGGCAACCTCAGAATTCCGCCGTCCCGGCGCTTTGTCATCAAGGGGATATCCATGACGCATCTACGCTCATTCTCGTTGCGGCTGCTGGTCGCCGCGCTGGCGGCCTCGGCCGTTTCGCTGCCCGCCTTCGCCGACAGCTCGGCCAGCGTCGGCGGCGCCAGTTTCGTCAACAAGGGGCTGGTGGGGGTTGGCCGCATCCCGGCCGGCCAGCGCGACAGGTTCGGCGAGACCTTCGGCTCCGGCTCCGGCATGTCGATCGACACCGCGGGCTGGACGCATGATGCCGGCACCTACAAGGGTTCGCTGTGGCTGCTGCCCGACCGCGGCTATAACGTCGTCGGTACCACCGACTACCGGCCGCGCCTCAACACGATCAACATCGAGTTCGCCCCGGTGGCGCCAGGTCTAGCGCCCGCGGCCGGCCAGGAGCAGACCGGCGTCAAGGCGACGCTCGCCGACACCATGCTCCTGACCGACGACAAGGGCGCCGACGCCAGCGGTCTCGACCCGCTGAACGGCGTGCGTCCCGCCGCCGGCGACATGCCTGTCCTGCCGCAGGCCGACAATGGCAAGCTCGCGCTCGACAACGAGGCGATCGTGCGGCTGCCCGACGGCACCATGCTCGTCTCCGACGAATACGGTCCCGACATCTACCGCTTCTCCGCCGACGGCCGTCTGATGTCGGCGACCCAGCCTCCGGCCGCGCTCGTGCCGATGCGCCACGGCACGGCCAATTTTGCTTCCGACAATCCGGGCCCAGGTGCTGCCGAACCCGACCCAAAGGATCCCGAAACCGGCCGCCAGAACAATCAGGGCCTCGAAGGCATGGCAATGACACCGGACGGCAAGTTCGTGATCGCGGTCTTGCAGTCGGCGACCCGGCAGGACGGCGGCGATTCGGCCTCGACGCGCCAGAACACCAGGGCGCTGGTCTATGACGCCTCCGATCTTGCCCATCTCAAGCTGGCACATGAATATGTCGTGCCGCTGCCGGTGTTCAAGGACGCCAAGGGCAAGACCAAGGTGGCTGCGCAAAGCGAGATCGTGGCGCTGTCGGATACCGCTTTCCTGATGCTGGCGCGCGACAGCGGCAACGGCCAGGGCCTGAAGGGCGAAGAGTCGCTGTATCGCAAGATCGACATTGTCGACCTTTCCGGCGCGACCGACGTCGCCGGCGGTCCCTTCGATGCCGCCGACAAGCCGGTGGCGCCCAAGGGCGTGCTCGATCCGTCGGTGACGCCGGCAAGGCTGACGCCGTTCATCGACATCAACGACAAGGCCGAGCTTGCCCGCTTCGGCCTGCACAATGGCGCGCCCAATGACAAGGACAACCTCTCGGAGAAGTGGGAAGCGATGTCGCTGGCGAGCGTGCTCGATCCGAAGCTGCCCGACGACTATTTCCTGTTCGTCGCCAACGACAACGATTTCCTCGCCCAGGGCGGTTTCCAGGTCGGCGCGCCCTACAAGGCCGAGGACGGCGCCGATGTCGACACCATGTTCCTTGTCTTTCAGGTCACGCTTCCCGGCCTCGCCAGGAAGTAAGCATCTTGCAGGAGGCGCCGCCTGGCGCCTCCTGCCCGACAAGCTTGATCGGATGCACGACGGCGTGCCTTGCCCGCCGTCGCTCCTTTCGCAAGGGTGCATCCCGGTCGGGCCTGCGGTATCCTGCGTGCCGGACTCAAAACAACCAGCTTTGCCGGATTGCCCGCCATGGATGAAAAGATGCCCGCGCGCCGGCGCACCGGTGACCTGACCAGCGGCCCCATTCCGCGCACGCTCCTGCTGTTCGCCCTGCCGGTGCTCGGCTCCAACGTGCTGCAATCGCTCAACGGCTCTGTAAACGCCGTCTGGGTCGGCCGCTTCCTCGGCGAATCCGCGCTCACCGCCACCTCCAATGCCAATCTGGTGCTGTTCCTCATCCTCGGCACCGTGTTCGGCATTGGCATGGCGGCCACCATACTGGTGGCGCAATCGGTCGGCGCCCGCGACCTACCCGAGGCGCGCCGCATCGTCGGCACCAGCGCCACCTTCTTCTTCTTCGTCTCGGTGCTGTTCGCCGTCTGCGGCTGGATCTGGGTAGACGCCATTCTGGGCGCGCTCGGCACACCGCCCGACGCCTTGCCGCTGGCGCGCTCCTATTTGCGCATCATCTTCGTGGCCGTGCCGATGATGAACCTTCTGTCCTTTGTGATGACGGTGCTGCGCGGCGCCGGCGATTCGCGAACGCCGTTCTTTTTCATGGCGCTCGCCGTCGTGCTCGACATCATCTTGAACCCACTGCTCATCCGCGGCATCGGGCCATTTCCAGAGCTCGGCATCGCCGGCTCGGCAACCTCGACGCTTGTCGGCCAGACGGTGAGCGTCATTGCCATCCTGATCGTGCTCTATGTCCGTAAGCACCCGCTGCGTCTGGCCGGCGCCAATCTGGCGCTGCTGCGGCCGGATCCCGCCTTGCTGCGCGTCGTCGTTTTCAAGGGGGTGCCGATGGGTTTGCAGATGATCGTGATTTCGGCCGCGGCCCTGACGGTGATGGGCATCGTCAATTCCTACGGTTCGCAGGTGGCCGCCGCCTACGGCATCGCCGCGCAGTTATGGACCTACATCCAGATGCCCGCGCTCGCCATCGGCGCGGCCGTGTCCTCGATGGCGGCGCAGAACGTCGGCGCCGGCCGCTGGGACCGCATCAGCCGCATCGCAGCGTCAGGCGTCGGCTTCAACCTGGTGCTGACCGGTGCTCTCGTGGCACTTCTATGGGTCTTCGATCGCTCGATCCTCAGCCTGTTCCTGAGCCGCGACAGCGCGGCGATAGACATCGCCGCTCACATCAACAACGTCGCATCCTGGTCGTTCATCCTGTTCGGCGTCACCATCGTGCTGTTCGCCACCGTGCGCGCCACGGGCGCCGTGATGCCGCCGCTGGTCATCCTGGTGATCTCGGTGCTGGTCGTGCGCACCGGCTTTGCCTATTTCATGCGCGATGTGATCGGCGAGGAGGCGCTGTGGTGGAGTTTCCCCGCCGGCTCGACCACCTCCCTGCTGCTGGCCGCGGCCTACTACCGTCTCGGCGGCTGGCGCACCCTGCACATGATCGAGAACCGGCCGGCCGCCGGCGAGCCGCCCGACACCGGGCTCGGCGTGCCGCGCCAGCGCGCGCATTTTTCCCCAGAGACGCCGAACGGCTGAAGCTGGCCGCTCTCAAGGCCTGTTTTTCAACCCAAAGCCCAGCGCGACCAGCGCAAACACGATGATCATGCCGGCGAACGCCAGGCTGGCCGCGATGGGGCTGGCATAGGTCGAGATGATGCCAATACCGATGACGGGCAAGGCATTGCCGATAAAGCAGCAGATGAAGAAGCTGGATACCACTTCGGCGCGGCGATCCTCCGGTGCGATCTCGTTCACCACCTGCAGGCTGCCACGATAGCCGAGTGCGGCCGTCACGCCGCAGCAGGCGGTGGCGGCGATCATCAGCGCCATCGACGCCAGCATCTGCGCCGCCACCACCATGAGGATGCTGGGAATCATCAACGTCAGCGCGGCCAGCATGGCCTTGCCGCTCTGCATTTGCTTCAGCGCTACGATGCTGAGCGCGGTGATGATCGCCAATTCGAAGAACAGCGCACCGGCGACAGCATGGTTCGTCTCGTGCAGTTGCTGCGCCAGGATGCTTGGCGCCACCGCGGCATAGAAGCCGACCAGCGCCATGGCGCCGAAACCGGTCACCGCCGGCGCGACGAAGCGCGCGCGGATTTCATCCGGCACGGCAAAGTGCGGCCGCATGGAAATCTGCCCGAGGCCGCCAGGCTCCGCCACCGTTTCGCGTGTACGCCAGACCAGGATGGAGACGATCACAAGCGCCGCCAGATAAACGATGAAGACCAGGCGCAAGGGCCACGGTTCATACTGCGCCAGCAGTCCCGAAACGAGTGCGCCGAAACCGAGGCCCAGGAAATTGGTGCTGGTGGCAATGACGCTGGCGCGCGCCTTGTCAGCGCCGGGGAGAAGCTCGGCGATCCATGCCGTTCCGGTCCCCGCGCCGACACCGATGCCAAGCCCGCTCAGGACGCGCGCCACATCGAGCAGAACGACATTGTTGGCGAACAGAAAGACAAGCGCGCTGGCGACGGCGACGATCATGGCCACGAGAGCGGCAGGCCGGCGCCCAACGACATCCGACGCGCCGCCCAACATCAGCAGGGCGCCGAGATTGCCGACGACATAGACCGCGTAGACCAGCGTCAGCGTGATCTGTGAAAAGCCGAATTGCTGCTTGTAGATGATGTACAGCGGCGTCAGCACCGTGCTGCCGGCAAACAGAACGGCGATCATTGTGGCAACCACCGGAATTGCGAGAGCCTCGCCGCCTGCTTCGTTGCGCGTATGCGCCAAGTCACGAATGGCCATGGCCAAACCTCTTCATCGGTTCAGGGATCGCGACCTTAACGCGCCCTTACTCCCGACGTTCCGGCCGGCCGGCGGGCTCCTGACAGCATGACGGACGTTGCCCCGAAACCCGCCGCCTGAACAGGCCCGAATCGGAGCCGATGGTTCCGATCCGTCACGACATCCTGTCGTGTGACCCCGCTAAAAACCGCTATTTGCAGGAGAAACCCGGTGCGATCTTGCACTTGCCGGGACGCGGTTTGTGCGGCGGGCGATGGTGCGGAGGACGGTGCGGCCGATGCTGCCAGTGCGGCGGACGATGCGGCGGGCGCACGATGATCACTGGCGGGCGAACGACATGGGCCCGCGAGAGATAGCCGGAACTGGCCCAGCCGCTGAGGCCGCCGCCATGGATTCTGCACCAACCCGGCTGGCAGCCGGTGACGTTCACCCTGTAGCCGACTGGCAGCGTCCCCACCTTGGCATATCCCGCCCCGGGCCCGGAGCGCACGTTGAGGTTGGTGGTGGTGTGGGCGCTGTAGGCGAACGCGGCGGCCGACGTGCCGAGGATGGCGGCCAGAATGGTCGCGAGGCAGAGCAGAAATCGAAATCTCATCAGTCACTCCATTCGATCGCTCGGCCTTATGTGATTCAGCCGAGGCTGTCTTCGATGGAGGACTGTGGCAAGAAAAGTCAACAATTTGCCACAGCAAACCATTGCCGCGAGCCGGCCTGGCGGGAGAGTTTCCCCTGATATAGTTGAGAAATTCCCCGGATGGCGTTTATCGGCCTGACAACATCAGCTAACGATTTACCATCTTCAACGATCGACACCGGACATAGGGCGCAAATCATGGGCAAAGGCAGGGTCGAGGCATTCACCGACGGCGTCGTGGCCATCATCATCACCATCATGGTGCTTGAACTGAAGGTGCCGCACGGCGAGGATCTCTCGGCCTTGCTGCCGCTATGGCCGATCTTCTTCAGCTACGTGCTGTCCTTCATCAACGTCGGCCTTTACTGGAACAATTTGCACAATATGTTCCACACCGTGCAGCGGGTCGACGGCCGCGTGTTGTGGGCGAACCTCAATCTCCTGTTCTGGCTGTCGCTGATGCCGGTGACGACGGCCTTCATGGGCGAAAACCATTTCGCGCCGGTGCCGGTCGCCGTCTACGGCGCCGATCTTGCGCTGTGCGCCATCGCCTACTTCATTCTCGTCGTGACGCTTCACCGATTGCACGGCAACGATACGGCCTTTGCCAGGGCGATCGGCAACGACCGCAAGGGCAAGATCTCGCTTGTCGCCTATCTCTGCGCCATCCCGCTGACCTTCATCAGCCAGTGGATCGGCGTCGCGATCTATGTACTGGTTGCCCTGGTCTGGCTTGTGCCGGACCGGCGTTTCGCACGCGTGATCGAAAAATAGGGATCTATTCGCGCATCGCTTTCAGCTTCTCGGCCACCGACGCGGCAAGATCGGCGTAGCGCTCTTCCAGCCGTTCCGCCGCCTTGATGACCGCAAAGTCATGGCCGAACTTTTCCAGCGCCATGCGCAGCTTCTCGACGAAATCCGCCTGTTTTTCCAAGGCGGAAAACAGCGTCTTCACCTGTGCTTCGTTGATCTCGGGGTTTGCCAGCATCTGCGGCACTTCGCGGTTCATCTGATCGCCGATGGTGGTCTGCTGCTTCAGGATTTCGATCCAGTCCGTCAATCGGGAAATCTCCTTTTTGCGAGGCACCATGCGCAGTCTCGGCTGGACCGGTCAACCCGGCCCATGCCGGCTGCTGAAGCGCAGCCAGGCGCGTGGAGGCTTGCGCCAGCCCGCTCCGGCGCTAAGTTCGGCGCCATCGCAAGAAGGAATCCGCCGCCCATGCTGACCGACGCAGAACTCCAGACCGCTTTGCCCGCGCTTGGTTCGGGCAATGCCGCAGTCATTACCGGCGCTGCCAGCGGCATTGGTCTTGCCGCCGCGAAGCGGCTGGCTCTCATGGGCATGAAGATCGTGCTTGCCGATGTCGCCGGCCCGCGTCTTGAGGATGCGGCCCGTATTGTGTCCGCGATCGCCGGCGACGATGCCGTGCTGGCCGTCGCCGCCGATGTTTCGAAGGCACAAGACGTGGATCGTCTCGCCGAAAGAGCCTTTGGCGCCTTCGGCAATGTGTCGCTGCTGATGAACAATGCTGGTGTCGGCAACAACCCGGGTAAGCCGTGGGAGAACCGCGACGCTTGGAAGCAGCTGCTGGACATCAATTTCTTGGGTGTCGTGCATGGCGTCGAAGCCTTCGTGCCCCGCATGCTGGCGGCCCGCCAGCCGGGCCTAATCGTCAACACCGGCTCCAAGCAAGGCATCACCACGCCGCCTGGAAACCTTGCCTACAACGTCTCCAAGGCCGGCGTGAAGACCTTTACCGAGGGACTGGCGCATGCCCTGCGCAACGAACCGGGTGCCCATCTGTCGGCGCATCTGCTGATCCCGGGCTTCACCTATACCGGCCTGACCGAGGGTGCGACCGAGAAGCCGGCCGGCGCCTGGACCGGCGAACAGGTCATTGACTTCATGCTGGAATCCCTGACAAAGCGCGACTTCTACATCCTGTGCCCTGACAACGAGGTGACGCGTCCGCTGGATGAGAAACGCATGGCCTGGGCGATCGGCGACATCATCGAAAACCGCCCTGCTCTGTCGCGCTGGCACCCCGACCACAAGGATGCCTTCGCGGCATTCATGAAGCAATGAGCATGTCCGAAAAATGAGAGCCGGTGTTCGGATCGGGTCGCATTCGAGCAACGACGGAACCCTTGGGGGTTAACCGGTTTCAGCCGGTGCTTCGAGCCACCTGCTTTTTCGGTTTGCTCTTTGACGCCACGGCTTTCTTGGCAGCTTCGGCCGCGATTTTCTCGTCATGCCGCTTCGCTGCCCGCTCGCATTTGGCACGGATCTCCTGGACCTCGGCTTCGGTCAGATGCTCGATACCGATGAAGGTGTTCTTGGCTTCGCTGACCCGGATCAACTCGTCCAGTTTGGCCTGGATTGCCGCGCCGTCTCGATTCTGGGTGTTTTGGATGAGAAACACCATCAGGAAGGTGATGATCGTCGTCCCGGTGTTGATCACCAGTTGCCAAGTGTCCGAGAAGGCGAAGAGTGGGCCGCTTACTGCCCAGATGATGACGATCAGGCAGCAGAGTGCGAATGTCGGCGACAGCCCCGCAAGGTGGGCTACCCGGTTGGCGATTTTGGTGAAGAGCTTCTCGATCATGGGGTCCCTCAAACAGCGCCGCGCCGTGCGGTACGCCGGAAGGAACAACCGGCGGCCATATCGGGTTCCCATCGGAAAGAAATACAACCGCCGCAATCGAATGCACGCGTCAAGGGAATCGGAAGGACAACACACTTTATCGGTTTGGTGTCACAGTAACGGTGCAGGCAAAACAGGCCTGTTCCTTCCGCTTCACAGCGGTTTACCTCCAGCCCCTTCCGTTGCGCCACCCCCGCATGACGGAAGGGGTTCAGTCCGGAGCGCTCGCACAGTGGTTCCCTGAAGCGCGCCTTTGGCGCAAATGCGCGTGCTCTTCAGCCGCGCCGGCGTCACTCACGCGGCGTGATTTTCCCAGCGGTCCAGGAAGGTCTCGATGGTCATGGCCTGCATGTCGGGAACGGCGCTGGCGAGCTTTTCGACCGGCCAGTCCCACCAGGCGAGAGCCTCGATCCGCGCCGCGACATCGGCTGCGAAGCGCGGCCGAAGCGGCTTGGCCGGCACCCCGGCGACGATCGTATAGGGCGGCACGTCATGCGTGACGACGGCATTGGCGCCGACGACGGCGCCATTGCCGATGGTGAGGCCGGGCATGATCACGGCCCCGTGGCCGATCCACACGTCATGGCCGATGCTCACCGCCTTCGCCTGGCGCCGTTCGCGGAAGACGGCATCGACGCCCAGCCAGCGGAAATATTCGTTGGGCCGGTAGCTGACCTTGTGCTGGGTCAGTCGCTCGATCGGATGATCCAGCGCATTGATGCGGCTGTTGGCGGCAATCGAGCAGAATTTGCCGATGTTCGTGTAGATCGCCTCGGCGTGCCGCTCGAAATAGGAAAAATCGCCGACGCTCACTTCGCGCAGCACCACCCGCTCGCCGATCGAGGCGTAGCGACCGAGCTTGCATGCTTTCAGCTCCGCCGTCGGATGGATACGCGGCTCAGGATCTTTCAGCACGAGATTTTCGGAACGGTCCATGCGGGCGGCTTTACGTCAGAGCAATAGCTCTCGCAAGCCGGGAGCAATTGTCGGTCAGGTCAATTGCACGAAAGAACATCTATTTCGGCTTGCCCTTGGTCCACACCACGTTCTGGCCGTAGAGCGGCACGGTGGTGACCGACATCTTGGCCGAGCCGTTCTGCACCTGGCGCGAATGCGAGAGGTAGATCAGCGTCTCGTTGGCCTTGTCGTAGATGCGGTTCACCACCTGCTTCTTCCAGATCAGGCTGATGCCTTGCTTGAACACCTCCTCGCCGCCTTCGCTCATGTCGATGTCGCCGATGGTGATCGGACCGGTCTGGCGGCACGAAATCGAGGAATCGGAAGGATCCTCGAACCAGTTGCCCTTGTGCAGGCGGTCGATGATGCCGCGGTCGAAATAGGACACGTGGCAGGTGACGCCGTCCACCTTCGGGTCCTTGATCGCTTCGACGATGATGTCGTTGCCGAGCCAGTCGACGCCGACCTTGCCGACTTCATCGGCGACTGCGGCACCGGCGCCAAGGACAACGCACGCGGCCAGGGCGCCGCCGATCAGATTTCGCCCAATCAGTCGTTGCAAGATAGCCTCCGAGGTTCAAGTTTGCCGGTCTCAGGTGGGGCGAAGGACGTTGCATTGCAAGCCGGCGGCCCCGATCAAAACGCCGGCATAGGTCATGGCCGGTTGCGTCAACGCGGCACCTTTGCGTGTACCCGGTCGAACCGCTAAGACTGTTCGCCGAACCGAGGGCTGCCTGGCCATGGCCGGCATGCCGATGAAATTACAAGACGGAATCCTGCGGATGATGCGCTCAATACTGGTCGGCATTCTCGTCCTGATGGCGGCCGGCATAGGCTGGCTGACCTTCGACTGGTATCGCGGCCACTATGGCGGCGAGCCTTTCGGTGCCGCCTTTACGCTGGTCGACCAGAAAGGCGCGCCGATCACCGAAGCCGCCTTCCGGGGCCACCCCAGCGTCGTCTTCTTCGGCTTCACCCATTGCCCAGAGGTCTGCCCGACCACGCTGTTCGAACTGTCCGGCTGGCTGAAGACGCTTGGTGACGATGGCAAGAACCTGCATGCCTACTTCGTCTCGGTCGATCCGGAGCGCGACACCCCCGCGGTCATGAACGCCTATGTCAGCAATTTCTCTGACCGCATCACCGGCATATCGGGCGACCCGGACAAAGTCCACGCCATGGCGAAGTCCTTCGGCATCTACTGGAAGAAGGTCGACACCGGCGACGGCGACTACACGATGGACCATACCGCCTCGGTGCTGCTGCTCAACGGCAAGGGCGATTTCGCCGGCACGATCGCCTATGGCGAAAGCGCCGACACCGCCGTGGAAAAGCTCAAACGCCTCGCGGCCAAGGGCTGATGCGAAATTCATGACCCAGACGCGGCTCCATTTCACCGCCGGCAAGATCGAATCCACCAGAATTTTCGCCGCCCTCGATGCCGCCTTCGAGGACGAAGGCTTGCCAATCGCCGTGCTGGAGGTCGATGAGGACGCGGACATTCATGAAGTCTCTCTCTATGCCGACGGCGATGTCGATGCGGTCGAGGCGCGGGTGAAGGACGTTCTGGCAGGGCTAGCCCTGTCCAGGCCGGTCGAGCGCGAGACCTTGCCCGATATCGACTGGGTGGCGCGCTCGCTGGAAGGGCTGAAACCGGTGCGTGCCGGCCGTTTCTTCGTGCATGGCGCGCATGATCGCCGCAAACGCCACAGTGGCGAGCTTGCCATCGAGATCGAAGCGGGGCTGGCCTTCGGCACCGGCCATCACGGCACCACCGCCGGTTGCCTGGAAATGCTGGAAAAGGTGACGCGGCGCGAGCGGCCGCGCAACGCGCTCGACCTCGGCACCGGCAGCGCGGTGCTGGCCATCGCTGTGGCCAAGCTCTTCCATATTCCCGTGCTGGCGACCGACATCGATCCGGTGGCGGTAAGCGTTGCCGCCGCCAATGCGCGGCTCAACCACGTAAAGGCGCTGGTGGAGACGGTGACCGCGCCCGGATTCCACCATCCGATCTTTGCCAGGCGTGCGCCTTTCGACCTGATCGTCGCCAACATATTGGCGCGGCCGCTGATGCGGCTTGCGCCGGAAATGGCGCGACACATCAGCCTCGGCGGCTCGCTGGTGCTGTCAGGCATCCTCGACCGGCAGCGCGACGCGGTGATCTCCGCCTATGTCGGCCAGAGCTTTCGCCATGTCAGAACGCTGCACCGCGAAGGCTGGGTGACGATCCATCTCAAACGGTGACGCAGCCCCGTCTGGCCCTGCTGAAATCGATTCCGGTTTCCAGCTCCATGCGCTACGGTCGGGCACTATCCGAGGGAGACGCCACCATGTTCCAGACCTTTGATTCCGCTGGCAATCCGGCCGTCGGCAGACCGCGCGTGGCGCTGCTGCGCCAATGGCTGGCGGAAAACGGCCTGGATGGATTTGTCGTTCCCCGCGCCGACGAGCATCAGGGCGAATATGTCGCCGACCGCTCGGCGCGGCTAAAATGGCTGACCGGCTTCAGCGGCTCCGCCGGCGTTGCCATCATCCTGCGCGACCGCGCCTTCATCTTCGTCGACGGACGCTACACGCTGCAGGTGCGCGGCGAGGTTGATCTCGGTATCTTCTCGATCGAGAGCCTGGTCGACAATCCGCCTGCAAATTGGCTCAAGGATAACCTCGGCAAGGGCGCGCGGCTCGGCTTCGACCCCTGGCTGCACACGATCGGCGAGGTCAAGGCGCTGCGGGCCTCGGCCGAAAAGACCGGCGCCGTGCTGGTGCCGCTCGAGGCGAACCCGATCGACATAATCTGGAAGGATCAGCCGGATGCACCGGTCGCTCCTGTCGAACTCCATCCCATCGGTTTTGCCGGCGAGCTCGCCAAGGACAAGCTGGCGCGGCTGGCGGCGGCGATCGGCAAGGAGGGCGCCACCCATGCGGTGCTGACGGATCCCTCCTCGATTGCCTGGGCCTTCAACATCCGTGGCGGCGACGTACCGCACACGCCGCTGGCGCTCGGCTTCGCTGTCCTCGCTGCCGACGGACGGCACCGGCTATTCATGGACAGCCGAAAATTCTCGCGCCAGGTTGCGGCGTATCTCACCCAGCTTGCCGAGCCCCATGAGCCCGGTGAATTCGAGGCAGCGGTCGTGGCGCTGGCCAAGAGCGGCGCGAAAATCGCGCTAGACCCCGTTTTGGCCGCCGACAGGCTGCGCATGCTGGTCGAGGACAATGGCGGCGAGGTGATTGCCGTTCCCGACCCGGCCCGCATCCCGCGCGCCACCAAGAACCAGGCCGAGATCAACGGCTCGCGCGCCGCGCATCGGCGCGATGGCGCGGCGGTGGCGAAGCTTTTGTGCTGGCTCGACCGCCAGAAGCCCGGCTCTCTCGACGAGATCGCGGTCGTCACCCGGCTGGAAGAGACGCGCCGGCAGACCGGCGAGGAAACGCAAATGCCGCTGCGCGACGTCTCCTTCGACACCATTTCGGGCGCCGGCCCGAATGGCGCCATCATGCACTACCGCGTCTCACGCGCCACCAGCCGCAAGCTCCAGGCCGGCGAGCTGTTCCTGCTCGATTCCGGCGCCCAATATCAGGACGGCACCACCGACATCACCCGCACCGTGCCGATCGGCCAGCCGACCGAGGAAATGCGCGAACGCTTCACGCTCGTGCTGAAAGGCATGATCGGCATTTCCACGCTGCGTTTCCCCGCCGGCACGCGCGGCTCGGAAATCGACGCCGTCGCCCGCATGGCGCTGTGGAAGCACGGCTGCGACTTCGCCCACGGCACCGGCCATGGCGTCGGCTCTTATCTGGCCGTGCACGAAGGCCCGCAACGCATCGCCCGCACGGGCACCGAAAAGCTGCTCGAAGGCATGATGCTGTCCAACGAGCCGGGCTATTACAAGGAAGGTTCTTACGGCATCCGCATCGAGAACCTCATCCTGGTGACGCCGGCCGAGCAGATCGACGGCGGCGACATCGCCATGCACGGTTTCGAGACGCTGACCCTGGCGCCGATCGATGTCAGGCTGGTGCGCTCGGATTTGTTGACCCGCGACGAGCTGCATTGGCTCGACACCTACCACGCCCGCGTGCTGGCCGAGATCGGCCCGATGCTCGACGGCGAGACGCTGGCCTGGCTGGAAAAGGCAACGGCGCCCTTACCGCATGACGCTAAGATTTGAGTGCGTCTAAGGTGGCGCCAGCGTTCGAACGATCGCGCCCGGAACTCTATCCCACGAACTGCCGCGCGAGGATCAGCATCGCCGCACCAGCCAAAAACATAGCCATCAGCCCGCCGCGCAGCGAAACCACAGCGGTGACAACCAATGCCGCCCATTCCGCCGGTCCGGCATTCAACAGTTCCGGCGCCACCAATGTCGTCAGCACCGCCGCCGGCACCGCGTTCAGGCCGGCCTCGACGCGCGGATGGATGTTGTCGAAGCGCGAGATGACCAGATGCCCGCCGATCCGCGTAAGATATGTGGCGATTGAGCCGGCGATGATGATCCAGAACGTCGTGCTCATGGCCGTGCCTTCACGCCTGAGTGGTGGGGCGGCAGGATGACGGCCAGCAGCACGCCAGCGATGGCGCCGATCGAGACGTGCCAGGGTGAACCTACCGTCTTGTAGGCGACGATCGAGGCGCAAGCACTGGCGACGACCACCGGCAGCCACAACGGCCGCTTGCGGAAGCCCATCACCAGGCCAAGGAAATAGATCGGCAGCAGGAAATCGATGCCCAGCGCATGCGTGTCGGGGATAAGCTTGCCGAACACCGCGCCGAGCGCGCTTTCGATCACCCAGAATACATAGACTGGCAGGCCGAGCCCGAGATACCAGGCGAAGCCGACCGTCTCGCCGGACTGCGCCCTCGCC
The DNA here is from genome assembly GCF_006440475.1 of Mesorhizobium sp. B2-6-1. Lineage (NCBI taxonomy): Bacteria > Pseudomonadati > Pseudomonadota > Alphaproteobacteria > Hyphomicrobiales > Phyllobacteriaceae > Mesorhizobium > Mesorhizobium sp. B2-6-1. Next base: position 222,517 of record NZ_VFUH01000006.1, read on the forward strand.
TCGGCGACGGCGAATTGCGGATCGGTGAGGATGAAGAAGCCGAGCGCTTGGCTGACCACGGGCCAGTGCGCTATGCGCCGGCCGATACCGGCGGAATAGAGCACATGGCGAAAATTGACGGCGAAGATCGACAGCACGATCAGCCACGGCGCGACATGCTGGCCGAACAGCTCGATGCCGACCATCTGGCTGGCGCCGCCGAAGATCAGCGCACTCATCAGGAAGGCTTCGAACACCGAGAAGCCATTGTCGACGGCCAGCGCCCCGAACAGCACCGCGAACGGCGCCGACGCCACAACGACGGGCATGGAAAGCCGCACGCCTTGCCAGAAATCGCTCTTTGCGCCGTGCCCGGAGATTGCGTCCGACACCATGGATAACTCCCAGGAGAATGGCCTGATCTAGGTAGCGTGGTCCGCCTTGTCACACGAATTCGGTTGAGCCCAACAATCAGCGGAAATGATTGCCAGGACCAATCCTAGCCCTGCGCCACCTTGCCCTCTATGGCCCTGCCCCAGTCGAGCAGCGGCTTGGCGCACATGGTGAAATCGACCAGCTCGTCGACCAGCGCCACCGTGTGGATCCCCGCCGGATCGATGACATGCTGGACGTAGAAATGACGGTTGCGGATGGCCTCGGCCAGATCGGAATCACCGACATGCTCGAAGCCCCGCGGCGTGCGCTTCATGCGGCCCTCCGTCTCGAACTCAAGACCATTCTTCTTCAAGGCGGCCACCAGGGCGCGGAACCTGTCGGGCCTTGCCGCGATGGCCTTGCGCATGGCGAGCAACAGTTCCGGGGCGGGCTGCCACCAGGCAATGTCGGCGAAGCAGCGTTCCAGCCCGACATGGACATAGAACACGCCCTGCTCCATCTTGGTGCCGTCGGGCGACAGGATCGCCGACAGATGCCGGTTGTAAGGCCGCTTGTCCTTGGCGAAGCGCACGTCCCGGTTGATCCGGAACAGTGATTTCTTGCGGTCGCCCTTGAGGCCGAGCCCGGCCTCGCCGAAACGGCGTGTGAGCGTCTCCACCAGATCGCCCAGCGGATCGCGCAATTCCTGTTCGAACAGGTCACGATTCTCTACGAACCACTCGCGGCTCTGGTGGAAATCAAGCGCCTTCAGGAACGGAATAGCCTTCTGGCCGAACCCCTTGAATTCGCCTGACATCATGCCTTGCCGATCCGCTGCAGCCACGCGTCCTCGTCTATGACCTCGATGCCGAGTTCACTGGCAAGCTTGAGTTTCGAGCCCGCGCCGGGCCCCGCCACCACCAGATCGGTCTTGGCCGAAACCGAGCCCGCCACCTTGGCGCCCAGCCGTTCGGCCATCGCCTTGGCTTCGGAACGCGTCATCTTTTCCAGCGAGCCCGTGAACACGACGGTCTTGCCCGCGACCACGCTGTCGGCCGAGACGGTGACGACATACGGCTTCGGCCTGACCTGTTTAAGCAACGCCTCAAGCACGTCGTCATTGCGCTCATTGCCGAAGAAATCGGCCAGCGCGTTGATCACCGTATCGCCGATGCCGTTGATTGACGGGAAGACACTATGCGGATCGTCAGCCGCCGCGGTCTCCTTGCCGACGCGGATCAGTTCCTCGATTGTCGAAAACGTCCGGGCAAGCACGGCCGCCGTCGTTTCGCCGATATGGCGGATCCCAAGCGCAAAGATGAAGCGGTCGAGCTCGGGTTCGCGGCGCGAATCGATCGCCGCAAAGAGCTTGTCCAACCCTTCATAGTTGCGGTCCTCGACGCTGCGCACATTCTTGCGCGTCTTGCCCGACGCCGCCTCGCGCTGCCTCGCCTGCTCCTCGCGCCGCTCGGCCAGCGCCTTGGTGACGGCGGGACGCCGATCCCTGAGCGTGAAGATGTCGGCGGCCGTCTTGACCAGGCCCGCATTGAAGAACAGGTCGATGTTTTCCGCGCCTAGTCCCTCGATATCCATGGCCCCGCGCGACACGAAGTGGCGCAGCCCTTCCACGGCTTGCGCGGGGCAGATCAGTTCGCCCGTGCAACGCCTGCGGGAATCCTCCTTGCCGGTCTTCTCGTTGATTTCGCGCGTCGCCGGCGAGCCGCAGATCGGGCAAGTATGTGGGAATTCGTAAGGCACGGCATCCGGCGGACGCTTGTCGACGACGACACTGACGATCTGCGGGATGACATCCCCTGCCCGCTGGATCACCACGGTGTCGCCGATGCGCACGTCGATGCCGTCGCGGATCGGCTGGCCGTTGCTGTCGAAACCCTTGATATAGTCTTCGTTGTGCAGCGTGACGTTCTCGACCACGACGCCCCCGACTGTCACTGGCGCAAGCCTCGCCACCGGCGCCAGCGTGCCGGTGCGCCCGACCTGGATGTCGATCTTCTGCACGGTCGTCATCGCTTGTTCGGCCGGAAATTTGTGCGCGATGGCCCAGCGCGGTTCGCCGGTGACAAAGCCCCACCGGCGCTGCAACTCCAGCTGGTCGACCTTGTAGACGACGCCGTCGATGTCGTAGCCCAAGGAAGAACGCTGTTCCTCGATGCGGTGATAATGCGCGATCAGTTCGCCGACCGACCTCGCCCGCACCATCAGCGGGCTGACTTTGAAGCCCCATTCCGCGAATTTCTGCACCGAATCGTATTGTGTCGGAGCGGGGTCGGCTGTCGTGTAGCCCCAGGCATAGGCAAAGAATTTGAGGTTCCGGCTGGCGGTGACCGATGGATCCTTCTGGCGCAGCGACCCAGCCGCCGTATTGCGCGGATTGACATAGTCCTGGCCGCCGGCGGCCGCTGAGCGCTGCTTCAGCGCCTCGAATTCGGCATAGGTCATGTAGACCTCGCCGCGTATCTCGATGATTTCGGGCCAGCCCGAGCCTTTCAGCCTGCCGGGAATATCGGCGATGGTCCTCAGATTGGCGGTGATGTCTTCGCCGACAGCGCCATCGCCGCGCGTTGCGCCCTGCACGAACACGCCGTTCTCGTAACGTAGCGAGGCCGACAGGCCGTCGATCTTCGGTTCGGCCGTGAAGGCGATGTCGAGATCCTTGTCGCGGTCGAAGAAGCGCCGGCCGCGTTCGATGAAATCGGCGACGTCCTCGTCGGTATAGGCCTTGGCGAGGCTGAGCATGGGCACGGCATGGCGCACCTTGGCAAAGCCTTCCGCCGGCGCGGCACCGACCCTGCGCGATGGCGAATCCTCGCGCACCAGGGCGGGAAAGCGCTGCTCGATGGCGAAGTTGCGCCGGGTCAGCGCATCATAGGCGGCGTCGGTGATAACAGGCGCGTCCTCGGTATGGTAGCGGCGGTCGTGCTCCGCGATCTCCTGCGCCAGGCGCTTCAGCTCCGCTTCGGCTTCGCTCTCACTGAGTGAATCGACTGGTCTTTCAGACATCGCACGGCTTCCCTGACCAATGCACGCCGCCCAAATATGGTGCGATTTTGGGGCAACGACATGCGCAAAACAATAACCAAGGCGCGGCGCACTTTGGTTGGGCGCCACTATAAATCAGGATTTGGCAGGAGGGAGCCGGCCTGCGAAAAAATCATTCCTGAACAGCAGGATGCAGCCATATCCTGACTCGCCTTCACGGGAACCGAGCTTTCAGGCAGCCGCCGTATTCTCCCGCAGCAATCTCTCGGCGGCCGCGCGCGCTTCGTCGGTGATGGTGGCGCCGGCCAGCATGCGCGCGATCTCTTCCTGGCGCGCCGCCCGGTCCATTTCGGCGATGCCGGTCGCGACCTTGTCGGTGCTGCCGGATTTGGAGATCAGGAAGTGCGTCGCCGCGCGGGCCGCCACCTGCGGCGCATGGGTGACCGAGAGCACCTGCACGCGCCTGGACAATCTTGCCAGCCGCTGGCCGATGGCATCCGCGACGGCGCCGCCCACCCCTGTGTCGATTTCATCGAAGACCAGCGTTGGCGCCGAGCCCCGGTCGGCCAGCGCCACCTTCAGCGCCAGCAGGAAGCGCGAAAGCTCGCCGCCGGAAGCAACCTTCATCATCGGCCCGGGCCGGGTGCCGGGATTGGTGCGCACCCAGAACTCGATCTGGTCGATGCCCTCTTCCATGCGGCTCTCGGCCTCGCTCTTCATCTCGACGATGAAGGCGGCGCGTTCGAGCTTCAGCGCCGGCAGTTCGGCCATCACCGCCTTGGTCAGCCCGACCGCCGCGGCATGGCGAAGCGAGGACAACTGCGCGGCGGCGATATCATAGGCTTCGCGCGCTGCGGCCGCCTGCTTTTCCAGCCCATGAAGGCGCTCCTCGCCGGCATCGAGATCGGCAAGATCGGCAACCATCGTGTCGCGCAATTGCGCCAAATCATCGACGGCAACGCTGTGCTTGCGCGATGCCGCGCGCAGCGAAAACAACCGCTCTTCCGCCTTTTCCAGCCGCTGTGGATCATATTCGGTGGCGCGCAAAGCCGCCTCGACACCCGACTGCGCCGCGTCGAGCGACAGCATCGCCTCATCCAGCGACTTGACCACTTCGTCGAGCAGCCCGGGGGCCTCGCCGGCCTTGCGCTGCAACCGCCTGAGCAGGCTGGCCAGTTGCGGCAAGGGCGAGGATGGACCCGAAAGCACGTCCTGCGCGTCGTGGATTTCGGAGGCGATCTTCTCGGCCCGCATCATGTGGGCGCGCAAGTCGGCAAGCTCAGTCTCCTCACCCGGCTGCGGATCGAGCTTGGTCAGCTCCGTGACCGCTGCGCGCAGGTAGTCCGCTTCGCGCGCCGCCGCCGCCACCTTGGCACGATGGCGCGAGAGCTCCTGCTCGCAGGCGCGCCAGTGCCGCCAGGCCTCGGCCGTCGACCGGACGGCGCCGAGATGGCCGCCGAAGGCGTCGAGCACGTCGCGATGCGCGCCGGGATCGACAAGGGCGCGTTCGTCATGCTGGCCGTGGATCTCGACCAGCGCGCGGCCGACGTCGCGCATCAGCGTCACGCTGGACGGCTGATCGTTGACGAAGACGCGGGTGCGGCCGTCCACAGTCTGCAAGCGGCGCAGGATGATGTCGCCGTCGTCCTCGATGGCATTCTCGGCAAGCAACGCGCGCACCGGATGGTTGCGCGGCACGTCGAACACGGCAATCACCTGGCCCTGTGCCGCGCCGTGGCGCACCAGGGAAGCGTCACCGCGAGCCCCAAGCGCCAAGGACAGAGCGTCGAGCAGGATGGATTTTCCGGCGCCGGTCTCGCCCGTCAGCACCGAGAGACCGGGCTGGAAGTCGATATCCAGCTTCTCGATCAGGACGATATCGCGGATCGACAGCCTGGAAAGCATCGTTACGCCTGCATCAGGCGCCGGTGATCAGTTTCCCGGCCTTGGATATCCACGAGCCGGCATTCTCGCGCGGCGCAAGCCCGTTGCTCTGCAGGAGCTTGTAGGAATCCTTGTACCATGGGCTGTCGGGATAATTGGTGCCGAGAACGGCGGCAGCGGTCTGCGCCTCCGAAGTCAGGCCCATCGCATAATAGCTCTCGGTCAGGCGCGCCAGCGCCTCCTCGACATGCCGGGTGTTGGAATAATTCTCGACCACATTGCGAAAGCGCTTGACCGCGGCGATGTATTCGCGGCGTTCGAGATAATAGCGGCCGATCTGCATCTCCTTGCCGGCGAGTTGGTCGTTGGCGAAGCGGATCTTTTCCTTGGCGTCATCGACATATTCTGAATTAGGCCAGCGCGTCACGAGATCCTGCATGGTCTGCACGGTCTGGCGCGCTTCCTTCTGATCCTGCGTCACGTCCTTGATCTGGCGGTAGTAGCTAAGGCCGATGATGTACTGCGCATAAGCCGCGTCATCCGTTGACGGATACAGCGTCAGATAACGCTTGGCCGACGAGATCGCTTCGTCGTAGCTGCCCTTGCGATAGTCGGCGAACGCGCCCATCACCATCGATTTGCGGGCCCACTCCGAATAAGGATGCTGGCGGTCGACCGCGTCGAACTTCTTGCTCGCCTCGTCGAGGCGTCCGGCATTCAGATTGGCGAGCCCTTGGTTGTAGAGAACGTCGGCCGGCTCGGTCTGATCGACATAGGTCGACAGGTCGATATCTTTTTCCGACGACATGCAAGCAGACAGGAAGAGCGATGGAACAACCACCGAAAGCGCCAGGAAAACGGACCGCTGCGGCGCTTTCAATTGACCGACTCGCTTGAAGAACATGATTGGATTGCGCCCTTTCGGCGTTATTTCAGTGCCTGTTGCATATCGTTTCCCCAAAACTGGTGCCCACTTCCAGGCGACATGCACTGTCGACGGCAGCAGCCATAAACCATAACCGCCTTGCCCGGCAACGCTATGTCTAGGCAATCGAACATTTTTGTGGCGGCCGGGCCGCGCCGGAGCATCCCTGCGATTTCGCCGGCAAATGATGCATTCATGCAACACTAGTGAGCTGCGATGGCATCCGGAAAGTGGCGGTGACTCAGATCATCCAGGGCGCATAGAGAGGCGCGTTGACGGCGCTCATCTCGGCCGCACGGCCGCGCTCGCGGCGGGTCGTTTCGACGATCTCGAATGCGGTACGGTCCGACAGCACGCGCCGCAAGGCGGCCGCATTCAGCCTATGGCCGCCACGATAGGAGCGGAAGCAGCCGATGAAGCGGGCCCCAGCCAGTGCCAGGTCGCCCATGGCGTCCAGCGTCTTATGGCGTACGAACTCGTTGGGGTAGCGCAAGCCGCCCATGTTGATGACGCGGTTGTCGTCACCGATGACCAGCGAATTCTCAAGCGAGGATCCCAGCGCATAGCCGGCGGCCCACAGCCGCTCGACGTCCTTCATGAAGCCGAAGGTGCGGGCGCGCGCGATGTCGCGGCGGAAAATGTCCGCATTGATGTCGGACGCGAACAGCTGCCGGCCGATCGCCGGGCTTTCGAAATCGATCTCGACCTCGAAGCGAGTGCCGTCATAGGGCCTGAACTCAGCCCAGGAGGCGCCGTTCTCGATGCGGACCGGCTTGACGATCCGGATGTAGCGCCGCTTGACCGACAGCGTTTCGATGCCGGCCTGGTCTATGGCCTCGACGAACGCCATGGCGCTGCCGTCGAGGATAGGGACCTCATGGCCGTCGATCTCGATGATGACATTGTCGATGCCGAGCCCGAACAGCGCCGCCATGATGTGCTCGACCGTGGCGATGTGCTCGCCAGAGGGATCACCGAGCATGGTGCACAGGTCGGTTGCGCCGATCTCGGAAAACAGGGCGCGGAACTCGCGACCTTGCCCGTTCTCACTAAAAAGCTGGAAAACAATGCCGGTGTCGGCATCCGCCGGGAGAAAGCTGATGGAAACTTCCTTGCCGCTGTGAACGCCGGTGCCCGTAAGCGACGCGCGCGCCTTCACTGTCGTCTGATAGTCGTGCAAGACAATCCCCATAAGCCCGAAATGCCTAGGTCCGCTTCTCCAGCCCGAGGGCGCGGCTCTCTTGTAAAAATCGGCAGGCCAGGTCACTTCCCCCGAAATCCCGGCAAACCGACGACGGTAGGCAGCGAAGATAATGTCCCATCAGGGATAGTCCAAATCACGGTTTCTTACTCTCTGTAACCGCAACCGACATATGGATAGCCTCTTAAGTGCTTGAATTTGCATTCTTTTAAACGTTAACAGGCAAGCAATTCCTTGCTTGCCTGTTAACAATTGTTACAGCCCGTTAACCGCTCAGTTGGCTTGGCGACGCAGGAACGCCGGAATTTCCAGCTGGTCGTCCTCCTGAGTCGCCCTGGCCTGCGGCGTCAGGCGGCCTTGGTCGTCGAGCTGGCCGCGACGAGGCGCGTAGAGCTGCGCGTCCTGGCTTGCCAGACGGCGCACTTCCGGTGCGGCCTGACGCAGCTTGGGCTCGCGCGGCTGCGCCGGCTGCAGGCGTGCAGGCTCTTCCTCGCGGCGCGTCAGGCCGTTGGTCAGACGCTTCAAGAGCCCCATCGGTCCGCTGTTCTCATGGTCGGCCGGGCGGCTCTTGGCGTCGACCTCGGCCTTCACGACAGGCGGAAAGTCCTCGACGCGCGGCATGCGCTGGGGAGCCATCGCGACCGGCTGCTGGACTTCGCGCAGGATCTCGCGCGGCTGAGGCGCCGGCTGGATCTGCTGGACCACGGGCTGCACCATCGGTTGCGGCTGCGCCGGCGGAGCCTGGAAGATCTTGCTCTGCGGACGGAAATCATCCGCATGGGCAACCGGCGCCGGACGGGCTTGCGCCATCGCCGCGGCGTTTGCTTCGGCCAGTTGGATCGCTTCCGCGACCGGATCGGCGGCGCGCGGCTCGTACGCAGCCTGCTGGACCGGCGCGGGGCGGCTTTCCGCCGCGGCAACGGCCGGTCGGGCGGCCGGCTTCTGCGGCGCGGTGCGGATCGAGATCGGAGCGGCGGCGATTTCGGCCGCCGACTTGTCGATGCCGGTGGCGACAACCGAGACGCGGATGACACCTTCGAGCTCCTCGTCGAAAGTGGCGCCCAGGATGATGTTGGCGTCCTGGTCGACCTCCTCGCGGATGCGGGTCGCCGCTTCGTCGACTTCGAACAGGGTCAGGTCGCGGCCGCCGGTGATCGAGATCAGCAGGCCCTTGGCGCCCTTCATCGAGGTCTCGTCGAGCAGCGGGTTGGCGATCGCGGCTTCCGCGGCCGCCATCGCGCGGCCCTCGCCCGATGCCTCGCCGGTGCCCATCATCGCCTTGCCCATCTCGCGCATCACCGAACGAACGTCGGCGAAGTCGAGATTGATCAGGCCTTCCTTGACCATCAGGTCGGTGATGCAGGCTACACCCGAATAGAGCACCTGGTCAGCCATGGCGAACGCGTCGGCGAAGGTGGTCTTGTCATTGGCCAGCCGGAACAGGTTCTGGTTAGGGATGACGATCAGCGTGTCGACGCATTTCTGCAGCTCCTCGATGCCGAAATCCGCCGTCTTCATGCGGCGCTGGCCTTCGAAATGGAACGGCTTGGTGACGACGCCGACAGTGAGGATGCCCTTCTCGCGGGCGGCGCGCGCCACGACCGGCGCCGCTCCCGTGCCCGTGCCGCCGCCCATGCCCGCGGTGACGAAGCACATATGGGTGTTGGACAGGTGATCGATGATCTCGTCGATGCATTCTTCCGCTGCCGCGCGGCCGACTTCCGGCTGGGATCCGGCGCCCAGCCCCTCGGTGACATGCGCGCCGAGCTGGATCAGCCGGTCGGCTTTCGACATGGTCAGCGCCTGCGCGTCGGTGTTGGCGACAACGAACTCGACGCCGCGCAGACCGGCGGTGATCATGTTGTTGACGGCGTTGCCGCCGCCGCCGCCGACGCCGAACACGGTGATGCGTGGCTTAAGCTCGGTGATGTCCGGCTTTTGCAGATTGATGGTCATTGTCTCCGTCCTTTGCCTTTCCTGCCGCTTCGCCGCCGCGGCCACTTATGGGGCTGTCCCCGTCAATTAGAAACTGTCTCTCAACCACTGACTCATGCGATGCAGTTTTCCGCCCGTTCCGGTCATCCTGAGACCGGAAATTCCTTTCGCCGGATGGCTCTCGAAGCTCGCCATCTGCGGATAGATCAACAAGCCGACGGCCGCCGAGAAGGCCGGCCCCTTCGCCGCTTCGGGCAGGCCCGCCACGCCAAGCGGGCGGCCGATGCGCACATTGCGCCCCAGGATGCGGCGCGCCGCTTCCGGCAGGCCGGCAAGCTGGCTGGCGCCGCCGGTCAGCACCACGCGCTTGCCCACCGCATTGCCGTAGCCGGACTTGTTCAGCCGGTCGCGCAAAAGCTCGAGCGTCTCGTCGATGCGGGCGCGCACGATACGCGTCATGACGGAGCGCGGAATCTGGAGCGGCACTTCGCCCTCGTCGCCGATCGGCTGGATCGAGACCAGGTCGCGGTCATCGGCGCTGCCGGGCAACGCCGAACCGTGCATCACCTTCAGCCGTTCGGCGGCATCGAGCGAGGTGGACAGTCCCTTGGCCATGTCCAGCGTGACGTGGTTGCCGCCGATGGCGATGGCGTCGCCATGGACGAACTTGCCTTCCGAAAACACCGAGATCGTCGTCGTGCCGCCGCCCATATCGATGCAGGCGGCGCCCAGTTCCAGCTCGTCGTCGACCAATGCCGCCAGCCCGCTGGCATAGGGCGTCGCCACCATGCGCTCGACCGAAAGATGCGAGCGGTTGATGGAGAGCTCCAGGTTGCGCATCGGAGCGGCGTCGCCGGTCAGCACATGCATGTCGACGCCAAGCGTGTCGCCGACCATGCCGCGCGGATCGCGCACGCCGCGCTCAGCGTCGAGCGAGAAGCCGACGGGGAGCGAATGGACCACCTCGCGCTCGGTCTTCAGCGCCTGCTTGGCGCCGGCACCGAGCACCCGCTTGATGTCGGCCTCGTCGGCCTCATGGCCGCCGAGATTGATGGTTGCCGAGAAAGCTTCGCTCTTCAGCCGGCCGGCGGTCATGTTCACGATCAGCGAATCGACCGTCAGCCCGGCCATGCGCTCGGCGGCGTCGACGGAGAGACGAATGGCGTGTTCGGCACGGTCGAGATCAATGACGACGCCCGATTTGACGCCCTGCGACTTCTGGTGTCCGATGCCGATCACCTGGATGCGGTGCGAGCGTCCGCGCAGCAGCTTGCCGTCATCGCATGGCTTCAGCTTCGCCACCATGCAGCAGACCTTGTTCGAACCGACATCCAGTACCGTCAAGGTGCCGGAGCGGCGCGACGAGGCATCGCTTGAACCGCCAAGCCAGCTCATATCTTCGTCTCCGGCTTGCGCTTCAGCGCCTTTGGTTTCTCGTTGAGCGCGGCTTCGCGCTGGGTCACCGCCTCCGGCGTCAGTTGCACGACCAGCCGGTCGGACAGCCGCATGTCGACGGCTGCGATGTCGCGCGACAACAGCCCCTTGTCATGGTCCATGCCGACGAGTTCGGCGAGTGCCTGATCCTCGCCATCCTCGGGAAGCTTGACAGTGATGCCGTTGTCGAGCTTCAGGTCCCAGCGCCGATCGCCGACACGGACATAGCCCCTGATGCGGGTCGCGAGATCCGGGTATTTTTCGATCTTCGCCAGGAATTCCGGCGCCTTGGCCGGCGCGCCGGCTCCGATCAGCAATGGCAGCAGCACCTGCTTGCCACCCGAGAACGGTGCGATAACGGCACCGTCTTTTTCGATAACGGAGAGATCGCTGCCCTGCTGCCAAAGCGCGAACGCCTGACGCTCCTCGACGCGCACCTCCAACGTGTGCGGATAGACCTTGCGCACCGCGGCGACCTCGATCCAGGGCAAGGTGGCGATGCGTTCCCGCGCCGCCTCGGCATCGAAGCCGATCAGCGACGTCCAGCCGTCGAGCTCGAGCCTGTCGAGAATATCGATCTCGGACGTCTGGCGATTGCCGACCACCTTGACCTGGTCGACGGCAAAGCCGGTCCGGGCGGTGATGCTCTGGACGATGCCGTCGGCATGACCGCCGAGATAGGCGCCATAGGCGCCGCTCGAAGCAATGAGCACTGCCGACATGATCGCGGCGGAGAAGCGCGGCGCCTGGAATTCGCCCTCGCCCAGACGCGCCAGGATACGCACCGGGCGGCGAAGCACGCGCGGCAGCACGAAATGGTCGAACGACAATGGCAGGCTGAACAGCGCCGGCCCGGCCGCGCCCTTCCCCTTGCCCTGCCCCCACTTCAACGCAGACACGAAGCGTCCTCCACCATCCAACTCAACAGATCGCCGAACGAATGCCCTGCCTGGGCGGCGATTTCAGGCACCAGAGACGTCGGCGTCATGCCCGGCTGAGTATTGACCTCGAGCCATACAACCTCGCCATTTTCGGAATGACGATCGTCATAACGGAAGTCCGACCGGGAAACGCCCCGACAGCCGACAGCTTGGTGAGCCTTGAGCGCCAGTGTCTGTATTTTTTGGTAAATATTCGGTGAAACTTTTGCGGGGCATTCGTGTTTTGATCCGCCCGCGACATATTTTGAATCGTAATCATAGAACGAATGGCCCGTCGGGATGATTTCGCAGACGCCAAGCGCCACGTCGCCCATGACGGCACAGGTCAGCTCGCGCCCATGGATGTAGCGCTCGACCATGACGGCATCGCCATATTTCCACTCGGACGAGCCGATGACCTGCGGCGGATGCGACTGCCCCTCATGCACGATCACGACGCCGAAGCTTGACCCCTCATTGACCGGCTTCACCACATAAGGCGGCTTCATCGGATGGTTGTTCTGAATGGCGAAGCGATTGGCGACCTTCGATTCGGCGACGGGAACGCCGGCCAATTTCACGACTTTCTTCGACTGCTCCTTGTTCATCGCAAGCGCCGAGGCGAGCACGCCGGAATGGGTGTAGGGAATGCCGAGATATTCGAGAATGCCCTGAATGGTGCCGTCCTCGCCAAAAGGACCATGCAGCGCATTGAAGGCGACATCGGGCCTGAGATCGGCAAGCACGGAGCCGACGTCGCGCCCAACGTCGACGCGCGTGACTTGATAGCCTTCCGTCTCAAGCACATCGGCACAGGCCTTCCCCGAAGACAGGGACACGGGCCGCTCGGACGAGAAACCACCCAGCAGGACGGCCACATGCTTGTTTTTCATTCCCCGTCATCCCCTCTCACGGCGGATCAAAAACCAAGATTTCCGCAACATTGAGTCCGAGTCTCCCGGCAGGTTGCCCCCCCAGACGGAAAACGCGGGAAACGCGTCGAACGACTCAAATCAGGAAACGCTTTGGAGCAGAGAATCAGAGAGTTGATTCACTGGCAAGTGCTTATGATTCCGAGAGATTCACTTTCTGAGAAAATGGAGGCGAAAACCGTGCTGTTGAGTCTTTGGAGCAACGGTCGCGCGGTCATTCCTGACCCGTTGAAGTTCATGCATCACATGAACTTCAACGATGGCTAGAGCAGCTGCCCAAGAAACTCCTGCACGGCGTGTCCGGGGCGGAAGTCCCCGATGCGCTTGATCTCCCAGTGCAGTCGGATGCCGGAATGTTCGAGCACCCGCGTGCGCACTGTTTCGCCGAGATATTCGAGTTCGTAGCCGGTCGCTGTCCCGGTGTTGATCATGAAATTGCAGTGCATGGGCGACATCTGCGCGCCGCCGATCAGCAGGCCGCGGCACCCTGCCTTGTCGATCTCTTTCCAGGCTGAGGTGCCTTCAGGATTCTTGAAGGTCGAGCCACCGGTCTTCTCGCGGATCGGCTGCACCGTCTCGCGATGGTTCTGCACCGCGTCCATCGCCGCCTTGATCACTGCCTTGTCCTCGGCAAAGCCCTCGAAAATCGCCGAGGTGAAGATCAGCCCGGACGGTGCCGACGAGTGCCGGTAGGCATAGCCCATATCGGCATTGCTCAGCGTCTGGACGTTGCCTTTGCGGTCGAGCGCACGCACCTCGACGACGCGCTCGCGCGTCTCGACGCCATTGGCGCCGGCGTTCATCCTCAGCGCCCCGCCGATGGCGCCCGGTATGCCGTGGTAGAAATGGAAGCCGCCGATGCCGGCTTCCAGCGCCGCCGCGGCGATGCGCTTGTCGGGCGTGGCCGCGCCAGCTTTGATCGATATCGGCGAAACAATTTCGGTTTCACCGAACCCCTTGGCCGACAGCCTTATGACGAAACCCGGAATACCCCCATCGCGCACAAGCAAGTTCGAGCCGACGCCGACTATGGTCAGCGGTATCTCTTCGGGAACCGCTTTCAGGAAAGCAGCGAGATCCGCCTCGTCCGCTGGCTGAAAGAGCGCCTCGGCCAGTCCTCCGGCGCGGAACCAGGTGATCTTGTCCATCTCGGCATTCGGCGTGATGCGGCCGCGCAGGCCGGCAAGCCGGCCGCCAAGTCTGTCGATCAGCGCCTGGCCCTGCATCATGAGACGGCCAGCTCCTTGGGCAGCGCATAGGCCCATTGCGTGATGTTGCCGGCGCCGAGGAAGACGACGAAGTCGCCGGGCCTGGCCAGATCACGGACAACAGGCGCTATTGCTTCCGGACCCTCGATGTAGCGCGCGTCGCGATGGCCCCCGGCGCGGATGCGCGACACCAGCGCATCCGAGGTCACGCCTTCGATCGGCTCCTCGCCGGCGGCGTAGACCGGCGCCACCATCACCGTGTCGGCGTCGTTGAAGCAGGCGGAGAACTCATTGAACAGATCATGTAGCCGGGTAAAACGGTGCGGCTGGGCAATGGCGATGACGCGGCCCTTGGTGGCGCTGCGCGCGGCTTTCAGCACCGCAGCGATCTCGACCGGATGGTGGCCGTAATCGTCGAACACTTCGACGCCATTCCAGGAGCCGGTTTGGGTGAAGCGACGCTTGACGCCGGCGAAGGACGACAGGCCTTTCTTGATCGCCTCGGCCGACAGGCCGAGCTCATGCGCCACCGCGATCGCCGCCGTCGCATTGGAAACGTTGTGGCGGCCGGGCATCGGCAGGCGCAGATCCGATATCGTCGTCTGGCCGCGTCCCTTGCGGTCGCGGATCACCACGTCGAATTCCGAGGTCGCGCCGGCCATGCGATGGTTGGTGAAGCGCACGTCGGCCTGCGCGTTCTCGCCATAGGTGATGACGCGGCGATCCTCGATTCGGCCGACCAGCGCCTGCACCTCCGGGTGGTCGGTGCACATGACGCCGAAGCCGTAGAACGGCACGTTCTCGACGAACTGGCGGAAGGCTTCGCGCACCTTCTCGAAACTGCCGTAGTGATCGAGATGTTCGGGATCTATATTGGTGACGACGGCGATATCGGCCGGCAGCTTGAGGAAGGTCCCGTCGCTCTCGTCGGCTTCGACCACCATCCACTCGCCGTCCCCCATGCGCGCATTGGTGCCATAGGCGTTGATGATGCCGCCATTGATGACGGTCGGGTCGAGCCCGCCGGCTTCGAGCAGCGTCGCTACCATCGAGGTCGTCGTCGTCTTGCCGTGCGTGCCGCCGATCGCCACTGCCTGGCGGAAGCGCATCAGTTCGGCCAGCATTTCGGCGCGGCGCACGATCGGCAGCAATTTCTCCCGTGCCGCCTTCAGTTCGGGGTTGGATTTCTTGATAGCCGTCGAGACAACCACCACTTCGGCATCGCCGAGGTTTTCTTCCCTGTGGCCGACAAAGCACTCGATCCCCTTGTCGCGCAGCCGCTGCACGTTGGCGCTGTCGGCCTGGTCGGACCCCTGCACCTTGTAGCCGAGATTGTGCAGCACTTCGGCGATGCCGCTCATGCCGATGCCGCCAATGCCGATGAAATGCACGAGGCCTATGGTCTGCGGCATCTTCATGCGTGCGTTCCCTTCTTAAAATCCGAAATGGTTTTGCGGGACGCAATAGCCTCTGTGAGATCGGCGAGCAACCGTGCGGCATCCGGTTTGCCGACCGACTTCGCCGCGGCAGCCATTGCCGTGAGCCGTTCGGGCTCGGCCATCAGGGCGCCGATCAACGCCGCGATGCGCTCGGGCGAAAGTGAGGATTGCGGCTCCACCTCGCCACCGCCGGCGGCCGCAAGAGCGGCTGCGTTCGCGGCCTGGTCGTGATCGAGCGCATAGGGATAGGGCACCAGCAGCGCCGGTCGCCCGATGACGGCGATTTCCGAGACGGTCGACGCGCCGGAGCGCGACATCACCAGCTGTGCGGCCGCTATGCGCGCCGCCATATCGCTGAAGAAGGGCGAGACCTCGACACCGACGCCAAGCGCTGCATAGGCCGCCTTCACCCGCCCGACATCATCGGCCCGAGCCTGCTGCGTGATCACCAGCCGCTTGCGCAGGGCGTCGGGGAGCAAGGCGACGGCCGCCGGCACCGCATCGGAGAAGAACTGCGCGCCTTGGCTGCCGCCGAACACCAGCAGGCGGAAGGGATCGTTCCCGGCCGAGGCGGCGTAGGCGGTCTTTGCGGCTTCGAGCACCTGTGGGCGGACCGGATTGCCTGTCGTCACCGTCTTGGCGCCGACGGCGCTTTCGTCTTGCGGCAGGAAGCCACCGGCAATCGCATCGACGCGGCTGGCCAGCGCCCGGTTGGCGCGTCCCATCACAGCGTTCTGCTCGTGGATCAGCGTCGGTACCTTGCGCCGCGTCGCGGCGTAGAGCGGCGGCAAGGTCGGATATCCGCCAAAGCCGACCACGGTATCGGGCTTGATCCTGCCGATGATGGCGGACGCCTGGCGCACGCCGCGCCAGATTTTCCAGAAAGCACCAAGCAGGGCAACAGGATTTTTCGAGCCCAGCGTCGCGGACTGGATTGGGTGGATGGCGGCGGCCGGGAAGTGGCCGGCAAAGCGCTCAGCACGGTCGTCGGTCGCCAGATGCACCGTCCAGCCACGCGCGTTCAACTCATGCGCCAGCGCCTCGGCCGGAAACAGATGTCCGCCGGTTCCGCCCGCCGAGAGAAGGATAACACCTCTGGCCATGTCACCCCGCCGGCATGGCGCGCTGCGGCAAGGTAAAGCCAACCTGCTTGCGCTTTTCCGGCCGCTTGCGCGTCAGCGCCAGCACCATTCCCATCGAGATGGCGATGGCAATCTGCGAAGAGCCGCCATAGGAGATGAACGGCAGCGTCATGCCCTTGGCAGGCACCAGTTGCAGGTTGACGCACATGTTGATGACTGCCTGCAGGCCAAACACGGTGACGAGGCCGCCGACCGCATAGCGGGTGAAATCGTCATGCTCCTTCAGCGCCGTGTTGAGGCCGCGCAGCACGATGAAGGCGAAGATGGACATGATGAAGAAACACATGATCAGTCCGAATTCCTCGCCCGCGACCGAAAAGACGAAGTCGGCATGGCTGTCGGGGATGACCCGCTTGACGGTGCCCTCGCCCGGTCCGACGCCGAACCAGCCGCCATTGATCAATGCGTCGCGGCCCATATCGACCTGGAACGTGTCGCCTTCGCCAGTGAGGAACTTGTCGATACGCAGGGCGACGTGCGGAAACACCGTATAGGCGGCAAAGACGCCACCGACGCCGGCCGCTCCGAGCACGACAATCCACAGCCATGGCAGCCCCGCCATGAAGAACATGATGCCCCAGGTGCCGGTCGTCAGCATGGTCTGGCCGAGGTCCGGCTGCGCCACCAGCAGCGACACGACCAGCACCAAGAGCAACATGGCGAAGAGATTGCCCGGAATGTCGGGCTGGCGCTTGTGTTCGGCGAACAGCCAAGCGCACATAATGACAAAGGCGGGTTTCAAAAACTCCGAGGGCTGGATCGACAGGCCGGCAAGCGACACCCAGCGCCGCGCGCCTTTCACCTCGACGCCGATGTAGAGCACCGCCACCATCAGCACCAGCATCAGGCACAGCATGATCAGCGCCATGCGCCGGATCTCTCTGGAATCGAGGAAGGACACCGCCAGCATCACGCCGAGCGCCGGCACGGTGAAGATGATCTGCCTGGTCGCGAAGTGAAAACTATCGAGGCCGATGCGTTCGGCGACCGCGGGGCTTGCGGCGAAGGACAAGACTATGCCCAGTCCCATCAGCGACAGGAACGCCGCCAGGAACCAGCGATCGATGGTCCACCACCAGGTCGCAACCGGGCTTTTGTCGAGACGGCTCTGCATTATCGTGCCCCTCCGATGGGTTTGACGCCCTCGATAGCATTCGCAGCTTGCCTGAAGGCTTCGCCGCGGACCTCGAAATTCTTGAACTGGTCGAAACTGGCGCAGGCCGGCGACAACAGCACCACCGCCTCGCCGCCATCGTCCTTGGCCGCATCATGCGCGGCATGCTCGACCGCGGCTGCAAGCGTGCCCGATATCTCATACGGCACCGCCTCGCCCAGCGTCGCCGAAAAGGCCGGCGCTGCCTCGCCGATCAGATAGGCCTTGGCGATACGCGGGAAGAAGCCGCGCAGCGGCTCGATGCCGCCTTCCTTGGGCAGGCCGCCGGCGATCCAGTAGATGCGTGAAAAGCTCGACAGCGCGGGTGCCGCCGCATCGGCGTTGGTCGCCTTGGAATCGTTGACGAACAGCACGTGGTCCTTGCGGCCGACCTGCTCCATGCGATGCGCCAGGCCCGGAAAGCTTTCCAGTCCGGACTGGATCTCGCCGAGGTCGAGCCCGACCTTGAGGCAGGCGGCCACCGCGGCAAGCGCGTTTTGCGCATTGTGCTGCCCGCGCAGCGAGCCGATGCCTTCGAGGAAGGCGACCCGGCTGTAGCGGCCATGCACCGCTTCCATCAAATTGGTGCCATCGGCGAAATAGCCGTCGGTCAGCGGCAGCCGCTTCGAAATGCGGATGACGTGCCGCCCCGCCCGCTCCAGCCGTTCGGCAATCTGCGCACACCAGGAATCGTCGATGCCGACGATCGCGGTCTCGCTGCCGGCAACCAGCCGCTCCTTGATCGAAGCGTAATGCTGCATGGTGCCGTGACGGTCGAGGTGATCCGGCGTCAAATTGAGCAGGATGCCGGCCGTCGGATTGATCGATGGTGCGAGGTCGATCTGGTAGGACGAGCATTCGACGACATAGTGCCGGTCGGGTTGCGGCGGATCGAGTGTCATCACGGCGCGGCCGATATTGCCGCCCATCTGCGTATCGCGGCCGGAAGCCTTCAATATATGCGCCGTCAGCGCCGTGGTCGTCGACTTGCCGTTGGTGCCGGTGATGGCGATGAACGGGGCGGCTGGCGCGCCGAGCGTCCGCTCGCGGCAGAAAAGCTCGACGTCGCCGATGATCTCGACACCCGAACCGCGCGCCAGTTCCACCGTCCAGTGCGGTTTGGGATGCGTCAGCGGCACGCCGGGCGACAGCACGAAAGCGGAGAACGTCGCCCAGTCGGCTGTGTGCAGGTCGCCGGTTGCAATCCCGGCGGCTGCCGCCTTGGCGACACTGTCGGGATTGTCGTCCCAGGCCAGAACCTCAGCCCCGCCCTCGATCAGCGCGTGCGCGGTCGCGATCCCCGAGCCGCCGAGCCCGAAGAGCGAAACACGCTTGCCTGCGAAGGATGCGGCGGGAATCACGGGGCGCGCCTATCTGAGCTTGAGGGTGGAAAGGCCGACCAGCGCCAGGATGACGGCGATGATCCAGAAGCGGATCACCACCTGGCTTTCGGTCCAGCCGAGCTTTTCGAAGTGGTGATGGATCGGCGCCATTAGGAACACACGCTTGCCGGTCATCTTGAAGTAGCCGACCTGGATGATGACGGACAGGATCTCGACCACGAACAGCCCGCCGACGATGACCAGCACGATCTCGTGCTTGGTGGCGACCGCGACGGTGCCGATCAGCCCGCCCATGGCCAGCGAGCCGGTGTCGCCCATGAAGATCGCCGCCGGCGGCGCGTTGAACCAGAGGAAGCCGAGGCCGGCGCCGATGACAGCACCAAGCACAACAGCCAGTTCGCCGGTGCCGGGCACGAAATGGATCTGCAGATATTCGGCGAACACCGCATTGCCGGAGAGATAGGCGATGACGCCGAAGGACGCCGCCGCGATCATGATCGGCACGATCGCCAGGCCATCCAGACCGTCGGTGAGATTCACCGCATTGCCCGCTCCCACGATGACGAAGCAGGAGAACGGAACGAAGAACCAGCCGAGATTGATCAGGAATTCCTTGGCGAAGGGGAATGTCAGCGACGAGGAGAACGGCGCCTGGCCATTATGCATGATCGCCCAGGCGGCGATGCCGGCGATGACGAATTCGAGCGCCAGCCGCGCCTTGCCGGAAAAGCCGAGATGCGACTGCTTCGTCACCTTCAGATAGTCGTCGTAGAAACCTATCGAGCCGAAGCCCAGCGTCACCAACAGCACCACCCAGACATAGATGCTCGACAGGTTCGCCCACAGCAACGATGAGCCGATGATGCCGGACAGGATCATCAGTCCGCCCATGGTCGGCGTGCCGGCCTTCTTGAAATGGGTCTGTGGCCCGTCGGCGCGGATCGGTTGGCCCTTGCCCTGGCGCAACCTGAGCGAATTGATGATGGTCGGCCCGAAGATGAAGACGATCAGCGCCGAGGTGATCAGCGCCCCGCCGGTACGGAAGGTGATGTAGCGGAAGACATTGAAGACCGAGATCTTGTCCGCGAAATCGACGAGCAGTGTGAACATGCGCTTTTCGTCCCCGACTTGACCCTAGGTCTGTTTGCCGATTGTCGTTTCAGCCGGGAACTTGCCCAGCAACGCATCGACCAGCTTTGCAAAGCCGATGCCCTTCGACGATTTGATCATCACCACGTCGCCTGGCCTCAGCGCGGCAAGCAGCACCGGCTTCAATTCTTCGGCGCCGGCGCGGTATTCCGTCCTGATCTCGCCCGGCAGCGCTTCCGCCAGCGCCCGCATCTCCGGCCCGCCGAGAAAGACGGTCTGCGTGCCGGTGCCGACGATGAGACCGGCAAGTGCAGCATGCAGCTTGGCCGAATACTCGCCTAGCTCCAGCATATCGCCCAGCACGGCGATGCGGCGGCCTTCGCCCGTCACCGGCGTCGCGTTGAGCAGCGCCATGGCGGCCGCCATCGAGGCGGGGTTGGCGTTGTAGCTTTCGTCGATCAGCGTGATCGGTCCACCGGGGTGGCTTGAAGTCGGGCCGCCGGGATGGCTCGAAGTCGAGCCTCCGGGATGACGCAGCACATAGCGTTTGCCGCGGCCGCGCTCGGCCGAGAGATCGGCCAGCGCCGGGGCAACCTTGTCGAGATCGGCGCCGACCAGACGGGCCGCGCCGAGGACCGCCAGAATGTTCTGCACCATGTGGCGGCCGGGCGCGCCGATGCGAGCCGTCACCTCGTGACCGCCGATCCTGGCGGCAATGTCGGAATGATCGGCATGGACCTCGCATTTGACCAGTCTGAAGGTTGAGCGCGCGTGCTCGCCGAACCCATAGACATGCTCGACGCCGGCGGCGTGCGCCATCTTGTCGAGAAGCTTGAAACGCGCGTCGTCGCGGTTGAGGATCGCCGCGCCGCCAGGTTCCAGCCCTTCGAAAATTTCGGCCTTCGCCTTGGCGATCTCGTCCAGATTGCGGAAGAAGCCGAGATGCGCCGCCGCGATCATGGTGACGATGGCGACATGCGGCCTTACCATCTTGACCAGCGGCCTGATCTCGTCGGGATGGTTCATGCCGATCTCGAACACGGCATAGTCGCAATCGGCCGGCATGCGCGCCAAGGTGAGCGGCACGCCCCAATGGTTGTTGAACGACTGCGCCGAGGCATGCACCTTGCCGACCGCCGACAGCACGTGGCGCAGCGCTTCCTTGGTGGTCGTCTTGCCCGCCGAACCGGTCACCGCGATGATCTTGGCCTGGGAACGGTCCCGCGATGCGACACCGAGCTTTTCCAGCGCCACCAGCACGTCCTCGACGACGATCATCGGCGCCGTCAGCCGGCCAAGCGACGGCAGCTTGCCTTCGGCCACGACCAGCACCCCGGCTCCGGCCTTGATGGCGGCGGTCGCGAAATCATGGCCGTCCATCGCCTCGCCCTTGATGGCGAAGAAGGCGTCGCCCGGCTGAAGGCTGCGGCTGTCGATCGAAATGCCCGATACGCCGTCCGGCATCGGTCCGATCGGTCGTCCGTCCATGGCGGCGACCAGCGTCTCGGATGTCCACAGCAAATTCATGCGGCACGCTCCAGCAGCGCGGCACGGACTTCTTCGTGGTCGGAGAAATGCAGGGTCTCGGTGCCGATCGTCTGGCCTTCCTCATGACCCTTGCCGGCCACGATCAGCGTGTCCCCGGCATGCAACATGGCAACGGCCTCGTGGATCGCCGCGCGCCGGTCACCGATCTCGATCGCGCCGGGAGCGGCGGCAAGGATCGCGGCCCGGATCGTCTCCGGCACTTCCGAGCGCGGATTGTCGTCGGTGACGATGACGACGTCGGCGAGCCGCGTCGCGATCTCGCCCATGATCGTCCGCTTGCCGCGATCGCGGTCGCCGCCGCAGCCGAACACGACGATGACCCGGCCGGTAGTGAACGGGCGCACCGAGGCAAGCACGTTTTCCAGCGCGTCCGGCTTATGCGCATAATCGACATAGACCGGCGCGCCGTTTGCAGTCGTCCCGACAAGGTCGAGCCGGCCGGGTGCGCCCTTGAGTTTCTCCAATGCCTTCAAGGCCTTGGCGACTGGCGTTCCCGTGGAGATGGCAAGCCCGGCCGAAACCAGCGCGTTGGCTATCTGGAAATCGCCGGCCAGCGGCAGGTCGATCTCGTAGAGCATCCCGTCGGCCTCGACCTCGGCACGTTGGCGGTGGCGCTCATGCTCGACCCGCTTCAGCGTCAGGAAATCGCCGTGGCGGCCGACCGTCAGCACGCCGAGCCTTGCGGCCTTCGCCGCCTGGATGGTTGGCGCCGACCACGGATCGTCGGCGAAGATCACGGCCGGCGCGCCCTTCGGCAGCAGCGCATCAAACAGACGCAGCTTGGCCCGGTGATAGTCCTCGACCGTCGGATGGTAGTCCATGTGGTCGCGGCCGAGATTGGTGAAGCCGCCGGCGGCCAGCCTGACGCCGTCGAGACGGCGCTGGTCGAGACCATGGCTGGAGGCCTCCATGGAGGCATGGGTGACGCCGGCGTCCGCCAGTTCAAGCAACAGCTGATGCAAGGCGACGGGATCTGGCGTCGTCAGCGAGCCATAATCGTTGCGGCCCGGCGCCACCACGCCGGTGGTGCCGATCGAGGCCGCGGCAAAGCCGGCCTGCTCCCAGATCTGCCTGACGAAAGCGGCGACCGAGGTCTTGCCGCTGGTGCCGGTGACGGCCACCATCGTCTGCGGCTGTTTGCCGAAATAACGGGCCGCGCTCAGGGCCAGCGCCAGGCGCGGGTCATCGACGGCCAACACTGGAACCGGCAGTCCCCCAAGGGCGCTGTCCTTGCCCGCGACGATGGCGGCAGCCCCTCGTGCGGCGGCGTCCGCGGCATAGGCGGCGCCATCCGCCTTGCTTCCAGCGAGCGCGAAAAAGACGACGCCGGGTTTTACCTGGCGGGAATCCGAAGAGATGCCGGTAACCTCCAGATCGGCGGAAGCTGTTCCTTCGACTGGCAGGATACCGGTTAGATTTTTGAGCTTCATCGAGTTCCGTTCACCGCAACAAAATAGCGCGCAGTTGCCGGCGCGCCCTAAGAATCATTGATAGGAAACCAGCGTTGCACCATTTTCATGGCTGAAATCTGGCTTCACGCCAAGCATGGCCGCGGAACGCCTGATGATATTGCCGGCCATGACCCCGGCATTCGCGGCCGCGACGTCCGTCATGCCCGGCTTTTCCGGGTGCGGAGCATCGGCAATCGTAAACACGAGATATTGCGGATCGTCCATCGGGAATGCGGCGACGAACGTATTGAAATTCAACTCCTTCGAGTAGCGGCCATTGATGACCTTCTCGGCTGTTCCGGTCTTGCCGCCAACGCGGTAGCCGGGGACCCTGGCATTTCTGGCCGAGCCCTTCTCGGCGTTGAGCATGTAGAGATAACGCATGCCCTCGACCGTTTTGTCGGCTACCACTTTCTTGGCCGCCGCCATCGCGTCCTGCTGGCTGCGGACCAGGAATGTCGGCTCCATCAGATATCCGCCATTGATCAGCGCCGCGCAGCCGACAGCCGCCTGCAACGGCGTCGTCGACACGCCATGACCGAAGGCGATGGTGAACGAGTTGACCTGTTTCCAGACCTTCGGCTCAGTCGGACGGGCAACTTCCGGCAGTTCGGTCTGCATCTTGTCCAAGATGCCAAGACGATGCAGGAATTCGCGGTGCGCCTCGATGCCGACCAGTTCGGCCTCCCTGGCCGATCCGATGTTGGATGAATAGAGGAACACCTCCGGCAACGACAGCACGCGGTTCTTGCCGTGGAAATCGTGAATGGCCTGATGGCCGACCCGGATTGGATGCGAAGCGTCGAAGCGGCTCGCCATCGTCGCCTTGCCGGAATCGAGCGCCATGGCCGATGTGAAGCTCTTGAAGGTCGAGCCCATCTCATAGAGCCCCGCCGACATCCGGTTCAGCCGGTCCTTGTCTTGTGCATTGTAGGGATTGTTCGGATCAAAATCCGGCACCGAGGCCATGGCCACCACTTCGCCGGTCTTGACGTTGAGCACGACGGCGCCCGCGCCCATGGCGCGATAGCGCTCCAGGCCGGCGGCAATCTCGTCGCGCACCACATGCTGGACGCGCAGATCGATCGAGAGCTTCACCGGCTTGAGATCCTTCGCCACCGCCAGGCCCGACGCCTGCAGATCGCTCAGGCCCTGCTCGTCGATATATTTCTCCATGCCGGAGATGCCTTGATTGTCGATATTGGTCAGGCCGACAATGTAGGACGAGGTTTCACCACTGGGGTAGAAACGGCGCTTCTCGGTGCGGAAGCCGAAACCGGGAATGCCGAGCTGCATGATGTCGGCCTGCTGCTTGGGCGTCAGCTGCCGCTGCAGCCAGACGAAGCCGGCGCCGCTCTTCAGCTTATGGTAGGTCTGCTCGTAATCGATCTCCGGCAGCACCGTCGACAGCTTTTCGATCGCCTCGTCGGCGTCGACGATGCGGCGCGGCTCTGCAAACAGCGATGCCGTCTTGATGTCCGTCGCCAGCACCTCGCCGTTGCGGTCGACAATGTCGGGTCGCGAGGCCGTCACCCGGCTCTGCGGGCCGCCCGACATGTCGGGGGTCTGGAAGCCGAGATAGACAAGCCGCCCGGAAATGATCGAGAAGATACCGAAGAACACCGCCATCGTCATGACGATGCGCGCCTTGCCCTTGCCTCCGGTCGCCTTGCGGGCGCCATCGACCACGATTGAACCGTCTTCGCTGGCCCTGGGGCGACGTTTCAGCAGTTTGCCGATCATTGGGCGATGCCTCCGGTCACGATGGGATCCTTGCCGTCCGAGGGTGTGTTGCCGGAATTGTCTGCCATGCCGCCTTGGCGCCCGTTCAGGATGTCCTGGATGTCGAGGGTTTTGGCTGGCAGGTCGCCGAGGCCGACGATCTGGTGCGCGCTGACCGGCTCCAGTTCAAGCTGCGACTTGTAGAGCTCGGCGAGCTTCTGTAGCCGCGATGGCTGGGTGAGCAGGCTCCAGTCGGCCTTGAGCAGGTCGATCGTGTCCTCCTCGTAGCGTATCTCAGCATGGATTTTCTGCACTGCAGCCAATTGGTCCTCGGCCTCGCGCTTGGTTTTGTAGGTCAGGGCCGCCGCCGAGACCATGACGGCGATGAGGACGATGTCGCTGGAACGAAACACGTGCTTACCTCTCCCCCGGCCGCTCGATGCCGGGAAGTTTTGGGCCGGGAAGTTTTGGAAGGCCGAAAATCGAAAAATCGACGGCACGCGCCGGCGCATCGGTGCGGATGGCGGCGCGCAGCCTTGCCGAGCGGGCGCGCGGGTTGGCCGCAGTCTCGGCATCACCCGGCGTCACGCCGCCGCCGGACTTGCTGAAGGTGGCACTGCGTGCCCGTGCCTCCGGCATGTGGCGCGAGCCGCTCGCGGCGTCGGAGCGATCGGCAATGAAGCGCTTGACGATGCGGTCCTCCAGCGAATGGAATGTCACCACGGCAAGTCGTCCGCCCGGCTTCAGCGCCCGCTCGGCGGCGAACAGCGCCTTGGCCAACTCACCGAGCTCGTCATTGACGAAGATGCGCAGCGCCTGAAAGACGCGGGTGGCGGGATGGATCTTGTCCTTCGGCGCCCGGCCGATATGCGTCTCGATGGCGTCGGCAAGCTCCAGCGTGCGCTCGAACGGACGCTTTTCGCGACGCGCTTCGATCATGCGCGCGATGCGCCCGGCGTGGCGCTCCTCCCCGAGGAAGCCGAAGATGCGGGCAAGATCGCCCGGCTTGAAGTTGTTGACGACATCTGCGGCGCTGAGGCCCGCCTGCGCCATGCGCATGTCGAGAGGCCCATCGACGCGGAACGAAAACCCGCGCTCCGCCTGGTCGAGCTGCATCGAGGAAACGCCGATGTCGAGCACGACGCCGTCGGCACTTTCGACATGCTGGTCCAGCATCGAGAATGGCGCCTGCACCAATCGCAGGCGGCCGCCTGATTGAGCTTCGAGATTGCGACCAGCCGCTATGGCATCCGGATCGCGATCAATGGCAACCACGGACGCGCCGGCCGCCAAGATGGCCTTGGTGTAGCCGCCGGCGCCGAACGTGCCGTCGACGACGACGTCCCCTTCCGCTGGCGAGAGCGCCTGCAACACTTCGGCAAGGAGGACCGGAATGTGGCGGGCCGGTCCGCCAACGGCGTTGATATCATCGCCGTGGCCCACCGTCATTCCGGTCGCTCCCCAGGCTTCGTCCCCTGCCGAAGCTGCAAAAGCCGGGCCCGCGCCTGCGCTCCGTAGGCCGCAAGCCGTCCCGGCTCCCAGATCTGAAAGAAATTGCCGCGCCCGACAAAGGCTACTTCCGCCGAAAGGCCGGCATGTTCGCGGATGAAGTCGCTGATCGTGATGCGACCATCCTGGTCCAGCTTCAGGAATGTTCCGTCGCCATGGCAGAAGAACGACATGTCGTCCGCCGTCTGCTGGAACGGATCCTCGAGCGCGATGCGCTGCTCGTAGCGGTCGAGCAGGTCGGGCCCGCCGACATCCATGGCCGGCAGATCCAGGCAACGCAGCGCGTAGAGATCCGAATAGCCGCGTTTCTGAACGACGGCGCGAAAATGCGCAGGAACGGACACCCGCCCCTTCGCATCGATCCTGCTCACCGTGTTCGACAGAAATCGGTCCATCACACGTCACGGCCGCTTGCGCCGCCGCACCCCTCTTCGTCGTGTTGCACGCGCCACCGCTACGCGTTCCCTGCCCTGAACCCGCCTCCGTGACAGGGGCGAAAACCGGCAAACGCGCAGCCGCCGCGGCTGCCCGATTGGCGTACGCTTCACTCTGACGCGGAACGAAGGCTTTGGTATCGATATGGGATATCATGGGGTGTTATGGGCGTCAACGGGAACAGGCTTCACAACATGCAGTCGCGACCGATGGAAGCGGCTTTGAAAACACGTCTCGTCTTTATGGATCATTAAGCCTAACGAAGCGTTTAGAGCCGCTTGGCCCAACCGGACGCGCCTTGTCGCGAGCTGTTGCCGGGCATAGCGTCTCACCACACGTCCAGGGTCACCAAGAGGGTTGGAATGTCGATGTCTGAAACAGCACGGTCGCGCGCCGCGGCTCTTGCCCACCTCCGTCGCAACGCACTTGCCGTCGGCGATTCCATCCCCCTGCCACTCACCATGGCTGCCATCTTTCACGCGCCTGGCGACGCCACCGGTTTCAACCAGTATGGCCGTTTCAGCAATCCGACCTGGGATGCGGTAGAGCATATGCTGGCGCATCTGGAAGACGCGCCCTGCGTCGCCTTTCCTTCCGGAATGGCGGCGATTTCGGCGGCATTTTTCGCTGTCCTCAAGACCGGCGACCGCATTCTTCTGCCTTCGGATGGCTATCACACGACAAGGGCACTGGCCGAACGCTTCTTGAAACCACTCGGCATCGCCTACGATGTGAGGCCAACCTCGACCTTCCTCGATGGCGGTTTCGAAGGCTATCGTCTCGCTTTCGTAGAGACGCCCGCTAATCCGGGGCTGGACATATGCGATATCGCGGCGGTGGCCGCGGCCGCACACAAAGCGGGCGCACTGCTTGTCGTTGATAATACGACCATGACGCCTTTCGGCCAGCGCCCGCTCGACCATGGCGCGGATATTGTCATCGCCGCGGACACTAAGGCGCCCAACGGCCACTCCGACGTGCTGTTCGGCCACGTCGCGAGCCGCAACGCCGACATCATCGCCGCGGTGACGGATTGGCGCGAAACGTCCGGCGGCATTCCAGGGCCGTTCGAAGCGTGGCTTGTGCATCGTGGCCTCGAAACGCTCGATGTGCGCTTCGACCGCATGTGCTCCTCGGCGGAAGTGATCGCGCGGCGCCTGCAAGGTCACCCGGCGATCACGGGCCTGCGCTATCCCGGCCTGGAAGGCGATCCTTCGCACAATCTTGCCCGTGCCCAGATGGAACGCTTCGGCTTCCTTGTTTCCTTCGAACTCGCTTCGGAGCAGAAGGCCGAGGATTTCATCAACAACTGCGAATTGATGCAGGCCGCGACATCCTTCGGCGGCGTCCACACCTCCGCTGAGCGGCGTTCGAAACGAGGCGATGCGGTTCCAGCCGGCTTCGTCCGCCTCTCAGTCGGCTGCGAACCAGTTGAAGAGCTTTGGGCGGCGATCGAGGCGTCGCTGGACAGGATCGGCGACTGACCCGACGATTACGAACCGAGGTCATTGGCTTCGACATTGCGATGGCCGTGCAGCACGCGAAGGATTTCGATCACATCGTCCCTAACTCGATACAGAGTGAGATAATTGCCGACGACCAGATGGCGAACACCCGGTGCGATATCGTCTCGTGGCGCGCCTGAGAAAGGATAGGTAGCCAGTTGCTGCCACCGCGCCTCGATGCGGTCGAGCAGCCGGTCGGCTGCGGCCTCGCTGTCGCTCGCAATATGCAGCCAGATCATGATCAGATCGTCTTCGGCGCGCGCGTTCCGGACGATGGGGAGCAAATTCATCCTGCGTCGTCAGATCGCAGGCGTCTCCGCGCCTCGGCCTTGATTTCGTCCATCGATTCAAATCGTCCCGGTCCGCTGTCGATCCCTTCCTGAACTAACCTCCGCAACTCCTCGACCGTATAGCCGAAGAGGTCGCGCCGATCCTTCCATTGCCGGAGCGCATCGCGGATCACCTCGCTAGCCGAAGCATATTCACCAGCGGCGACCACATCGTCGACCGCCGCCGCCAGTTCCGGCGAGAGGGTGATGCTGCGTTTGTCGACCTGTCCCATGATAAGATTCCCAAATGCTATTGGTTGCCTATGGTACGATTTAATCGTACCAGCTTCAAGCAACGGGGGATATCACTTGGCTGGCGAACGGCCTGCCAGCTTGAATCAACAGGCGCGCCCGAGGGCGCAACCTGTTGATCGCAAACTCATCTTTTCGATATCGCGACGAAAAACTGCCAGCTGGCCTATAAGCCGGGTTCTGTATGGCCCTCGCCCCTTGCGGCGCGAGAACGTGGCGGCCATTCATCTTGGGCGCATATTGCCATGCGCCTCACGCAACCTACCCGGACGGTGAGCCGGAAACAGCCCTCGAGGGTTTCCCCTCGCACCGCCCCTATTCGGTCTTGCTCCCGGTGGGGTTTACCGTGCCGCTCCTGTTGCCAGTCGCGCGGTGGGCTCTTACTCCACCCTTTCACCCTTGCCCCGACCCGGCAAAGCCAAGTCGTGGCGGTTTGCTTTCTGTGGCACTTTCCCTGGGGTCGCCCCCGCCGGCCATTAGCCGGCACCGTGTCTCCATGGAGCCCGGACTTTCCTCACCCGCGGCCTTTCGGCTTTTGCTGGTGCGGCCGCCCGGCCAGCTGGCCAGGCGTATAAAGGGGTTCACGCCACAAAACGCAACCAAAAAAGCCGGTTACGACCGGTTCTTGTCACGCCGGCGATCCGACAGCCGCCAGTTGCACCTTGACCTTGCTGCAATAGGCGGCCGAAACCGGGTTCATTCGGGTGGCGCCGTGGCCGGCATTGTATTTCAGGATCGTGCCGCACGTCGTGCCGCCGCCGAGATCCCGCGCCATGGCAAGATACTTCATGCCGTATTTGATGTTGGTGTCCGGATTGAAAAGCCCATTGGCCGAGCCGCTATAGCCCATCATCCGCGCCGTCGCCGGCTTGATCTGCATCAAGCCGATTTCGCCGGCGCCGCCGACGAGGTTCGGCCGATAGTTGCTCTCGATCTTGATAACGGCATGAGCGAGCGACGCCGGCACGCCATAGCTCGCGGCATAGCGCGCCACGATGGCCGAATACTGATCGCCACTGGCCACCGCTGCCGTCGAGGCTGCTGCGTCCTTGATCCCGATCGATGCCGTCGTCGTTTTGTCGACGGCCTTGCGGCCTCGTCTGGTCTTCTGTCTCGTGCTCGGCTTCTTGGCCTTGGTCCAGCTCGCCTTCTCCACTTTCGCGGAAGACCGCTTCGCCGCCTTCACGTCCTTGCTGCTTTTGGCCGAAATGGCCTTGCCCTTGGCGGTCGCTGCGACGAGCCCCTGATCGGCCCGTGGGCTCAGCGGCGCGGCGCTCGCCGCCCCGAAGGCAAAAGTCATTACGCCGGCAGCAAGAGCTGCCGTTACAACGGTCAATTTCTGCATGTGATCCTGTTCTGTCTGAACGCGCGAAGATTTCCGCGCGGCATTGCTTGATTAATGTCGGATCATCCGGGGGGTTAGACATCCGACAAGCTGTACGGATCGCCCTTTGAAGCCCGAATTGCGCGCAATGAAGGCGGGGCAAGTCACTTTAAGTGACAGTTTGTAACTTAATGTCGGAAAAGCATTACTTGGACGGCATCCTGACCCAGGGTCAAGTTGGGTGGGAAGCGAGCAGCCGTTGAAGCGTGCGCATCGTCGATCCGTCCGCCACTCCATCGATCCGGCGTGGCCGGAAATGACGCTGGAAAGCCTCGACCACGACCCGCGTCTGCTGGTCGAAAACACCCGTTATTTCGACTCCATAGCCGTAGAGCGCCAGCATCGATTGCAGCGCCTCGACATCGGCGCCAGCGTCGCCGGTCTTCAGCACGGCGCCCCGCCTGATCGGTGCTGCCGGCACGAGATGGCCTACGCCGCCCTCGAACAGGGCCCGCCAAGGAAACTTCTCGCCCGGATCGATCTTGCGCCCCGGCGCCACGTCGGAGTGCGCCAGCACCCGCGGGGGGGCAATCGCATGCCGGCGGGCTATTCCGGCGCACAGGCCGATCACCGCATCGATCTGCCGCTTGGGAAAATCGGGATAACCCAGTGAATGTCCCGGATTGACGATCTCGATGCCGACGGAACAGGAGTTGATGTCGGTGCGTCCGAACCACGAACTCTTCCCAGCATGCCAGGCGCGGTCGCTTTCCCGGACCATCTGCACGATATGGCCGTTCTCATGCACCAGATAGTGCGAGGAGACTTCGCTGGCCGGGTCGCACAGCCACGCCTCGGCCCCGGCGCCTGTCGGCATGCCGGTATAGTGCAGCACGATCATCTCGGGCTTCAGCGTCTCGCGCCGTGGCCCGAAATTCGGCGATACCCTGACCTCGGCGCTCGGCTCGTCGGGCAGGAAGCCGCTCATGCGTGCCGCAGGCCCCGCTCGATCATCTCATAGGCGGTGTTGATCGCCGCGAGCCTCGTCGTCGCGATCTTGATGAATTCCTGCGGCAGGCCACGCGCGATCAGCCGGTCCGGATGATTGTCGGAAACCAGCTTGCGGTAGCGTTTCCTGACCTCCTCGAACGGCTTGCCGCGCTCGATGCCGAGCACGACATAGGGGTCGGCCGCACCAAGATTGACGTGCCTGGCAAGGATCGCCTCGTAGTGCACCTCGTCTATGCGGAAGATTTCGGCGATGCGGTGCAGGA
The DNA here is from genome assembly GCF_006440475.1 of Mesorhizobium sp. B2-6-1. NCBI lineage: Bacteria > Pseudomonadati > Pseudomonadota > Alphaproteobacteria > Hyphomicrobiales > Phyllobacteriaceae > Mesorhizobium > Mesorhizobium sp. B2-6-1. The sequence continues at coordinate 253,825 of NZ_VFUH01000006.1, forward strand.
ACTGGCCTTCACGCTCATGGATCAGCCCGTCGGCCTTGGCAATGTGGAACAGGCCGTCGAGTATATCCTCCAGCATCATGCAGTTCGAATGGCCGGAGCCACAAAGCTGCGCCATGCGCTCGGCATAGGTCTCGAAGCCGGCAACGTCACGTTTGGCCAGATCGTAGAGTCGCGCCACGTTGCGCGTCTCCTTTGGCGGCACCTCGAATATTTCCTGGAAGGCGCGTATCTCATCCTGGGTGACGACCCCGTCGGCCTTGGCCATCTTGGCCGAGAGCGCAATCATCGCCACCGAGAAAGCGACGCGACGGCGCAAATCCGCATCGCCGGAAAAAACGGTGCGTACAGCCTCGACCACGTCGGCGACGCCCGACGAGGCTGAGGACGAAATCCGCGTGATGAAGTCGCCGAGGCGGTCCCAAATCGACATGGCCGCTTCTTAGAGCCAACCGGTCCCCGCTATCAAGCCAATAACGGCCGGCATCATACCTCCGACGACAATCGATCTCGTGTCGGAACCACTACCCGCCTGGGCGAAGGGCCGGCAAGACGCCGGCCCTTCGCCAGAACACAGGTACTAATGGACTACTGCGCGGGCGCAGGAGCGGGCGTTGCCGGAGCCGGCTCGGCAGGCTTGGTCGAATTATCCGCGGGCGCCGCAGGTTTCATTGGCTGCTCGGCCGGCGGATTGGTGCTCTGGGTGGTGGTGTTATCCGTCCCCGTGCCGCTGTCGCTGCATGCAGCGACGCCGAGCAGCGCAAGCGCGGACACCGACGCAAGAATGAGTTTTTTCATGATATCTCTCCTTCAACACACGCTCACGTTGCAGTGAACGGTCGAGAAGGAAATGCATCACTCAGCCATGGGTTTCGTAACGATGCGTTTCCGCATGTAACATCGCTCGCATCCTCCCCTTGCGCCTCCCCGGGGGTGAAACAGCTTTGCGCTCCCCTGTGCGGATCGCTGTCATCCACCTGTCATAGCCGGGCGTTACCCGCTTGCGGCAAAGCAAATGGGGAATCACCTTGCCATGACGGACGTTTCCGCAGATCTGATCTTTCGCCGTGGCAAGGAAGTTGGAAAAGCCGTCTACCAGAACCGCCCCCTGTCGAAGGCAGGAATTTCCGAACGGCTGTTCGCCTTCCTGTTTTCGGGCCTGGTCTATCCGCAGATCTGGGAAGATCCCGATGTCGACATGGACGCAATGCAGCTTGGCGAAGGCCACCGCGTCGTCACTATTGCCTCCGGCGGTTGCAATATCCTGGCCTATCTCACCCGGTCGCCGGCCAGGATCGACGCCGTCGATCTCAATGCCGCTCACATAGCCCTGAACCGCATGAAGCTGGAGGCGGTGCGCCACCTGCCTTCGCAGGGCGACCTGTTTCGCTTCTTCGGTGCCGCCGGCAACGACCACAATTCTCAGGCTTACGACCGCTTCATCGCGCCGCATCTCGATCCGGTCAGCCGCCACTATTGGGAGCGCCGCAACTGGCGCGGCATCAGGCGCATCGCCGTCTTCGACCGCAATTTCTACCAGACCGGCCTGCTTGGCCTGTTCATCGCCATGGGCCACCGCACGGCTAAATTCTTCGGCGTCGACCCCGCCGGCATCATGCAGGCCAGGAACATTGGCGAGCAGCGCCGCTTCTTCCACCAGGAGCTGGCCCCGGTGTTCGAAAAGCCGCTTTTGAAATGGGCGACCTCGCGCAAGGCCTCGCTGTTCGGCCTCGGCATCCCGCCGGCGCAATATGACTCTCTCATCACGTCCGGCGACGGCACCATGGCCAGTGTGCTGAAAGCCCGGCTGGAAAAGCTCGCCTGCGATTTTCCATTGAAAAACAACTATTTCGCTTGGCAAGCCTTTGCCAGGCGCTACCCCCAACCCGGCGAAGCCGCCCTGCCCGCCTATCTTGAAAGGCAGAACTATGAGGCCATTCGCGGCAATGTAGACCGCGTCGCCATTCATCATGCCAATCTGATCGAATTCCTGGCAGGCAAGGACGCGGGTTCCGTCGACCGTTTCATCCTGCTCGACGCGCAGGACTGGATGACCGACGACCAGCTCAATGCGCTGTGGTCGGAAATCACCCGCACCGCCTCCGCCGGCGCGCGTGTCATCTTCCGCACTGCGGCCGAGCCAAGTCTGCTGCCGGGCCGCGTCTCCGCTTCCCTGCTCGACCAGTGGAGCTACGAGAGCCATGCCTCGCGCGAATTCTCCACCCGCGACCGCTCGGCAATCTATGGCGGCTTTCATCTGTACGTGAAGCGCGCCTCATGAGCACTACCGAGCTGCCGGCCAATCACGCCGAACTGATGGACGGTGTCTACCGCTGGCAGCGTCACATCTACGACCTGACCCGCAAATATTATCTGCTCGGCCGCGACCGGCTGATATCAGGGCTGGACGTTCCGCCGGGCGGCACGGTGCTGGAGCTCGGCTGCGGCACCGGGCGAAACATCATCCTCGCCGCCCGCAGCTTTCCCGGCGCGCGCTTCTATGGCCTCGACATTTCGGCAGAGATGCTGGAGACCGCGGGCACCGCGATTGCCCGCGAAGGCCTGTCCGATCGCGTCATGCTGGCAAGGGGCGACGCCACGGAGTTCGACGTAAAGGCGCTGTTCGGCCGCGACAGCTTCGACCGTGTCTTCGTCTCCTATTCATTGTCGATGATCCCAGGCTGGGAAAAGACGGTCTCCGCCGCGCTGGCAACGCTCGCTCCGGGCGGTTCCCTGCACATCGTCGACTTCGGCCAGCAGGAAGGCCTGCCGGACTGGTTTCGGACCCTGCTTCGCGGCTGGCTCAGAAAATTCCACGTCACGCCCCGTGAAATGTTGCGCGAGGTGCTGGAATCGGAATCGCGAAAAATCGGCGCAACCTTCCGTTTCCGCACACTTTATCGCGGCTACGCCTGGCTGGCGGTGGTCCGGCCGAGCAGCTGATTGGCTAGCGCAGCGCCTTCACCAATGCCCCGACCATGGTCTGCGGCCTGTAGCCCAGCTTGGCCGGCGTCAGGCCGAGCCGCACCACCACTAATTGCTCGGATGGAATGATGGCGACGGTCTGCCCATCATGCCCCTCCATCCAATAGGTGTCCTTGGGCAGGCCCGCCGCCACGCCGGCACCGGGGTTTTCCTCGTCGCCCGGCGCCTCGATCCACAATTGCCCCTTGCTGTAGACTTTCGAGGCCGACGCAGGTTCGCGCATCCAGTCGACGAAACCGGCCGGCAGTATCTGGTTGCCGTTCCAGACCCCGCCCTGCAGCAGGAACTGGCCGAAGCGGGCCCAGTCATGGGCGGTGGCGTAGAGATAGGATGAGCCGACGAACGTGCCCTGTTCGTCGGTCTCGAGCACGGCGCTGTGCATGCCCAGCGGCTCGAACAGCGCGGTGCGCGGCCACGTCAACGCCTTGGCCTTGTCGCCGACCGCATCCTGCCAGAGCCGCGACAGCATCACCGCCGTTCCGCTCGAATAGGAGAACACCTTGCCCACCTCGCCCGTGAGCGGCTTGGCTTCGGCAAAGCCCGCCATGTCGGGTTCGAGATAGAGCATGCGCGTCACGTCGGCGACGTCGCCATAGTCTTCGTTGAATTCCAGCCCGCTCGACATCGCCATCATGTCGGCAAGGCTGATCGCGGCGCGGCCATCGGCCTTCCACGGCGCGAAAAGGCCCTGGTTGGTCATCGCCATCTTGCCGTTCTTGACCAGCGTGCCGACTATGGCGGCATTGACCGTCTTGGTCATCGACCAGCCGAGCAACGGCGTTCGGGCGGAAAAGCCCTCGCCATAGCGTTCCGCCACGACGCGGCCGTTCTTGACCACCACCACGGCGCGCATGCCGGCGCCGGTCATGGCGGCATCGTCGACGATCTTCGCCACCTCCGAGTTCTGCGAGGCTTCGACCCGCTCGCCTTCCGGCCACAGCGCATCCTGTCTTGCCGCCGAGGGTTCGACATGGATCGCCGTGCGCCGCGCCTTGCCGACATCGCCATCCGGAACCGAGGCGCAGCCCAGCCCGTCGCGAGAAACCGCGATGCTCTTGCCGAGGAAGCCAAGCAGGCCGGCGGAAACTGTGCCCCGGTTCTTGTCGACCGAGACCCGCATCAGCTTGAGCAAGGGATGACCGGGCGCCTGCACATCGACGGCAAGCACCTCGTTGGCATCGCGCCCGGCGACGAAAACGTTGGAGCAGACGATCTTTGCCGAATAGCCCGAGCCGACCCGGATCAGTTCGGGCGGCGCGAAATAGAGCCACCCAAACAGCGCCACGACCGCCAGCACCACCAGGCCGAGCAGCCGTTTGACGATCTTGGCAATGATCCGCATCTTTCCCGCCCCCGAATCCAGGCTCGATCCATGTCATCGATTTGCCGCCATTGCTTCCGCAAAATCATGGGCCTTGTCGAGCGTCGTCAACCAGATATCAACCATGATCGGCGATCACAGGTGCATGTCGCCCAACAGCGCGCCGCGTTTTTGGGATCACGGCAGGAAACAAAATCAAAGCGCGCCGAAAAAATGCGCGTTTTGGCGATATACCGGGCGATGCTGTGGGGCGATCGTCCGGCGGGGGCCAGACCAAGCGCCGGCCATCAGTGCACAGACCCATCAGCAACCGGCTGCAACCGGCTCGGGAGTTGCAATGCGCCGTCTCGCGGCCCTTTTCATGCTGACGCTGCTGGGCGCATGCTCGACCGTGGAGGATCTGTCGCCACTGTCGCCATCCAGCACCCCTTCGGTTGCGGTGCGCGCGCCCCGCTTCGCCGATTCCAAGCCGCATGAATGGGACAGCGGCGCGCCCTGGAATTACGCAGTTCACGGCACCGACGTCTCAAAATACCAGACCTCGGTCGACTGGCCGACCGCCAAGGCCAGCGGTATTTCCTTCGCTTTCATCAAGGCGACGGAGGGCGGCGACCGTTTCGATGATTATTTCAACGAGCATTGGGCGCGCACCAAAGCCGCCGGCGTTCCTCGTGCCGCCTATCATTTCTTCTATTTCTGCACTCCGGCGGCGGTACAGGCGCGCTGGTTCATCCGCAACGTCCCCGTCGACCGTTCGGCCATGCCGCCGGTGCTGGACATGGAATGGAACCCGAAATCGCCGACCTGCAGGCTGCGCCCCGACCCGGCCACCGTGCGCGCGGAGATGACCACCTTCCTCGAAATCGTCGAGCGGCATTACGGCAAGAAGCCGATCATCTACACGTCGGTAGACTTCTTTGAAGACAACGAGCTGTCGACCTTCCGCGGTTATCCCTACTGGCTACGCTCCGTCGCCGGCCACCCGCGTCAGAAATATGGCAGCCACCCCTTCACCTTCTGGCAGTATACGGGAACCGGCATCGTTCCCGGCATGATCGGCAAGTCCGATATAAACGTCTTCAACGGCAGCCAAGCCGCCTGGAACAAATGGTTGAGGCAGAACACCCGTTGACACCGTGTCAACGGCAGCCAGGCCGCCCGGAGGAAGGGTTGCTGCAGAACACCCGTTGACACCGGGCCTGCCGCCTGCTTTCGACACGGCCGGCGGCCAAGAGTGCAACCGCCGGTATTCCGGGGCGACGCGCATCCAGATGGACAGCAAGGCCGCCCGGAATCCTGAATGTCGAAAGGAAGTCTATGCGACTGCGTCCCCAAGCCCTCGCGGTGCTGTTCCTGTGCGCCACGGCCTTGCCGGCGATGGCGCAGGAATGTGGCGGCGACTTCGAAACCTGGAAGCAGGGCGTGGCAGCGGAAGCCAAGGCGGCGGGTGTCGGCCCTGTCGGCCTCGAAGCGCTCGAGGATGCCAGCTTCGACGAGAGGGCCCTGGCGCGCGACCGTGCGCAGGGCGTCTTCACCCAGACCTTCATCGAGTTCTCCAACCGGATGATCTCGGCCTACCGGCTGAAGCAGGGCGCGGCGAACATGAAGAAATATGCCGATATCTTCGCCCGCGCCGACCAGCAGTTCGGCGTCCAGGCGCCGGTCATCACCGCTTTCTGGGCGCTGGAGACCGATTTCGGCGCCGTGCAGGGCGATTTCCATACGCTCAGCGCGCTGGTGACGCTTTCCCATGACTGCCGCCGCCCGCAGCTGTTCCGGCAGCAGTTGGTGCCACTGCTGGAATTGATCGACCATGGCGTGCTGCCGGCCGACGTCAACGGCGCCTGGGCTGGAGAGATCGGCCAGACGCAGATCCTGCCTTCGGATTATCTTGCCCGTGGCGTCGACGGCGACGGCGACGGCAAGATCGACCTGCGGGGCAGCGTGCCGGACGTGATCATGACGACGGCCAACAAGGTGCTGTCGCGCGGCTGGAAACGCGACGAGCCCTGGATCCAGGAAGTGCGCGTGCCCGACGAGATGCCATGGGAACAGACCGGGCGCACAAACAAATTGCCGCTGACACAGTGGACGCAGTGGGGTGTTACCAATCCCGACGGCTCGCCGCTGGTCGACAAGGGCCTGAAGGCCGGGCTGGCGCTGCCCATGGGCCGCAAGGGGCCGGCCTTCCTCACTTACGAAAATTTCGACGTCTATCTCGAATGGAACCAGTCCTTCACCTACGCGCTGACCGCGGCCAATCTTGCCGCGCGGCTTGCCGGCGCGCCACCGATCGACCCGCGCAATCCTGAACCAGGCCTCAACAACGAGCAGATGAAGGCTTTGCAGACCAAACTGGAGGCCAAGGGCTATGATGTTGGCACGGTCGACGGGATCCTGGGCACCAACACCCGCGAAGCGATCCGCAAGGAGCAGACGCGGCTGGGATTGCCCGTGGACGGCTGGCCGACGCCGGAGCTTTTAGCGAAGCTGTGAGTAGTAAGTAGTGACGGAGCCATTTCCCTACTCCCTACTCCCTACTCCCTACTCCCTACTCCCTACTCCCTACTCCCTACTTAATCCGCCATCGTCTCCAGACTCGCCAATCCCACCGGCGCGTCGCCTTCGTCGAAGGACGTCGCCACCTCGACGAAAGTGTCGGGATAGAAGCCGTTGAAACGGGTTCTCAGCGACAGCGAATAGGCGCCGATATGGCCGATCTCGATCCAGTCGCCGGTGTCGACGGTTTCCGGCAGCCAGAACGGCCGCGACAATATGTCGACGGAATCGCAGGTCGCGCCGCAGACCTTGAACGGCACGATGGTTTTCTCGTCGCCATTGCGCGTGCGGATCGCCGGATCGGGAATGAAGCGCGCCGGCAGCGTGATCTTGCCGGTCCATGAATCCGACAGCGACGCCCAGATGCCGTCATTGATGTAGAGCCGCTTGCCCTTGCGCAAAAGCACCCGCACGATCAGCGACAGGCAGCGCGCCACGATCACCCGGCCGGGCTCGGCCACCAGCGGCATCTGGTCGAACTGGTATTCCTTGAGGTCTCCAGAAAGCCGCGACATGATCTGGCCGAGCGACGGCATCGCGACTTGCTTGCGGTTGGGATCATGCCCGTATTCGGCCGGAAAACCGCCGCCGACATCGAGACCGGCCAGGTCGAAGGTCAGCCGGTTGCGCACCCAATCGGCGGAAGCCAATGCCCTTTCGTAGGTGTCGGGGTCCTCGATCTGGCTGCCGACATGGAAGCACAGGCCGACCTTGTAGCCGGTACGGTTCAGCCGCTCGGCGAGCTCGACCGCATAGGCAGGCCCGGCGCCGAACTTCTTCGACAGCTCGTAAGCCGCATGGCCCTTGGTCTGCACTCGAACGAACACGCTGATTGCGCCCGGGTCAATGTCGAGTGCCCTGACCACCCGCGTCAGTTTGGTGATCTCGTCCTCGTGGTCGAGCGCAATGACGCGGATGCCGTATTTCTCCAGCGCCAGCTTGATGTCCGACTGCGCCTTGACGGGATGCATGTAGAGCATCTCGGCATCGGCCGAGACCGCGCGCACGGCGGCGAACTCGCCGGGCGAGGCCACGTCGAAGGCGGAGACACCGGCCTCGACCAGCGTCTTCAGCACGATCTGCTCGCCATTGGTCTTGACCGCATAGGCCGTCTTGCCGGGGAACATGCCCATGAACTGCAAGGCATCGGCCTTCAGCACCTGCGGGCGGAAGCAGTAGACCGGATCGTCCGGGCGAAGCGCCAGTGCCGCCTCGCGGGCATTCTCGAATCGCTGCATGGACGAATCCTTGACCTAGCCTGCGCACAATTAATCCAAGCTAGCGACCAATGAAAACAATTCTGTGTCTCGTGCGCCTGACGGCAGGGCGCTAGGCTTTGTCAGGGGAGACAGGCCATCGGGCAGGTTTCGGGTGGTTCTTGCCTGCGAACCCGATATGGCTTCTGTCTGGCTGCTTGCATTCGGCCGTCCGGGGAGGACGCATCACATGGCAATAGCCGCGACATCAGCACCGCGCCGACCGATGGCGCTCAAGGACTGGGCGCAGCTTCTGCTGCTCGGCGCGATCTGGGGCGGCTCCTTTTTCTTCGCCCGCATTGCCGTGGCGGAGCTTAACCCGCTGGTGCTGGTATTGTTTCGCGTCGCCATCGCGGCACTCGCTTTACAGCTCTATCTCTTCCTGCGCGGCCCATCCTTCCGCCTTGCCCTTCCTCATGCCGGCCTGTTCTTCCTGCTCGCGGTCACCAACAACGTCGTACCTTTTTCGCTGATCTTCGCCGGCCAGACCGAGCTTGGCGCCGGCGTCGCCTCGGTGCTCAATGCGACCACGCCGTTCTGGACGCTGATCCTCGCCAACGCCCTGACATCGGACGAGAAGCTCTCCTGGAACAAGCTGGCCGGCATTGCGCTTGGCGTCGCCGGCACGGCTGTGATGATCGGCCCCGGCCTGGTTGCCGGCCTCGGCGGCCCGGTCTGGGCCAAATTCGCGCTGATCGGGGCATCGTTGTCCTACGGCGTCGCACTGATGGTCGCCCGCCGCTTCAAGGGCGTGCCCTCGCCGGTCATTGCCACCGGGCAGCTGACCGCCTCGACCGTCATCATGATCCCGGTCGTGCTGCTTGCGCACGGTCCCGCCGGCCTGCTCTCGGCCTCGGCGCCGGTCTGGGCGGCGGTGCTGGCGCTCGCGCTGCTGTCCACCGCCTTCGCCTATATCCTCTATTTCAATCTCGTCGCCTCGGCCGGCGCCACCAACGCCTCCCTGGTGACGCTGATCGTGCCGGTGAGTGCCATGCTGCTCGGTTTCCTGTTCCTCGGCGAGCGGCTGGAATTGTTCGAAATCGGCGGCATGATGCTGATCGGTTTCGGCCTGGTGACGATAGACGGGCGCCTGTTCATCCGCAGGGTAGCGCTGCCATGACATGCCAACGACACGAAGCCGCCATAATTTATTCACAGGTTCGTATCTGATTTTTGCCTAGAAGTTTCAACGCCTAACGGCGAAAACGAGGTCGCAAACTCCACAATCGCGTCGCAATGCAGCACATTTTCCGCTTGCCTGTGGCACAAATGACCCTAGACTCCGGCCATAGCTCTTTAAGAGGAGGCTATGTCATGGGACTTACGAGGCCAATCAACGCATTGATGATCTGTGCTGCGTTTGCATTCATCGGCGCCCTCATTATAGGCGTTCTTCCCTGAACCCGCCAAAAACGGGGAAGACCAGCACCCAATAATCAACCAGTTTGAAAGGCCGGGTTTTTACCCGGCCTTTCTGCATCTCAAGCCCGGTTCAGGCGGCTGCGGAGCCAGCCACTTCCGCCTCATGCGAGCGGATGCCGATCATGTGGCAGACGGCAAAGACGAGGTCGGCCCGGTTCATCGTATAGAAGTGGAAATCGCCCACGCCCCGCTCGACCAGATCCAGCACCTGCTCGGCCGCCACCGCCGACGCGACCAACGCATGCGTCTGCGGATCATTCTGCAGGCCGTCGAAACGTTCGGCCAGCCATGCCGGCACCAGCGCGCCGCAACGTGCCGAGAAATTGGCGACCTGGGTGAAATTGTGCACCGGCAGGATGCCCGGCACGATCGGAATGTAGATGCCGGCTCGACGCGCGCGCTCGACATAGCGCTCGTAGAGATCGTTGTCGAAGAAGAACTGGGTGATCGCCCGCGTCGCGCCATTATCGACCTTGCGCTTCAGCATGTCGATGTCGGTGGCGAAGTCGGGGCTTTCCGGATGCTTTTCCGGATAGGCCGAGACCGAGATGTCGAAATCGCCGGCGCTCTTCAGCGCACCGACCAGCTCGGCGCCATTGGCATAGCCGTCCGGGTGCGGACGATAGGCGGTGCCGACGCCCGCGGCCGGATCACCGCGCAGAGCGACGAACCGCTTCACACCCATCTCGGCGAATTCCTGGATCACCGCATCGACCTGAGGGCGCGGGGCGTCGACGCAGGTCATGTGCGCTGCCGGCGTCAGGCTGGTCTCCTTCAGGATGCGGCCTACGGTGCGTGCCGTGCGCTCCCGAGTCGAACCGCCGGCGCCATAGGTCACCGAGACGAATTTCGGCTTCAGCGGTTCCAGTCGGGTGACCGTGTCCCACAGCCTCGCTTCCATCTCGTCGGACTTTGGCGGGAAGAATTCGAAGGAAACCCTGACCTTGTCGCCAATGTCGGGGCGGCGGGAAAAGCGGAACTGGTTCATCAGGCGATTTCCCCTATCGAACTCACTTTGGTCTGCTGGCTGTCATTGGCAGGATCGGCGATCAGCAGGCGCCGGTCGCGGCCAAGCCAGAGCTTGACCGTGAGCCTGGCCTCGGTGCCGCCGCGCGGCTCGAACTCCTGGGCATCTTCGAGATCAAGGCCCGCTTCGGAGAACCACTCGCCGATCTGCCGGTCGGAAAAGCCGAGGCGCATATGCGCGTGCTCGTCGCGCAGGAATTCCAGGGTATGCGGCGCGAAATCGACGATCACCAGCCGTCCGGAAGGGCGCAGCAGCCGCGCCGCCTCATGGACGGCGCGCGCAGGATCGTCGAGATAATGCAGCACCTGATGGATGGTGACGAGATCGAAGGCGTCGCGCTCGACCGGCGGCGAGAAGATGTCGCCCTGCCGCACCTGAGCATTGGAGACGCCGGCCTTGTCGAGGTTGGCGCGCGCGACGGTCAGCATCTCGCGCGACATGTCGATGCCGATGCCGCGCCGGTAGAGCGGCGAGAATATCTCCAAGAGGCGTCCGGTGCCGGTGCCGAGATCGAGCATCGACTGGAACGGCCGCTTGCCGACGAGCTTCATGAGCGCTGCCTCGACCGCACGGTCAGGCACGTGCAGGGAGCGGATATGGTCCCAGCTTGCCGCGTTCTGCGAAAAATACTCCGCCGCGCGGTCCTGCCGCTTGCGCTTGACCGAGGCCAGCCGCTCGAGATCGCGCTCGACCTGCGGATCGGCGCCGCGAATGCCGGCGACCAGCCGCAGCACGAAGTCGCGCGCGGAATCCGTATCCGACAGCCGGAAGAAAGCCCACGACCCCTCCTGGTAACGGCCGATCAGCCCGGCCTCCAGGAGCAGCTTCAGGTGCCGCGACACGCGCGGCTGCGACTGGCCGAGAATCTCGGTAAGATCGGACACGGTGAGATCACCGCGCGACAGCAGCGCCAGTATGCGCAAGCGGCTCGATTCGGCCGCCGCCTTCAATGTGTCCACCATGGTGTCGAGCGCGACATGCATAAGCGTATTCTCTTTGAAAAAGATATAAACATATGTTTATGTCGATTTTCACAGCCTTGCAAGCGCTATGTCGCTTCCGGACAAGAAAATGCCGCAGGCGTGATTTCTCGGTGCATGTCGCGCCTAAAAATGTGTAGCGGTTTCAGGGCAAGACATGCGTCAACAAAAAGATGGATAAAATGACCGGGCGGCGTGAGATGTTTGAGGTGCGGGAGGGTGAAAAAAGGCTCGAGATCGATCCGGCGCTGATGCCGGCGGATGGTGGCGTCGTCTTCATCGGCCGTATCGCCTCGCCATGGACCACGCGCGAAACCTGCCCCAAAAACATGCGCGCGGCGCGCGAGACCCGACAGCCGGCAGCACTGACGATCGACCCACCCTACCGCGCCGGCCTGCAAGGGCTGGAGCGCGCCAGCCATCTCGTCATCCTGTCGTGGCTCCACCAGGCGCCGCGGACTCTGATCGTGCAGAAACCGCGCCATGCGGCTGAAGCAAAAGGTGTATTCGGTCTGCGCTCCCCTGCCCGACCGAACCCGATCGGCCTGCATGTGGCGAAACTGGTTGCGCTCGACCTCGCCACCGGGCGCATCGAGATCGACGCCATCGACGTGCTCGACGGCACCCCGGTGGTCGACATAAAACCCTATTTCGCATCGACCGATGCCTTTGCCGAGGCGACCATCGAAGGGCGCGACGAATGATGAAGGCGCCGACCGGCCGCCGCCGCGCCGTCGCCAAGGCGTTGACCGCGCTTCTGCCGCTGGCGCCCTATGCCGATATGGAGAAGATCCGAGCGGATGCCGGCTCCGTCCACATGAAGACCTTGCCGCCGACCATTGCCGTGTGGCTGGCGACGGTTGCCCATATCCGCCACGCCCATACCGACTACGAAAAGCTGCTCGCCGAAGGTTATGACCGCGACTCGGCGCGTTTCTTCGTCATCGAGCAGACCAATGTCGTGCTTACCCGCTGGCGCGCCACCCGCCTGCTCGACGCCGACGACGAGGATGATTGAAGCTGTTGCCGGTCCGGCACGGCGCTCGGTAGCATGGCTGGCAGCTTTTCACTTCGAGGACGAACGACGCCGGATGACTGGCTCTATGCCCTCTGCCTGACACCGATAGCCTGTGATGCAAGGAGGTGCCGATGAGCCAGACCGCACAGGATACACGGCCGCTGCCTGTGGTGAGCGACCGCCACGTCGACCCGCATGCTTATCCCGACGGCATCGCCTTCCTCGACGGCCAGTACCTGCCGATGTCGCAGGCCAAGATCTCGGTGCTGGATTGGGGATTCCTGCATTCCGATGCCACTTACGACACGGTGCATGTCTGGAACGGCTGCTTCTTCCGGCTTGACCTGCATCTCGACCGCTTCTTCGGCGGACTGGAGAAATTGCGCATGACGATCCCGTTCGACCGCGATGGCGTGACGGAGATCCTGCACAATTGCGTGGCACTGTCGGGACACAGCGCCGCCTATGTCGAAATGCTGTGCACGCGCGGCGCTTCCCCTACTTTCAGCCGCGATCCGCGCCAGGCGATCAACCGCTTCATGGCGTTTGCCGTGCCGTTCGGCTCGGTCGCCAATCCCGAGCAGTTACAGCGCGGCCTCAATGTCGCCATCAGCGACAAGGTGCGCATTCCGCCGGCCTCGATCGACCCGGCGATCAAGAACTACCACTGGCTCGACCTGGTGCGCGGCCTTTACGATGCCTATGACCGCGGCGCCGAGACAGCGCTCATTCTCGACTTCAACGGCAATGTCGCCGAAGGTCCGGGCTTCAACGTCTTCTGTATCAAGGACAACAAGCTCTCGACGCCGGCGATCGGCGTGCTACCCGGCATAACCCGCCGCACTGTCTTCGATCTCTGTGCGCTGGAAGGCCTCTTCGCCACCCCGGCGGACGTCAGTGTCGCGGCATTGCGCGAGGCCGACGAGGTCTTCATCACCTCTACCGCCGGCGGCATCATGCCGGTCACGATGATCGACGGCAGCCCAGTCGCGGACGGCAGGCCCGGCGCGATTACCGGCCGACTGATGGCGCTCTATTGGGACAAGCATAAGGATCCGGCCTGGTCGAGCGCTGTACGCTACCCCTGACCGGTCGCCGCTCCCGTCCAAATAATTCCGCCACCGCCTCTGGAAAGTCGCGGGACGCACCGTATATGGCACAAAGCGGAGAGGCCTCCACTTATCTCTGAAAAAATTCCAGCTTGCACGGGCAAGGACTTCATCATGACAAACAAGGTTTGGTTCATCACCGGATCGTCGAAAGGTTTTGGCCGGGTCTGGGCCGAGGCCGCGCTCGCTCGCGGCGACCGCGTCGCGGCAACCGCCCGCGATGCCGGCACACTCGCCGCTCTCGTCGAGAAATATGGCGACAACATCGCCGCGATAGAGCTCGACGTCACCGACAAGAAAGCCGTCGATGCCGCAATCACCGGGGCGCACAAGCGCTTTGGCCGGCTCGACGTCGTCGTCAACAATGCCGGCTATGGCCATTTCGGCGCCATCGAGGAGGTCAGCGAGCAGGAAGCCCGCGACCAGATCGAAACCAATGTGTTCGGCGCGCTGTGGGTCACCCAGGCCGCCTTGCCGATCATGCGTGCGCAGCGCTCCGGCCACATCATCCAGATCTCTTCGATCGGCGGCGTCAATGCCTTCGCCTCGCTTGGCCTCTACCACGCCTCGAAATGGGCGCTGGAAGCTTTCAGCCAGTCGCTGAGCCTCGAGGTCGCCGAGTTCGGCATCCATGTCACGCTGGTCGAGCCCGGCGGCTTCTCCACCGACTGGGCCGGTCCGTCTGCAAAGGTCTCGAAAGCGCTTGACGCCTATGCGCCCGTCCGCGCCGCCATGGCGGAGCGCCGCAGTCGCGCCGTGGCCGGCGATCCCGAGGCCACCGGACCGGCGATGCTGGCCATCGTCGACGCGGCCGAGCCGCCTCTCAGGGTATTCTTTGGCGACGGCGGGCTGCCGATGATCAAGCAGGAATACGCCAACCGCATCGCCACCTGGGAAAAGTGGGACCATGTTTCGGTCATGGCGCAAGGCGCCAACAAGAACCGCAAGGCCTAGTCCGGGTCGCTCAGCCACGCCGTTTCGAGCGGCGTGGCTACCTCGTCAGGCGCGATAAATCCACTGCTCGGGCACCCGCACGGAGATTTCCTCGCCGGACCTGACGATTCCGGGCTTCTCGACCCAGCCTACAAGGCCCCGCAGCCGCTTGGCCACTTTCGGAAAGAGCAGCGCGGTGGCGTCATGGTCCGCCGCCCGGACATGCTCGGAGATCGAGTGTCCGGCGACGCGGCATGGCTTGTTCTGGGCATCGATCTTGACCGTCACGCCGCCCTTGAAGAACAGCAGCGAGCCGGATGGCAGCATCGAAAGATGCGGTATCCCTTCGATCAGCAAATTGGCGCCGATCCACTCAGGCTTGATCTCCTTGAGGCCCATGCGTTCGGCGACCAGCGCGAGTTCGTCCGCCGACACCAGCGACAATTGTCTCTCGTTGCGCATCTCGGTGCCGCGCTGATACCAGGGTTCGCGCCCGCCGGAGCGTCGCGTTATCCCGGCATGAAAATCGCCCGCTATGCCGTCGAAGCCCAACTGCAATTCCTCGACCGCCTTGGTTTCGAAATGGTCGAACGGAGCGGCATAGAGCGCCGCCGCTCTTGCCGCCAGCTTGCGGCCCGGCACGATGTCGACCGTCAGGTCCGCCGGAAAAAGGTCGAGGTTGGTTTCCTGCATCAGTCTCGTCTAGAGGCCCTCCGCAATGCGGTCCAGTCGAAAGCGCTGATGATCCGATCACGCCGTTTGATGCCGATCACGACTTTCTTACCGGAAACGCCGTTGCCGTCCTCAGCGCGCCGCATTGCCGCCGCGCCGCGGGCATAGACGATGGCGCCAGATCGGGAGGAGGTTCGGGTCATGCAGGTGGGACACGCCGTTGCCGCGCTCTGGTTGTTCTGGCTGGTATCGTGGATCCTTGCCGCATCATGGGCCGATCCCGTGCGCAAGCGGGCGGATTTCAGGGCGGAGGCGCGATATCGGGTTCTCTGGCTCGCCGGTACCGTCCTGCTGTTCGTGCCGGCGCACGGCTATGTGGGTCGGCTTCGGCTCTGGACGCCGACGCTCACCCAAGCCTGGATTTGCGTCGCCCTGATCGCCATCGGCATCGCCTGTGCATGGTGGGCCCGCCTGCATCTCGGCCGGCTGTGGTCCAGCACGGTAACGGCCAAGGCCGATCATCGCATCATCGACACCGGCCCCTACGCGCTTGTCCGTCATCCGATCTATACCGGCCTGCTGCTTTCGGTCCTCGCCACCATGGCCGTCAAGGGCACGGTATGGGGCGTCGCGGGCGCCGCCCTGCTGCTTGTCGGGATCGTCATCAAGGCGAGGCTGGAGGAAAGTTTCCTGCGCGGCGAGCTTGGGCCCGCCTATGACGATTACGCGCGCCGCGTGCCGATGCTCGTTCCTTTTTCCCCGGCCTGAAGCGGCAAGCGCGTCCTACAGCATCCGCAGCAGCGCGCCGCCGATCGAATACCCCGCGCCGAAAGCGCAGATCAGCCCGAAGTCGCCCGCCTTCATGTCGGCATGGTTCTCCGACAACGCGACGATGGCGCCGGCGCCCGCCGTGTTGCCGAGACGCTCCAGCACCATGGGCGCGCGGTCATGATCGACCTCGTGGCCGAATGAGAGTTTCAGGATCATGGCGTTCATGCGCGCATTGGCCTGGTGCAGCCAGAAGCGTCGCACCGCCTGCGGCGTCAGGCCGTGCTCGGCCAGGAACTCCACGATGAATTTGTGCCCAGCGACGGTGACTTCCTTGAACACCTTGTTGCCGACCTGCTTGATCAGATTGCCCTCCAGATCGATCCTGTAGGGATCGTCCTGTGCGGTGCGGGTGTGGTAGCCGAGATTGGTGCGGATGTTGTTCGACATCTGCGTCCAGATGCGCGTGTCGAGCACTTCGAAACGTCCCGGCCGTTTCTCGCCGAGTGCCAGCCCTTCGACCACCATCGACACAGAGGCGTCGCCGAAGATGAAATGCGTCTGCCGGTCGCGGAAATTGAGATGGCCGGTGATGATCTCCGGCGTCGTCACCAGAATGCGCTTGTGCGCGCCCGCACGCACGAGATTGACCGCCATGTGCAGTGCCGCCGCGGCGGATGAGCAGCCGAGCCCCATGTCGAAGCCCGCCCCCTTGGTGCCCAGGGCCTGCTGCATCTCGATGGCGATCGCCGGATAGGGCCGCTGGTGGTGCGAGGCCGAGCAGATCACCAAATCGATATCGGACGGCTTCAGCCCGGCATGATCGAGGGCCTTGCGGGCCGAAGCTATGCCGAACTCGGCCTCCAGCGACAGCGCATCGTCCGGCCGCGCCGGAATGCGCGGTGCCATACGGGTCGGGTCGAGTATGCCTTCGCGCTCGATCACATGACGGCTGCGCACGCCCGAGGCGTGGACGATGAAGTCGCTGTCCGATTTCTGCAGCAGCGGCTGGTCCGTGCCCGACCGGCGCGCGTTTTCCGTGTCGACCCAGTTGTTGAAACTGGCGACCAGTTCCTCATTGCTGATCTCTGGCTCGGGGATTTCGACGCCGATACCGCTGATGATGACGCGATGCATGTCCAGTCCGTCCCATCCGCAGGCGTTCAGGGGCTTTGATGTGGGCGTAAGGGAGGCCCGGCGCAACCCTTGTCGCATTGAGCCGGTTTATGCCAGCTTAAACCGGTTCCCACGTCCCTCACCATGCGCACAGTTTGGTGTTAGTCTGTGAGTTGTTCCAGCATGCACCGTCGTCGCGGCTGCACACGAACTGCCCCGGCTCCTCATCGACGTTGGTCGTTCAAGCCCGCTTGGCGACAATGAAAATGCGCGGGAAACGCAACAGCACCTTGCCATTTGCGGTCTTGTTATAGGCCTTGGCGATCCTGGCCGTGTAGCTTTCGAGGAACAGCATCTTCTCGTCCGCATCGAGCGGGTCGACAAAAGGCTTCAAGCCCGTCGACTTCACCCATTCCACGATCGCCCCGGCGTCGGCCAGCGGATGGTTATAGACCGTGTGCCAGATGTCGAGCCGGTCCGAGAGTGGCGACAACAGATCATAATAGAACGACACCGGCGGCAGCGGCGCGCGCGCCGCCCCTTTCAGCTTGGCTGCGAACGGCATTTCGGCGGCGGTCTCGCGCATCAGCCTGTGGGAATCCTCGCCCATATTGTCTGGCATCTGCACGGCGAGCGCGCCGCCGGGCGCAAGAAACCCCATCAGCCGCTGGAAGACATCAGGATGTTCCGGCAGCCACTGGAACACGGCATTGGCGAAGATCACATCGACCGGTTGAGCCGGCGCCCATGTCGAGGCATCGGCAAGGTCGAAGCTGACATTGGGCAGGCGTGCCCTAGCCTTCTCGATCATGTCGGGAGACGTGTCGAAGCCGCTCACCTGTGCATCCGGCCAGCGCGCGACCAGAAGCTCCGTCGAATTGCCCGGCCCGCAGCCTATGTCGACAACCCTGCGGGGGAAGTCGACCGGCACCTGCGCCACCAAGTCGCGCGCAGGACGCGTGCGCTCGTCCTCGAACTTCAAATATTGGGCGGCGGACCAATCGGGCTTTGCTGGGCTGTTCAACGGTAAGACCTCGCGGCGGTTGCCACCTTCCATGACCGGCGCGACAAGCCGGCTATCCCAATTGGATGACGATCCCGTCGTCGCCGACCCGGAACCGCCACTGCAATAACGGCCCTTACCGCGTCAGCCTCTTATGCGTCATGCGGTGCGGGGCCGCCGCCTCCGCGCCCAGGCGGCGAACCTTGTCCTTCTCATACTCCTCGAAATTGCCTTCGAACCATTCGACATGCGCGTCGCCCTCGAAGGCGAGCATGTGGGTCGCCATGCGATCGAGGAACATGCGGTCGTGGCTGATGATGACAGCGCAGCCGGCATAGGCTTCCAGCGCGTCTTCGAGCGCGCTCAGCGTCTCGGTGTCGAGGTCGTTGGTCGGTTCGTCGAGCAAAAGCACATTGCCGCCGCCTTTGAGCATCTTGGCCAGATGCACTCGGTTGCGTTGGCCGCCCGAAAGGTTGCCGACCTTCTGCTGCTGATCGCCGCCACGGAAGTTGAAGGACGAGCAATAGGCGCGGCTGTTGACCTCGTGCTTGCCAAGCTTGATGACTTCGGCGCCACCGGAGATTTCTTCCCACACCGTCTTGTTCGGGTCCAGCGCGTCACGGCTCTGGTCGACATAGCCGAGCTTGACCGTCTCGCCGATGCGGATCGACCCCGCATCAGGCTTTTCCTGGCCAGTGAAGGTCTTGAACAGCGTCGTCTTGCCAGCGCCGTTCGGGCCGATGACGCCGACAATGCCGCCCGGCGGCAGCCTGAACGACAGGTCCTCGATCAAAAGCTCATCGCCGAAGCCCTTGGTGAGCCCTTCAACCTCGATGACGACATTGCCGAGGCGCTCGCCCGACGGAATGACGATCTGCGTGTCGGTCGGCTTGCGATTCTGCGACTGCTCGACCAGTTCCTCATAGGCCTTGATACGGGCCTTGGACTTGGTCTGGCGCGCCTTCGGCGAGGATTGGATCCACTCGCGCTCGCGCCAGATCGACTTCTGGCGGGCGTCGTCCTCGCGGCCTTCCTGGATCAGGCGTTTGGCCTTGGCGTCGAGATATTTGGTGTAGTTGCCCTCGTAAGGGATGCCACGGCCGCGATCGAGCTCGAGAATCCATCCCGTGACATTGTCGAGGAAGTAGCGGTCGTGGGTGATGATCAGCACCGAGCCCGGATAGTCGCGCAGGTGCTTTTCCAGCCACGCCGTGGTCTCGGCGTCGAGATGGTTGGTCGGCTCGTCGAGCAAAAGCAGGTCGGGCTGTTCCAGGAGCAGCCGGCACAGCGCCACGCGGCGGCGCTCGCCGCCCGACAGATTGGTCACCTCGGAATCGGCCGGCGGGCACTGCAGCGCGTCCATCGCCATCTCGACCTGCTGCTCGAGGTCCCAAAGGTTGAGCCGATCCATCTCGTCCTGGAGCTTGGCCGACTCGTCTGCCGTCTCGTCGGAATAGTTCATCATCAATTCGTTGTAGCGCTCGATGATGGCGGTCTTCCTGCCGACGCCGTCCATGACGTTTTCACGCACGGTCTTGCTGTTGTCGAGCTGCGGCTCCTGCGCCAGGTAGCCGACCGTGGCGCCTTCGGCCAGCCACGCCTCGCCCTGGAACTCCTTGTCGAGCCCGGCCATGATGCGCAGGATGGTCGACTTACCCGAACCGTTAGGACCGAGAATGCCGATCTTGGCGTCCGGGTAGAAGGACAGATGAACGTTATCGAGCACCTTCTTGGTGCCGTAGGCCTTTGACAGGCCTGACATGTGATAGATGAACTGGCGTGCCACGCGCGCTTTCCCTGAAAAACTGACTGATTTGTCGATCTGAATGGAGGTTGGCCGCTATGTAGGCGATGCGGAGCCGAACGGCAATCGCTTTCGCCGCATCGAACCGATCACAGGCCGCACAACAACGGGCGTTGGCGCCCCGGCCTGCCTGCCGGCTGGAATGAGCTCAGGACCTACTGGAACCCGATTGCGTCGACGGTTCCGGTCGGGCAACCGGCCTTGTTGGTCGGCACCGAGGCCAGCAGCAGGTCCTTGAGCGAGCTGTTTGGGCCGATCGGACCGGCAAGGCCAAGCGTCAACTCTCCGATCAGCCGCCGGCCGCTCGACGGATCGATGACACAGGAGACGCGCACGCGATCGCCGGCGCCGGCGCCAAAGGCCTGGTCGAAGGCGCCGCGGATCTGGTCCGCCGTCAGCTTGCCGCCGATGTTCTTGGCGAAGAGATCGCGCACCGCTGAGCCGTTCACCGCGCGCATCAGGCCGAGTGCGTCGGAAAAATACTCCTGCTGGTTCTTGCCGTAGCAGGTGCCGTGCTTGATCCATTCATGCCGCTCCAACTGCGAAGCGGTGCCCGGCATAACCTTGTCGAGTTCCGCGCGCGTGCCGGCGTCCAAATTGACAGGCGGAAGATCCTTCCAGTGCGCCGGACTGTCGTTGGCCTTGTCGCTGGCCGGTACCTGGCAATAGAAGTTCCCGTTCGGCTGCGGCCACAGGCCGTGCAAGGTGAAGTTGCTGGCATCGAATTCATTCGGGTTTTGTGCCTTGCATTCGCTCTTGCTGGACTTGGTCTCGCAAAAAGCCGGCTGCCAGCTCAGCGCGAAGACATATTCGGGTTTTCCCGACGCCGCCGGCTTGCCCTGCCCGCCGGGGGTCGCCGGCAGCGTTGCTGCGCTGCTGCCGGAGAGATGTCCGCAACTGACCTTCACCCAGCGCCGATCCGGATCTGCGCCCGGCACCAGAATGAGATAGTGCGTCGGCGCATCCTTGTTGCCCGCCAGCAGTTGATAGCTCTGTCCGGCATCAGTCGAGACATTGCCGGGACTCTTGCCGTTCTTGATGGCTTGCGTCGCCGGACAGGAGGCGTCGGCAACGAAGGTGCCACTCATCCTGACGTCGGCATGGGCCGCACCCGTTAACGATGCCGCCAACATGGCCAATCCGAAAACAACAGCAATGCGCATGGGGAATCCCTGGATGAAAAAGGTGGGCGACAGACTGAAGCTGTCTCCATGTCAGAATTGCGATATTCCACCGGCCAGATGCAAGAAACATCATCGCGAGAAATCCGGAATGGCGGATTGACGCTGAACCGGCCCCGGCGCAAACAAGGCCGGCGCCACCGAGGCGGGCCAGGGTGGAAATCACTGAATGTCATTCAGCCAGCAGCGCATGGTCCGTTCGCCGACCGGCGCCGACCTCAATCTTCTGGTCCGGCAGGCCGACGGCCATCCGCGCGCCGTCATCCAGATCAATCACGGGCTGGCAGAGCATGCGGCGCGCTATGATCGTTTTGCCGAATTCCTGGGCGCGCGCGGCTTTAGTGTCTATGTTCACGATCATCGCGGCCATGGCACAACGAAGGCACCCGACGCACCGCTGGGCAGGTTCGCGCATGAGGACGGCCCCGCCAAGGTCATCGCCGATGTCGGCGCCATCCATGATCTCATCGCCGGGGAGCAGCCGGGCCTGCCCGTCATCCTGTTCGGCCATTCGATGGGCGCGTCCGTGGCGCTGAACTTTCTCCTGGCCCATTCGAACCGCGTTCACGCCGCCGCCATCTGGAATGGCAATTTTTCAGCTGGCCTGCTCGGGCAGGTGGCGCTCGGCATCCTTGCATGGGAAAGGATGCGGCTCGGCTCGGACGTCCCATCGCGCCTGCTGCCGAAGCTCACCTTCCAGGCCTGGGGCAAGGCGGTGCCCAACCACCGGACCTTGTTCGACTGGCTGTCACGCGACGGGGCCGAGGTCGACAAATACATCGCCGACCCGCTATGCGGCTGGGACGCCTCGGTGTCGATGTGGCGCGATGTCGTCCAGATGGCGCTCAATGGCGGCAGGGACGCCGGTTTCGTCGGCGTTCGGCGCGACCTGTCCGTCAGCGTCGTGGGGGGCGAAAAAGACCCTGCCTCGGATTATGGCAAGGGGATCATCCAGCTTGCCGGACGCATGCGCAAAATGGGCTTTTCGAATCTCGTTTCAAAGGTTTACAGCGAGACCCGCCACGAAAGCTTGAACGAGGTGAATCGCGACATCGTCATGGACGATTTCGCAGCGTGGGCCGAAACCGCCTTGAAGCGATGAAGCGTTGGCCCATCGCAAGAGCCGTGACAGCGGCAATCTCTGTTGATAGAGGCTTCGGTTCCGACCAATTCTGGTGATCTATGGCTGAGCCCCCGCTGAAAGGCGTCCGCGTCGTCGAACTCGCCCGCATCCTTGCCGGGCCCTGGGCCGGGCAGTTGCTTGCCGATCTCGGCGCCGACGTCATCAAGGTCGAAAGCCCTGACGGCGGCGACGACACCCGCAAATGGGGCCCGCCCTTCGTCATGGGCAAGGATGGCGAGAACCTGTCGGCCGCCTATTACCATTCCTGCAATCGCGGCAAGCGCTCCATCGCCATTGATTTTTCGACACCGGAGGGCGCCGAAACCGTGCGCCGGCTGGTGGCAACGTCTGACGTGCTGATCGAAAACTTCAAGCTTGGCGGCTTGAAGAAATACGGGCTCGACCATGAGAGCCTGCGCAAGATCAATCCGCGCCTCGTTTATTGCTCGATCACCGGCTTCGGCCAGGACGGTCCTTACGCGCCGCGCGCCGGCTACGACTTCATCATCCAGGGCATGGCCGGCATGATGTCGATCACCGGCGAGGCGGGACGCGAGCCGCAGAAGGCCGGCGTCGCCATCTCGGACATCTTCACTGGCCTCTATTCCGTCATCGCCATCCAGGCGGCACTTCGCCACGCCGAAAAAACCGGCGAAGGCCAGCACATCGACATGGCATTGTTCGACACCCAGATCTCGGCGCTCGGCAATCAGAACCTCAACTATCTCGTCTCCGGCAAGTCGCCTGTGCAGATGGGCAACGCGCATATGAACATCGCGCCCTACGAGGTGCTGCCGGTCCGGGACGGTCACATCATCCTGGCGGTCGGCAATGACGGCCAGTTCGCCAGGTTCTGCGCGGTGGTCGGGCTGGACGAATTGCCCGGCAATCCCGATTTCGCCACCAATCCGGCCCGCGTCGCCAACCGGGCGGCGCTACGCGAGCGGATCGTCGAGGCGCTGAAGACCAAGGATCGCGACCCGCTGCTGGCCAAGCTGGAAGCGGCCAGCGTGCCGGCGAGCCCGATCAACACGATCGGACAGATGTTCGCCGACCCGCAGGCGATCGCGCGCGGCATGCGGCTCGATCTCGACGACGGCCATGGCAATCTTCTGCCCTCGGTTCGCGCACCGATGATCATGTCCGAAACACCGCTCGTCTATGAGCGCCCCTCGCCCCGCCTGGGCGAACATACTGACGAAATCCTTGCCGAACTGGAGAGAGCAAAATGAAAACCGGCGGACAATTGATCGTCGACGCGCTCGAGGCCAACGGCACCGACCGTATCTTCTGCGTGCCAGGCGAATCCTACCTCGCGGTGCTCGACGCGCTGCACGATTCGGCGATCCGCACCATCGTCTGCCGCCAGGAGGGTGGCGCCGCCATGATGGCCGACTGCCAAGGCCGCCTGACCGGCAAACCCGGTATCTGCTTCGTCACCCGCGGCCCCGGCGCCACCAATGCCTCCGCCGGCATCCATATCGCCATGCAGGATTCAGTTCCCGTGATCCTGTTCATCGGCCAGGTCGCCAGCCACGCCAAGCAGCGCGAGGCCTTCCAGGAAGTGGACTATGTCAGGTTCTTTGGCGACATCGCAAAATGGGTGGTAGAGATCGACGATGCGTCGCGTATTCCCGAATTCGTCACCCGCGCCTTTGCCGTGGCGACCTCCGGACGCCCAGGTCCCGTCGTCATCTCGCTGCCGGAAGACATGCTGACCAGTGTCGTCGATGCACCGGCCGCGATCGCCTACACCCCGGTCGAGACCAGCCCCGCCGAAGCCGAACTCGACCGGCTCGAGGCGCTGCTCAATGCCGCCAAACGACCGATCGCGATCCTGGGCGGCACACGTTGGGATTTCCAGGCTGTTCAGGAAATCACCCGCATCGCCGAGGCGTGGTCGCTACCGGTCGGCTGCTCCTTCCGCCGCCAGATGCTGTTCGATCATCTGCACCCGAACTATGCCGGCGATGTCGGCATCGGCATCAACCCGAAGCTGGCGACAGCAATCAAGCAGGCCGATCTGGTGCTGCTGATCGGCGGCCGCATGGGCGAGATGCCGTCCTCGGACTATACGCTGCTGAAGAGCCCCTACCCTGACCAGACGCTGGTCCATGTCCACCCCGATGCCGGCGAACTAGGCCGCGTCTACCGTCCAACACTTGCGATCAACGCCTCGCCCGCCGCCTTCGTGCGCGCCTTCGCCAACCGGAAGGGACCGGCATCGCCGGGCTGGGCGGCGGAGACGGCAAAGCTCCATGCCGCTTATCTCGACTGGTCGACCCCACCGGAAAGCGGTCCGGGCGCCGTCCAGATGGGGCTGATCATGACCTATCTCGAAACGGTGCTGCCCGACGATGCCATCCTGACCAACGGCGCCGGCAACTACGCCACGTGGGTGCACCGCTTCCATCGCTTCCGCCGCTTTGCCACACAGGGCGCGCCGACCTCAGGCTCGATGGGTTACGGAACGCCGGCGGCGGTAGCGGCCAAGGCGCTTTATCCGGATCGCACCGTAGTCGCTTTCGCCGGCGACGGCTGCTTCCTGATGAACGGGCAGGAATTCGCCACCGCCGTGCAATACGGGTTGCCGATCATCGTCATCGTCGTCAATAATGGCATCTACGGCACCATCCGCATGCACCAGGAGCGTGAATACCCCGGGCGGGTGGTGGCCACGGACCTCAAGAATCCGGACTTCGCCGCCCTGGCGCGTGCCTATGGTGGCCATGGCGAAACGGTGGAGAAAACCGCCGACTTCGCCCCTGCCTTCGAGCGTGCTCGCGCCAGCGGCAAGCCGGCAATCGTCGAGATCCGGCTCGATCCGGAGGCAATCACCCCGACCCGAACGATGACGCAGATAAGAGACAAGGCCTGAAAGTCGGTTTCCGGCAGGAGAAAGGGCGGCGCTGTCCCGCAAAGCTTTCGCAAGCAAATACGGGCGCGCGCCCCGAGCGACGTCGCGTTACATCGCCGCCGCCGCCTTTTCGATCTGACCGCGGATCTCGCCGTCCTTGTTGGCCGCGGTGTGTATGTTGACGTAATATTTGCCGGCCTCCAGATCGGTCACCTGCGTATCGGTCAATGTCGCCGATCCCTTGATCGGGCTCTTGAGTTTTTTGAACGGGATTACGGGGTCCGCATTTTCCCCCTTCGCGGCCGGGCCATGAATATGTGCGGCCGTCGCCGGCCCGCTGAGGCCGGAGTATTTGACGTTCCAACTGAGTTTCTTCTTGGCGGTGTCAAAGGTGAATGTGGCGGTTCCCTTGCCCTTGGTAGTGACGGGTGGGCTCTGCTGGCTGCCATCGAGCGTCGCCTTGAACTTCATCATGTCGGCCAGGGCCGGCGACGCGAACAGGAAAGCGGTCGAAATGGCCAGCGCCGAAAGCGTCGGCAAGACGGTCTGTGTGCGCATGAAGAACCTCCGATTGGCTGTAGCATCCGCCGTGGCTCCCCGCACGCGCATGCCTCCGACGCAACGCTCGGCCGCCCCAATGTATCCAGGCACACGCTTTTGTGATTTGGCCGCATGAAAAAGGGGCGGTCGCCCGCCCCTCCAACATCGTCCATCAAGCCCCGTCACGAGGCCGCTTTGAGGCCTACTTGATCGCCTTGTCGGTGATCGCGGTGGTATAGGCGCCCTTCGGCTCCTTGGTGATGATCTTCTGGTCGAGCAACGCCTTGGCGGTACGCTCATAGGTCGCTGGGTCGAGCTTGCCGTCGGCATTGTCGATGAGCTTGGCGACTTCGCTCATCATACGCTTCTGGTGGTTCTCGTCCTGGCCGCCACCGTCCATGACGATCTCGGCCGCTTCGTCATTGTTGTCGACGGCGTATTTCCAACCCTTCATCGAGGCGCGCACGAAACGCACCATCTTGTCCTCGAAGGCCGGATCCTTGAGCTTATCCTCCGAGGCATAAAGCCCGTCCTCGAGCAGGTCGTTGCCCATCGCCGAGTAGTTGAACACGGTGAGCTGCTCCGGCTTGTAGCCGGCGTCGATCAGCTGCCAAAATTCATTGTAGGTCATGACCGAGATGCAATCCGCCTGCTTCTGAATCAGCGGCTGCACGTCAAAGCTCTGCTTGAGAACGGTGACACCATCCGGGCCGCCATCGGTCTTGAGGCCAAGCTTGTTCATCCAGGCGTAGAACGGATATTCGTTGCCGAAGAACCAGACGCCGAGCGTGTGGCCCTTGAAGTCGGCTTCGGTCTTGATCGGGCCGTCTTTCGGGCAGACCAGTTCCATGCCGGCCTTCTTGAACGGCTGGGCGATGTTGACCAGCGGCACGCCCTTTTCGCGGGCTGCCAGCGCGCCGCCCATCCAGTCGACGATGACATCGGCGCCGCCGCCGGCGATCACCTGCTCGGGCGCAATGTCGGGACCGCCCGGCTTGATGTCGACGTCGAGACCCTCGGCCTCGTAGAAGCCCTTCGCCTTGGCGACGTAATAACCGGCAAACTGGGCCTGCGTGACCCATTTCAGCTGCAACGTCACCTTGTCGGCAGCCATTGCCTGGAACGCGGCCAGCGACATCGCGCCGGCCAGTACAGGAATAATCAGTCTTTTCATTTTTTTCCCTCTGGAGTTAGTGCCCAAACCCACCGCCCCTATCCACCACGGACAGAGGGATGCCAAAACGTGACGGCTCTTTCGACAAGAGCGACCACCCCATAAAAGACCGAACCCGCAAGGGCTGCAACTGCGATTTCGGCCCAGACCATGTCGATGTTCATCCGTCCGACTTCGGTCGAGATGCGGAAGCCCATGCCGACGACGGGCGTGCCGAAGAACTCGGCGACGATGGCGCCGATCAGCGCCAGCGTCGAGTTGATCTTCAGCGCGTTGAAGATGAAGGGAGCGGCGGCCGGCAGCCTGAGCTTGATAAGCGTCGGCCAGTAGCCCGACGCATAGGTGCGCATCAGGTCGCGCTCCATATGGCCGGACGCGGCCAGACCGGCGACGGTGTTCACCAGCATCGGGAAGAAGGTCATGATGATGACGACAGCCGCCTTGGACTGCCAGTCGAAGCCGAACCACATCACCATGATCGGCGCCACGCCGATGATCGGCAGCGCCGAGACCATGTTGCCGATGGGCAGCAGGCCGCGCCGCAGGAACGGCACCCGGTCGGCGAGAATGGCCGTGACAAAGCCGGCGCCGCTGCCCACGATATAGCCGAAGATAACAGCCTTGAAGATGGTCTGCCGGACATCGGCGCCAAGGATCGGCAGCGAACTGGCGATGCGCGCGCCGATGGCGCTCGGCGGCGGCAACAGGATGAACGGGATGCCGGCGCCACGCGTCACCGCTTCCCAGATGATCAGGATCCAGGCGCCGAAGATGGCGGGGATGATCAGGCGCAGCGCCGTGCGCATCCAGCTTGCGGTGGGGTGCAGTCCCGATAGCACCGCGACGCAGCGCCAGCCAAGCAGCCAGGCGGCCGTGAGCAGCACGAAATACGGCGCCAGTGCCGTGCCTTCGAAACCAGCGATACCTGAGATCAGCAGCCAGGCGACGAGGTGGGCGCCGACGAACAGTACGACCGCTTCCACAAAGCGCGAAATCCTGATCATCGAGACCAGGGCCGTCAGCATGGCAAGGCCAAACATCAGGCCCTTCGTTCCGAGATAGGGATAGTTGGCGCTGGTTGTCGGGTCCGCTAGCGCCGCCGCTTCCGGCTTCGACATGGCGCCGAGTGCGACCGCCATCAGGCACAGCACGATGGCCAGCACAGCCTGCCAGGAAGGCTTCAGCCGGTTCATGCCGGCCTCCCGCCCATGGCGCGGTCGACGAGGCGCCCGGCAATGCCGACCACCATGACCAGCAGCGCGGCCACGATCGAGCCCGCGACAAGCGCCGACCAGATGTCGATGGACTGGCTGTAATAGGCGCCAGCGAGCAGCTTGGCGCCGATGCCGGCGACGGCGCCCGTCGGCAGTTCGCCGACAATGGCGCCGACCAGACTGGCCGCCACCGCCACCTTCATCGAGGTGAACAGGAACGGCACCGAGGCCGGCACGCGCAGCTTCCAGAAGGTCTGCGCACGGCTGGCATTGTAGGTGTGCATCAGGTCGAGATGCATGATCTCGGGCGAGCGCAGGCCTTTCACCATGCCAACCGTCACCGGGAAGAACGACAGATAGGTCGAAATCATCGCCTTCGGGATCAGGCCGGTGATGCCGATCGCCGCCAGCACCACGATGATCATCGGCGCCACCGCCAGGATCGGGATGGTCTGCGAGGCGATGATCCATGGCATCAGGCTGCGGTCGAGCGTCGCCACATGTACGATGCCCACCGCGATGATGATGCCGAGCGCCGTGCCGAAGGCAAAGCCCAGCAGCGTCGAGGACAGCGTCACCCAGGCATTGTAGACCAGGCTGCGGTTCGAAGTGACGTTGCGCAGGAACGTGTTCTCGAAAAAGTTCACCGCCACCTGGTGCGGCGCCGGCAGCGTCGGCTTCGGCTGCGAGAGCGTCTTGCCGATGAACTCGACGGTGCCGGGCGTTTCGTTGGCACGTTGGTCGAGATCGCGCTGGAACGGCGTGTTGAGTATGACGGCGAAGACGTACCAGAGTGCGACCACGCCGGCGAGGATGGAGGTTACCGGGATGACCTTTGAGCGGAAGGTGTCCATCTAGCGCCGCCCTTCTCCTCTCCCCACCGGGGAGAGGGTGGCCGGAGCGAAGCGGAGGTCGGGGGCCCTTGCCTTCGTCATCCTAGGGCGAAGCAAGGAGCGAAGCGACGCGGCGCAGACCCTAGAATCCATGCCGTTACCTCTCCGCTCCGCGACCATTCGGAATATGGCTCCCTCCGCGCCGCTTAGCCTGCCGAATATTCTCGACTGTTTGCGCCTTTCGGCAGGCGTCACGGCATGGATCCTAGGGTCTACGTATGCCGCTTCGCGGCTACTCCGCCCTAGAATGACGAAGGCGTAGGTGGCCGCTCCTTCGTGAGGTGGAGGCGCCTTTCGGGGCGCTGCCGCGAGTCCATCCTGCCCCCGCTCAATCATCATAGCTGTGCCCTGCCCTTAAGCCGTCTCGCACCCGTGCGGCGATCGCCAGGAACTCCGGCGTCTCGCGGATGTCGAGTGGCCGCTCCTTCGGCAGCGTCGATTCGATGACGTCGCTGACGCGGCCCGGGCGCGGCGACATGACGACGATGCGCGTCGATAAATACACCGCCTCGGGAATGGAGTGCGTGACGAAGCAGATGGTCTTGTTGGTGCGCGCCCACAATTGCAGCAATTGCCCGTTGAGATGGTCGCGCACGATCTCGTCCAGCGCGCCGAACGGCTCGTCCATCAACAGAAGGTCGGCATCGAAGGCGAGCGCGCGAGCGATCGAGGCGCGCTGCTGCATGCCGCCGGAAAGCTGCCAAGGATACTTCTTCTCGAAGCCGGAAAGGTTGACGAGATCGAGCGTGCGCCTGATCCGCTCTCCCTGCTCCGCCCCGGACAGACCCATGATCTCCAGCGGCAGCGCGACGTTGCGCTCGATGGTGCGCCAGGGAAACAGGGCGGCGGCCTGGAAGACATAGCCGTAGGCGCGTTTCTCGCGCGCCTGTTCTGCTGTCATGCCGTTGACCGAAATGGTCCCCGAGGTCGGCTTCTCAAGATCGGCGATGACCCGCAGCAAGGTCGTCTTGCCGCAGCCCGACGGCCCGATGAAGGAAACGAACTCACCCTTGCCGATGGTCAGGTCGACATTGGACAGCGCCTGTACCGGCCCGTCATTGGTCTGGAAGGTCAGGCCAAGCTTGCTTGCCGCGACGACGGCTGGCGAAATCCCCGTCATCGGCCGCGGCCTGCCTGTTCCTGCCCCTTTAGTGCCGGCCCGATTCCGATTGCTTTTATCGCGATGTTGTTTTCCACTCGCCCAGTCCCATTGGTCTTGTTCCACTCATTCGACGCCCGGAGTTTCCCCGATGTCGCCTCAACCCACTTGCCATCTTATCCGCCCTGAAAGCTCTTATGAAGGCAAGCAGGGATTGACCTATTTCGCCGGTATCGCCACCGAGTCGGTCGGCTCATCTGGTATCTGCATGCATGTGCTCACCATGCCGCCCGGCGCCCGCGCTAAGGCGCATCTGCATGAGAACCATGAAACGGCGATCTACGTGCTCTCCGGCGAGGTCCATACCTGGTACGGCGACCGGCTTGAGAACCACATCGTCGCCAAAGCCGGCGACCTCTTCTACATTCCGGCCGGCGTGCCGCATCTGCCCGCCAATCTGAGTGGGGCCCCGTCTTCGGCCGTCATTGCCCGCACCGATCCCAAAGAGCAGGAAAGCGTCGTCCTGCTGCCGGAACTGGATGCATTGGTCGCCTGAAGCCGGCCTTGCGGGGCTAAGCGCCCATCGGCCAATTGCTTGAGGTTTGCGCTGCCCCTCATCGCCCTGCCGGGCACTTCTCCCCGTATAGGGACGAGGAGAAGGACGATTTCGCGAAGGATTTCGCCGATTTCCAGCGTTGCCGGAAAGGGCGCCAAGATTGCGTTCAGTTCCCTTCTCCCCGTCCCTATACGGGGAGAAGGTGCCGGCAGGGCGATGAGGGGCAGCACCAACTTCGGCAATCATCAGCACCCGGAAACTTCCCCGCAGACGGTGCCGTCCTTGTCGGCGATCATCAGTTTCTTGGCGCTTTTCGAGCTGCGCAAGCTCAAACCCCAGTCGCCGGAATGCCTGTCCGCTCCACCTTGCGCGGCGCGGTGATCTCCTTCCAGGTCGACAGTGCCCGGTTAACCGCCGCGTTCGGCTCGCGGCCAACGAACTGGCCATGGCCAGGCTTGGCCTTCACCTCGGTCTCCTCGATCGACAATTCGCCACGCGAGAAGACATAGCGCGGCAGGCCTGTCACTTCGACGCCTTCGAAGACATTGTAGTCGATGACCGACTGCTGCTTCTTCGAAGAAATGATCTTCTTGCGCTTGGGATCCCACACGATGATGTCGGCATCCGCGCCTTCGACAATGGCGCCCTTTTTCGGGTACATGTTGAGGATCTTGGCTATGTTGGTCGAGGTTACGGCGACGAATTCGTTCATCGTCAGCCGCCCGGTGTTGACGCCCCTGGTCCACAGCACCGGCATGCGATCCTCGAGGCCGCCCGTGCCGTTCGGGATCTTGGTGAAATTGCCGACGCCGAAGCGCTTCTGGTCCGTGGTGAAGGCGCAGTGGTCGGTCGCCACCACCTGCAACGATCCCGCCTGCAGGCCGGCCCACAGCGAATCCTGGTGTAATTTGTTGCGGAAGGGCGGGCTCATCACGCGGCGCGCCGCATGGTCCCAGTCCTTGTCGAAATACTCACTCTCGTCCAGCGTCAGGTGCTGGATCAGTGGCTCGCCGAACACCCGCATGCCTTTCTGACGCGCCCGGCGGATGGCCTCGTGCGCCTGCTCGCAGGAAACATGCACGACGTAGAGCGGCACGCCGGCCATGTCGGCGATCATGATGGCGCGGTTGGTCGCCTCGCCTTCCACTTCCGGCGGGCGCGAATAGGCGTGCCCCTCCGGGCCATTGTTGCCGGCGGCAAGCAGCTTCTGCGAGAGCGCCGCGACCACGTCGCCATTCTCGGCATGCACCAGCGGCAGCGCGCCGAGCTCGGCGCAGCGCTGGAACGACGCATACATCTCGTCGTCGTCCACCATCAGCGCGCCCTTGTAGGCCATGAAATGCTTGAACGAGGTGATGCCCTTGTCGACGACGGTGGCCATCTCGTCGAACACCTGCTTGCCCCACCAGGTGATCGCCATGTGGAAGGAATAATCGCAGGACGCCTTCGAGGTCTTGTTGTCCCACATCTGCAAGGCCTCGAGCAGCGACTGCTGCGGCGACGGCAGGCAGAAATCGACCACCATCGTCGTGCCGCCGGCTAGTGCCGCGCGCGTGCCGGACTCGAAATCGTCGGCCGAATAGGTGCCCATGAACGGCATTTCGAGATGAGTATGCGGATCGATACCACCTGGCATGACATAACAGCCGGTGGCGTCGAACTCATGGTCGCCGTGTAGGTCGGAGCCAATGGCGACGATCTTGCCGTGCTGCATCAGCACGTCGGCCTTCCATGTGCGGTCGGCGGTAACGATGGTGCCGTTTCTGATGACTTTGGTCATTTTTCTCGTTCCCTTGTTCCTTCGCGCTTCTTGCGAGCAGCGTTTGGAAATCCAGCTTTCCAGCTTACTCCACGATGACCGCTGTCTCCACCACGGCATGGAACAGCACGTCGGCTCCTGCCGCCGCCCATTCCTTGGAGATCTCCTCGGCCTCGTTGTGGCTGAGACCGTCGACGCAGGGGCACATCACCATGGCGGTCGGCGCGACGCGGTTGATCCAGCAGGCGTCGTGGCCCGCGCCCGAGACGATGTTGCGGTGCGTGTAGCCGAGCCGGTCGGCGGCATCACGGATCGCCTTGACGCAGCCCTTGTCAAAGGTGACCGGATCGAAATGGCCGACCTGCTCGATCTTGTACTGGATGTCGAGCGCCTCGCATATCGTGTCGATGCCTTCGCGGATGCGCCCATCCATGGCGTCGAGCACTTCCTTCTCCGGCGAGCGGATGTCGATGGTGAAGACCGTGCGCCCGGCGATGATGTTGCGCGAGTTCGGATAGACTTCCATGTGGCCGACCGCGCCGACGGCGTCCGGCTGGTAGTCCATGGCAATCTCGTGCACCAGTTCGATCACGCGCGCCATGCCGAGCCCGGCATTGCGGCGCTTGGGCATCGGCGTCGAGCCGGTATGCGCCTCCTTGCCGGTCAGCGTCACCTGCAGCCATTTCAGCCCCTGTCCATGGGTGACGACGCCGATGTCGATGCCTTCGTCCTCGAGGATAGGCCCTTGCTCGATATGCAGTTCGAAAAAGGCGTGGATCTTGCGATCGCCGACCTTCTCCGTGCCCTTCCAGCCGATGCGCTCCAGTTCCTCGCCGAATTTCTTGCCGTTCTTGTCCGTATGCTCGTAGACGTCGGCCTGGTCGAGCACACCGGCGAATACGCCGGACGCCATCATCGCCGGGGCAAAGCGCGAGCCTTCCTCGTTGGTCCAGTTCGTGACCACGATCGGATGTTTGGTCTTGATGCCGAGATCATTGAGCGAGCGCACGACTTCCAAGCCGCCGAGCACGCCGAGCACGCCGTCATACTTGCCGCCGGTCGGCTGCGTGTCGAGATGGCTGCCGACATAGACCGGCGGCAGGCTGGGGTCGGCGCCTTCGCGCCTGGCAAACATGGTGCCCATCTCGTCGATGCCCATTTCGAGCCCGGCGGCATCGCACCAGCGCTTGAACAGATGCCGGCCCTCGCCGTCCTCGTCGGTCACGGTCTGGCGATTGTTGCCACCGGCAATGCCGGGGCCGATCTTCGCCATCTCCATGATGGACTCCCACAAACGGTCTGAATTGATTCGCAGATTCTCGCCGGGTGCGGCCATTCAAAACCTCTCCAATTGCGTGGCGTTCCCCTCCCCCTTGAGGGGAGGGTGGCCGCGAAGCGGTCGGGTGGGGTCGCCGGACATGCGCTCGACCTTCCCTTTGACCACCTGCGCAACATGCCAAGGGTTGTTTATGACATCGGGCTCATCGACGCGAAAGACATCAAAGCCGAGCGAGCGCAGATAGGCATCACGAACGGCATCATGCCGCTTGCCCTTCTCGTGTTCGTGCAGATCGCCATCAACTTCAACGATCAGCTTCACGGCGAGGCAGGCAAAGTCAACGATATAAGGCCCGATCGGACACTGACGACGAAACTTGATGCCGGCCGATTTCAGCTCGCGCAGTTCATACCAGAGCAAGGATTCACCCCTGGTTGCGTGAACTCGAAGCGCGCGCGCCTTTTGGCGCATTTCGTAGCTCACGCGAGTGCGGGGCATCAACGGCAGCCTCGCGGCAACAGATCAGGTCGGCACCCCGTCGCACCGACCCCACCCGACCGCTTCGCGGCCACCCTCCCCTCGAGGGGGAGGGATATCCGCGCCCAGTTCTTCAATCGATCGACCTCAGTACCTCACGCACATGATCGATCAGTTCGTTGATCTGGCCCTTGGTGATGATCAGCGGCGGCGACAGCGCGATGATGTCGCCGGTAGTGCGGATCAGCGCGCCGCGCTCGAACGCCTTGACGAAGGCCGAGAAGGCACGCTTGGTCGGCTGCCCGGCGATCGGCGCCAGCTCGATCGCACCGATCAGGCCGATGTTCCTGATATCGATGACATGCGGCTCGCCCTTCAGCGAATGCAGCGCGTCTTCCCAATAGGGCGCCAGTTCCTCGCCGCGTGTGAGCAGGCCCTCTTCCTTGTAGGTGTCGAGCGTGCCGAGCGCCGCGGCGCAGGCGATCGGATTGCCGGAATAGGTGTAGCCGTGGAAGAACTCGATCATGTGCTCGGGGCCGGTCATGAAGGCGTCGTGGATTTCCTTCTTCACGAACACCGCGCCCATCGGGATGACGCCGTTGGAGACGCCCTTGGCGGTGGTCATGATATCAGGCGTGACGCCGAAATAATCGGCCGCGAACGGCGCGCCAAGACGGCCGAAACCGGTGATGACCTCGTCGAAGATCAACAGAATGCCGTGCTTGGTGCAGATTTCGCGCAGCTTCTGCAAATAGCCCTTGGGTGGCAGGATGACGCCGGTGGAGCCAGCGACCGGCTCGACGATGACGGCCGCGATGGTCGAGGCGTCATGGAGCGCAACGATGCGCTCCAGCTCGTTGGCAAGCTCCGCGCCATGTTCCGGCACGCCCTTGGAGAAGGCGTTCTTCTCCGGCAGGTGGGTGTGCGGCATATGGTCGACGCCGCCGAGCAGCGTGCCGAACATCTTGCGGTTGGTGACGATGCCGCCGACCGAGATGCCCCCGAAATTGACGCCGTGATAGCCGCGCTCGCGTCCGATCAGACGGGTGCGCGAGCCCTCGCCCTTCACGCGGTGATAGGCGATCGCCATCTTCAATGCGGTCTCGACCGATTCCGAACCGGAATTGGTGAAGAACACGTGATCCATGCCCTTCGGCGCGACGTCGACCAGGCGGTTGGCCAGTTCGAACACGATCGGGTGGCCCATCTGGAAGGCCGGAGCGTAGTCGAGCTCGGCGGCCTGCTGCTGGATCGCCTCGGTGATCTTGGGCCGGCAATGGCCGGCATTGACGCACCAGAGGCCGGCGGTGCCGTCCAGCACCTTGCGGCCATCGCTGGTCGTGTAGTGCATGTCCTTGGCGGACACGAACATGCGCGGCGCCTGCTTGAACTGCCGGTTTGCCGTGAACGGCATCCAGAATGCACTGAGATCGTTCGGCGTGACTTTCAGCCGGTTGGACATGACCAAGACTTCCCCTTGTAACCTGTTTCGGTACGTCCAACGCTTGGTCTTTGCCGCGCTTTCGTGCTACGCAAATTTTTGACCGATTGGACAAACGTTAGCACCGCCCTGTCGGCGGTCAAGGGATTACTAGCGGAAATGCGGCTCCTGAAGTGCGTTCCACAGGCCGGGGAAAAACTGGTCCAGAGAATTGGGCCAGACCGCTTTCAACACGAGGGCGCGCAACGGTGAACACCAGCACGGAAGCCCCTCGCCGTACCCGCATCCAGCAGGAGAAGCGCGAACTCATTCTCGAAGCCGCGCTCGAGGTGTTCTCCACCAATGGCTTCCGCGGCTCGACCATCGACCAGATCGCCGAAGCCGCTGGGATGTCGAAGCCCAACCTGCTCTATTACTTTCGCCGCAAGGAAGACATTCACGAGACGCTGATGCAGCGCCTGCTCGACACATGGCTGGCGCCGCTCAGGGAACTCGACGACATCGGCGATCCCCTGACCGAGCTCAGGAGCTACATCAGGCGCAAGCTTGAAATGGCGCGCGATTTTCCGCGCGAGAGCCGGCTGTTCGCCAACGAGATTCTGCAGGGCGCACCACGCATCATGCCCTTGCTGACCGGCGAACTGAAGACGCTGGTCGACGAGAAGGCAACCGTCATCAAGGGCTGGATGCGCGCTGGCAAGATCGCCAGGACGGATCCTTGGCACCTGATCTTCTCGATCTGGGCGACGACCCAGCACTATGCCGATTTCGACGTCCAGGTCCGCGCCGTGCTCGGCCCGAACCGCGGCGGCGACGGCCGCTTCGAGGACGCAGCGAGATTCCTGGAGCAATTATTTCTCGACGGGTTGAAGCCGAAGGCCTGACCCTGCGCTGAAGGCTCAGGCGCTGCGCCGCTCGGCCGGCAGTGCATCAAGCAAGCTCTGCAGCTTGGCGATCGAGTTCTGCTCGGCCAGCGGCGTGTAGACGACCAGCCGCATGTCGGATCCATCGTCAATCGACAGGCTCATATGCTCGAAGGCCATGGCGCCGGCCGTCGGATGGCGGACGTGCTTCAGACCCGTCAGCTTTCGCGCTACGTCACGTCGGGGCCACCAATCGCGGAACTCGGGGCTCGAGCGCATCATCAGCGCGATCAGCCGGTCGAAATCGGGATCACCGACATATTTGGCGCTTTCGGCGCGAAACGAAGCGAGCACCACGCGAGCAAGCTCTTCCCAGTCGACGAGCAGGCGACGGTGCTGCGGGCTTGTAAACACCATGTGGACGATGTTGCGGGCGTCGCCTTCCAGCAAACCATAATCGCCGAACACCGCGACGGCTGCCGGGTTCCAGGCGAGCACGTCCCAGCGCCGGCCAACCACATAAGCGGGTTGCAGCACAAGACTTTGCAGCATGTGCAGCAACGGCCCGTCGACCTTTTCGGGCGTTGCCCCACGACGCTCCGGCTGTTGGCGGCCGGCGAGGATGAACAAATGCCGCTTCTCGACAGCGTCGAGGCGCAGCGCCTCGCAGAGCGCCGCCAGCACCTCCACCGAGGGCCTGACATCCCTGCCTTGTTCCAGCCAGGTGTACCAGGTGGTGCCGACACCGGCGATCATCGCCACCTCCTCGCGCCGCAGGCCCGGCGTGCGCCGCCGCGCGCCGCAGGCAATGCCGGCGGCCTGTGGCGAAAGCCTCTCGCGGCGCGAGCGCAGGAAGGCGCCGAGCTCGCGCCGGCGGCTTTCTTCAGCGGAATGAGAAGGAGCATCCATGACCCTATTATAGCAGTACCGATACCAGGATAAAGTTTGAACTGTTTGGCGCGCACCCGCTGCCCCATCTTCTGTCGAGAGCAACGAATGGAGGCTCAAACATGGACCTGAAAGACAAGACAATCCTGATCACCGGCTCGACCGACGGTGTCGGCCGGGTCGTCGCGCAACGGCTGGGCGCAGGTGGCGCCCGGGTGCTGGTGCACGGACGCGACGCGGCGCGCGGCAAGGCCACGGTCGC
Organism: Mesorhizobium sp. B2-6-1; assembly: GCF_006440475.1. Taxonomy (NCBI): domain Bacteria; kingdom Pseudomonadati; phylum Pseudomonadota; class Alphaproteobacteria; order Hyphomicrobiales; family Phyllobacteriaceae; genus Mesorhizobium; species Mesorhizobium sp. B2-6-1. The sequence goes on from NZ_VFUH01000006.1 coordinate 291,401, forward strand.
GGACATCGAGGCGGCCGGCGGCAAGGCCGAGTTCTTCGCAGCCGACCTCGCCTCGCTGGCCGAGGTGCGCCGGCTCGCCGAGGCCGTGCGTGAAAAAACCGCTCGGCTCGAAATCCTCATCAACAATGCCGGTGTCGGCACGGCTGGCCAAAACGCCAAAAGGCAGGTCAGCGCCGACGGCTATGAACTGCGCTTCGCCGTCAACTATCTCGCCGGCTTCCTGCTTACGGAGGGATTGCTGCCCCTGCTGAAGGCCAGCGCGCCGGCGCGTATCGTCAACGTCGCCTCGGCGGGCCAGCAGGCCATCGACTTTAGCGACGTCATGCTTACCCATGGCTACAGCGGCGTGCGCGCCTACTGCCAGAGCAAGCTGGCGCAGATCCTGTTCACCATCGATCTCGCCGAGCAGCTCAAGGGCAGCGGGGTTACCGTCAACGCCCTGCACCCGGCGAGCTACATGAACACCACGATGGTCCGGCAGGCAGGCGTCACGCCATGGAGCTCGGTGGAGACCGGCGCCGAGGCCATTGTCAATCTCGCCACCTCCCCCGCGCTCGAAGCGCGCAGCGGCCTCTATTTCGACGGCCTGCGCGAATCCCGCGCCGACGCCCAGGCTTACGACGCCAGAGCAAGACAACAATTGCGCGACTTGAGCCTCGACCTTGTCGGGCAGGCTACAGTGAAGAGGGAAGAGCGTTCATGACCAGCAAGATCGAACACACAGTCGTCATCGGCGGCTCGTCTGGCATCGGCCTGGCGACGGCGCGCAAACTGCTCGGCCCCGGCATGAAGGTGACCATCACCGGGCGCAATCAGGACAAGCTCGTCAGCGCATGGAAAAGTCTCGGTGGCGCCGTCGACAAGGCGGCGTTCGATGCCGCCAAGCCCGACGAGGTGCGCCAATTCTTCGAGCGCATCGGCCCGTTCGACCATCTCGTTTTGGCGGCGAGCGGCGGCAAGGGCCTTGGCCCGTTCGAAACACTCGACCTTGCCGATATCGCTGGCGGCGTCGACGAAAAGGTGCGGCCGCAATTATCCTGCTTGCAGGCGGCCTTGCCAACGCTGGACAAATCAGGATCGGTCACCTTCATCTCGGCGGTATCCGCCCAGCTCGCCACGCCGGGCGTCGCCGGCATCGGCGCCGTCAATGGCATGCTCCTGACGGTGGCACCGATCCTGGCCGTCGAGCTGAAGCCACTGCGCGTCAACGTCGTGGCGCCCGGCGTCATCGACACGCCCTGGTGGGACTTTCTGCCGGACGAGCAGCGGCAGGCGATCTTTGCCGACTATGCCGGCAAGACACCGGTCGGCCGCATCGGCCGCGCCGAGGACGTCGCCTCGGCCATAGCCTTCCTCGTCTCCAACGGCTTCATGACCGGCCAGGTATTAACCTGCGATGGTGGTTTGCGGTTCGCGGCCTAGCTGCAACTGTCAAAGCGACTGGGCGATCAGTGTCAGGAAGCCGCCGCTCAGCGCGACATTGCCAACAAAACCATTGATACGCGACGCACGCTCCTGTCCCTGATGATCCCAGAAATTGTGGAACATCGGCGTGGCGACGATCAGGAACAGCACCAGCACCGCACAGGCAGTGGCGGTCCAGAAGCCCGTCACCACCAGCACGCCGGCGACGATCTGCAACACGATGCCGGCCCAAAGTGCCAGCCGCGCCTGCGGCACACCGCGCGCGACCATCAGCCCCGTCAAGAAGCCCGCGTTCTGGATGTTGCGCAAGCCGGCGAAGACAAACCCGCCGCCAAGCAACAGCCGGCCGAGAACCAACAAGGCGGCGGGTAAATCGGCAAGCATCAAACGCTCTCCCTTCGAAATAATGGGAGCGCCGCCTCTCTTGGCGGCGCTCCGATCGTGATCGAACAATCAGGCGGCCTTGGCGGCAGGCATCGGATGAATGGCGTGGAACGGAATGCAAAGCCGGTTCCAGGTATTGATCATGCCCAGCGCCACGGAGAGCTTGACCAACTCCTCTTCCGAGAAATGTTCTAGCGTGCGGGCATAGAGTTCGTCCGAAACACCATTGTTGGCGATCAGCGTCACGGCCTCGGTCCAGGCCAAAGCGGCGCGCTCGCGCTCCGAAAACAGCGGCGATTCCTTCCAGGCTGAAACCAGATAAAGCCGCTGTTCGGTCTCGCCGTCGCGCCTCGCCTCGCGGCTGTGCATCTCGACACAGAAGGAGCAGCCATTGATCTGTGAGGCCCTGAGCTTGATCAGGTGCAGCAGGCTTTCCTCGAGCCCGCATTCGTCGACCGCCTTGTTGAGCGCCGACACCGCTTTCATGATCTCGGGCGCCTTGGCGAAGAACTGGAGCCTCTGTCTCATCATCTTTCCTTTCATGCTTGCTTGGTTGAACTGGATTTCTGCTGCCGCTGGTGGCGCTCGGTGAAAGCGCAGCTTGCCGCGACCGACCGCGGATCGGCGCCTTTCATGAAGTCCGACACGATGTCGGACAGCCTGACCTCGGCCAGCGCCGCGCGATAGGCGCGCTCCGCCTTCAGCATCGCAGCATTGATGCCGCACGGCCTGACATAGGCCGATGCATCGAGTTTCGTCGGGCCGCGCTGGCGGATTTCGCCGCATCGGAAAGCCGGCTCGCGCCCTTCGACCGCCAGCACGATGTCCAGCAGCGTGATGCGTTCGGCCGGTTTCGCCAACCGGTAGCCGCCCGCCGGCCCAGGAACGGATTCCAGGATGCGCGCAGCGGTGAGCATGTTGAGATGTTTCAGGAGATAGCTCGGCGACAGGCCAAACGCCTCCGCCAGGGCCGCACCTGGCATGGTGCTGTCGCCATCGACGCCAGCCAGCGTCGCCGCGCAGTGGATGGCCGCTTCGACGCCATCGCCGAGTTTCATGATACCAATCTCCAATACATGGATAACTTATATCCTGGATATTTTGTATCTGCAATAGCAAAATGAAAACGGCGCCCGAGGACGCCGCTTTTTCCTTGATTGTTCCGCCCTACTCCGCCGCTACCTTGGCCATCGGGTTGTTCGGGTGCGTGGTCCAGTTGGCATAGACCGGCGACACAGGCATGCCGGTGCGCTGGTCCATCACCCCGGCGGCCAGCGCCTCCATGGTGATGCAGTTGTCAACCGGGCAGACATTGACGCAAAGATTGCAGCCGACGCATTCGGCCTCGATCACCTCGAAATGCCTGACGCCGTCGACCATGCTGGTGATCGCCTGATGCGAGGTGTCCTCGCAGGCGATGTGGCAGCGGCCGCATTTGATGCAGGCATCCTGGTCGATATGCGCCTTGGCGACATAGTTGAGGTTGAGATACTGCCAGTCCGTGACATTGGGCGTGGCACGGCCGATGATGTCGTCGAGCGAGCGATGGCCCTTCTCGTCCATCCAGTTTTCGAGACCGGCGATCATCTCCTGCACGATCTTGAAACCGTAGGTCATCGCGGCCGTGCACACCTGCACGTTTCCGGCGCCGAGCGCCATGAACTCGGCAGCGTCGCGCCAGGTGGTGATACCGCCAATGCCGGAGATCGGCAGCCCCTGCGTTTCGGGGTCGCGCGCGATCTCGGCCACCATGTTCATGGCGATCGGCTTCACCGCAGGGCCGCAATAACCGCCATGCGAGCCCTTGCCGTCGATGGTCGGCATCGGCGCGAAGTTGTCAAGATCGACGCCGGTGATCGAGTTGATGGTGTTGATCAGCGACACCGCGTCGGTGCCACCGGCATGTGCTGCTCGCGCCGGCTTGCGGATATCGGTGACGTTGGGCGTCAGCTTGGTGATGACGGGCATGCGCGTGTACTGCTTGCACCAGCGCACAACCATTTCGATATATTCCGGCACCTGGCCGACGGCGGCGCCCATGCCGCGCTCCGACATGCCGTGCGGACAGCCGAAATTGAGCTCGATGCCGTCGGCGCCGGTTTCCTCGACAAGCGGCAGGATCGCCTTCCAGCTTTCCTCGACGCAAGGCACCATGATCGAGGCGATCAGCGCCCGGTCGGGCCACTCCATCTTGACCTGCTTCATCTCACGCAGATTGGTCTGCAAGTCGCGGTCGGTGATCAGCTCGATGTTGTTGAGGCCGAGCAGACGGCGGTCGGCGCCCCAGATCGCGCCGTAGCGTGGGCCATTGACGTTGACCACCGGCGGGCCCTCTTCGCCCAGCGTCTTCCAGACGACACCGCCCCAACCGGCCTTGAAGGCGCGCACGACATTGTAGGCCTTGTCGGTCGGCGGCGCCGAGGCCAGCCAGAACGGATTGGGCGATTTGATGCCGACGAAATTACTCCTGATATCTGCCATGCTCATGCCCTCCCGTTCGAGGTCAGTGCCCGGTGAATGGATTCCGCCGCATCACGCCCTTGCGCCACGGCCGAGACGGTCAGGTCGTCGCCACCGAATATGCAGTCGCCGCCGGCCCAGACCTTGGCCAGCGAGGTGCGCCCTTCCGCATCGACCTTGATGCGCCCGGCCTCGAGCTCGATCGCAGCACCGCTGCCGTTGAGCGCAGCGGGGACGAAACTCTGTCCGATCGCCTTGAACACCTGGTCGGCAACGAGGGTCAGCGTCTCGCCGGTGCCGGCAAGACTGTCGCCGTTCATGGCGGTGTATTCAAGCTCGATGGCATTGACCTTGCCGCCTTCGGCAATCACCCGCTTCGGCTGTAGCCAGTGTCGGATGACGACGCCGTTGGCGGCCGCCAGGTCCTGCTCGAATTCGGAAGCATTCATATGTTCCTGGCCGCGCCGGTAGCAGATCGTCACCTCCTCGGCGCCAAGCAGCTTCGACTGCACCGCGGCATCGATCGCCGTCATGCCGCCGCCGATGACGACGACGCGGCGGCCGACCGGCAGGCCGGAGAGATCGCTGGCTTGGCGCAGCTCGGAGATGAACTCGACGGCGTTGGTGACGCCCACGGCGGCCTCGCCATCGGCGCGCAGCGCATTGACGCCGCCGAGCCCCATGCCCAGAAACACCGCGTCATAATTGCGGATCAGGTCGGAGAGCTGATAGTCGCGGCCGAGCGCCTTACCGTTCTGGATATCAATCCCGCCAATCGAGGTGACGTACTCGACCTCGGCTTGGGCGAAATTGTCGACGCTCTTATAAGCGGCGATGCCGTATTCGTTGAGCCCGCCCGCCTTCGCGCGCGCTTCCAGGATTGTGACGTCGTGGCCATGGCGGGCGAGCCGATGTGCGGCGGCAAGGCCGGCCGGCCCGGCGCCCACCACGGCGACCGCCTTGCCTGTCGGTGCGGCACGTGGATAAAATTGCCTGTTCTCGCTCATCGCGATATCGGTGGCATAGCGCTGCAGCCGACCGATCTGCACCGGCTTGCCTTCCGCCACTTCGCGCACGCAGACCTCCTCGCACAGCGTCTCGGTCGGGCAGACGCGGGCGCACATGCCGCCCAGAATGTTCTGGTCGAAAATGGTCTTGGCCGAGCCGATCGGATTGCCCGTGGAGATCTGGCGGATGAACAGCGGAATGTCGATCGAGGTCGGGCATGCGTTCATGCACGGCGCGTCGTAGCAGAAATAGCAGCGGTCCGCTTCGACCAGCGCCTCGTGGTGATCGAGCGGCGGATGCAGGTCGGAAAAATTGTCCGCATACTGATCGGCAGGCAGCCGGCCGCCTGCAATGCCTTCCCTGAACTGGCCTTCTGCCATCGTCAGTTCCCCTTGTTTTCGTTTTAGGGAAGGCTAGCACGTTTTATTTTTTTATCAATTGGTCAATTTTCTACATAAGCCTCTGAAAAGGCTCGAATAAAACATGATAATTTGGTTCACGTTTAATATCATAATGCGCGAATGTCGAACTTTCGAGGAAGGACGGTCCGCTAAGCGGCAGGCCGCAATCATGGCATGCCTGTCGAGCCGCAATTTTTCCTCCGCTGTCGGATTTCCGTCTCGAAGATCGTCCTATGATGGATCGAAGGACGATCGACGCAAAAGGTGAGGAGACCGACGATGCCGAAATCCCCAATGCCCTTCTTCTGGTACGAATTGATGACATCAGACCTCGACGCCGCCGAGGCGTTCTATACCAAGGTGGTCGGCTGGACCGCGCAAGCCTTCGACAAGGCTCCCGGCATGCCGCGCTACATCGTCATGAATGTCGGCGAGCGTGGCGTCGGCGGGCTGATGACGATGCCTGAGGATGCCGCCAAGATGGGCATGCCTCCCGCCTGGCTTGGCTACATCCACACCAGGGATGTCGATGCTGCCACGGCGTCGCTGCAGAAAGCCGGCGGCGCCGTTCATCGCCAGCCCGACGACATTCCGGGCGTCGGCCGCTTCGCCGTCGTCGCCGATCCGCAAGGCGCGACCTTCATGTTCCTGCAGCCGAACGGGCCCGACCAGCCGGTCGTGCCGGCCAGCACGCCGGGCCATATCGGCTGGCACGAGCTTTACACAACCGACTGGAAGGCCGCGTTCGACTTCTATTCCAGCCAGTTCGGATGGACCAATGCCGGCGATTTCGACATGGGGCCGATGGGAACCTATCAAACCTTCGCGGCCGGCCCCGAATCCGGTGGCGGCATCATGAACAAACCCGAACAGATCCCGGTGCCGGTCTGGCAGTTTAACCGCCATCGACGCGGCGGCAAAACAGGTGACCGACAATGGCGGCAAGATCCTGATGGGCCCGATGGAGGTCCCCGGCGGCAGCTGGATCGTGCAGTGCCAGGATCCGCAAGGCGCCCATTTCGCCTTGATGGCGCCCGGACGGTAAGGGGCTCAACGTCGCACAGGAGGACGGCCTTTGATCGTAAGATTGAGGGCCGTGTCCTCGCTTGGCGCCGAGCTATTCCGGCGTCAGCACCGCGACTTTCAGGCCTGCCTTTTTTGCACCGCTGAACTGGACGGTGGCCGGGCCGGGCGCAAGCTTGAACCGAACGCTTTTGCGAATGTCCGGACAGGTCTTGACCCCGCTGTAGCCGGCCAATTTCACGGTATGGCCGTCTTGAATGACATCGATCCAGGCTTCGCCCGACAGGCTTATCTGGATGCCCCCTTCCGGCGGCACAACCATGCTGGCGACAGCGCCGAACGTGCCAGGCGCCGGGGCACGTTCCGGCGGGAGGGCGAATTCCGCTGTCTCGGCCGGCACCAGAACCAGATCGGCGGCAGCGCCGACCGCCAGCGTCGTCCCCGACGCAGCAGAAGGAGGCGCGGCGAACAGCGCCTGCTCGCGCATTACCGGCCATTTGAAAGCCTCGCAGCCGGCATCCCCGGCCATCGCGAAGCTGGTACCTGCAAGGATTGCGAAAAAGCTGATGACGACTTTCTTCATGGCGAGAGACCCCCAAACGATTTCAACTATCTACAGATCGATACAACCAGAGGGATAATAATGCAACCTTAGGGAGAAAATATCGACGCGTTGCGGAACATCTCGCATCACCGATTGTTGATGTCCGGTAGCGGGAAGTGAATGGTCCATCTCGGGGCGATAATCTAGGCCGGACCTGGGGGGTGAAAACGGAGTTTCAGATGGCGCTTTTCGAAGGCTTGGCCCGATACCAGCCACAGGCGCTCGGCGCTCTGCGCATCATGACCGCGCTGCAGTTCATCGAGCATGGCAGCCAGAAGCTGTTCAATTTCCCAGCAAGCGCCGAACCCCACGCCCTCAGCGGGTTGACTTTGACAGCCGGCATTCTCGAGTTCGCCGGCGGCATCCTGCTCGCGCTGGGGCTGTTCACCCGCCCAGTCGCCTTCCTTCTGGCCGGCGAGATGGCGATCGCCTATTTCATGGCGCACATGCCGCGCGGCTTCTTCCCGGTCAACAATGGCGGCGATTTGGCGATCTCGTTCTGCTTCATCTTCCTCTATCTGTTCTTCGCCGGCCCTGGCGCCTTTGCGCTCGACAATCGCCGCGCTGCCTGATGCGAGCCGGATGCGGATTGTTCACGCCCGCATCCGCTGCAAATTGGCGTCGAACAGCGGCACCGGCTGCATGCGTGCGGCATGGCGCTTGCCGAGGATTTCGATCTCGAAGCCTTCGCTCTCCTCGGCGATCTCCTTCGGCACGTAGCCCATGGCCACCGATTTCCTTGAATGATGCGCATAGCCGCCTGACGTCACCCAGCCACGCACCGTGCCGCCGAACCAGATCGGCTCGTCGCCGATGACATCGGCGTCGGCAGCCTCGACGATGAAGGCGCGCAGCCTGAGCCTGCCGCCCTGCTTGCGCTCTGCCAACGCCCCGGTCTTGCCTATGAAATCGGCTTCCTTGCCATAGGCGACAAAGCGATCGAGCCCTGCCTCCAGCGGTCCGTAGATCGGCCGGTATTCGCGCGCCCACGAGCCATAGTTCTTTTCCAGCCGCAGTGCGTTCAGCGCACGGGAGCCGAACAGGCCAATGCCGAACTCCTCGCCCGCCGCCATCAGCGCCTGGAACGCCGCGCGCTGATATTCCGGCGCCACCCAGATTTCATAGCCGAGATCACCGGTGTAGCTGACGCGGCCTACCAGGCACGGCGCCATGCCGATATCCATCTTGCCGATGGCCATGAAGGGAAAGGCGGCGTTCGAGACGTCCGTCCGCGTGACCTTGGCCAGCACGTCCCGCGCCTTCGGCCCGGCGACGGCAAGGCCGGTGAGTTTCGCGCCCGAAGCCTCGATGCGGACAGAACCATCCGCGGGCAGATGCTTTTCGAACCAGCGCATATGGTACTGCTCGGCAATGCCGGAACCGGCGATGAACCACTCCTCGCCGCCGAGATTGGCCAGCGTGAAATCGCCGATGAGCTTGCCGTCCTCCTTCAGCATAGGCGCCAGCGTCATGCGGCCTGGCCTCGGCAGCTTGCAGGCGAGCAGCCGGTCGAGCCATGCAGCAGCCCCCTCGCCTGTCACGTCGTATTTGGCGAAATTCGAAATCTCGGCGAGGCCGACGCCCCCGCGAACGTTTGCAACCTCCCTGCCGACATGCGCGAAATCGCTCGAGCGACGCCACGAGAACTCGTCCTTGACGCCTTCGGGCGCGTACCAGAGCGGCACTTCCAGCCCATAGGACACGCCCCATTGCGCGCCCTTGGCCGACAGCAGGTCATAGACCGGCGTGGTCTTCAGCGGCCGTCCGGCGGGCAATTCCTCATTGGGGAAGCGTATCGAAAAGCGCCTGGAATAGTTCTCGCGCACCTTAGCGTTGGTGTAGGCCATCGTCGCCCAGTCGCCATAGCGCGACACGTCCATGGCCCAGATGTCGGCGCCGGGATCGCCCTCGATCATCCAGTTGGACAGCGCGAGCCCAACGCCGCCGCCCTGGCTGAAACCGGCCATGACGCCGCAGGCCACCCAGAAGCCCGGCAAACCGCGCACCGGCCCGACCAGCGGGTTGCCGTCAGGCGCGAAGGTGAAGGGTCCGTTGATGATCTGCTTGATGCCGGTGTTCTGAAAGGCCGGGAAATGCCGGAAGCCGACTTCCAGCGACGGCGCGATGCGGTCGATGTCCGGCTCCAGCAATTCATGGCCGAAATTCCACGGCGTCTGGTGCTCGGACCATGCCTTGTTGGCCTTCTCATAGGTGCCCATCAGCATGCCGCCGCGCTCCTGGCGCAGATAGAGCTCGCCGTCGAAATCGACGGCGTGGATGATCTCGGTGCCGGTCTTGGCGTTCCAGGCGGCGACCTCCGGCATGTCCTCGGTGATCAGGTACATGTGCTCCATGGCCAGCACCGGCAGTTCGAGCCCGACCATGCGGCCGACCTCGCGCGCCCAAAGGCCACCGGCGTTGACGACATGCTCGGCCGCGACCTCGCCCTTGTTGGTGATGACGCGCCACAGCCCGTCGGGACGCCGCACGATGTCCTCGACCTTGGTGAAGCGCTCGACCTCGGCGCCCAGCTTACGCGCAGCCTTGGCATAGGCATGGGTGACGCCGGAGGGATCGAGATGGCCGTCCTCCTTGTTGCGGACAGCGCCGACGAACTGCTTGGGGTCGAGCAGAGGCATCAGTTCGGCCGCTTCTTTCGGCGAGATTTCTTCGAGATCGATGCCGAGATAGCGACCCTTGGCGACGACGCCACGCAGCCAGTCGAGCCGTGCCTCGGTCGCCGCCAGCAGCACGCCGCCGGTCAGATGCACGCCGGTCGCCTGGCCGGAAAGCTCCTCGATCTCCTTGTAGAGGTTGATCGTGTATTTCTGCAGCTTGGCGACGTTGGGATCGCCATTGATCGTGTGCATGCCGCCGGCCGCGTGCCACGTCGAGCCTGAAGTCAGCTCGTCTCGCTCCAGAAGCACTACGTCGGTCCAGCCATGGCGGGCGAGATGGAACAGCACGGAACACCCGACAACCCCGCCGCCAATGACCACGACCTTTGCATGCGATTTCATGGGTTCTTCTCTGATATCAGTGAGTTGGATGGGCTAGATGATTCAAAAAGAGACGTTCGTGGCGCATCACGGCTCGCCCGCCCCAATCGCTTCCTTGCGCTTGGTCACGTAGGCCTCCAGCGCTTCGCGCACGGTGACGTCCATCGGCGGCTCGACATAGTCTTCGAGCGCCTTCTTCCACAACCGCGTCGCGCGCGCGGTTGCGTCGAGGCCGCCGGCTTCCTGCCAGGCTTCAAAATTCTGCCAGTTCGAAAGCATCGGCTGATAGAAGGCCGTCGCATAACGTTCCAGCGTGTGCGGCTCGCCGAAGAAATGGCCGCCGGTCGGCACCGCGCCCAGCGCCTCGACGGCAAGCTCGGCCTCGTCGACCACGATCGGGCGCAAAAACTCCATCATGTACTGGATCATTTCGACGTCGATGATGAATTTCTCGAACGACGCCGTCAGCCCGCCCTCCTGCCAGCCGGCGGCGTGATAGACGAGGTTGCCGTGGCCGAGCACAGCGCCCCACAGCGCCATCAACGTCTCGTAAGCGCCTTGCGCATCGGCGGCGTTGGAGGCCGAGCCCGGCGTTGTTCGGTAGGGCAGCCCGTAACGCCGTGCCAATTGCCCCGACGCGATGTTGGCCTTGGTGTTTTCAGGCGTGCCGAAGGCCGGCGCGCCCGACTTCATGTCGACATTGGAGGTAAAGGCGCCATACATGACCGGCGCGCCCGGACGCACAAGTTGCGTCAGGACTACGCCGAACAGTGCTTCCGCATTCTGCTGCGCGAGCGCACCCGCCAGCGTCACCGGGCTCATCGCGCCCATCAGCGTGAACGGCGTCACTGCCACAGACTGGCCGAATTCGGCCATCGTCATCAGCCCCTCGGCCATCATCTCGTCGAAACGGCGCGGCGAGTTGACCGAGATGATGGTGGCGATGCCGGGATCGTCGCGCAACTGGTCCAGCGTCAGCCCGCGCGCGATCGCCATCATCTCGATCCCGTCCAGCGCCCTGCCCCGGCCGATCGCCGAGACATGGAAGCTTTTGTCGGTCAGCGTCAGATTGGTGAAATAGGTGTCGAGATGGCGCGAATTGGCCGGCAATTCGACCGGCGCGCAGACCTGGTTGCCGAGCATGTGCACGCAGTTGAAATGCTGCGCCAGCCGGGTCAGGTCCGCATAGTCGCGCAAATTGCCGGGGCGGCGGCCCCGCGCCATGTCGTGCACATTGGGCGGCCCCGCAACGAGCGTGAAATTGATTGTGTTGCCGCCGAGATGAACGGCGTTGGCCGGATTGCGCGGTGTAAGGGAATAATTGGACCGCGTCGTCTTCAGCGCCTCGTCGACCATGCCGCGGTCAATGCGCACGTTCGCCGACGCGTGGTCCACACTGGCACCGGCCTGCTCGAACAGCGAGAGCGCCCGCGGGCTCATCACCTCGATGCCGAAATTCTCCAATATGTGCATCGACGCCTGGTGGATCGCCTCGATCTGGTCGGGCGACAGCAAGGCCATCGGCGGATAAGGATTGGTCACCCGCCTCGCCGGCAGCTGCGGGATAGGCCCTGGTCCCCGGTTGCTGGTGCGCTCGGCGCCGCGCTTGCGTCTTGGTTCGTTCATGCCAGGCATCAAAGCCTCGACAAACCGCGCCAGCTGTCAGAAATACGCCGTTTGCGGGCGCGATTTTAACCGAGGCGGCATTTTCGAAACATCGATTTATGAAAAGCGACAAGATATGTCGGGTGATCAATATGGCATTTTTCTGAAGCGCCCGCATCGGCGGCCCGTTAACGAGGGCAGCAAGATTCCCTTTATGATTTGAGCCTATTGCTCTGCCGATGCGTAGGTCAAGTTTTAGTAAAATTGTAGCGGTTGGTATGCTGCTGGCACTTTCGGCCTGTGCGACGGCCCCCAGCCACATCAACAATGTCTGCGCCGTCTTCGACCAGAATGACGGCTGGTTCGACAATTGGCAGTCGGCCGCCGAACGCGCCGAGCAGAAATACGGCGTGCCCGTCCCCGTGCTGATGGCGACCGTGCGCAAGGAATCCGGTTTCAAGAGCAACGCCCGGCCGCCGCGCACCAAACTGCTCGGTTTCATCCCCTGGAAGCACGTCTCGTCGGCCACCGGCTTCTCGCAGGCGCTGGACGGGACCTGGTCGCAATATCAGAGCGAAACGGGCAACTGGGCGGCCCGCCGGACCAAATTCTCCGACGCCGTCGATTTCGTCGGCTGGTACCATTCCAAGACAGCGGATACCTACGGCGTCGCCCGCAACGACACCTACAATCTCTACCTTGCCTACTATCTCGGCTGGACCGCCTATGGCCGCGGCAATCGTGGCGATTCCGGCGTCCAGAGCTATGCCCGGGCCACCGACAAGATGGCCCGCGACTATGCCGAACAGCTAAGGCAGTGCGGCAGCTAAAGGGCTCCCGCTACAACGACAGCATCTGTCAGCGCGGCTTCCTGCCGAACACCTTGATGTATTCCGCCTCGCCGCCCTTGGCGAGCGCCTTCGCCTGCTTGACCCAGTCCTCGCGCTCGATGCGGCCCTGGAATCTCAAATGGTCGTCGACCCACTCCCGTTCGGCCTTCTTCCACGAGGCAATTTGAGCGTAGGTGAAGATACCGAGGCCATTGAGGATGGCTTCCGTCTTCGGACCTACGCCGGATATCAATTTCAAGTCGTCCGGCTTGGCAGGCTTGGAGATGCCGGCGGGTCGGTTCCTGTCGGCCGCGCCATCACGCGCCGCGCCTGGTCTGGCCGCACGGCCGCTAATTGGTGCGACACGCGCATTCTCTGCCTGGCGGCCCTCGCCAAGCGTTCTCGGCGTGAAAGGCGCGGAGGTCGCGTTGGCATCGGTCGCCGGTGCACCTGTTTCGGAGACCTCGTCGCGCACCTCGTGGCGGCGGGCTCGCCACACGGCTTCTGTCTCCTCGGCGTCCTCTCCCACCGCGCTGGCTTCCGCACTGGCGGTCTTGCCATGTGGTCGGCTGGGCGGCTGACCGGCAAAGCCCGGACCGGCACCATGCGGCGCGTCGTCCGGCACGCCCTCATGGTCGGCATGCTGCTTGTCGAACTTGATCACCGGCTCCATCGTCGCCAGAACGTCGTCCGAGAGCCAGCACAGGCTCATGTGCCCGTCGCCCAGGTTCTTTACCGGCGGCACCTTGGTTTCGCAGAGATTATCCGGCACCAGTCTCTTGTAGCCGCAGCGCGTCTGGAATGGACAGCCTGTCGGCGGGTTCATCGCCGAGGGTATGTCGCCCTCCAGCACGATGTGCTTCTTGACCACGCTGGTGTCGGCGATCGGGATCGCCGAAAGCAGTGCCTCGGTGTAGGGATGATAGGGCGGCGCGAAGATCTGGTCGGTCGTACCTTGCTCGACGATATAGCCGAGATACATGACGACGACCCGGTCGGCGATATAGCGCACGACCGACAAATCGTGGCTGATGAACAGCATCGTCGTCTTGTTCTTGCGCTGGATGTCCATCAGCAGCTCGGTCACCGCCGCCTGCACCGACACGTCGAGCGCCGAGACCGGTTCGTCGGCCACCACCACCTTGGCATCGCCGGCAAAGGCGCGCGCCACGCCGATGCGCTGCTTCTGGCCACCCGAAAGCTGGCGCGGCTTGCGGCTCTCGAAGGCGCGCGGCAGCTTCACCAGGTCAAGCAATTCCAGCATGCGCTTGCGCCGGTCGGCGACGGTCTTGCCGACGTTGAACTTTTCCAGTGTGCGGATGATCTGCGAGCCGACCGAATGGCTGGGGTTGAGCGTATCGAACGGGTTCTGGAACACCATCTGGATCGACGACACCGTGTCGACGCTGCGGCTCTCGATGCCGGTCGACTGGATTTCCTTGTTGGCGAGCGTGACCTTGCCGGAGCTCGCCGTCTCGAGCCCGAGCAGTACTTTGGCCAGCGTCGATTTTCCGCACCCGGATTCGCCGACAATGGCGACGGTTTCGGATTCGCGCGCCGTAAACGAAATCGTCTCGTTGGCCTTGACGACGCGGCCCTCGCTTGAGCCGAACACCTCGCTGCCGCCAACCTTGTAGTATTTTCTCAAGTCCTCGATCTTGAGTACCGGTGCGCCAGGCACGACCTTCTCATTGACCTTTTTGGCGCCGGGCGGCAGGGCGTCCCAATCGATTTCGTTGAAGCGCACGCAGCGCGAGAAATGACCTTCATGTCCCGCGACTTCGATCATCGGGATTTCGGCGGCATTGCAGACGCCCTCGACGAAATGGTGGCAGCGCGGACCGAAATTACAGCCCTTCGGCCTTTCATGCGGCAGGGGCAGCTGGCCGGGGATCGAGATCAGCGGCCGCGAGTTCTTGTCGGCGCCCGGCAGTGGAATCGAGCGGAAAAGGCCCTGCGTATAGGGATGGCGCATCCGGTCGAACACGTCCTTGATCTTGCCGGTCTCGACGGCCTCGCCCGAATACATCACCGTGATGCGGTCGCAGGTCTCCAGGATCAGGCCAAGATTGTGCGACACGAAGATCATCGAGGTGCCGAACTTCTCGCCCAGCCCCTTGACCAGTTCGACGATGCCCGCCTCCACCGTTACGTCTAGCGCCGTCGTCGGCTCGTCGAGGAGAAGCAGCGCCGGCTTCGACAGCAGCGCCATGGCGATGACGATGCGCTGCTGCTGGCCGCCCGAAAGCTGGTGCGGATAGGAGCGCATCATGCGTTCCGGATCGGGAAGCTTCACCGAGCGCACCATTTCGAGCGCACGTTTATAGGCCTCCTCCTTCGACACCTTGTCGTGGATCAGCGGCACTTCCATTAGCTGCTGGCCGATCTTCATCGCCGGGTTCAGGCTCGCCATCGGCTCCTGATAAATCATGGCGATCTTGTTGCCGCGGATGCTGCGCAGCTCCTCCTCGGAGAGCTCGCCCATGTCCTTGCCCTGGAACTTGATCTTGCCGCCGACGATCTTCCCGATGTTGGAGAGATCACGCATGATGCCGAGCGACACGGTCGACTTGCCGCAGCCGGATTCGCCGACAATGCCCATCGCCTCGCCGGGCATGACCGTGCAGGAAAAATCCATCACGGCCGGTATCTCGCCCTTGCGGGTGAAGAAGGAGATCGACAGGTTCTCGATCTCGATGATCGGCCCATTGTTCGGCCTGGCCGGATTTCGAACTGCCTCGTTCATGGGTCGCTCCAATCCTTGGTTCTTCCGGGCAAGTAGGGTCGAGGACCCCGCCATCAATCCTTCATCGATTGCTCGCGCAGGGAATCGGCGAGCAGGTTTAGCCCCAGCACGAACGACATCAGCGCGATCGTCGGCGGCAGTGCCGGGTGGATGAAGGAACGCAGCAGCCGGCTGGCATCCTTGATCGCAGTGCCCCAGTCGGGACTTTCCGGCGCCAACCCGAGGCCGAAATAGCCCAGCGTGCCGAGCAGGATGGTGGTGTAGCCGATGCGCAGGCAGGCATCGACGATCAGCGGTCCGCGCGCATTGGGCAGGATCTCCCACAGCATGATGTACCATGGCGATTCACCGCGCGTCTGGGCCGCCGCCACATAGTCCCGCGTCTTGATATCCATGGTCAGGCCACGCACGATGCGGAACACGCCCGGGCTGGAGGCGAACACCACCGCCACGAAGATGTTGAGCTGGTTGGGATCGATATGCACGATCTTCAGCGGGTCGGCATCGAACACCAGGCCGGCATAGATCCAGCCGCCGACCACCAGCGTCAGTCCGAGCAGGATGTAGATCCGGTCGGAACGGTTCTTGTAGCGCGTCCAGAACAGCACGCAGAAGAAAATAATCGGGAACAGGAAGAAAACGCCGGCCAGCGCGTAGGGGATCGGCGTGTCCATGATGCCCGGCGTCACCAGGAGGTAAAACAGCAGGATAACCGGGAAGGCCAGCACGAGATTGGCCAGGAACGACAAAACGGTATCGATCTTGCCGCCATAATAGCCGGCCGGCAGGCCGAGCGTGATGCCGACCATGAGCGCGAAGCCGGTCGCCGCCGGCGCGATGATCAGGACGATTTGGCTGCCATAGACCATGCGTGAAAAGACATCGCGGGCGAGCTTGTCGCCACCGAACAGATAAGCGAGGCCCGATTGCGGTTCGATGGCTCCGGGCAGTGTATCCTTCATGATGGGAATCTGGCCGAGGGGATCGAAAGGCGAGATGGTCGAGGCGAAGATCGCCGTGAACAGCCAGAACAGGCAGATGGCCACCCCCGCTATGCCGACGCCGCTGTCGAACAGTTGGCCGTAGAGAGCCAGCTTCTTCTTGTAGAGGAAGCTCGCGCCCATGACGATGAGAAGCGCGAGCCAGACCGGCCAGAAGCGCCAGAGCACTTCGAGGACGACGGTGGAGGCGCCGATATATTGGGCTTGCATGCGCCGTCTCCCCTACTGGACCCGAATGCGCGGATTGAGGAACGCGTAGCCGACATCGGAAATGAGCTGCGTGATCAGGACGATGAACACCGAGACCAGCGAGCAGCCAAGCAAAAGGTCGATGTCGTTGTTGCCTGCGGCCTCGACCAGCGTGTAGCCGAAGCCCTGATAGCGGAACATCACCTCGACGATGACGACGCCGGTGAGCAGCCACGGAAACTGCAGCATGATCACGGTGAAGGGCGCGATCAGAGCGTTGCGCAGCGCGTGCTTGACCACCACGCTTTTGAAGGAAAGACCCTTCAGCCGGGCGGTGCGGATATATTGCTGCGTCATCACCTCGACCATCGAGGCACGCGTCATGCGCGCGATGTAGCCGATGCCGTAGATGGCCAGCGTGATCACCGGCAGCGTGAAGTTATAGAAGGTGATGCCCTGGCTTGCCGATGCGGCGGATCCGTTCAGCCAGCCAAGCCAGGAGGCGAAGATGACGGTAAAGATGACGCCCGATACATATTCGGGCGTCGCCGTCGAGGCGATCGAGGCGACCGACAGCACCCGGTCGGTGCGCGACCCCTCGCGCATGCCGGCCAGGATGCCGATCAGCAGCGAGACCGGCACCATCACCGCCAGCACACAGAACATCAGGATGCCCGTGGCGCCGAGCGCAGGGAATAGCTTGGCCCCCACCGTGGTCTTGAATTTGGTCGAGCAGCCGAAATCACCCTGGAGCACGCCGGAGAACTTCGGCTCGGCCGGATCATTGCAGAAAGAGAAGCGCTGCGCCGGCTTACCGGTCGCCGGATCGGTTACCGGCTGCTTGGGCACGACGCCGAGCCACTGGCCGTAGCGCACGAAAAAGTTCTGC
Source organism: Mesorhizobium sp. B2-6-1 (assembly GCF_006440475.1). Lineage (NCBI taxonomy): Bacteria > Pseudomonadati > Pseudomonadota > Alphaproteobacteria > Hyphomicrobiales > Phyllobacteriaceae > Mesorhizobium > Mesorhizobium sp. B2-6-1. The sequence goes on from NZ_VFUH01000006.1 coordinate 308,965, forward strand.
CGGTAGCCGTGATTGACCAGCCAGCTTTCCAGCTGTTCGGCCGAGGTGTGCATCTCGGTCTGGCTGATCGCCAGCTTCTTCAGGTTGGGTTCCAGATTGACGAGGAAGAAGACGACCAGCGTCAGGCACAGCATCGTGAGCAGTATCGTGCCGATGCGTCTGGCGATGAATGAGAACATTGTACCCCCCTGCCGGCCGGGTTGGGGTCAGATAGGTTCAACCCTGTATCAAAAACCTTGTGACGTCACGCCGCCGCTGCATCCAATGCAACGGCGGCGATGCCGCGGGAGCGAAAGGCGCTGGCGCCCCGCTCCCGACAGGCTGTGGGTCACGCCTGATCGAGCCAGACCTTGCCGAAGTCGTGCTCGTAGGTGGGGTGCATCGAGTGGTTCTTCACCTCGGGCTTGATGTTGATGTAGAGCTTGCGCCAGTAAGGCTGGATGATGATGCCGGAATCCTGCAGCATCTGCTCGATGTCCTTCATCACCACCTTGCGCTTCTCCGCGTCGGCGATCCCGAGCGCCTCGTTGACCTTGTTGTCGAAGTCCGGATTGGCGTAGGCCGTCTCGTTCCAGGCTTCACCCGAGCGGTAGGCGATGGCGATGACCTGGATGCCAAGTGGACGCATGTTCCAGTTGGTTTCCGAGAACGGATATTTCGTCCAGTCGTTCCAGAAGGTCGAGCTCGGCAGTACGGTGCGCTTCACCTTGATGCCAGCCTCGCGCAGTTGGGCCGCGATCGCGTCCGTGGTGTTCTTGTGGTAGTCCTCGTCGTTGCTGATCAGCTCGTGTTCGAAATCGATCACGCCGGCTTCCGTCAGCATCTGCTTGGCCTTGGCGATGTCGCGCTTGATCTTGGGCAGCTCGACATATTCGGGATGGATCGGCGCGACATGGTGGTTCTCGGCCGGCGTGCCGGCATTGCCGTAGCCGAGCTGCAGCACCACCGAGTTGTCGACGGCCAGACACATCGCCTGACGCACTTTCTGGTCGCCATAAGGCTTGGCGTTGACGTTGAAGCGAGACACCACGGTGGCGGCGGTCACGACCTCGGAAGGCGGCGCGCCGACGTCTGCGATGATCTTGACGTAGTCGGCGGTCGTCTCATGGTTGGTCTGAACTTCGCCCGATTCGAAGGCCGAAACCGTTGCGGCCGGATCGGTGCCGTAATCGATGAACTCGACGCCATCGAGGAAGGCTTCGCCCTGCCACCACTTGCCGGTCTCGCGGCGCTTGTAGACGACCTTCTGGCCGACGTCGTAGGAGACGAGCTCGAACGGACCCGTACCGATCGGGCAGTTCTTGAAGTTGGCGCCCTTCTCGTCGAAGCTCTTGTGCACCACCAGTGCCGGATAATCGGTCAGGTTGGGGATGATGGCGATATCGGGTTTGGTGAGCTTCAGCTTGACGGTCATGTCGTCGACCTTGATGACCGACCCTTCGCGCAATTTCTTGGTCTTGTCATCGACGAGGCTGCCGAGACGGCCCGGCATGGAGTTGCCTTCCGCGGCCTTGTCGGCCCAGCGGGTGAAATTGTAGATCACGTCGTCGGCGGTGAACTTGTCACCATTGTTCCATTCGACGCCCGGCCGCACATGCAGCGTGTACTCGGTGGCGTCGTCATTGATGTCCCAGCTTTCCAGGAGATAGGGCGCGAATGTGTACTGGTGGGTGTATTTCACCAGCGGCTCGAGCGCCTGCCTCTCGGCATTGGAGATTTCCGACCAGTCGGCCGTGCGCGGATCCTTGGGATCCTTGACCGACATTGCCACCTTGAGCACGCCGCCTTTCTTACCCTGCACGTCCTCGGCCCTGGCCGGCGTCGGCGCGGCGAGCCCCAGAAGGCCATAGGCCATGGCCGTCGAAGCGCCGAAGACGCTGGCAAGCGCTAGGAATTCGCGGCGATCGACCTTACCCGACTTGGCTTCTTCGGCCATGGCCAGGATGTGATCCGGAACGCTATCGCCATTACTCTTGTAGATTGTCATGACTAACTCCCATTGTTGGCTTTCCGCCGATTAACATTCCGCATCCAGGCCATGATGTCAAAGACGGCATGGATTGGGAACATATTGACGAATGTGCAACTTTGGAGGGGGAGCGGTTCGCGTGATAGCGACAGTCTTGGCGCAAAATTGCTAGTGCGCGACGGATTTCCACTAAATCTCTTCAGGCGATTAAACTGAGACATTGGCGCGGTTTGCGACAGGACCAGCCCTCGCCAGGATGAGGGCCAGCCCAAGTCTCCGCTTCAATATTCCTTCTCGTAGAAGATGCCGCCCTTGGCTTCGCCGGCGTCCGTCGCCTCGCCGCGCAGTTTGACGCCGCGTCCCACGTTGAGGTCGATCGTGGCCTTGCCCGAGCCCGGCTTGTCGCCTTTCTGGATCGTCACATAGGTGCGGTCGTTGAGGTACTTGCCGGCAGAAACCGCCGTGCCGCCCTTTTCGTCGGTGGTGACATCGAGATCGTCGACGCCGATCGCGCTGCGCAGGTTTTCCAGCAGCGACGTCGAGCCGCCGACACCGGCGAGTTGCCCGGCGGCTTCGGCCAGTTGCGCGATCTGCAGCGGCGACAGGTTCGACATGGACCGCCCGAAGATCAGTTGCGCCAGCACCTCGTCCTCGGGCAGCGCCGGCACCGAGGTGAAGGTGAATTTCGGATTGGTCGCCTCGCCCGACACCACGATGGTGACGATGGTGCTGCTCGTGGTCGTTGTCGCGGTCAGGTTGAGATAGGGCACCAGCGAGCCAGAAAAGCCGACCGTGCCCTCGGTGAAGGTCAGCCGCTTGCCGAGAATCGACAGCCGCCCGCGTTGCAGCGTGAAAGTGCCGACCGCTTGCGGCGATGAGGCCGGACCGGTCAGCCTGAGCGAGCCGCCGAGTTCGGCGTCCACGCCCCTGCCCTGGATGAAGATCTGGTTCGGCGCGTTGACGGTGACATCCAGCACAAGGCCGCTGCCACCCGTCTTGCCGCTGGTCGTGGCCGGGCGCAATGCCTTGTCCTGCGCCCTCACCGCGCCGGGCGCGTTCTTGTGCTTGACATCGAGCGCCGAAAGCGAACCTGGCAATTTGTCCGGAACGGTGATCACGGTCTTGGCAAGGTTGACGGTGCCGGCAATCACCGGCGCCGACGTCAGCGGTCCTTTGATCGTCAGGTCGCCGCCAAGATTGGCGGTGACCACCCGCCCATCGGTGTAGCGGCCGTCGGTGAGCTTGATCGACAGATCGGCCGGGAACCCCTGCGCCGGATTGATACCGACCGTGCCGCTGGCCGACAGGCTGCCGCGCGTCGACAGCGTCCCGGTCAGCCGGTTGATCCTGGCGACGCCATTGCCGATGGAAATTTCGGCTGCGATGTCGTTGACCGCAAGCCCGGAACGCGCGTCGAGCAGGCGGGCGCCCGACGTGCTGATGCTGCCGCCGATGACCGGCGATGTCGCGGGGCCGCGTACCTGCACATTGACACTCGCGGTCCCCGTCAGCGACAGGCCTTGCGCGGCGAGCTTCTGACTGAGGATTCCGAACGGCACGGCGCCATTGAAGTCGAGCGCGAGCGCCGGCGTGCCTGATGTCGTCACCGTGCCGCCGCCCTTGAGACCAAGGCCGGCCCCATCGCTGACATTGGCGTTGAAGGTCAGCTTGTTGCCGGCAAAGGTGCCGGAGGAAGAGACACTCACCGCACCGACCCCCGCGCCGCGGGTCTGGGAGGTCTGGACGCCGGCGGCATCGAGGTTGAACGCCGCACTGGGGCTGGCTGGTGCCCCGGTGACCTTCACCGTGCCCGAAATCGAACCGGCGGCATCGAGACCCCGCGAAAAACTGTTGGCAAGCGAGATCGGCACCCGCGCCAGCGCCGCGTTGATGTCGAGCGCCTGCCCGATCTTGCCGGTCACCGTCGCCGTGCCGCCGCCCAGGTTGAGCACCAGCCTGTCCAGCGTCGTCGTGCCATTGGCGATGGTGACGGTCGAAGCCTGCGCGATGGCAGCCTTTATGCCTTGGACGGTCGCCTCGCCGGAAGCAAGCTCTATGGTCGTCGTGCCGTTGGCCGCCTTCACGCGGCCCGCGGCCTTCGCCGGAATTCCTTTCACCGTCGCGCCGCCGGAAAAGCCGGTCCAGTCGCCGTCACGCTTCAGGTCGACATCGATGCCGCTGATCACCGTGCCGCCCGACGTGACGGTGTCGGCATGGATTTTTCCGGAGATGACCGGAGCGGCGAGGTAATTGGCGATCAATGCGTCGATCGACACGGCCTTCGCCTGAAGATCGCCGCGCGTGACCGAGGCGGTCGTAGCCTTGATGGCGACCTGCGGTGCGGCACCGTTCTTCGAGAACGCAATCGTGCCGCGCACATCGCCTTCCGCTTTTTCCAGCGCCAATGCGGCAAGCGGTCCTATATCGGGCAGGTCGAGAGAGATCGTGCCTTCGGGTATGAACTTGTCGTCCAGCGCCAGGTCGCCGGAAATCCTGTTTTGGCCCAGCGACAAAAGCAGGCCATTGATGGCGCTCTTGCCGTCCGCGGTCGCCAGCACCGCACTGCCTTGCAAGGGTTGGCCCGCGACATTGCCTGTCAGCTGCACATTGGCCGCCGGCTTGGCCGCGTCGGCTTTGCCGGTGGCGGTTAGTCTGAGCCCGGTGATCTCGCGCGACGCCACCGAAAGCTTGTCGCTGTCGACGGTCAGCGACAGATCCGGCGCGGTCGCCGGGCCCTGCGCATTCAGCGCAAAGGCGATGGCGCCTTTGGCATCCTTCGACAGCAGCGAAACATCGCCCAGCACGCCCTTGATGTCGGCGGCCAGCGTATTGTCGGCAAGGCTCGCCTGCCCCTGTGCGGTCAGCGCGCCGGAGGCCAGCGTCAATCCGCCTATGGCGATATTACCGTTGGGCTCGCGCTTCAGCGTGGCGCTCAACTGCGCCCGTTCGCCAAGCATGCCGCGTGCTGCGGCCGGCAGGGCCGACGATGGAGCATCCGCCTTCAGCTTGAGGTCGATGGCGCCGTCACGCAGCGACACCAGGCCGGCGACCTGGCTGTTGAGCGCGTCGCTTTTGAGCGAGCCGCTGTCGATGGCGACAGCGTCGGCTGACAGGCGCCCGCTGAGCGCGGCCGTGACCTTGCCGGCGATCAGCGGCGCGATGGTGGGATTGTCGAGCCCAACCCTATCCACCGAAACTGTGCCCGAAACCGGCCCGGCGCGGTTCTTCAGATCGAACGCATCCGAGTGCAATGCCAGGCTCAGTCCGTCCACCTTCGCCGGTCTCGTCGCGATCGAGGGCAGGATCGCGGACATATCCAATCGGGCCCGCGTGCTCTCGCCCGCCATCTTTGCCGACAGCGACCGGACCTCGATCTTGATGGGACTCTCGGCGCTTCCGACCGTGAGCGGCAGACTTGGACCGGATGAGACGAGGTCAAGGGCGAAATCGCTGGCGCCGTTCGGATTGATCGTGCCGGCAGCTTGACCGGAAACCTTGTCACCGGAGAGCGTCGCGTGGTCGAGGACGACGCCGCCGGCCATGGTGTAGCGGCCGGCCGCGTCGACTGCGAGCTGCCCAAGCCCAGTCTGGCGGGTTTGGCTTGTTTCGACACCGGCCAGTTGCACATTGAACCGGACGTCCGGAGCCGACGGCGAGCCCGTTACCTCAGCGCTGCCATCAAGCGTTCCAGCGGCATCGAGGCCGGGCGAAAAGCCGTTGGCAAGGGCAGCCGGCAAGGCGGAGACCTTTGCCGCGAGATCGAGCGTCTGGCCGGCGGTACCGGACAGCGCCACCGAGCCGCCGCCGACATCGAGCGCTAATTTTTCGATGCTGGTGGTGCCATCGGCGATACTGAGCATAGATGGCTCGGCAATTGCCGCCTTGATGCCGCGAATCGTAGCCTCGCCCGAGGCGATCTCGACGCTGGTGACGCCATCGGCGATCTTCACGCGCCCCGCCGCCTTCGCTGGAATACCGGATACGGTGGCGCCGCCGGCAAAATTCGTCCAGTCTCCGTCGCGCCTCAGATCGACGATGATGCCGCCGACTTGGGTGGTCCCTGACGTTACAGCATCGGCCTTGATCGAGCCTGAAATCGCCGGCGCCTTGAGATAGTTCGCAATCAAGGCATTGACGGCGATTGTGCTGGCCGTCACCTCGCCGCGCGCGATCGACGTGCTCTTCGCGTCAATGGCAACGGAGGGTACGTCGCCACTCTTGGCAAAGCGAATGGTGCCGTTGATGTCGCCGGTCACCGCCTGGCCGGCCAGCGCCGCAAGCTGATCGATTGCAGGCGCGGAAAGAATGAGCGTGCCCAGCGGCATGAACTTGTCATCCAGTGCCAGATCGCCCGACACCTTGTTGTCACCCAGCGACACCGCAAAGCCATTGATCGAGCGCTTGCCTTCGCTCGTCACCAGCGCCGCCTTGATGTCGAGCGGCTGGTCGTTGACGGCGCCGGTCAGCGAAACATTGGCGGAAGGGCTAGCAATGTCGGCCTTGCCGCTCGCGGTCAGCTTGATCGACTTCACCGTGCGGCCCGAGGCCGTCAGGCTATCGCTGTTGGCGGAAACCGTGAAATCCGGCGCGGTCATGGCGCCGCTTGCCGACAGGGCGAAATCGACACCGCCCTCGACCGGGACGCCGACCGTCGGCGACAGCACCGAAACATCCCCCAGCCTGCCTTTGATATCGGCCAGGATGTCGGTACCTTGCATGCTGGCGGTACCGCTGGCGCTGAGCGAACCGGACGTGAGTTCGATCGAGTTGGCGGCGAACGAGCCCTGCGGATCGCGCGACGCTGTGGCCGAGAACTTCACCCGCCCGCCGAGCACCGAGGCGATCTGCTGCGGGAAGGCGGTCGCCACGGCATCGGCATTCATCTTGAGCTGCATCGACAGGTCGGCGAGCGCCACGGTCGCCGTCAGCGAGGCATTGAGCGCATCGGACCGGAGCGTGCCCTGATCGATGACAATGGCGTCCTTGCTGAGGGAACCAGCCAGGCCGACATCGACCTTGCCAGTGACCAGCGGCGCCAGCGTCGCGACGTCGGTTTTCAGGCCACCGGCCCCAAGCTTGACGGTAACCGGCCCGGTGCGGTTCTGGATGTCGAAACCGTCGGAGTGTATCTGCGCCGCCAGGTCGTCTAGCCGCGTGCCGCCGACGACGATCGAAACGAAGGAGGCGCCGATATCGACGACCGGCGCCTTGCCGTCGCCGAACGCCCGGGCGGTGGCATTCTTGATCGCCAGCGTGATCGGCTGCGCCTTGCTGCCGACGCTAACCACCACGGGTGGCCCCTTGGCGGCGAGTTCGACCGAAAGATCGCTGGCTCCGGCGGGGTCGACGATACCGGTCGCGGTGCCGTGCACGGCATCACTGTCGATGTTGGCCCGGTCGACACTGATCCCGCCCGCCGTCGTGGCAGTGCCCGCCATATCGAAGCTGGTCTTACCGGCAAACAATGGTTTCAGGTTCTCCGGCAGGAAGCGGGCGAAATCGCCGTCGCCCTTGGCTTCGAGATAGTTACCCTTGTCGGTGAGCTGATGGCGGCCGGTGAGCTGGGTTACGATCCGATGATCGACAAGGAAGGTACCGACGCCACTCCAGTTGGCCAGCGGGCCGGTGCCCGAGACGACGATGTCGACCGGCGGCGCGTCCGGCAGATTGAGCAGATTGGCGATGATGCCGCCGGCCGGTTCCGACGCCTTGAGGTTGAGGTCGAGCTTGTTGTCCGCTGGCGCGAAGTGGATCTGCGCGTCGACATTGCCCTGTTTGCCGTCATGGCGGGTAATGTTGAGCACCGTCTCGACCGACAGCGGTGCGGCGTCGGCCTTCACCGAGGCCTTGGCGGCGAGTTCGGCGATGCCGCTGCCGGCCAGTTGTTGGCCGAGCGCGACTTCCGGCAAGTCGATCTGCTTGATATCAATGGAAACCGGCAGCGTCGTCGCGCCGCCTTGCGCCGGCTGCTGCGTGCCGGCCACCGGCAGACGCGCAAGTTCGATGCGCTCCGCCGCGATGCGGTCGGCGCTGAAGTTTTTGGACAACAGTGCCAGCGGCGACCAGTCGATGGCCACCTTGCGCGCCACCAGCCAGGCGCCCTCGCGGTCCTCCAGCACGACATGGTCGACACTGAGCGCGCCCGACCAGATACCGTCGATGCCGCTGACGGTGACCTTACGCTCGTCGCTCGAGGCCAGGCGCGAAATGATGCCGGCGAGATTGTCGCGTCCACGCTCGGTCTTGGTCAGCACGAAAAGCGCGCCGATGGCGCCTGCTACCACGATCAGCAGCGTGTAGAGAAAAATGAGAAGGATGCGCCAGACCGTCTTCATGTTCAAAACGCTTGGCCAATGCCGGCATAGATGCCGAAATGAGGGTCGCCTGGGTCGCGGTTGAGCGGCACGGCGGCGTCGATACGCAGCGGCCCGAATGGCGTCACATAGCGCAAGCCGACACCGGCGCCCACCTTGACGTCGGAAAAATCGGGGAACGACTTCGTCGATACCGTGCCGGCATCGACGAACGGTACGATGCCGATCGTGTCGGTGATGGCGATACGCATCTCAACCGAGGTCTCGAAGAAGGACAGGCCGCCGATCGGCTGGCCGGTGAAATCCTTGGGGCCGATGCCCTGATAGGCATAGCCGCGCACCGAGCCGCCGCCGCCGGAATAGAAACGCCGGTCGGCAGGCACGTTCTGCAGGCTGGTGCCGACGATCGAGCCAAGTGCGACACGTTCCGCCAGCACGAATTTCGAAGCGGTATCCAGCGACTGATAGGCCGATCCCTCGCCCTTCAGCTTGAGGAAGGCGGCACCGCTCAATATGTCGTAGCTCGGCTCGGCATAGGCCAGCAACCTGAAGCCCTTGGTCGGGTTCAGCCTGACGTCCCTGTTGTCATAGACATATTGCAGCGGGATGCTGGCGATCAGGTATTTATGTTTGCCAAAGGAATCGTGGATGCGTGAATAGTCGAGCGCGACCTCGGCCGACACGGTTTGGTTCTTGGTCAGTTCATAGGACAGGCCGGTGTTGCCCTTGACCGAGAAATGGTCGTAGGCGTCGGGATGTTCGAGCACGGTCTTGATGCCGGCGAAGAATTTAGATGCCGGCCCGATCACGCCGGGTTTCTCGAACATGATGCCGGCATTGTAGTTCAATTCGGACAGGTCATTGCTGCCGATGCCGCTGATGGCTCCGTCGATGCGCAGCTTCTCGGCCCGGCCGAACAGGTTGCGATGGCCCCAATACCCCTCCAGCCCCAGCCCTTCCGTATTCGAGAAGGTGCCGCCCAGCCCGAAATAACGCGGCTTGCGCTCGCTGACCTGGACACCGATCGGAATGTTGCCCTCGGCATCGAGCTTGTCGGCCTCCTTGAAAGTCACGCTGTTGAAGACCTCGAGCGCCAGCAGCCTGTCGCGCGCATCGTCGATCTCCTGAGGCGAGTATTGCCGGCCACGTTTCAGCCCGGTCATGTATTCGGTGAAGTCGCGGTCGACCTTCTCGGTGCCTTCCACCGTGGTCGCGCCATAGCCGGCGACTGGCCCGGCAGCAACCGTCAGCGTCACGTCGAGGGTCGACGTGTCATGGTCGGCGACGATGTGCCTGCTGGTCACCTCGGCCAGCGGCCTGCCCTGCTCCTTCAGCGTGCGCACGATCAGCGCCTCGGCCTTGAGCACCGCGCCAGACCCAGCGTCGCCGCCTGATATCAGGCCGTAATCGGCGCTCATCAGTCCAGCGGCGTCACCCTCCAGCCGGATATCGCCGAGGGTGAATTTGGGACCCGCGGCGATGTTGACGGCCACGGGAATGGGCTGCGGACCCTTGAATTCGGCGTCCGGCGGCAATTCGTCCAGCGGCTTGCCCTCGATGGTGATGGTGACGACGCCTTCGTAGCGGGCATCGGCGTAGAGCGCCGCCACAAGCTGTTCTCGATCGCTGCGCGCCTTGGCCATCAGACCGAGCGAGCCGGAGACGGGATGGTCTTCGTCGCTCTTCAGCGCCGAGGCGTTTTCGAGCTTTTTTACCAGGTCCTTGTCGGCGTCGGGCGCGGAGATGGTCACGGCGTAGCGCATCGGATCGACGATGTCGGCATCCTCATCGCTCGATGAGCCCCACAGCTTGATGCCGAAGATTTCGAAGGCGGCCGCCGGTCCCAGCCCGGCGATCAGCGAGCAGCAGATCACGGCCAGAAGCAGCGCGCGCGAAAGCACGCGCTTTGGCTCGGTACCCCCTGACATCTGCCTTTCATACGCCGGCATTAAGACAACCTACTTTACAAACCTAAAATTGGAATGAAGTTCTGAAGCGCTCGTAAAGGGGCCACAATCCAATTGTCTGAAATAGGACGGGCTTGGAATTCACACCTTTTGCATTGCCGCAAGAATGCGTGATCCCCTGTCCTATGGAGGTACTACCGGCTGTTGGCCGGAAAGGAAACCGTTGGCAGGCGGAACCCTGCCGCGTCCTCATGTTGACAAGCCTGAGTGAAGCTTGAACATGCCCGGACGTCTGCAAATTGTCTGGAGGGTGTTATGGCAATGCGCGCGGCTCGTCGTCTGTCTTTCCTGATCCTTCTCTTCTTCGCCTGGGCCAATGTCTTGGCCTGGGGTAACGTCGCGCAAGCGGCCGAAGCACGGCGAGTCGCAACGACCGACAATTCCGACTATTTCGGTTTCGACCTCCGGTCCGACCAGAACGTCACGCTCGATCAATGCAAGACCACCTGCCTGGGCGATCCCGCCTGCCGCGCCTTCACCTATAACACCAAGGCCAAATGGTGCTTCCTCAAATCCGATTATAACCAGTTGAAGCCCTTCAACGGCGCGGTCGCGGGCAAGGTCGTCAATATCGACGGCGACCCCGACATCGGCGCGCCGCCGGAACTCGCCTTCTTCCCCAACTGGATGGCTGACCAGGCCCAGCAATACCGTAACCGGCTGCTCGGCCCGGCCTATGACAGGCCGACCGAGGGCATGGCCGCGCTGACCACGGCGGCCGAGCAGGCGGTGCTCACCGGCGATCATCGCACTGCCGTGCAGAAATACGAGGCCGCGGTCTCTGTCATGCCCGACGATGGCCAGCTCTGGCTCAACCTGGCGCGCGAAACGCTTGCCGTGCAGCCGGCGGCCAACACATCCGAGGCCTCCACCTTGCCGGCAAACGGTACGTCGGCCGCCTTCAATGCCTACAAGCTCCTGCGTACAGCCAGGACGCGGGCGGAGACGCTGGCGCTCATCGGCTCCGGCCTCGACAAGCGCGACCTCTATCGCCCCGCCCTGCAGGCCTATGAAGCCAGCCTTGCCCTGGTACCTTCGCCTGCGGTCCAGGCCGACTATTCCGATCTCAAGGCTCGCAAGGGTTTCCGCGTCATCGACCACACCGTCGATGCCGACACCAGCGCCCCGCGCATCTGCGCCCAATTCTCCGAGGAACTGGTCAAGACCGGCGTCGATTACGCACAATTCGTCACCGTCGACAAGCAGCCGCCCAAAGGCGTTGAAGCCAAGGACAAGCAGATTTGCGTCGAAGGACTGGAACACGGCCAGCATTATGACGTGACCTTCCGCGCCGGCCTGCCGGCCGCCATCGGCGAAGTGACCGCCGCGCCCGTCGTGCTGTCGATCTATGTGCAGGACCGTGCGCCTTCGGCCCGCTTCACCGGCGACAGCTTCGTGCTGCCGGCCGGCGCGCGCCGCGGCATCCCCGTCGTCACTGTCAACATGAACGCCGCCGAGATGAAGCTCTATCGCATCGGCGACCGCTCGCTGGCCCAGCTTCTGTCCGGCTACCAGTTCCTGCATCAGCTCGACAGCTACGACATCTCAAACATTTCCGAGCAGATGGGCGAGCCGGTCTGGGAAGGCCAGCTCGACATCGCCAACGACCTGAACAAGGAGGTCACCACCTCCTTCCCGGTCGACGAGGCGCTGCCGCGGCGCAAGCCCGGCGTCTATGTGCTGACTGCCCAGGCTGTCAGCGAGAAGAGCGACGACTACAACTCGATGGCCACGCAATGGTTCGTCGTTTCCGACATCGGCCTCTCGACCTATACCGGTCAGGACGGGCTCAATGTCTATGCCCGTTCGCTGGGCAGCGCCAAGCCGATAGCGGGCGCCGAACTGACGCTGGTTGCCCGCAACAACGAGATCCTCGGCACCGCGACTTCGGATGCCGATGGTCATGCCGTGTTCAATCCCGGCCTAACACGCGGCGACGGCGGCATGGTGCCGGCCGTGCTGATGGCCAGGCAGGGCGATAACGACTTTGTCTTCCTCGACATGGCCCGCGCCGGTTTCGACCTGTCCGACCGCGGCGTCACTGGACGCGCAGCGCCGGGCGCGCTCGATATCTACGCCTGGACCGAGCGCGGCATCTACCGCGCCGGCGAGGAGGTGCATGTTGCGGCTCTTGCCCGTGACGGCGCCGCCAAGGCGGTCGAGAACCTGCCGCTGACCTTCATCTTCTCGCGCCCGGACGGCGTCGAGGATCGCCGCGTCGTCAGCGATGGCGCGTCAGCCGGCGGGCACGCCGTCGATCTGCCGCTCCAGCCAAACGCCATGCGCGGCACCTGGTCGGTATCGATCTATACCGATCCCAAGCAACCGGCCGTCGCCAGCCAGATGTTCCTGGTCGAGGATTTCGTGCCGGACCGCATCGAATTCGACATGAAGGCCGACAAGCAGGAGATCGCGCAGGGCGAAACCGCCAACATCACCGTCGACGGCCGCTTTCTCTATGGCGCACCGGCTGCTGGCCTCGCGCTCGAAGGCGAACTGACCCTGTCGACCGCGCGTGACTGGGACCGCTTCAACGGCTATTCCTTTGGCCTTGCCGACGAGCAGTCGTCGGAACCGACCGTCATCCCGTTCACCGATCTTCCGGTGGTCGGCGAGGATGGCAAGGCGACCTTCCCGGTCTCCGTCGAGCAACTGCCGTCGACCACGAAGCTCATCGACGCCAAGGTGACGGTCCGTATGCGTGAGACCGGCGGCCGCGCAATCGAGCGCTCGCTTAATATCGGCATCCGCCCGCAAGGCCACATGATCGGCATCCGGCCGGACTTTGCCGATGATGAAGTGCCGCAGGGCGGCACGGCGAAATTCAGCCTGATCGCCGTCGACCCCGACGGCCAGCGCGAGGCGCTGAAAGGTGCGCAATGGTCGCTGGTCAAGGTCGAGCGCAATTACCAGTGGTACCGCTCCAACAACTCATGGAATTACGAACCCGTCACCTTCACCAAATCGATCGCCAATGGCCAAGTCGACCTTGGCGCCGACGGCGAGGCGACAGTGTCGATCCCGGTCGACTGGGGCCGCTACCGGCTCGAGGTCGAGACAGCGGATCCGGAAGGACCCGCGACCAGTTATGAGTTCGATGGCGGCTGGTATGTCTCCTCCACCACTACCGAAACGCCTGATGGTCTCGAGATCGCCCTCGACAAGGACAATTATGCCGCCGGCGAAGTGGCCAGGCTCAAGGTCTCGCCGCACTTTGCCGGCGAACTTCTGGTCAACATCGGTTCCGACAAGCTGTTGAAGACCGTCACGGCGTCGGTGCCGGCCGGCGGCGGCACGGTCGACATCCCGGTCGGCGACGACTGGGGCGCCGGCGCCTATGTTACGGCAACCCTGTTCCGGCCTGGCGACGCGCAGGAAAGCCGCATGCCGGCCCGCGCCATCGGCGTGAAATGGCTGAAGGTCGATCCGGGCTCGAAGAAGCTCGCCGTCACCCTTACCCCGCCGGACAAGACCATGCCGCGCCAGCAGCTGTCGATCCCGGTCGCGGTCGCCGGCGTAGAGCCCGGCAGCAACGCCTATGTCACTGTCGCCGCCGTCGATGTCGGCATCCTCAACCTGACCAACTACAAGGCGCCGGATCCTGAGAATTGGTTTTTCGGCCAGCGCATGCTGGGCATGGAAATCCGTGATCTCTACGGCGGCCTGATCGACGGCTCTCTCGGTACTATGGGCAAGCTCAGGACCGGCGGCGACGGCGCCAACATGCAGGCGCAGGGCAGTCCGCCGACCGAAAAGCTGGTCGCCTTCTTCTCCGGCCCGGTGCAGCTCGATGCCGACGGCAAAGCACGCGTCGACTTCGATATTCCGCAGTTCAACGGCACGGTTCGCGTCATGGCCGTCGCCTGGACCAAGGAAGCGGTCGGCCACGCCCAGTCGGACGTGATCGTGCGCGATCCGGTGGTGATCACCGCCGGCCTGCCGCGCTTCCTGGCGCCCGGCGACGCCGCCGTCATGCGGCTCGACATTGCGGACACCGACGGTCCGGCCGGCGACTATGCGCTGTCGATCGACACGACGGGGGACCTCTCGACGGGCGACAAGCCCCTGCCCCAGAAACTGACGCTGGCGCAGGGCAAGCGCCAGACCCTGACCGTGCCGCTGATCGCACAGACGGCAGGCAATGCCTCGCTCACCATCAAGCTGGCGCACGCCGACGGCACCAAGGTCGAGCAGACGCTCTACGTGCCGGTGCGTCCGGCGCAATTGCCGGTCACCACCCGCTTGGTGGTCGACCTCAAGGGCAATGGCGGCGCGCTGCGCGTCGACAAGGAGCTTTTGGCGGCAAGCCTGCTCGACGGCGCTTCGGTCAGTGTCGGCGTTTCGCAGGCGGCGGCCTTCGATGTGCCTTCGCTCCTGATGACGCTCGACCGCTATCCCTATGGCTGCGCCGAGCAGACCACCAGCCGGGCGATGCCCCTGCTCTATGTCAACGAAATGGCCTCGGGCGTCGGCATGGAGAGCGATCCCGAGCTGCGTGGCCGCATCCAGGACGCGATCTACAAGGTGCTGAGCTACCAGGCTTCGGGCGGCAGCTTCGGCCTGTGGGGCCCGGGCTCCGGCGATCTGTGGCTCGACGCCTATGTCACCGACTTCCTGACCAGGGCGCGCGAGCAGAAATACGACGTGCCGGCGCTCGCCATGAACCAGGCACTGGGCAATCTTCAGAACTCGCTTGGGTACGATCAGGACGTCCAGGACCGCGGCAGCGAGATCGCCTACGCGCTCTATGTGCTCGCCCGCAACAAGAAGGCCTCGATCGGCGATCTGCGCTATTACGCGGACACCCAGCTCGAGGCCTTCACCAGCCCGATGGCTGTCGCCCAGCTGGCGGCGAGCCTGGCGCTCTATGGCGACGCCCAGCGTTCGGAAGCGACCTTCCAGACGGCGCTGCGGCTCGCCAAGTCGAGCACGGACTATGACTATTATCGGTCGGACTATGGCTCGGCGCTGCGGGACGGCGCCGCGATGCTGGCGCTGGCGGCGGAATCAAAACCGGCGCCGACGATCGTGCCGGAATTGATCAAGCTGGTGACCAAACAACGCGCCGAGGTCCGCTGGACCAGCACCCAGGATGAATCCTGGATGCTGCTGGCGGCCCGGGCACTGAAGGAAGGCAATGATTCGATCACGCTTTCCGTCAATGGCGCGCCGCATTCCGGCGGCTATTCCAGCCAGGTCAACGGCAGCGATCTGGCCGACAGCCCGCTCACCATCGCCAACACCGGCAAGACCCCGCTGCAGGCCGTCGTCACCACCGTGGCGTCGCCGGTACAGCCCTTGCCGGCGGGAGGTGACGGCTTCACTATCGAGCGCACCTACTACAAGCTCGACGGCACCGAAGCCAATGTGACGGAGGCAACCCAGAACGAACGCTATGTCGTCGTACTCAAGGTCAACGAACAGAACAACTGGCCTTCGCGCCTTTTGATTACCGACCTTTTGCCGGCCGGCTTCGAGATCGACAATCCCGGCCTGGTCTCCAGCGCGCAATTGTCGAACTTCTCCTGGCTGGCGCAGACCGACGCCGCGCATCTGGAATTCCGCGACGACCGTTTCGTCGCCGCCTTCAACCCCAGCGACGGCGACCACGACCACAATCTGACGCTCGCCTATGTCGTGCGCGCCGTGACGCCGGGCATCTACGCCCATCCGGCCGCAACGGTGGAGGATATGTACCGGCCGCAATATTCGGCCCGTACCGCCACCGGCATGATGGAGGTCAAGGCGCCGTAAGGTGTCGCGGCGGACATGAACGTGAAGTTTGCGCTGCCCCTCATTGCCCTGCCGGCACCTTCTCCCCGTTTAGTGACGGGGAGAAAGGGGCCTGCACCAAGGCTTTCGCCAATTTTCAACGTTACAGAAAAGGCGCCGACGATTGCGACAGCTCCCTTCTCCCCGCCACTATGCGGGGAGAAGGTGCCGGCAGGCGGATGAGGGGCAGCGCCATGCCCTCAAGAAAATTCCTGCGCCGCGCGGCTATCGCTAGCACCTCCTTGGTGGCTGTTATTGCTGTTTCCGCCGCTACCCTGTGGCAGCTCGACCGCGCCTTCCCGCCTCCGCTTCCTGAAAAGCTTACCGTCTCGACGGAAGTCCAGGACCGCGACGGCCAGCTTTTGCGCGCCTTCGCCACGCCTGACGGCTATTGGCGGCTCGAAACCCGCCTCGACCAGGTCGACAAGCAGTTCGTCGACATGTTGGTCACCTATGAGGACAAGCGCTTCTGGAACCATGAAGGCGTCGATGTGCTGGCGCTTGCCCGCGCCGCCGGCCAGTTCGCCACCAGTGGCCACATCGTGTCCGGCGGCTCGACGCTGTCGATGCAACTCGCCCGCCTGATCGAGCCGCGC
This sequence comes from Mesorhizobium sp. B2-6-1, assembly GCF_006440475.1. Taxonomy (NCBI): domain Bacteria; kingdom Pseudomonadati; phylum Pseudomonadota; class Alphaproteobacteria; order Hyphomicrobiales; family Phyllobacteriaceae; genus Mesorhizobium; species Mesorhizobium sp. B2-6-1. The sequence goes on from NZ_VFUH01000006.1 coordinate 325,583, forward strand.
GACAGCCGCAGCCTCGGCTCCAAGCTCAAGCAGATGCTGCGCGCCATCCAGATCGAGCGGCGGCTGTCCAAGCACGAGATCCTCGAACGCTATCTGACGCTGGCGCCCTATGGCGGCAATCTCGAAGGCGTGCGCGCCGCTTCGCTCGCCTATTTCGGTAAGGAGCCGAAGCGGCTCACCGTCTCGGAAGCCGCGCTTCTCGTCGCCCTGCCGCAGCTGCCGGAGAAGCGCCGGCCCGACCGCAACCTCGCGATCGCGCACGCCGCCCGCGACCGCGTGCTGTCCCGCATGGCCTCGGCTGGCCTGCTTGGCGAACGCGAGGCCGCGCGCGCCGCGCTCGACGATGTGTCTGGCCTGCGCCGTAGCTTGCCGGCGCTCGCCGCGCACGCCGCCTATGCGATGCTGCCCAAGGCGGTTCCCGGCCAGCCGCTCAAGCTGACGATCCGCAAGAGCGTCCAGGAAGGGCTGGAACAGGTAGCGCGCGACGCCGCCGCCAAGCTTGGGGCGCGTCTCTCCGTCGCCATGGTGCTGGCCGATTCCCGCACCGGCGATATTCTGGGCGAAGTCGGCTCGGCCAATTTCTTCGACGCCAGCCGCTCCGGCTGGATCGACATGACCAAGGTCGTGCGTTCGCCGGGCTCGACGCTGAAGCCATTCATCTACGGTCTTGCCTTCGAACAGGGACTGGTGGCGCAGGAAATGCTGATCGAGGACAGCCCGGCCGATTTCGGCGGCTACCGGCCGAAGAATTTCGATATGGGCTATCAGGGCGACGTCAGCATCCGCGAGGCGCTGCAACTGTCGCTCAACGTGCCGGCGATCCGCGTGCTCGACGCGGTCGGTCCCGCGCGGCTGACGGCCCGATTCCGCCAGGCTGGGGTAAACCCGATCCTGCCGGTCAACGAGGCGCCGGGCCTGGCCATCGGCCTTGGCGGCGTTGGGATTACGCTGCGCGATCTCGTCCAGCTCTATACAGGGCTCGCCAATGGCGGCAAGACGCACACGCTGCATGATGGCACCGAGCCGGTCGATGCCGAGCGCACCACCGCGACCATCCTCGATGACCAGGCGAGCTGGCAAATCATGGACATTCTGTCGGGCGTCAAGCCGCCCGAGGGTGCATTGCAGCGCGGCATCGCCTACAAGACCGGCACCTCCTATGGCTACCGCGATGCCTGGTCGGTCGGCTTCGACGGCCGTTACGTGCTGGGCGTCTGGGTCGGCCGGGCCGATGCAGGCGCGGTGCCTGGCCTGTCCGGCTATGTGTCGGCAGCCCCAATTCTGTTCGAGGGCTTTGTCCGCTCGGGTCTCGCCACCGTGCCGCTGCCGGGAAAGCCCCCCGGCGCCTTCACTCCTCGACGTAACGACCTGCCTGTGACGCTTGCCCGCTTCGGCGCCGGGTCCGACGGCCTGGTTCAGGCCTCGACCCCCACAGAGCCCGCGCCGACCATTATCTTTCCGCCCGACGGCGCCCGCGTCGATCTCGCCACCAACTCGGCCGACGCCTCGCCGCTGGTACTGAAGCTGCAAGGCGGGCGCGCGCCGTTCCGCTGGCTGGCCAACGGCAAGCCGCTGACCGGCATCGACCGCCGGCGCACCGCGACATGGCAACCGGACGGCACCGGCTACTCGACCTTGACCGTAATCGATGCGGCGGGACGCGCGGCAAGTGTGAAGGTGTTTGTTGAATAAGATTGCGCAAGCGATTCAGGGGATTGCGCTTCTTCGCCTGAGGTACGGCGCCTCGCGACAATACTCGCGACGCCAGTTCCTTTACCCGCAATCTCCTCCCAGCCCGCGCCGACGCCCTGCCCGCCGACTTCGTCCGCGTTGCCGGCCCCTCGATCCGCCAGGATATCCGTTACGCCGGAACGGACAATTTTCCTGTACCGCAAGCGAAGCGACGGCAAACCGCAAGCTGCTGCTCGGCGCGATGCACTCGGCCGGATTCAAGAACTATGCACGCGAATGGCGGCACCTTCACGCTGAACCACGATCCCTCCGCCAAGCAGCGCTTCGATTTCCCAGTCCAGCCGGATAGCGTGCCGACCAAATGCCACAGCCTTGCTTCGGCACCGCTTGTTCCTAGATAGGTCGATGGGGATTCGCCAAGGGGACGTTTGAGGGAAAATGTTTCTCCGCACCGCGAAATCAGGTCCAAGATTTTCTCCAAAACGACAAAAAAGGCAACATTTAATGCATCTAAATTCTACCAATTCGGTAGATTTGACGTGGGTTCAACGGAGGCAGAAATGACCAAACCTCGTTTCAGGAGACTGCTCGGCGCACTGGTCGCCACGTCTGTCCAGTTCGGCACGCTCGGTTTCGCGTTCGCCGATACCACCATTCTCAACGTGTCGTACGATCCGACACGCGAGCTCTACAAGGCTTATGACGAGGCCTTCGCCGCTCACTGGAAAGCCGAGACAGGGGAAACGGTCACCATACAGCAGTCGCACGGTGGATCGGGCGCACAGGCCCGGGCCGTGATCGACGGCCTCGACGCCGACGTGGTGACGCTGGCGCTCGAAGGCGATATCAACGCCATCGTCTCCAAGTCGAAAAAGATCAATCCGGACTGGCGCACGAAATTCGAGAACAATTCGGCACCCTACACCTCGACCATCATCTTCCTCGTCCGCAAAGGAAACCCCAAGGGCATCCACGACTGGAACGACCTGGTCAAGGACGGCGTCCAGGTGATTACGCCCAACCCGAAGACATCGGGCGGCGCACGCTGGAACTATCTCGCCGCCTGGGCTTATGCCAACGCCAATGACGGTGGCGACGAGGCCAAGACGAAGGAGTTCGTCGGCAAGCTCTATGCCAACGCTCCGGTGCTCGATACCGGTGCGCGCGGCTCGACGGTGACCTTCGCGCAAAAGGGCCTGGGCGACGTGCTGATTGCCTGGGAAAACGAGGCCTATCTAGCGCTCGACGAGTTCGGTGCCGAAAATTTCGATATCGTCTATCCCCCGACCTCGATCCTAGCCGAGCCGCCGGTCGCTTTGGTCGACGCCAATGTCGATGCCAAGGGCACGCGCAAGGTCGCCGAAGCCTATCTGGGCTGGCTCTATTCCAAGGAAGCGCAGACGATCATCGCCAAGAACCACTATCGTCCGGCCAAGCCCGATCTGGTGTCGGCAGAGGACCTGGCCAAGCTACCGCCGATCAAGCTGGTCACCATCGACGACCCACAATTCGGCGGCTGGAAGAAAGCACAGCCTTACCATTTCGGCGATGGTGGTATATTCGACCAGATCTACAAGCCCCAGTAAGCAGTCGATATTCAGGACGATATGATCACAGCACCCGCTCGGGCGGGTTGGCGGTTTCGACAGCCGAGCGTCATTCCGGGTTTCGGATTGACGCTCGGCTTCTCGCTTGCCTACCTTACCCTCATCATCCTCATTCCGCTGTCGGGGCTGGTCTGGCGCTCTGCGGCGCTCGGCTGGACCGATTTCTGGGCGATCGCCACCGACCGGCGCACCATCAACGCGCTCCGCATCAGCTTCGG
>NZ_VFUH01000007.1:0-130000 GCF_006440475.1 Mesorhizobium sp. B2-6-1
CGGCAAGGGTGGGGGCAAGGGTGGAAGCAAGGGGTCAAGTCGTGACGGTGCGATGGAGATCGAAACCGGGCTGATACCCAGTTCAGTCAACGCAACAAACCCTACGCAGGTAAGATCTTTCAAAATTTTCGAAGGCAAGGGATGTCGCCGCGACTACGCACGGTTTTGCCCGACGAAACCGATGGGTAAATGCGACCTTGAAAGCCAGATCGAACGGCTTTCACCTGCGTGCAGAGATTTCGTCGAGAAGCATCGGTGAAGTTGCGTGGCTATTATGCTAATGTAGCTATCTCTCATTCGATGCGTCAGTCTGACGATAGGTCCTCAGCTGACCGTCTGTCGAGCATGGCCGCGGGAAATAAACATCCCTGGCCGGAGCCGGTTGCGGGGCCTGTAGCTGGAGGGCCGTCGACGGGCCATGAGGAGAAAAAGGGCGAGAAACCGGGATCGCGACGCAAATCCTATGTCCGACAATCGGAACATTGCCGCTGCGATCGAGGCTTGCTACGACGCCGCGTTCGAGTTTAGGCAGTGGCCCGCAGCGCTTCAAATGCTGGCCCACTCCCTAGGAGCCACAAGTTGCGTTATCCGCACCTGCGATCCAACTCACCCGTTTCGTAGCGATCAGCGATCGCCGACCGCGCTCAGACCCGATTCGACCGAACATGCCGAATTCGCCGCCCTTTGGATCGAAAGAATCGAAGGTGCTCCCGATCCGCATGAACGTAGACCGCGCAAGAGGTTGGCAAAACTGACAGACAGCTTCGTTGTCGAGGATGAGATCACCACTCGTGATGAGCGCGAGGTTCTCCCTTATTACCAAGAAATCGCGCGTCCAGGCGACCGGGAATGGTGGGCTGCAATAGACTTCATGGTGAAGGATCGAAGGTGGATGCTCTCGATGTTTCGTGACGCTCATAAGGGGCCATTCTACCGGAATGAAGCCGAGGATTTCTTGGCGATCGTTCCGTCGATGGTTCGCATCATCAGTGCTGCGGAAAAGGTTTGGGAAACGGCAGTCGAACCGAACCTGGCCATTCTGGATCGGATGGGAAGCGCAGCGCTGTTGCTGAATTGCCGAGGCCGCGTCACCCGCTACAATAAACACGCGGAAGCTCTGCTTGGTACTGGCCTCGTTATCCACGGTGGTCGTCTGCGGGCGGCAGATCGGCCCAGTGATTCACGCTTGCAGAGATTGATCGCAGGCGTGGTCAGCCAATGCGGCGACTTGAGCGACGGGGAGCCCGTTTTGATTGCTCGCGAGGGTTCGCCATGGCTTCTTGCTGAAGCCATTCCGATGACCTCGTTCGTCCATGACCTCTTTAACGGCGGAGACGCGCTCCTCTATTTTACCGATCTTGTGGCCGAACCGGCGCTACCCAAGCAACTGATAAGGCACGCCTTTCAACTAACAGCAGCCGAAACGCGGCTGGCCTGCCGCCTTGCCGATGGCCGAGGTATCGGCGCGGCAAGCTCTGCCCTGGGAATTGGCCGTGAAACCGCCAGAACCCAGCTCCGTGCAATATTCTCGAAAACAAGCACCGGAAGTCAGGCGGAACTCGCGAAGCTCTTGTCCCGATACCAAGGGTCCTCCACGCATTGAAGTCGCGGTGTCACCCGTTCGGGTGAAGCCCTGACGGTCCAAGGGTTGCACTCTGCGCTGAATCGGGGCCGTGGCACTTCACAACAACAGGCGCCGGTCTCGATCCGATACGTCTCAAGCGGGGCGGGCGGTCAGACGATATTTGGTTTTTGCAACGGCGCGTGCCTGAACCCCTCTGGTGTCCGACTAGTGCCTTCGGGCCGAAGAGGTGAGCAGAAAACATCGCGTCCGCTATTACATTAGCAGTAGGAAATATGTTGCCAAACGGCGGCGCGAGGCGGATCATCAACGCCCGCACCTCCGATCGAGAATTGGAAAGACAGGGCTGATCGGAGATTGCCGATCGTACCGAACGCCAGGAGGTTCAGATGAAACTGCGTGCTTGCCTGCCAAGTGCAGGATGGACAGCTATTGCCTTAATGAGTTTCGGCACAGGTGCTGCCATTGCTTACGCCGCGGACAGTCCGTTGCAGTCGCAGCTTGCGGCGCCAAGAGTATCGTTGCCGGGGGAACTCGACATCACACACTGCGTCGCTCTGGCCGCTGCCGGCCAATCACTGGCCCCGCAAGACTTGAAGGCCTACGAGGAGGCCCAGCCGCCATTGTGGGATGACCTGGGCTCCCTGAGCTATCCGATCAGCACAAAGAGCGCCGATGCCCAAAAATACTTTGACCAGGGGCTGCGGTTCGCCACCAACTTCAATCACGCGGAGGCGCGACGCGCCTTCCGCAAGGCACAAAGCCTCGATCCCGACTGTGCGATGTGCTTCCTCGGCGAGGCACTGGTCCTGGGCCCGAACATCAACGTGCCGATGGATCCCACCGCAAATGCACCAGCGATCACTGGTCTTCGAAAGGCGCAGGCGCTTTCATCCGGTGCCACCGAGAAGGAGCGGGGACTGATCGAGGCGGTCGCCACGCGGTATTCCGAAGATCCCAAGGCCGATCGAAACACCCTGAACGCCGCCTTCGCCGATGCAACTGCGGCGCTTTCCGACAAATATCCTGACGATCTCGAGCTCGCTGTGCTGGCCGCAGAGGCCGGCATGGACACGCAGCCTTGGGACTATTGGCAGCCGGGCGGCAAGGAACCCAAGGGCCGCACCGCCGACATCCAGAGGCGGCTGGAAGGCGTTCTCGCCAGGAAGCCCGACAATCCGATGGCGATTCACCTCTACATTCATCTTGTTGAGGCCTCGGATCGTCCGGAGCGCGCCGAGCCCTACGCGGACCGGCTAGCAGCGCTGATGCCGGGGGCCGGACACATCGTCCATATGCCGAGCCACATCTACTATCGCGTCGGCCGCTACACGGATTCGCTGAAGTCCAACGAAGCTGCCTCGAAAGTGGACGAGACCTATCTCGCCGAAACCGGCGCTACCGGTGTCTATCCGCTCGGCTACTATTCCCACAACGTGCACTTCGTATTGGTTTCGGCCCAGCTCCTCGGTGACTCGAAGACGGTGCTTGCAGAGGCTGAGAAGCTGGACAAGTTTCTGACTAACGAGGTGGCCACGGCAATACCGATCGTGCAGCCGGTGAAGGCAGCTCCGTATTTCGCCTGGGCGCAATATGCCGAACCGGATGCGATCCTGGCTAAGGCCGAGCCGGCCGGCGCGCCGCCTTACATCACATCGATGTGGCACTATGCGCGCGGCGTCGCCCTGGCCGAGAAGAAGGACGCCTCGGGCGCGCGAGTCGAGGCGGACGCCATCCACAAGATCGCTCAGGAAACCGACTGGTCGGTGCACGATGCCTGGGGAATCCCGGCATTGTCGGTCCTGCAAGTGGCCGAAGATGTCGTACGTGCCCGCGCTGCGCAGGCCGAGAATGACGTCGGCGGCTCGATAGCCTTCTGGAAGAAAGCGGTCGAAACGGAGGACACGATCCCCTACATGGAGCCTCCGTACTGGTATTATCCCGTGCGGCAGTCCCTCGGTGCCGCCCTCCTCAAGAACGGTCAGCCGGCGGACGCGGCGAAGGAGTTTGTGGCGGCGCTCCACCGCGCACGCAGCAGCGCCTGGGCACTGTTCGGGCTGCAGCAGGCGGCGGAGGCCCAAGGCGATACTGCCGCCGCAACGAAAGCCGCGGACGAACTTTCCAAAGCCTGGAAGGGCGATCCGGGCATACTGACGCTGGAACGGCTCTGAACCTCATCCCGGACGGGACCGCTGCGGTCCGTCGACCGGGCTCCAACCAATCACCCAATTTCCGATTTGTCGGAACGTCTGCAAGCGCTTTTCTGACGTTATTCGAACGGTAGAAATCCGCATGCAGGTTCCGTACAGATGACCGATGCGACCCCGGTGATCGGCTCTGGTTTCAGTCCGATTCAGGTCCGACAGTATCTGGCTTAAGCAGCAAAACGTGGTGATCCCGACAGGAATCGAACCTGTGACCTACAGATTAGGAATCTGCCGCTCTATCCTACTGAGCTACGGGACCACGCGGCCCGACACATAGCCGCTTCCGATCGTTTCGCCAAGGGGCGGGCCGAACACAATCGGCCGGCCCCTGCCGCCGCCAGGCCTCAGGCGGCGAGCGCGGTTTCGGCCAGCTTCACCCAGTAGCTCATGCCGTGCGGGATGGCCTCGTCGTTGAAGTCATAGGCCGGGTTGTGAAGGCCGGCGGTGTCGCCATTGCCAATGAAAATGAAGGCGCCGGGCCTGGCTTCCAGCATGTAGGAGAAGTCCTCGCCGCCCATCACGGGCTGGATGCCGCGGTGGACATGAGCGTCGCCGGCGACGTTTGCCGCGACGTCGCTGGCAAAAACCGTCTCTTCCGCATGGTTGAAGGTTACGGGGTAGTTCGCCTGGTAATCGACCTCGATCTTCGCGCCGAAGGCCGTGGCCAATCCGTCGCAGATGGCACGAATGCGCTCTTCCGACTTCTTGGCGATTTCCTTGCGCAAGGTGCGCACCGTGCCTGCGATCTCCGCCGATTCCGGGATGATGTTGTAGGCGTCGCCGGCATGGAATTTGGTCACCGACACCACCACCGCTTCAACCGGGTCGGTGCTGCGCGAGGCGATCGTCTGCAGGGCGCCGACCAACTGGCTGGTGATGACGATCGGGTCGATCGTGCCGTGCGGCATCGCCGCATGGCCGCCGCGGCCTTTCACGGTGATGGTGAATTCCGCGGTCGCCGCCATGATCGGGCCCGGCCGGATGGCGAACTGGCCGACCGGCAGGCCCGGCATGTTGTGCATGCCGAACACTTTCGCGATGTCGAAACGCTCCATCATGCCGTCCTTGACCATCTCGTTGCCGCCGCCGCCGCCTTCTTCGGCCGGCTGGAAGATGACCGCCACCGAACCGGCGAAGTTGCGGGTCTCGGCGAGATATTTCGCCGCACCCAAAAGCATCGCCGTATGGCCGTCATGGCCGCAGGCATGCATCTTGCCGGGAACGGTCGAGGCATAGGGCTTGCCGGTGATCTCGTTAAGCGGCAGCGCGTCCATGTCGGCGCGCAGGCCGATAGTGGCGCCTTCGCCCTGGCGGCCGCGAATGATGCCCACGACGCCGGTCTTGCCCAGCCCCGTCACCACATCGTCGCAGCCGAAGGCCTTCAGCTTCTCGGTGACGAAGGCGGCTGTCTTGAAGACGTCGAAATTCAGTTCCGGGGTCTGGTGCAGATGTCGTCGCCAGCCGGCAACCTCGTCCTGCATTTCGGCGGCACGGTTCAGGATTGGCATGATAGTTCCATCTCGCTGTTGGGGCAGGTCCGCTGCCTTGCAATTGTGATCGTCAGGCACTTTGCCATGTTGACGTCACATAGAGTAAATAGCACCGCAACAATGCGGTCCGTTTTTGAGGGCGGACTCATTTTGCTGGCGATCGCGTAAATCTTACGGAGCCAGGGGCGACTACGGCAAGAGGCGATTTCGGATTCGATCATGCGGCACAGGCATTTCCTCAAACTATTCTGCGCGGGCGCCGTGGCGTTCTCGGCGCTGGCCGGGCCGGCGCTGGCCAATCCGGTCGTGCTGTTCGACCTGAACAGCGGCAAGATCCTCCAGCATCAGGACGCGTTCAAGCGCTGGTACCCGGCATCGCTGAGCAAGCTGATGACGGCCTATGTGACCTTCCGGGCGATCGCGGCCGGCGAGGTCCGGCTCGATTCGCCGATCAAGGTAACGAAACATTCCGCCGCCGAGCCGCCGAGCAAGATGGGCTTCAAGCCAGGCTCGGTGATGCGGCTCGACAATGCGCTGAAGATGATGCTGGTCAAGTCGGCAAACGATATCGCCATGGCCGTCGGCGAGAATGTCGGGGGATCGCAGGCAGCCTTTGCCGAGCGCATGAACGCCGAGGCGGTCCGGCTCGGCATGAACGGAACGCATTTCGTCAATCCGAACGGGCTTTATTCGCCGGACCAGTACACCACAGCGCGCGACCTGGCCGTGCTGGTGACGGCGATCCGCCGCGAGTTTCCGCAATATGCGCCGTGGTTCTCGATCGAGGGGCTTGCGGTCGGCAAGAAGGCGATTCCCAACTACAACCTGTTGATCGGCCGCTATCCGGGGGCCGACGGCATGAAGACGGGCTTCGTCTGCCCCTCCGGCTTCAACATGATCGGTTCGGCGACCCGCAACGGCCGCACGCTGGTGGCGGTGGTGCTCGGCGAGAAGTCGGCGATCACCCGTGCCGAGGCCGCGGCCAAACTGCTCGACCAGGGTTTCGATACGCCTGCCGCCGGCTCGGCCACCATTGCCACGCTGGCGCCCTACGGCGACACCATCTCGCCCAACGACATGCGTGACGAGATCTGCAAGAAGAAGGCGCCGGCTGAGCAGTCCGAGGCTCCGCCCGTCGTCGCCAAGAACGTGCCGAAATCGCCCTACCAGGAAAAGCTCGACCACGTGCCGACACTGGTTGCCGTGGGGCTTGGCGGCGCGACCGGCCCGACCCCGCTGGCCATGCTCGCCCAGGGCAGCCAGGAATATGCCGACGTGCCCATTCCGACCTGGCGGCCGGACAGACCGGCGCCCGGCGCCGGCCCGACGGTGGCGGGCTCGGCTGCGCAGGGCGACCAACCCGTCAAGGTTGCGAACTAGGCAATGAGTGGTTTTCCCATCCCTGTTTCCGTGCTGACCGGTTTTCTCGGCGCCGGCAAGACGACGCTGCTCAACCGGCTCCTGAAGGACCCGGCGCTGGCCGACACGGCCGTCATCATCAACGAATATGGCGAAGTGGCGATCGATCACCTGCTGGTGGAACAGGCGTCCGACGGCATCATCCAGCTTTCGGACGGCTGCCTTTGCTGCACGGTACGCGGCGAACTGGTCGACACGCTGGCCGATCTGGTCGACCGGCTGCAGACCGGCCGCATCGCCCGCCTTGCCCGCGTCATCGTCGAGACCACCGGCCTTGCCGATCCGGCACCGGTGCTGCAATCGATCATGGCGCATCCGGCACTGGTCCAGGCTTTCCGGCTCGACGGCGTCATCACCTTGGTCGACGCGGTCAACGGCGATGCCACGCTCGACGCCCATGTCGAGGCGGTCAAGCAGGTCGCCGTCGCCGACCGCATCGTGCTCTCCAAAACCGACCTGGTCGCTGGTCCGGATGGACCGGAAGCGCTGCGGACGCGGCTGCGGCAGATCAATCCGGGCGCCGAACTGCTGGCTGTCGACGATGCGAAAACGAGCGTCGCGGCGCTGTTCGACTGCGGCCTCTATAACCCGGCGACCAAATCCGCCGATGTGCGGCGCTGGCTCGGCGAAGAAGCGATGCATAACCATGATCATCATGATCATGACGGGCATGACCACGGGCACGGCCACGACCACGGGCACCGGCACGATCAGCGCATCCGCACCCACTCCCTGGTGCATGACGGCCCGGTGCCGTTCTCGGCCATCGAGATGTTCCTCGATCTTTTGCGCTCCACGCATGGCGAGCGCCTGCTGCGCATGAAGGGCGTCATCGAACTCGAGGAAGATCCGTCGCGGCCGCTGGTGGTGCATGGCGTGCAGAAAATCCTGCATCCGCCGGCTCGATTGCCGTCCTGGCCGGACGGCCAGCGCGGCACCCGGCTGGTGCTGATCACGCTCGACATGCCCGAAGACTATGTAAGGCGACTGTTTGCCGCCTTCACCAACCGGCCCTCGATCGACACGCCCGACCGCGCGGCGCTGGAGAACAATCCCCTGGCGATCGCGGGACGCTGACCTTTACGACAGCTATTCGCCGCGCTCGACCAGGAAGCGGTGACCGCCTGATATGGCGGATGTCTCTACGAGATGATGACCAGAGTCGGCGCAGAACGCCGGAATGTCGATAACGGCGAGCGGATCGGTCGTTTCCAGCCAGAGCCGGCTGCGGGGCCGCATCCCGGCCAGCCGCTTCTTCGCCTTCAGCACCGGCAAAGGGCAGTTCAGCCCCTTCAGATCGTAGACGGTGACGTCGGTCACGGCGAAAAATGTCAGCCGCCGAACATGCCGAGCAGCTTGTTCTTCAGCCTCGTCACGCGGCTCTCGTCGGCACTTGCGGCCTGCGTTTCGGCCGGCGGTGCGGGCTCGGCCGGCGCTTCGATCGTCGCGGTGGCGACAGGGGCTTCCTTGGCGGTCTTGGCCGCTTCCTTTTCGGCCAGCGCCTGCGCCTTGGCGGCTTCCTTTTCGGCCAGCGCTTGCGCCTTGGCCTGCTTGGCAGCTTCTATCGCGGCCAGCCGCTGCTCCTCGGCTTTTTGCTTCGCGGCCTTTTCGGCATCGAGCGCGGCCATCTTGCGGCCGGCGGGCGAATCGATGCGGCCCATGCGCGCCGTCTCGGTGACCGAGCCGTCCGAGTTGAGCGATGGCGGGTCGATCGGCACGCGCTCGCCGCGCGCACGGCGCTTGGACCAGTCGGAGACGATGCTGGCTTCCTTGATGCCGGCGATGGTGGGCTTGGGCGCCGGCGTGCTTGCCTTGAGGGCGCCGTTGAACGCAGCCTCATACGTGCTCTGATAAGCACTGTAGGCGCTTTTCAGCGAATCCGGCTGCGTGGACGCAGGGCAGGGGCCGGTCGGATTGAATGTGGTGCCTTCGGGAGCCACCTGGTTGAAGACGTAGCGCTTCTCGCAAACGTCGACTTTCGGCGGTACCTTGGTGATCTCGAAATTGTCGTAGCCGACCTTCAGCATCTTCCAGAATTCGTAATTCGGGTCGTTGCGGTAGCGCGCCATGTTGGCGGCGGTCATGCGGAACGGGAAGGCCTGGATCTGGAACTCGGTCTGGCCGCCCTGGAAGGCATCGCGGCCGAACGCATAGATCTGCTCGATCTGGGCATCGGTCATCGAATAGCAGCCCGAAGACGAGCAGGCGCCGTGCACCATCAGGTTGGAGCCGGTGCGGCCGTTGGCGCGGTCATAGGCGTTGGGATAGCCGATGTTGAAGGACAGATGGTAGTTCGAGCGCGGGTTCATCTGCGCCGGACGCACGGTATAAAAACCTTCCGGCGCCTGGCGGTCGCCCTCGGTGTATTTCGGCCCGAGCTTGCCCGACCATTTGCAGATATCGTAGCTGGCGACCATGTCGTAGCGGCCGTTGGTCTTGGCCTTCCAGATTTCGAGCTTGCCCTCTTCCTTGAAGATGCGCGCCATCACCGAGGAGGTGCGCACCATGCCCTTGGCCCTCATGTCGGCCAGGATCTTGTCGGGCAGGGGCTTGTTGGCCTCCGGGGCAAAATCCTTCATCGACGAATCATTGCAGCCGGCAACGGCTATCGCGGTGATGAGAATTCCGGTGCGGGCAAGCTTGGCAAACATGGATAAGGCTACGTCTTCTCTTTCGGGCCAATGGCTTCGAAACGGCCGAGCCCGCATGCTGAACACAGACGGACCGTACGCCCGTTAACCTTGAAAATTCCTTACCGCAAGCCTCGGCCACCCCTCACGGCAATTCCATTGAACCGAATCCGGCGGCATTTTTGTGGCGAAATTGCTCATCGCCGCCACATTGCCGTGGAGCGTTGCCGTGGAGGCGGCTTGCGGCGGCCCGGTTGAGCCGCCAAATCGTGGTCAGAGGCTGCGGCCCATTGCCAGATACTTCTCGCGGCGCTGCTCGCGAAAATCCATGTTGGCGCCGGCAAAATCCTTCATCGTCTTGGCGATGAGATCGCCCGTCGCGGCAATCACCGTTTCGGGTGCGCGCTGGGCGCCGCCGATCGGTTCGGGAATGATGGCGTCGATGATCTTCAGTTCCAGAAGGTCCTGGGCGGTGATCTTCATGTTGGTCGCCGCGTCCTTGGAGCGCGTCGTGTCGCGCCACAGGATGGAGGCCGCGCCCTCGGGCGAGATCACCGAATAGATGGCATGTTCCAGCATGTAGACGCGGTTGGCGGTGGCGATGGCAATGGCGCCGCCCGAACCGCCTTCACCGATGACAACCGAAATCGATGGCACCTTGAGCGCAAGGCAGGCCGAGGTCGAACGGGCAATGGCTTCGGCCTGGCCGCGCTCCTCGGCGCCGACGCCGGGATAGGCGCCGGCCGTGTCGACCAATGTCAGCAGCGGGATCTTGAAGCGGTCGGCAAGCTCCATCAGCCGCACGGCCTTGCGATAGCCTTCGGGGCGCACCGAGCCGAAATTGTGCTTCAGCCGGCTCGCCGTGTCGGAGCCCTTCTCCTGGCCGAGGATCGCTACCGGTTCGCCGCGGAACCGGGCAAAGCCGCCGACGATCGCCTGGTCCTCGCCGAAATTGCGGTCGCCGGCGAGCGGCGTGAAATCGCTGAACAGGCCCTTGATGTAGTCGACGCAGTGCGGCCTGTCGGAATGGCGCGCCACCTGCACCTTCTGCCATGGGGTCAATGCCTTGTAGAGATCGCGCAGGGCATCGCGCGACCGCTTCTCGAGCCTGCTGATCTCGTCGGCGACATCGACCGCCTCGCCGTTCTCGGCAAGCTTCTTCAGTTCCAGGATCTTGAGTTCCAGATCCTGCACCGGCTTTTCGAAATCGAGGTAGTTGTACATGCTTGGGCGGACCGATACGTCGGAAGCAAAGACTGGCGGGACCCTGAAATCAGGGGCTCCGGGCGATGGAACGTCGCCCTCACATAGCGATATGAGGTCTAGTCGGCAAGCGGGTGATGATCGTTGACCAGCCGCACCAATCGCTCCTCCAGCACATGGGTATAGATCTGTGTCGTCGATATGTCGGCATGGCCAAGCAGTTGCTGGACGGCCCTGAGATCAGCCCCGTTCTGTAAGAGATGGCTGGCGAAAGCATGGCGAAGCACATGTGGCGAGACCTTGGCCGAGGCGATGCCGGCCCGGGCCGCCAGCCCCTTGAGGTCGCGAGCGAAGACCTGGCGCGAGAGGTAGCCGCTGTCCGACGCGGCAGGAAACAGGAACGGGCTGTCAGCGAAAGCGGGCACCTTGGCCCGGGCGGCGAGCCAGGCTCGCATCGCCGCGCGCGCCTTGGCCGACAGCGGCACCATGCGCTCCTTGTCGCCCTTGCCGCGCACCATGAAGAAACGGTCGTCGCGCTGCGCCACCGTCACCGGCAAGCCGACCAGTTCCGAAACGCGCAGGCCTGTCGCATAAAGCACTTCGACCAGCGCGTGCAGACGCAGCGCCGCCAGCCTGTCGCTGTCGCCGAGCCCGGCATCGCCGGCCTCCTGCGCGGCGCGGTCGATCAGCCGGCCGGTGTCGGCCTCGCTCATGGTCTTCGGCAGCGGGCGGCCTTTTTTCGGGCTGTCCAGCGTGCCGGTCGGGTCGTCGCGGCGCAGGCCCTCGGCGTAGAGGAATTTGAAGAACTGGCGGATCGCCGACAATTTGCGTGCCTGCGATGTCGGGGCGAAGCCGCGTGCGGCGATGTCGTCGAGATAGGCGCGGATGTCTTCGGCGCCGGCGCCGGCAAGACCGCCGGGGATTTCCTGCGAAGCGTCATCGAGGTCGCGGCGATAGGAGGAAAGCGTGTTTTCGGCGGCACCCCGCTCGGCGCTCATCATCTCCAGAAAGGCTTCGATGCGGGCAGCGCTGTTCATTTCCTGAAGTTTTTCTTCGGGCTCAGTTTTTCTTTGGGTTCAGCTTTTCCGCAGGGATGCGCACGCTCATTTCCGCCTTTTTCGGCTCGACGAACATCACCAACGCGAACATCGTACCATAGGCGATGCCCGCCAGAATCGCTGTTATCACGACAAGGCGAAACAGTGTCGGCATCAATCTTCGCCCGTCTTCTTGTTCTGCGTTTCCAAACCCTGTGCCCTTATGGGACGCCGATCCGGCCAATTCAAGCAAGAAGCTGAAGCGCGCCGGCAACTTCCAATGCAGCCGGTTCCTCGCTCGCGGGAGGCCAGCCTGCCTCAGTGCGCTTGACGCAACCGGGCTTTTCATGTCGATACGCCGGCAAAGAGGGCTTCGAGGCTGATGAACGCGCTACCAGCAAATCCTCCGGGCGGGAGCCATGCCGCGCTGCTGGGCAGGCTCGGCGGCCGCTCCATCGTCTTTGTCGGCCTGATGGGCGCCGGCAAGACCGCGATCGGCCGCAAGGTCGCCACCGTGCTGGCGCTGCCTTTCATCGACAGCGACCAGGAGATCGAAAACGTCTCGCGCATGACCGTTCCGGAACTGTTCGAACGCTATGGCGAAACGGAGTTCCGGGCGCTGGAGCAGCGCGTCATCCTGCGCGTGCTGGAAAACGGCCCGCAGGTGCTGTCGACCGGCGGCGGCGCCTTCATGAACGCACAGACGCGCGAGGCGATAGCGGCACATGGCGTGTCGGTATGGCTGAAGGCCGAACTCGACCTTTTGATGGACCGGGTCTCCAAGAAACAGAACCGGCCGCTGCTGAAGAGCCCCGATCCGCGTGGCGTGCTCGAGCGGCTGATGAGTGAACGCTATCCGGTCTATGCGACATCGGACGTCACCGTGCCGACCCGCGACGACCGCAAGGAAGTCATCGCGGCCGAGGTGGTGGAGGCGCTGTGCCGGCATTTCGATATAGCCCAGACCACTCCCGCGGGCGAGGTCGAACCATGAGCGCCGCTGCTGCCGTTGCCGTCGAGGTCGGACTTGGCGAGCGGGCTTACGACATCCTGATCGGGCCGGGGCTTTTGTCGCACGCCGGCGCCGAGATGTCGCGCCGCCTGCCGGGCCGACGCGTCGCAGTCGTGACCGACGAAAACGTCGCGGCGGCGCATCTCCATACGCTGAAGGCCGGTCTGCTCGAGAGCGGCATCGAGCCCGCCGTGATCACGCTGCCGCCCGGCGAGAAAACCAAGAGTTTCGCGCATCTCGAAGAGGTGGTGGACGGCGTCCTGGCCGCGAAGCTGGAACGCGGCGACGTCGTCATCGCCCTCGGCGGCGGCGTCATCGGCGACCTGGCCGGCTTTGCCGCCGGCATCGTGCGCCGCGGCATGAACTTCGTGCAGATCCCGACCTCGCTCCTGGCGCAGGTCGATTCCTCGGTCGGGGGCAAGACCGGCATCAACAGCGCGCGCGGCAAGAACCTGGTCGGCGTCTTCCATCAGCCGAAGCTGGTGCTGGCCGATACCGGAGTGCTCGATACGCTGCCGATCCGCGAATTTCGCGCCGGCTATGCCGAACTCGCCAAATACGGGCTGATCGACCGGCCCGAATTCTTCGCCTGGCTGGAGAAAAACTGGGCCAGCGTGTTCGCCGGCGGACCGGAGAGGGTGGAGGCCATCGCCGAGGCCTGCCGCGCCAAGGCGGATGTCGTTGCCCGCGACGAGTTCGAGACCGGCGACCGCGCGCTCCTCAATCTCGGCCACACTTTCGGCCATGCGCTGGAGGCCGCCACCCGATATGACGGCGCCCGCCTCGTCCATGGCGAGGGGGTCGCCATCGGCATGGCGCTGGCGCATCGCTTCTCGTCGCGGCTCAACCTGGCCAGTCCAGACGACGCGGCGCGCGTCGAGGCGCATCTCAACACGGTGGGACTGCCGTGGCGGATGGCTGACATTCCCGGCGAACTGCCCGACGCCGATGCACTGCTTGGCTTCATCACCCAGGACAAGAAAGTGTCGCGCGGCGCGCTGACCTTCATCCTGACGCGCGGCATCGGAGAGGCCTTCATCGCCAAGGACGTGCCGGCCTCGGAAGTGCTGTCGTTCCTCAGGGAGAACCACCCGAGCGCGACGGAAAGCCGTCCGGGCCGGCAAGGAAGCCGTCCGGACAGGCAAGGAAGCCGTCCGAAATGAACGGGGCCGGCTGGATCGTCGTCGCTTTCCTTGCCGTCCTCATCCTGTTGGCCGTCGCCATGCGCACGCGCCTGCTTGCCGCTTTCGGCTATGAACTGTCGCGCATCGAGCCGCAGCGTTCGAGCGGGGACGAGCTGCGCGGCGCCGTCGACGATTTCCGCCGTGACGGCCAGGTGGTGCGCGAGGAGCGCGATCGCATCGGCGGGTTGTTCGACCTCGAGGAGCTCGAAGTCTCCGACGTCATGATCCACCGCACCAATATGCGCTCGGTCAACGCCGACAATGCACCGGAAGCCGTGGTGCGCGAAATCCTGCAGAGCCCGCACACCCGCATGCCTTTGTGGAAGGGGTCGCTCGACAACATTGTCGGCGTGCTGCACGCCAAGGACCTGCTGCGCGCCCTCAACGATGTCGGCAACGACTTCTCCAGGATCGATGTGATGAAGATCGCGTCAAAGCCCTGGTTCGTGCCCGATACGACGACATTGCAGGAACAGCTCAACGCCTTCCTGCGCCGCAAGGCGCATTTCGCCGTCGTCGTCGACGAGTATGGCGAGGTCGAAGGGCTGGTGACGCTGGAGGACATCATCGAGGAGATTGTCGGCGAGATCGCCGACGAGCACGATGTCGACATACAGGGCGTCAAGCAGGAGGCGGACGGTTCCGTCGTCGTCGACGGAACCGTGCCGATCCGCGACCTGAACCGGGCGCTCGACTGGGACCTGCCGGACGAGGAGGCAACCACCATCGCCGGCCTGGTCATCCATGAGACGCAGTCGATCCCCGAGGAGAAGCAGGCCTTCACCTTCCACGGCAAGCGTTTCATCGTCATGAAACGCGACAAGAACCGCGTCGCCAGGCTCAGGATCAGGCCGGCAGGCGACAGCTGAACGGTCCATCGTGTCGCAGACACGCACAACCGCGTCATCCCTGATGCTCAACAGTCCTTGGTCGAGCGTTCGCCGACCATTGCGTCGGTGTCGGCGTCGACGGCCGCCAGGCTGACTTCATAGCCCCAGAGATGCCGGATGTGGCGAAGGGTCGCGTCGCGGCTGTCATTCTCCAGCACGACCCCATTCTTCACCTTGTGCTGTAGCCGCAAATGCCGGTCGCCGAGCAGGTCCACGTCCACAACCTGGATGTCGGGCCGGCTCGCGCCCACATCATAGCTGTGGGCCAGCGCGGCGCGTATGTTGTTGTAGCCCCGCTCGTTGTGGATCGATGCGACTTCGTAGTGCGGTTGGTCGGCTCCATCGGCCAGGACGAAGAGCCGCCATTTTCGTATCAAGGTCGGGCTGAGATACTGGCGAATGAAGGATTCGTCGCGGTGGTTGGCCCAGGCGTCGAGCAGCGTCTCAAGCCAGTCGCCACGGCCGGCTATGTCCGGGAACCAGTCGCGATCTTCGGCTGTCGGCTCGGTCGAGATGCGCTGAATGTCCTGCATCATGTCAAGCCCGAGCGCGTAGGGGTTGATGCCGGAAAACCGCTGGTCGTCGAAGGATGGCTGGAAGATCACGTTCGAGTGGTTGCGCAGGATTTCGAGCATCGCGCCTTCGGTGATCCGGCCACGGTCGAACAGCATGTTCATGAGCGTGTAGTGCACGAAAGTGGCGCAGCCTTCGTTCATCACCTGGGTTTGCCGCTGCGGGTAAAAATACTGCGCAATGACGCGGACGATCCTGAGGATCTCGCGCTGCCAGGGTTCGAGGACAAGGCTGTTCTTCTCAAGGAAATAGAGCAGGTTTTCCTCGGGCAGATTGAGCGATTTCTTCCGCTCCGACACGCCTTCATCGCCCGCTTCGGAGTTGTCGGCGTCCTGCGCGGGCGGCAGGGTGCGCCATAAGTCATTGTAGGAACGCTCCTCGTATTCGAGGCGCTCGCGAAGTCCCTCGCGCTGCTGCTCCGACGACAGTTTCGGCGGCCGGTGATACCGGAACACGCCTTGCTCCATCAGCGCGTGTGCGGAATCGAGAATGGCTTCCACGGCAGCCAGGCCGTGCCGCTCCTCGCACCGGGCGATGTAGCCCTTGGCAAAGTCCAGATAGCTCAGGATCCCTCCGGCATCCGTCCATTGGCGGAAAAGGTAATTGTTCTTGAAGAAGTGATTGTGTCCAAGTGCTGCATGGGCGGTCACCAAGGCCTGCAGCGCCATGGTGTTTTCCTCCATCAGGTAGACGATGCACGGATTGGAATTGATGACCAATTCATAGGCCAGCCCGCGACCGCCTTTGCGATAGAGAAGCTCGTTGTAGAGGAAATGCTTGCCGAACGACCAATGCCGGTACATCAGCGGCATGCCGACCGACGAGTAGGCGTCGAGCATCTGCTCGGAAGAGATGACCTCCATCTGCACCGGATAGGTGTCGAGATGAAGCTGGTCGACCGCAATCGCCTCGATCTCCTCATAGACCCGCGACAGCTTTTTGAAATCCCAGTCGGATCCGGAGAAAAGCAACCCCGATTTGTTGGCCTGGCCAGCCATCCGGCACCCCTTACGCGCTCTTGGCCATAGCCGGCTGCCTGGCGAAAAGCTGGCGAAATACCGGGTAGATATCGGCCGGAGCGGCGATGCGCCTCATCTGGAAGTTCGGCCATTTTTGCTCGACGGCGCTATAGGCGCGCCAGAGCGAGGTGCCATTTTCGGTCGAGCCGAAAATATGACTTTCGCGTTCGTCGATGATCTCCACATAGGCGAAATACTGGCACAGGCGCATGAGCTTGCCGTGGAGCAGTTCTATGCAGCGCTGCGAGTCGGTGGCGAAATTGTCACCGTCCGAAGCCTGGGCCGCATAGATGTTCCACTCCGTGGCCGGATAGCGTTGTTCTATGATGCGTTGCATTTCCTCCAGCGCGGTGGAAACGACCGTGCCTCCGCTTTGCGTGCAGTAGAAGAATGTCTCTTCGTCCACCTCCTGGGCCTCGTGCGTGTGGCGGATGAAGACGATCTCCGTGCGCTCATAGCGTCGGGTCAGGAACAGGTGCAGCAGAACGAAGAAGCGCTTGGCCAAATCCTTCTCGCGCTCGCCCATCGACCCGGAGACGTCCATCAGGCAGAACATGACGGCGCTGGCATTCGGCACCGGCTGCGGGTCGAAGCGATTGAAGCGGATGTCGACGGGATCGACAAAGGCAATACGCTTTCGGCGGCGCTCCAGCCGCTCGAGTTCCTCCCGCAAAGTCAAGATGCGTTCGCGGGTCGCGGCGTTTGGCGGCTTCGATTCCAGTTTGGCGAGCTGCTGGAGGATCGCATCCAGCTCCGGCTGCTTTGGGCGCCCAAGCGCGATACGGCGGGCGTGGCTGTTTCGCATCGTGCGCCCGACATTAATGTTGGTCGGTGATCCTGTTGCCGCGAAACCTGCCCGCCTTGGCTTGAATGCGAGTATCTGCTTGAGATTGAGCTTGACTAGATCCGGCAGTTCGAGATCCTCGAAAAAGAGGTCGAGAACTTCCTCGCGCGAAAGCACGAAGCGAAAGTCGTCCTCGGATGCCGTGTTTCCCGGCGACGAGGAACCTGCGCCGCCCTGCCCGGGTTTGGGCACCAGGTCACCGGGAATGAACGTCCTGTTTCCTGGCAGGATGTGCTGGCGCTGGCCACTGTCCCTGGCATCGCTGAAGGTCGGTTCGCTGGTGCCTCTGTGAGGCATCGGCACGGCATGCCCGCTGTCCACATCGGCGATCCGGCCCGTCCTTATCTGGTCACGGATGCTCCGCTTGAGTTCTTCCCGCGCGCGCCTGAGAAAGCGCTGGCGATTGCCCAGGTTCTTGTCCTTCGGATTGAGGCGGCGGTCGATGAAGATCGGCATGGAACCATCCGGGCTTTTCTCAGCCCGCCTTGTTCACGCGCATGTACCAGTCGACCAGCCGCCGTACCTGCCGCTCGGTGTAGCCGCGTTGCACCATGCGCTGCACGAATTCATTGTGCCGCTTTTCCGTGACGCTGTCCTGCTTGGAGCCGAAACTGATCACCGGCAGAAGATCTTCGACCTGGCCGAACATGCGCTTCTCGATGACCTCGCGCAGCTTTTCGTAGCTTGTCCATGACGGGTTGCGGCCGTGGTTGCGTGCCCGGGCACGCAGCGTGAACTTGACCACTTCGTTGCGGAAATCCTTGGGGTTGGCGATGCCGGCCGGTTTTTCGACCTGCGACAACTCCTTGTCCAATATCTCGCGATTGAGGATCTGGCCCGTATCGGGATCCTTGTAGTCCTGATCTTCGATCCAGGCATCGGCATAGGCGATGTAGCGGTCGAATAGGTTCTGGCCATACTCGCTGTATGATTCCAGATAGGCCTTCTGGATCTCGTGGCCGATGAACTCGGCATAGCGCGTCGCCAGTTCCGACTTGATGAATTCGAGATAGCTCGCTTCCGTCTCCTTTGGGAACTGCTCGCGCTTGATCGCCTCTTCCAGGATGTACATCAGGTGCACGGGATCCGCCGCGACCTCGTTGGTGTCGTAGTTGAATGTCTGCGACAGGATCTTGAAGGCGAAGCGCGTGCTTACGCCGGTCATGCCCTCGTCGACGCCGGCGGCGTCGCGATATTCCTGAACCGACTTGGCCCGGGGGTCGACCTCCTTGAGGTTTTCGCCGTCATAGGCGCGCATCTTGGTGTAGAGCGGCGAATTGTCGTGCTCGGCAAGACGGGTCGAGACCGTGAACCGGCTGAGAATATCCAGCACTTCAGGTGCGCAGGGGCTGCCGGCCAGCTCGCTCTCGCGCAACAGTTTCTCGTAAATATGCCTCTCCTCGGTGATCCGAAGGCAATACGGCACCTTGACCACGAGGATGCGGTCGAGAAAGGCCTCGTTGTTCTTGTTGTTCTTGAACTGTTGCCATTCCGATTCGTTGGAATGGGCAACGATGATGCCCTGATAGGGGAATGCGCCGAAATTCTCGGTGCCGTTGTAGCTGCCTTCCTGGGTCGCCGTCAGCAGCGGATGCAGGACCTTGATGGGCGCCTTGAACATCTCGACGAATTCGAGCAGGCCTTGCGTGGTCCGGTTCAGCCCGCCGCTGTAGGAATAAGCGTCCGGATCGGACTGGCTGAAATCCTCCAATTGCCTGATGTCGACCTTGCCAACCAGAGCCGAGACATCCTGATTGTTCTCGTCGCCAGGCTCAGTCTTGGCTATAGCGATCTGGCGCAGCCGCGAGGGCATCAACTTCACCACGCTGAATTTGGAAATGTCGCCAGACAATTCATCAAGCCGCTTGGCCGCCCAGGGCGAGATAATGCCGTTGAGGCGACGCCGGGCTATGCCGTATTTGTCCTCCAGCAGGTCGCCCATGCGATCGGGATGGAACAGGCCGAGCGGCGATTCGAAAATCGGACTGATCTGATTGCCGGCCTTAAGCGTGTAGATCGGGCGTTCCTCCATCAGTTTCTTCAGCCGTTCGGCCAGGGAGGACTTGCCGCCGCCGACAGGCCCGAGGAGATAGAGGATCTGCTTGCGCTCCTCGAGCCCTTGGGACGCATAGCGGAAATAGCCGGCGATGCGCTCGATCGTATCCTCCATTCCGTAGAAATCGGAGAAGGTGGGATACACCTTGACCGTGCGGTTGGAGAAAATGCGGCCGAGCCGCTCGTCCTTGCTGGTGTCGACCAGGTTCGGCTCGCCGATTGCCTCGACCATCCGTTCCGGCGCCGAGGCATACATTGACTTGTCTTCCCGGCAGGCAAGGAGATACTGCTGGAGGCTTATTTCCTCCTGGCCCGCGTTTGCATAAATCTCCGAAAACAGATCGAAGACGTCGGACTGGTTCTCACCCATGATGGTTGCCCTCAGAGCCATTCTGGCTGCCGCCCGGCTCATCTCATTCAACTACCGGGATGCATTGTGGTTCCCTCCACATTGGAGAGAGAGCGTGTATCTGCATCGAACTTGGACAGCACACAGTTACAATGCTCGTCTGATATCTCAGGTGGTGATGGCCAGAGGAGACCGTCAAGGGCAAATATCGATTTCGTGAACCGAACGGCAAAGCGAGTGCATTGATGCGGCTGGTACGGTGTTGAATCAGATCGTTGAGCACTCCCAAGTCTAACGGGATGCTCGTGGTGCGTGCGGGCATTCCTCGTCTACATATCGGGCCCAACGATCGGGAGATTGCGATGATCGATCGACGAGGCCTTATTCTGGTCTCCGCGGCGGCGATGTTGCCATTGGGCACATCGGCCGCATGGGGCCAGCGCCAACCCGTGCCGACAACCTTCGATTACGGGCCGGCCAAGCTCGATATCTATGCGCCGGATGGCGCACGCGGATTGCCGGTCGTCTTCTTCGTCCATGGCGGCGCCTGGCGCTCCGGCAAGCGCTCGCAGGTCAACGCGAAGCCGGCCTTCCTGCTCGCCAACGGGTTTTGCCTGGTCTCCATCGACTATCGCATGCTGCCCGAAGCGGAGGTCGCCACCCAGGCCGACGATGTCGAAAAGGCCTATGCCTATGTCCGCGCCAACATTGCCCGGCATGGCGGCGATGCCAGGCGGATCGTGGCCATGGGCCATTCGGCCGGTTGCCACCTCGTTGCGCTGACCGGCATGCGTGGCGGTCTACCGGGTGTCGCCGCGCTGCTTCTCGACGACACCAGGGCCTATGACCTCACCGCGCTTGCCAGGAATGGCGGCATGGCGGGGGCCTATGCGCGGGCCTTCCCCGATCCCGCGCAATGGGCGGCGTTGTCGCCGGCCAGTTATGTAGATGGCCGCAAGCACCCACCGACCTTCATCGCCTACTCAGGCGCTTCGGGCCGGGACGGGGACTCCAAGGCGTTCGCCGAGCGCTTGCGCGCCACCGGCACCAAGGTGACGCTGTTCGACGGCAGCGCCTATACGCACATGTCGATCAACCGCGATTTCGGCGAGGATGGCGACGCCTTGACCGGGGCGGCACTGGCATTCCTGAAATCGGCGGTTGGGTGATTGCGGCATCGAAACGGAGCTCTGAACGTCACCGCGAGGAGCGAGGAGGACCGGCCTACCAGCGCGTCTTTTCGCCGGGAGCCGCCGGTTCGATCGCCAGCGCGTGCAGGCCAGCCTTCAATTCGTCGGCCAAAAGCGCGTTGACCGCGCGGTGGCGCTCGATGCGGCTCATGCCGGCAAAATCCTGCGAAACAATGCGGACGCGGAAATGCGTCTCGCCGGTGCCGTCGAACGTAGCCTGGTGGCCGGATTCCACATGATGATGGCCGGCGTGCAGATGGCTTTCGTTGATGACGACCAGCCGCTCCGGCGAAAATGCCTTGCTCAACTTGTCTTCCATGGTTGCCTGTATGGACATTGCCGTCTCCCTTCACCACATATCGCCAGCGGGATCGCGGAAGCCGAACCGACTTCGTTGCATGTCGCGCTTCAACAAAATCGGTCCTTCGCCTGCTTTATGCCGCGATTCAGCGGTTAGGGCGATCATCGCGAAAATGTCAATTCTTGTTTCGCATCTGCGAACGCCCCATAAATGGGTTAGATGAAGCCGTATCCCAAATATTTCGAGAAGATCCGCATCCGCCAGGAGAAGGACGCGGAGCTGAAGTCGCACGCGCCGATCTGCCAGTGGGATGGCTGCAAGGAGGCGGGCACCCATCGCGCTCCGGTCGGGCGCATGAAGGAGGGCGAGTATTTCCGCTTCTGCTTCGACCATGTGCGCGAGTACAACAAGAGTTTCAACTATTTTTCCGGCGTTCCGGACACCGAGGTCGCCCGTTTCCAGAAGGAGGCGATGACCGGCCATCGGCCGACCTGGAAGATGGGCGTCAACGGCGCCTCGACGCGCTCGTCTCCCGATATGGCGCAGATGCGCTCCGGCCGCGCCGGCTACTACAACCGGATGCGCGACCCGTTCGACCTGTTCAAGGGGCCGAAGGATCCCCGGGAGGTGCGCGAGCGCAAGGCCAAGCCGCTTGAGGCCAAGGCGCTGGAAACGCTTGGCCTTGATACAAAGGCGACTGGCAAGGAGATCAAGGCGCGCTATAAGGAACTGGTGAAGCGTCACCATCCGGATGCGAATGGCGGCGACAGAGGTTCGGAAGACCGGTTCCGCGATGTGCTCCAGGCCTATCGCGTGCTCAAGCAGGCGGGTTTGTGCTGAGCGACCCAACGGTTCGTGTCGTTTTCCAACTTTCATAAGGGTGGAAAAGGCTCTAAGACCGCCCCCGGAGAAAATCGATTGCCGGCGAAATCAGTCGTTTCGCCCGTGGAGACGTGGATAGAGATGAACAAGGTCGATCGCGACATCGCCAACCTGCCCGACACCACGGTGTCGGTGAAGGACAAATTCGGCTTCGACTCCAAGATGGTGGTGCCGGCCTATTCGGTCACCAGCGAACATGTGCCCGACATCGATCCCGACTATCTTTTCGACAAGGCGACGACGATGGCGATCCTCGCCGGCTTCGCCTACAACCGGCGCGTCATGGTCTCGGGCTATCACGGCACCGGCAAATCGACCCATATCGAGCAGGTCGCGGCCCGCCTCAACTGGCCTTGCGTGCGCGTCAATCTCGACAGCCATGTCAGCCGTATCGACCTCGTCGGCAAGGACGCGATCGTGGTCAAGGATGGCTTGCAGATCACCGAATTCCGCGACGGCATCCTGCCCTGGGCCTACCAGCACAATGTGGCGCTGTGCTTCGACGAGTATGACGCCGGCCGGCCGGACGTGATGTTCGTCATCCAGCGCGTGCTGGAATCGTCTGGTCGGCTGACGCTGCTCGACCAGAGCCGCGTCATCCGTCCGCATCCGGCGTTCCGGCTGTTCTCGACCGCCAACACGGTCGGGTTGGGCGACACCACCGGCCTCTACCACGGCACCCAGCAGATCAACCAGGCGCAGATGGACCGCTGGTCGATCGTCACCACGCTGAACTACCTGCCGCACGATAACGAGGTGAACATCGTGCTGGCCAAGGCCAAGCACTATCGCGACGGCAAGGGCAAGGACATCGTCAACAAGATGGTGCGCGTCGCCGACATGACGCGCTCGGCCTTCATCAATGGCGATCTGTCGACCGTGATGAGCCCGCGTACCGTCATCACCTGGGCCGAGAATGCCGAGATCTTCGGCAATATCGGCATGGCGTTCCGGCTGACCTTCCTCAACAAATGCGACGAACTGGAGCGCTCGGTGGTGGCCGAGTTCTACCAGCGCGCCTTCGGCGAGGATCTGCCGGAGAGCGCCGCCAATGTGGTGCTGGGCTAAGCAGAGCCTCGATGGCGGGTCCGGGCGACAATACGCGCAACAAGTCGAAGACGGGCTCTGAAGCCGACAGCTTCAAGCGCGCCGTCACCGTCTGCATGCGCGCCATCGCCGGCGACAAGGAGCTGGAAGTCGGCTTCGCCAAGGACCGCCCGGCGCTCGCAGGCAGCCGCGCCCGGCTGCCGGAATTGCCCAAGAAGGCGTCCAAGACCGACATAGCCATCACCCGCGGCCTCGGCGATTCCATGGCGCTCAAGCGCGCCTGCCATGACGTGCGCATCCACAGCAGACTGGCGCCGGAAGGCAAGGCGGCCCGCGCCATCTACGACGCGGTCGAGCAGGCGCGCGTCGAGGCGATCGGCAGCCGCGCCATGCAAGGGGTCGCCGACAATATAGGCTCGATGCTGGAGGACAAATACGCCAAGGCCAATCTCGTCGACGTCAAGGACAAGGCCGACGCCCCGATCGAGGAGGCGCTGGCGCTGATGGTGCGCGAGAAGCTGACCGGCCGGCCGATCCCCAAGAGCGGCGAGCGGCTGGTCGAGCTCTGGCGCCCCTGGGTAGAGGAAAAGGCCAGCGCCGACCTCGACGGGCTGTCGTCCAAGCTCGACGACCAGCAGGCCTTCGCCCGCGTCGTGCGCGATATGCTCGCCTCCATGGAAATGGCCGAGGAACTCGGCGACGATCAGGAGACCGAAGACTCAGAGGACAATGACGATAACCAGCCGCAAGGCGAGGAACAGAGCGAGGAAGGCGGCGAGGACGATTCCGGCTCCGAACAGTCGCAGTCCGAGGATGCCGAGGCTTCCGCTGACGACGAGCAGTCGGCCGAGACCGAAGCCTCCGACGCCACTGCCGACGATTTGTCCGACGATGACGATGCCGATGCCGAGACGCCCGGCGAGGCGCGCCGCAATGACAACCCTTTCACCAACCTGCCGAAGGAGATCGATTACAAGGTCTTCACGTCAGCTTTCGACGAGACGGTCGGGGCGGAGGAGCTTTGCGAGGAAGAAGAACTCGACCGGCTGCGCGCTTTCCTCGACAAGCAACTCGCCAACCTGTCCGGCGTCGTCGGCCGGCTGGCCAACCGTTTGCAGCGCCGCCTGATGGCGCAGCAGAACCGGTCGTGGGATTTCGACCTGGAAGAGGGCTATCTCGACCCGGCACGGTTGGTGCGCGTCGTCATCGATCCGATGCAGCCGCTGTCCTTCAAGCAGGAGCGCGACACCAAATTCCGCGACACGGTGGTGACGCTGGTGCTCGACAATTCGGGGTCCATGCGCGGCCGGCCGATCACCGTGGCCGCCACCTGCGCCGACATTCTGGCGCGCACGCTGGAACGCTGCGGCGTTTCGGTCGAGATTTTGGGCTTCACCACGCGCGCCTGGAAAGGCGGGCAGGCCCGCGAGAAGTGGCTGAAGGACGGCAAGCCGCCGAATCCGGGCCGGCTGAACGACCTGCGCCACATCATCTACAAGTCGGCCGACCATCCCTGGCGGCGGGCACGGCGCAATCTCGGACTGATGATGCGCGAGGGCCTGCTCAAGGAAAACATCGACGGCGAGGCGCTGCTGTGGGCGCATAACCGGCTGATCGCCCGACCCGAACAGCGCAAGATCCTGATGATGATCTCCGACGGCGCGCCGGTCGACGATTCGACACTGTCGGTCAATCCGGGCAATTATCTCGAGCGCCATCTGCGCGCCGTCATCGAGCTGATCGAGACGCGCTCGCCGGTCGAGCTGCTTGCCATCGGCATCGGCCATGACGTCACCCGCTATTACCGGCGCGCCGTCACCATTGTCGATGCCGAGGAACTGGCCGGCGCCATGACCGAGCAATTGGCTTCGCTGTTCGCCGAGGAAAGCGCACGCGATACGCGGCGCGGCGGCATGCGGCGCGCCGGATGATCTTTTCGCACGGCGGATTTCGACAAGCACTTTTCGCCGCCATCGCCCTGTTTGCCGGTGCAGCCCCGGTGCCATCCAGTTCGGCCGGCGCGACCTCGGTTGAACCGGTCGAGGTCTTAGCCCGCCCGATCACCGAATTCCGTATAGGCCGTGCCGACAAGCAATTCGGTCCGCTCGAATTCGTCGGCGGGCTGGAGATGACGTCGCCGTCGCGCGATTTCGGCGCGCTGTCGGCCTTCCGTTTCCTGAAAGGCGGTCGCGACTTCGTCGGCGTCGCCGATACCGGATTCTGGTTCTTCGGCACCGTGACCCATGATGCGGACAAGCGCCCGTCAGGCATCGGGGACTTCCGCATGGAACAGATGGTCGATGCATCGGGCCAGCCGATCGACGAGAAATCGGAAGTCGATGCCGAGGGGCTTTCCGTCAAGGACGGCATTGCCACCGTGGGTTTCGAGCGCAACCATCGCGTCGCCCAGTTCAAAATTGGCCCCGACGATATGAAGGCGCCGTTCAGGCAGATGGATTTCCTGGTTCCGGCATGGGAGCTGCGCCGGAACCGAGGCTTCGAGACCGTCACCCACGCCAATGCCAATGGCCGCCACCAAGGCGGCCTGGTCGTGGTGTCGGAAAAGAGCTTGGACAAGGCCGGCAACATCTATGCCGCCATCATCGAAGGTCCGCACAAGGGCGTCTTCACCGTCAAGCGCAACGGCGATTTCGATATCACCGATGGGGCTTTCCTGCCGGATGGCGACCTTCTGCTGCTGGAGCGCAGTTTCACGATGGCAGGAGGTCTCAAGATGCGGCTGCGGCGCATTGATGGCGAGACCGTGGAGAAGGGCGCGGTCGCCGACGGTCCGGTGCTGCTGGAAGCCGATATGGGCTACCAGATCGACAATATGGAAGGGCTCGACGTCTGGAAGCGCGAAGACGGCGCGCTGATGGTGTCGCTGATCTCCGACGACAACCACTCGATCCTGCAGCGCAATCTCTATCTGGAATTCATTTTGCACCAGGACTGATTTGGCGCTCCAACTGCGAAGCTGAAGTTGAAGGTATTCAACGCCGGCTTCGATTTGGTCGGCTATTCATCAAATGACGGCGTCCGCTCAGGGTCGCGAGCCGTTGGTGGCGATCCAGATGACATGACGCGCGCCGCGCTTGCCGTTGGCGCGCGTGCTCACCTCCTCGACCGCGAAACCTGCCTGCTTCAGCCGCCGGGTGAAGCCGCTGTCCGGCCCTTGCGACCACACGGCAAGCACGCCGCCGGGCTTCAGTGCGGTGCGCGCTGCCGCCAGACCCTGCAGGCTGTACAGCGCGTCGTTGGATTTGTGAACGATGCCGTCCGGGCCGTTGTCGACATCGAGCAGGATGGCGTCCCAGACCGCGGGCCGGGATCTTATAAACTGCCCGACATCGGCCTCCCGGACGATGACGCGCGGATCGTCGAGACAGCCACCAAACAGTTCGGCCATCGGCCCTCGCGCCCACGCGATGACCGCCGGCACCAACTCCGCGACAGTGATTTCGGCATTCTCGCCCAACTCGGCGAGAGCGGCGCGCAGCGTAAAACCCATGCCAAGCCCGCCGATCAGCATTCTCGGCTGTCTGCGGCCGGCGATCCTCCGACAGGAGAGCCTGGCCAACGCTTCTTCCGAGCCGCTGAGGCGGCTGTTCATCAACTCGTTGGTGCCCAGCATGATCGAGAATTCGGAACCGCGCCGCTTGAGCCGAAGCTCCTGCGCGCCATCCGGGGTTTTCGCGGAGTCCAGCTGGATCCAGGGAATCACGGCCTAGACCGCAGCAACAGCCGGCTGGCTCCAGCGGGCGGCGAGCAGCCGATAGGGGATCAGTGCCACGACGGCGATGATCAGCTTCACGCTGAGGTCGCCAAGCGCCCAAGAGACCCAACGCATGGCCTCGACCGGCAGCACGCCCATCAGCGGCGCCGTTTCCAGCGCAAAACTGTCGCTTGGGCCAACGAAGGCGAAAGCCGCGGAGAAAGCGACGCTGAAGAACACGACGGTGTCGAACACCGAGCCGACCAGCGTGCCGACGATCGGCGCCCGCCACCAGCTCTGTCGGCGCAGACGGTTGAACACGGTCACGTCTAGCAATTGCGCGGTGAGGAAGGCCGCGCCGGACGCCGCCGCGATGCGCACCAGCCGGTCGGCGGCGGTCTCGAACTCGATGAAACCATGGCGGAACAGGAAGGGCGGCACGAGGACCGAGCAGACCACCGCCGTCATGAAGCCGACAAAGACGATCCGGCGCGCCACGGCAGGCCCGTAGCGGCGGTTGGCAAGGTCCGTGACCAGAAAGGAGAACGGGTAGGTGAACGCGCCCCAGGTGAGCAGGTCGGCCAGCGACAAGCCGCCGATCCGACCCTGCATCGGGAACTGCACGAGGATATTCGATGCCACGACGACAAGCGCCATGGCGGCCACGAAGGGCAGGTATCGCGAGAAGGAAGTCATTTTTTTATCCTGGGTAATGGAACCAGCGGAGCGTCATGCCGAAACCGGATCGCGCTCGCTTTGTTCGAGCATCGGATTTCCGAAACCGCCTTGCGGACGGCGACCCGATGTCCAAGGCCAACAAGAGGTTGGCCAGGGCGGTTGTCCCCCGCCTGAAGGCAGTTTACGCGGCAGCCTGCTCGGCGAGCTTCTTGGCGATCTGCTTCTTCAAGAGGCGCGCGCGCTGCGACAGCTCCTTGACGTCAGCCTTGGCCAGGAAGGCGTCGAGACCGCCGCGATGCTCGACCGAACGCAGCGCGTTGGCGGAAATGCGCAGGCGCACATTCTGGTTCAGCGCTTCCGAAATCAGCGTCACATTGACGAGGTTCGGCAGGAAGCGACGCTTGGTCTTGTTGTTGGCGTGGCTCACATTGTTGCCGGTCTGGACTGCCTTGGCAGTGAGTTCGCAGGTGCGGGACATGGTTCTAACCTTCAGTTCTCTCGGGGACCTGCCAAACCTTCGTGCCCACGCCGGGTGGCGCGCGGTTCTGGTCAAGCGGCCTTATGGAAAAAGTTGGCGTTCCATAGTTGCATTTCGCCCATGCGTCAAGCTCCAGCCTGGCCCAGCGGCATTTCATACTAAGGCCGGAATTCGTCGTATAAGCGGTTCCATAGGGACATGCCAGACCGGAGTTGTCCGCCTCCGGTTGAAATCAAGGATCCGATCGCGCCATGCTTCGCTTGCCCCATGCCCTTGCCGCCGCGCTGGCCGTCGCCTCGCCGTCGCCTGCGACGGCCGCCTCGCCGCAGTCCTTCAGGGGCGAATACACAGTGTCGTTTCTGGGCCTTTCTATCGCGAAATCAAGCTTTTCAAGCCATTATGAGAACGGCGTCTACTCGATCGACGGCAGCGTTTCCGCGGCCGGTCTCGCCAAGCTGTTCGATGACACGCGCGGCACGATCTCGTCCAAGGGTACGATTTCGGGCCAGAAGATGGTGCCGCAGGCGTTCCGCGCGGACTACACTTCCGGCAAGAAAGCCTCCGCCATCGACATTCGTTTTGCCAATGGCAACGTCATCTCGACGACGGTCGTTCCCGCGCCGGAAAAGCGCGATCCCGACAGTTGGGTGCCGCTTGGCGCCGGCGACCTGGCATCGGTGCTCGATCCGATGGCGGCAACCGTCATCCATGCCGGCAGCCTCGACAAGGTCTGCGGCCGCACCGTGAGGCTGTATGACGGCGAGATGCGCGCCAACCTGACGCTGAGCTACGCTTCAAAAGGGTCGATCTCGGTGCCCGGCTACAAGGGCGACACCGTCACATGCCGGATGGGTTTCGAGCCGGTGGCCGGCTACCGCAAGGGCCGCAAGGCGCTCAACTACCTCAAGAACAAAAGCCGCATAATGGTGACATTTGCGCCGCTCGGCCAAACCGGGGTATATGCGCCGATCCGCGCGACGGTCGGGACGCAGATCGGCACCTTGACCATCAGCGCCAGGCGTTTCGAAGCAATACAATAAGGCGCCACGCGCGCCGCTGGAGACAGAATGGGGCGCGCGACACTGATCGGCTTTTCGGCCGTGGCCATGTGGGCACTGCTGGCGTTGCTTACGGACGCATCCGGCAAGGTGCCGCCGTTCCTCTTGTCGGCGATCACCTTCTCGATCGGCACCGGGGTCGGGCTTTTCGCGCGCCTTTTCATGCCGGCCGCGGATAAAAGCCAGAGGATACCTCGCCAGGTCTGGGTGATCGGCATTGCCGGCCTTTTCGGCTACCACTTTTTCTACTTCACCGCGCTGCGCAACGCGCCGGCGGTGGAGGCCAGTCTGATCGCCTATCTGTGGCCGCTGCTGATCGTGCTCGGCTCGGCGCTGATGCCGGGCGAGCGGCTGGCCTGGAACCATATCGTCGGCGCGCTGCTTGGCCTTGCCGGCACCGTCCTCATCGTCACCAAGGGCGGCGGCCTCGCCTTCGACGCGCGCTATGCCTTCGGCTACGCCATGGCTGCCGTCTGCGCCGTGCTGTGGTCGTCCTATTCGCTCCTGTCGCGGCGTTTCCCGTCAGTGCCGACCAGCATCGTCACTTGGTTCTGCGCGGCGACCGCGCTGTTGTCGCTTGCCTGCCATCTGGCGCTGGAAGAGACGGTGCTGCCCGCGAGTGCCGGGCAATGGCTTGCCGTGCTCGGGCTCGGCCTGATGCCAGTGGGGGCAGCCTTCTATGCCTGGGATGTCGGGGTCAAGCGCGGCAACATCCAGGTGCTGGGCGCGGCAAGCTATGCCGCGCCGCTCCTGTCGACGCTGGTGTTGATCGCGGCCGGCGTCGCCGAGCCGTCGCTGCGCATTGTCGCGGCCTGCGTGCTCATCACCGGGGGGGCCGCACTTGCGGCAAAGTCGCTGTTCCTGCGCAAGCCCGCTGCTTCCGAAAGCGGAGCCGGGGCATCCGAAAACGGAGCCGGGGCATCCGAAGGCGGAGCCCGGGCGTGACGATGCCGTTTCCAGGCGGCATCGATGCCAACGCCAATGCGACGCTGATCTTTTCGCTGGTGGCGGCGGTTGTCTACGCCTTCACATCAGGCATGGCGCCGACGCTCGCCCGTTCGGCGGCAAAAACGCTCGCCGTGGCCATGCTTGCCGTGCTGGCGGCGATGCAGGGCGGGCCGCTGCTACTGGTCGCCGCTCTTGCGCTGAGCGCCATCGGCGACGCCTTCCTGTCGCGGGATGGCGAAAAGATGTTTCTGGGCGGGCTGGGCAGCTTTCTCGCCGCGCATATCGTCTACGTCGTGCTGTTCCTGCGCAGCGGCGGGGGGATGGGAGTGCTGGGGGCCCAACCTTGGCGCGCGGCAATCGCACTTGCGATGGCGGTATTCGTTATTCTCATGCTGGCGGCGCTGTGGCGCCGCGTCGGCCCGGCCCTGCGAGCGCCGATCGCGGGCTATGTCGCGGCCATCCTCGCCATGGGCATTTCGGCGCTGACGACGAGCAGTGCCGCTGTTATCGGCGGTGCCGTGCTGTTCATGGCGTCCGACGCGCTGCTGGCCACGGAACGCTTCCTGGCGGCCGCCATTTCGCCACATCGCGCCTGGATGCGTTTGGCGGTCTGGGTGCTTTACTACGCCGCGCAGCTCGTGATCACGCTTGGTTTCCTGCTGCGCTAAGGGTTTCCGGCTGCGTCAGAGCTGTTTAGGCCGCCAACCAGGCTCCGCCAGTTCAAACGCCGCAAAGTCGAAGCCCGGCGCCACGGTGCAGCCGACCAGGGTCCACTCGCCCAGGCTGCGCGCCGATTGCCACCAGCCCGCCGGCACGACGATTTGCGGCCGCTCGCCGGCCGCAAGCTCGATGCCGAGCACCTGCTCGATCACCCGGTTAGCCTTTGGGCCGCCTTCTTCCCATATCGACAGCGCCAGCGGCGCGCCGGCGTAGAAGTGCCAGGCCTCGGCTGCATCCCTGACGCGATGCCAGGCGGAAACCTGGCCCTGCTCCAGCAGAAAATAGATCGCCGTCGAGTGGCCTCGAGCTCCGCCGCCCCCGTCGCGAAAGGTTTCCGTGTACCAGCCGCCTTCCGGATGCGGCTTCATGCCAAGGATGGCGATGATTTCTGCGGAACTCGTCATGGTTTCGACCAGTGTCGCTTGGCCTAGAAATTATCCTTGCGCTTGCGGATCTCGGCAAAAACCTCGACGTCCAACGCCTTCTCCATGCCGAAATGCCTGCGGATTGCCGGATCATGCCAGCGCAGGAAAGGGTTGGTCGACAATTCCTCGCCGATCGTGGTCGGCAGCGTCGGCTTGTTATCGGCGCGCAGCGCTTCAATTTTTGCCGCGCGTTCCTTCAATGCCGAATTGGTCGGGTCGACGCTCAGCGCGAAACGGGCGTTGGCGAGCGTGTATTCGTGCCCGCAATAGATCACGGTCGCGGCAGGCAGTGCCGCGAGCTTCTTCAGGGATTCAAACATCACCGGCGGCTTGCATTCGAACAGCCGCCCGCAACCGAGCGCGAACAGCGTGTCGGCGGTGAACGCCACTTTCGATGCCGGCAGGTGATAGGAGACGTGGCCAGCGGTGTGGCCGGGGGTGGCGATCACTTCGATACGTTCCTCGCCGAGATGCAGGACCGAACCGTCCTCGACCGTGTCGTCAATGCCGGGGATCCTGGCCTTTTCCGCTTCGGGACCGACGATGCGCAGCTTGAAGCGCTGCTTCAGCGCCAGATTGGCCTCGACATGGTCGACATGGTGATGCGTGGTCAGGATCATCGTCGGCGTCCAGCCGGTGCGCTTGACCGCAGCCAGGATCGCCGCTTCTTCCGGCGCATCGATAAGCGCGGTCTGACCGCTTTTGGGATCATGCACCAGCACGCCGAAATTGTCGCTGCGGCACATGAACTGTTCGATTTCGACCGCCATCGCATCTCTCCATCTTTCGCCGCAGACATAGGACGCCGACGCGCGGATGTCATCCCGGAGATGACTAATGTCAGGATGTCATTCGACATCCGGGATCTCGGGACGTCGCGGCCTTTTGTTGAAACCCGCCGATATCGCGGCTACATCCCTGACATGCATTCCGACATCGTCGATCTCCGCTCCTTCTATTCGACAGCGCTCGGTCGCTTCGCCGAGCATTCGATCACCATGGCCTTGTCATCGATATGGGCCACCGTGCCCAATGAGCGGCTTGTCGGGCTCGGCTACACCTTGCCTTGGCTGGAACGGTTCGGCAGCGACGCCGAGCGGGTGTTCGCCTTCATGCCGGCGACGCAGGGCGCCGTGGTCTGGCCGGCGGCGGGACCGACGGCGACGGCTCTGGTTTTCGACGAGGAACTGCCGCTGGTCGATTCCTGCATCGACCGCATGCTGCTCGTGCATTCGCTCGAGCATGTCGAAAACCCGCGCGAAACGCTGAACGAGATCTGGCGCGTGCTGTCGCCGGCCGGCCGGGTGGTCATCGTCGTGCCCAACCGGCGCGGCGTCTGGGCGCGGTTCGAGCACACGCCGTTTGGCAATGGCAGGCCGTTCTCGCGCGGTCAGCTCACCGAGTTGCTGCGCGAGGCGAATTTCACGCCCGCCGCCTGGTCCGACGCCCTGTTCTTTCCGCCATCGCGGCGGCGTTTCATGATGCGCTTCCACAATATGGTGGAGCGCGCCGGCCGGCGGCTGTGGCCGATCTTTTCCGGCGTCATCGTGGTCGAGGCGCAGAAGCGGCTCTATCAGGGCGTGCCGGCCGCCCAGCGCGCTTCCCGACGGGTTTTCGTGCCGGTGCTTTCGCCGCATGCAGCAACGCGGCTCGGCCGGCGAATAGAGACCGGGGCCACGACATCGCCGGGTCCGCGAATGACACCTTCGTGATCATGCCAGAAACTTGCGCCGGACGGCATTTCGCGACCTATCTGTCGCTGACGGGCTCGCAGCCTGGCTGAGTGACCAGTGGCGTCACTACACTTCATCCGGTTTTCAGCACCGCTTTTGAACGCAAGGACTTCAGCTCATGGCCGATTATCCGGACAATGATGCCTCTGCCCGGCCTATCGCTGCGGTCGAAGCTTCGAGCCTGCGTGATCAGGTGGCAACCATCAAGCTGGCGCTTGCCGGGTCGCCGGTCCGCAAAGGGCTACGCTGGGCCTCCATCGGAATGGTTGCCGTCATTGTCGCGACCTCGATCGGCCAGGTTCTGCTCAACCGCTGGAACCAGCCTTTCTACGATGCGCTTGCACGCCGCGACATGCAGGCCTTCCTGCACCAGCTCGCCGTTTTTGCCGCGATTGCCGGTGGGCTTCTTGTGCTCAATGTCGGCCAGACCTGGCTCAATCAGACGATCCGGCTGAAGCTGCGCGAGGCGCTGACGCTCGATCTGATCGATGGATGGATGCGGCCGGCGCGCGCTTTTCGCCTGGCGCATGCAGGCGCCATCGGGGTCAATCCCGACCAGCGCATGCAGCAGGACGCGAGCCATCTTTCCGACCTGTCGACGGATCTTGGCGTTGGCCTGCTGCAATCCCTAATCCTGCTCGCCTCCTTCGTCGGCGTGTTATGGGAGCTGTCCTCGGGCTTCGTCTTCCATGTCGGCGGGACATCGCTCGCCATACCGGGCTACATGGTGTGGGCGGCCATCCTCTATGCCGGAACGGCTTCCTGGCTGAGCTGGCTGGTCGGACGGCCACTGATCCACCTCAACAGCGACCGCTACACACGCGAGGCGGAGCTGCGTTCCTCGATGGTGCGCGTCAACGAGAACATCGATGCCATCGCGCTCGCCCGAAGCGAGCCCGATGCCAGGCGGCGGCTGGAAACCGACCTGGGCACCGTGCTCGGCGCCATGCGACGCATCTATAACGCCCAGATCAATCTCGCCTGGGTGACGGACACCTATGGCTGGATCACCGTGGTGGCTCCCATCCTGGTCGCTTCGCCGGTCTATTTCGCGGGCGATATCAGCTTCGGCGGACTGATGATGGCGGTCGGCGCCTTCAATCAGGTCCATTCTTCATTGCGTTGGTTCATCAACAATATCGGCAGCATCGCCGATTGGCGCGCGACGCTGATGCGCGTCGCCGATTTCCGCATTGCGCTGGATGAGACCGATGTGCTGCACGGCCAGGAAAGGCGCATCGAATTCGGCGAGAATGCAAACGGCAAGCTGACCTTCGAGAAACTCGAAGTGGCCTCGCCGGAGGGCTGCACGAGGCTCGCCGACCAGCATGTCGAGATCCACGCCGGCGAACGCGTCATGCTCACCGGCGAGCCTGGCGCGGGCAAGACGCTGTTCTTTCGCGCCATTGCCGGCCTGTGGCCATGGGGGAGCGGGCGCATCGGCATGCCGGCGGGAGAGACGCCCATCTTCGTGCCGCGCACGCCTTACTTCCCAACCGCCACGCTGCGCGAAGTGCTCGACCGCGTGGACGGGGTTGCGCCGGCAAGCGATGCCGATATCTCAGCCGTGCTGGCCGAGATCGGCCTGGAACACCTGTCGTCGTCGCTCGGCCGCAGCGCGCGCTGGGAGCATGAACTGGCCGACGACGAACTGCGCCTGCTGGCCTTTGCCCGCCTCGTGCTGCGCCAACCAAAATGGGTGATCATCGATGAGGCTCTCGATGCCTTCGACGGACCGACACTGCGGCGGGTGTTGTCGATGCTGGAGAAGCGGCTGGGCGGGGCGACGATCCTCAATATAGGCCGCGGCCAGCACAACAATCAATTCTTCCCGCGCGCACTGACCATCGTGAAGGCGTCCGGCGTGCCGGCTCTGAAGCCCGCGCGCATAAGGGCAGGCGCGATCGAGCCGCCGCCGGCCGCTCCTCGCCGCAAGAAATAGCACTTCCGGCATCTATTCGGACCAGCCCGCGCCACGCCACGTGGCAGCTTTATTTCGCCGTGATCGCGAGGGAAGATCGCACCGGAAACATAGCTTGAGCCGGCCATGCTTGATGCTCTCAGCCTGCTTGCCTGCCTGGCCTGCACCGAGGCCGCCGTGACTGCGCCTGCGCCGGATAGTCTGGCCGTTGATGTCCAACTGGTGCTGGCGGTCGATATCTCATTGTCGATGGACGAGAAGGAGTTCGCCCTGCAGCGCGCCGGCTATGTGGAGGCGCTGCGTCATCCCGACTTCATCAAGGCGGTCCGCGCCGGGAACGCCGGTCGCATCGCGCTCACCTATTTCGAATGGGCCGGCACTGTGCGCGACGACGCGCTCATCGGCTGGCAGGTCATCGACGGCGCTGAGAGCGCCAACGCTTTTGCCGACAAGATTGCAGCCCGCCCGTTCCGCAGCTTCCGCGGCACGTCGATCTCCGGCGCGCTCGCCTTCGGTGCAGGGCTTTTCGACCGCACTACTTTCGAAAGCGAACGCAGCGTCATCGATATTTCCGGTGACGGACCAAACAATATCGGGCCGCCCGTCACCGCCACGCGGGATGCGGCAAACGCCAGAGGCATCGTCATCAACGGCCTGCCGATCCTGATCAATCCATCGCCCACCTTCAGCCACCTCGACCGGTATTACGCCCAGTGCGTCACCGGCGGGCCGGGCTCCTTCGTGCTGCCGATTTATACAGCCGCCGAATTTTCGACGGCAATCCGGCGCAAGCTGATTCTCGAAGTGAGCGGCGTTCAGAACGAGACCAGGATCATTCCCGCCGAAGCCGAGGCTCCGATCGACTGCCTGCAAGGCGAACGCGACAGACGGTTCTTGTCGGATCCCTATTTCCCGGAGCTCGATCGCTGAGCCTTCGCCGGGCTATGCGTTCCAACCTGCTGATGACCTTCGTCGCAGAGATCAGCTTGCAGCTCGACTTCGCCCGAAAAGGGGGTGTCATAGCCACCTCCGGGATGGCCCTTATCGCTTCAACAAGAACACCGCTTGCTGGCCGAAGAAGTTCCAGAACCACCATGGCATCGACAGGCCGATCTTCTGGCCGTTGGCGTCGAGCGCGGTCGCCCTTTCCACGGTCGCGCCAAGCTCCTCGCACAGATTGACGAAGTCGCGGATGGTGCAGAAGTGGATATTTGGCGTGTCGTACCAGGAATAGGGCAGGTCCTTGGTCACCGGCATGCGGCCCTTGACGAACAGCGACAGGCGCACCCGCCAGTGGCCGAAATTGGGGAAGGACACGATGGCGTGTTCGCCGATCCTGAGCAGTTCGTCGAGAACGAGCTTCGGGTTGCGGGTCGCCTGCAAGGTCTGCGACAGGACGACGAAATCAAAACCCTTGTCGGGATAGAATTCGAGATCCTTGTCGGCGTCGCCTTGCACGACCGAGAGGCCGCGCGCCACACATTCGTTGACGCCGCGCTGCGACAGCTCCAGTCCGCGGCCGTCGATCTGCTTGGTCTCCTGCAAAAGCTCGAGCAGCGAGCCGTCGCCGGAACCGACGTCCAGCACCCGCGATTGCGGAGGGATCAGACCGGCGATCACCTCGAGATCGACGCGCTGGGCGCGGTTGACGCTCATGGCTTGCCCCTTGTCGTGGCGCATGATCCTTGATGCACAAGACTGTAACTTTGCCGGGTCACGCGCCGAGCCCTCTCGCTCGCGCGGCCGAGCCGATGAAGCCATTGATGGCGGCGAACAGTTCCGGCTCGTCAAGCAGGAAGGCGTCGTGCCCGCGATCGGTCTCGATCTCGACGAAGGACACCGACGCGCCGGCGGCATTCAGCGCATGGACGATCGAGCGGCTCTCCTCTGTCGGAAACAGCCAATCCGAGGTGAACGAAACCAGGCAGAAGCGTGTCTTGGTGCCGGCAAAAGCATCGGCCAGCCTGCCGCCATGGTCGGCGGCGAGGTCGAAATAGTCCATGGACCGCGTCATGTAGAGATAGGAATTGGCGTCGAAGCGGTCGACGAAAGTCATGCCCTGGTGACGCAGATAGCTCTCGATCTGGAAGTCGGCGTCGAAGCCGAAGGTCAGAGCTTCGCGGTCCTGCAGGTTGCGGCCGAACTTCCGGTGCAAGGCGGCTTCCGACAGGTAGGTGATGTGGGCGGCCATGCGCGCCACGGCGAGCCCCTTTTCCGGGCGTTTGCCGTGGTCGAAATACTTGCCGCCATGCCATTCGGGGTCCGCCATCACGGCCTGCCGGCCGACCTCGTGGAAAGCGATGTTCTGCGAGGAATGACGCGCGCCGGTGGCGATCGGCAGCGCCGAGAAAACACGCTCCGGATAGCTCGACGCCCATTGCAGCACCTGCATGCCGCCCATCGACCCGCCGAGCACGCAAAACAGTTTTTCGATGCCGAAATGATCGATCAGCATCTGCTGGGCACGCACCATGTCGCGGATGGTGATGACCGGAAGGTCGAGCCCATAAGGCTTGCCGGTGGCGGGATTGGTGGATGCCGGGCCGGTGGAACCGAGGCAGCCGCCGATGACGTTTGAGCAGATGACGAAGAAACGGTTGGTGTCGATGATCTTGCCGGGGCCGATCAGCACTTCCCACCAACCCGGCTTGCCGGTCACTGGATTGGTGCTGGCCACATGCTGGTCGCCGGTCAAAGCGTGGCATACGAGAATGGCGTTGGAACGGGCGTCATTCAGCGTGCCGTAGGTCTGGTAGGCGATCTGGAACGGCGACAGCAGCGTGCCGGCGTCGAGCTTGAGCGGCTTGTCGGCGCCGAAGCGCACGACCGGACTCGACGGTTGGTCTGCCTCGTTGTTGGTTCTGCCAGCGCGCTGAGCGGCCATCTCGTCTCTCTTGCTGCACCCTTGCCTTTTACGGAAATCGCTACCGATGTCAGCGCGGCCGATGCGTTCGTCCGGCCGGCCGCGGACAATAAAAAACCGGCAATGCCTTCGCAAAGCCGGTTACGTCACGCAAACGGCCCTTTAGCGAATTGTTTAACGTGGCTGCAAGCCGACCGGCCAAATCACCACGGAACTGTTGCTGCCCTTCTAGAACTCGCCTGCCCCGCCGTCAATGCCAACTGCTGGCACCACTGCCACCTCTCGACATTGCCGGCCATGGCTTGTATTTCCGCAGCGGCTTCCAGGACGGAAGCGTTCTCGACGGATTTGCGATATGAGCCAGACCCCGGACAAGGCACGTCCAACCCCGCGCGCGGGCATCATGGACATCGAGGCCTATGTGCCGGGCAAGAGCTCGGCCCCCGCCGGGGTGGACAAGGTCCACAAGCTGTCGTCGAACGAGAACCCGCTCGGCCCCTCGCCGAAGGCAATCGAGGCCGCGCGCGAGGTCGCCGCCAAGCTCGACGTCTATCCCGACGGCACCGCCCGGCGCCTGCGCGAAGCAATCGCCGAGGTGCATGGTCTGAACGCACAGAACATCATCTGTTCCAACGGCTCCGACGAGATTCTCGGCTTGCTGGCGCAGACTTATCTCGCGCCCGGCGACGAGGCCATATTCACCGAACACGCCTTCATGGTCTACAAGATCTACATCCAGTCGGCGGGGGCGACGCCTGTCGCGGTCAAGGAGACCGAGGAGCGCGCCGACATCGATGCGATCTTGGCGGCCGTCACGCCACGTACGAAGATCGTGTTCCTCGCCAATCCCAACAATCCGACCGGCACTTACGTGCCGTTCCAGGAGGTGCGCCGCCTGCATGCCGGCCTGCCGAAGAACGTGCTTCTGGTGCTCGATGCCGCCTATGCCGAATATGTCAGGCGCAACGACTATGAGGCCGGCATCGAGCTCGCGGGCAGCTCTCAGAACGTGGTCATGACCCGCACCTTCTCCAAGATCGGACTTGGCGGGGCGCGGATCGGATGGATGTATGGGCCGATGCACATCGTCGACGCGATCAACCGCATACGCGGTCCCTTCAACGTCAATGCGACGGCGATCGAGGCCGGCATCGCCGCCGTCCGCGACCGCGCCCATATCGAGCGTAGCGTCGCGCATAACGAGACCTGGCTGGCCTGGCTGAGCGAACAGATGACCGGGCTCGGGTTGCGGGTGACGCCGAGCGTCGGCAATTTCCTCCTCATTCATTTTCCCGACGACGGCAAGCATTCGGCCGCGGCGGCGGACGATTATCTCACCCAGCGCGGCTACATACTGCGGCGTGTTTCGGGCTATGGCTTTCCCAACGCACTGCGTATGACGGTCGGCACCGAAGAGGCCAATCGCGGCGTTGTCGCGGCACTCACGACATTCCTGAAAAGCTAAAACGCCATGGCATCACCGATGTTCGAAAAGATCGCGCTGGTCGGCATCGGCCTGATTGGCTCGTCGCTGGCCCGCGTCATCCGCCGCGAGGGCCTGGCCGGCCATGTCGCCATCTCGACGCGCAGCGCCGCGACGCTGGCGCGGGCGCAAGAGCTTGGGCTGGGCTCCTCCTACGCCATAGATGCCAAGGAAGCGGTCCGCGATGCCGACCTGGTTATCGTCTCGGTGCCGGTCGGCTCGTCCGGCGCGGTGGCGCAAGAGATCGCGCCGGCGCTGAAGAGGGGCGCCATCGTCACCGATGTCGGCTCGACCAAGGCTTCCGTGATCGCACAGATGCAGCCGCATATACCCGGTGGGGTGCATTTCATTCCCGGCCATCCGCTGGCCGGCACGGAGAAATCTGGGCCCGATGCCGGTTTCGCCGATCTGTTCGACAACCGCTGGTGCATTTTCACCCCGCTGCCGGACACGGATCCGGACGCGCTGGAAAGGCTTTCCGAATTCTGGCGCCGTTGTGGCGCCAACATCGACACGATGGATCCGCAGCATCACGACATGACACTGGCCATCGTCTCGCATTTGCCGCACATCATCGCCTACAACATCGTCGGCACCGCCGATGACCTGGAATCGGTGACCAAGACGGAAGTCATCAAATATTCCGCTTCCGGTTTCCGCGACTTCACGCGCCTCGCCGCCTCCGATCCGACCATGTGGCGGGACGTGTGCCTGCACAACAAGGACGCGATCCTGGAAATGCTGGCGCGGTTCTCGGAGGATCTGGCTTTTCTGCAGCGGGCGATCCGCTGGGGCGACGGCGACAAGCTGTTCGACCTGTTCACCCGCACCCGCGCCGTGCGACGCTCGATCATCGAGGCCGGCCAGGACATCGACGTGCCGGATTTCGGTCGCCAGGCGGTCGAGCATCCGGCGAAAAACTAGGCTCCTTCAGGCCAGGTCGCCGCCATCATCGCCAGTGTCTCGGCACGATCGGGCGCGCCCAGCCTGCCGCCGAAGCGCTGGCATTTGAGCGCTGCGGCCGCGCTGGCAAAGCGTAGCGCCTGCTCGATCGGCATGGCTTGCGCCAATCCGGCTGCGAATGCGCCATGAAAGACGTCGCCGGCTGCCAGCGTATCCACCACCTTGACCTTTGGCGCAGCGACGTGGCGTACGCAACCGGCCTGCCTGTCATGCCACCAGGTTCCAGCCCCGCCGGCGGTTACCGCGACGAAAGCGTCGGTGCGCGACGCAAGGTCGGCGCATGCGGCCTGCGGGTCCAGCGCCTGGCCGCAGACGATGCGCGCCGCCGGTTCGGAGGCGACGATGTGCGAGGCGAGCGGCAACAGCCGCTCCAGCACTGCCAATGGCGCGGTGTCGGCATCGAGGATCCCAGGGCGGCGGGCAGCGCGCGCAGCGCTGAGCGCCAGCGCCGCCGCACCCGGCCAGCGCACATCGACCAGCACGGCATCGAAAGCCGTGAGATCGGCGACCGGCAAGCCGTCGGGATCGGCCTGAGCGCGCTGATCGTAGAAAGGCACGATGATGCGCTCGCCATGGCCGTCGACAAGGATCGCGGCCAGCGCCGAGGACGCTCCGGGGACGCGACGGACGAGGCTGCAATCGACGCCCTCCGCCTCGATG
Organism: Mesorhizobium sp. B2-6-1; assembly: GCF_006440475.1. NCBI lineage: Bacteria > Pseudomonadati > Pseudomonadota > Alphaproteobacteria > Hyphomicrobiales > Phyllobacteriaceae > Mesorhizobium > Mesorhizobium sp. B2-6-1. The sequence continues at coordinate 40,560 of NZ_VFUH01000007.1, forward strand.
CCCGATATCAGCTGGTCGCCGACCTGATCATCGCCGGCGCTCGCCCAAAGCCACACTTCGGCGCCCAGCCGGCGTGCGGCGCAGGCGGCACTCGTGGCCATGCCGGAAGCGATCTGGACGCCATCGGCGGCCATGAACTTGCCCTGATGGATGGGCAGCGCTTCGACGCGAAGAATGGTGTCGAGCGTCAGCGCGCCGACGCTCAGGAGTTTTGCCGGTCTGTCCATTGGGGATGCTTAGTCGACCGGCGTGATCTTGCCCAGCGGGATAAAGCCGAGCGAGGCCTTGCCCTTGACCACCTTGAGCGGCATCGACGGTTCGTTGCCGAGCAGCGCCAGGGCGGCAAAGCCTTGTTCGATCTGGTTCTTCTGTTCGGGTATGGCGGCCCCGAGAATGGCGGCCACGGCTTTCGGGTCTTTCAGCCTGATCATCAGATCGGCATCGACTAGGCCCTCGGCGTCGACCGACAGCGGCCCGGAAACGGTGACGTGCGCCGTGCCCGACGACAAATCGAGCCTGCGGATCTCGACGGCCTGGCCGCGCAGGCTTTTCAGTTGCGTGCCGATCAGGGCCAGGCCGTTCTTCAGCGTCGCCTCGCCACTGGCGTCGAGCGGCGGCAGGACGCGGCCCCCGATCGCATCGGGGTCGATCTCCAGATCGCCGAAGCTGCCGATATAGTCGATATCCCTGCCGTTCGGCTGCAGCTGGCCCGCCGCCTTGCCGGCGCTGAACAGTTGCACCGGATCGGTGTCGTCGGCCGGATCGGTCTGGCCGGACAGGCCCTCGGCCGTGAGCGAAATGCGTCGCGGCAGCGGCCATGAGAGCTTGACGTTGGCCTTAAGATCATCCCAGTCGATCCACAGCGGCACCATGCCCGGAACCGAGGTCCTGAGCGGACCGCGCAGGTCCGCGACCGGCGACAGCGGCTGGATGATCTGGGCGACGGCGTTGAAGGAGCCGGCAGAGGCGGCAAGGTTCTTGGCGTCGTCCTCATAAGCAAGATTGTCGCAGGAGACGGCGAAGCTCAGGGGATAACCGCTGACCTGGAGATTGGCGCAGCCGGCCTCGATGCCACTCTTGTTGAGCGTGGCGACCGCCTTGTCGGCTTCGCTCCGGACCCTGTCGGCGAGATAGAACCAGCCGCCGCTGTAGATGGCGAACAGCGCGATGACAAACGCTGCAAGCCAGAACAGGCGGCGGCGATGCTTCGGCTGGCGTTCGTCAGTGGACGTCATGCTGCGGTTCTCGTTCACGCATGGGGGCTGTGGGCGGGCTGTCGATTCTGGCAACGACAATAGGTAGACAGAGATGGACGGAAAAAACACCGATTCCGGTGTGGTGTTGCCATTCTTACGCAATCAGGCACGGCGATATGGGCGATTTTTGGGTGTTTGGCTATGGTTCGTTGATATGGCGGCCGGGGTTCGCGCATGTCGAGACAAGGCGGGCGCGCCTGCATGGCTATCGTCGCGCGCTGTGCGTCTATTCCTTCGTGCATCGCGGCACGCGGGAACGTCCGGGGCTGGTGCTCGGCCTTGACCGCGGGGGTTCCTGCGTCGGGCTGGCTTTCCGGGTGCCGGGCGAGTTGCGGGACGAGGTCATCGCCTATCTGCGTGAGCGCGAGCTGGTCACCAATGTCTATCTCGAGCGCATGCTCAATGTCCGCCTTGACGGCGGCGGCACGGTCGAGGCCGTGGCCTATATCGTCGACCGCAATCATGAGCAGTATGCCGGTGCGCTCGATGCGGCCCACGCCGCTGATGTGGTGCGCGGCGCTGTCGGCCAATCCGGCAACAATGAGGACTATGTGTCGAGCACGCTGGACCATCTCCGGGCGCTCGGCATCCGCGATCACTGGTTGGAAGACGTGGCCAGGCGGATCGCGCCTTTGTGAAGCGCTGGCTTGCGGAAAAATCCGGCGAGGTCTTTGACCTCGATGCGGCGAGACCTAGGTTAGGCTCCGACTCTCAACGGGCGATAGCCGCCCAATCCCACCAACACGGAGATCAGCCTTGCAGAAACGCCGTCTCGGTCGCACCGACCTTTCCATCGCGCCGCTGGTTCTGGGCGGCAATGTCTTCGGCTGGACCGCCGACGAGAAGACGTCGTTCGACCTGCTCGACCGCTTCGTCGGCGCCGGCCTGAACGCGGTCGACACAGCGGACGCCTATTCGCGCTGGGTGCCCGGCCACGAGGGCGGTGAATCGGAAACCATCATCGGCAAATGGATGAAGGACCGCGGCAACCGCGATAAGGTCGTGGTGATCACCAAAGTGGGCTCAGACATGGGGCAGGGCCACAAGGACCTGTCCGCCGCTTACATCGAAAAGGCCGTCGATGCATCGCTGAAGCGGCTTCAGACCGAGTTCATCGATCTTTATCTGTCGCACTGGCCGGATCCAACCACGCCCTATGAGGAAACCCTCGGCGCCTATGAAAAGCTCCTCGCCAAGGGCAAGATCCGTTATGCCGGCTGCTCGAATCTCGACGCCGGCCAGTTGCGCGCCGCGCTCGACGTGGCAAGCCTGCGCAGCCTGCCGCGCTATGAAGTGCTGCAGCCGGAATACAATCTCTACGACCGCTCGTCGTTCGATGGCCCGCTGCGCGATCTCTGCATGGCGGAGGACATCGGCGTGATCACCTATTTCAGCCTGGCCAAGGGTTTCTTGAGCGGCAAATACCGCAGCGAGGCCGATCTCGGTCAAAGCCCGCGCGGCGGCGGCGTGAAAGATTACCTCAATGCGCGCGGTATGCGCATCCTCGCGGCACTCGACGCGGTGTCCGCCAGGCATTCGGCCAAACAGGCGGAAGTGGCGCTTGCCTGGGTCATTGCCCGGCCGGGCGTCACCGCGCCTATCGCCAGCGCCACCAAGCCTGAACAGATGGACAGCCTGATCAAGGCGGTGTCGCTGGAGCTGAGCGCCGACGACATGGCCGAGCTCGACAAGGCGAGCGGCTGAGCCGTCAGCAGCGCGCACGATCGTCCAAGACGGTCGCCCCGACCTTGCCATACCGTCATTGACGCTTGGCAAGACAGGAGGCGCGGATGGCAGGCCCGCTTTTTTCGCAGCCGGATATGTGGCGTCAGCTCGTTGCGCTGATGCTTGCCGCTACGGCCGTCATGGGCAGCCCGGGACCGGCGACGATAAGCGTCATCGCCGTCGGCGCGGCTTTCGGCCTGCGCCGTTCCCTGAGCTACGCCTTGGGGGTCATCCTGGGCACGATCACCGTGCTTCTGGTCGTGGCAAGCGGGGTGAGCGCCATGCTTGCCGCGATGCCGCCGCTCGCGCCGCTGCTTGTCGCGGCGTCGGCTGCCTATATCCTCTATCTCGCGTTCAAGATTGCCAGCGCGCCGCCCCTGGCGGCGGATGCCGGCGAGGCCGCGCGACCGACATTCACCGGCGGGTTCCTGCTGGCGGTGGCCAACCCGAAGGCTTATGTGGCCATCGCCGCGGTGTTCGCCGGCGCGTCCGCGGATTCGGGCGCCGGCGCCATCGGCACCGGGCCGAAGCTGACCGCTCTCGCATGCATGATCGTCGCCATCCATGCCGTGTGGCTGCTTGCGGGCGCTGCTTTCGCGCGCTTTCTTCGCAGGCCGGTGGCTTCGCGCATCATCAATCTGGTCTTTGCCGCGACGCTGGTGCTGACGACCGCACTGGCTGTGTTCGCTTGAACGTTGCGCGAGCCGCCATCGGCGCGCCGAAGGCCGCACTTCAGGCTTTGGCGCCGAGTTCCCGCAGCCGCTTGACCGCCGTCGGCGGCAAGGCGGGCGGATTGGGTGCACGGGACGCGTCGATGAGGAACTGGTCGCAGGCGGTTTCGGTTTCGCCGATCAGCCGCCGCATGAATTCCTCCTTGTCCAGGCCCGGCGGGATCGGCGGCAGGAAGCGCGCCTTGATGGTGCCGGGATAGCGCAGGAACTTGCGGCGCGGCCAATAGAGGCCGGCAACATGGGCGACCGGCACCACGGGAATGCCGAGCTGCGCATAGATTTCGACGATGCCGTATTTGTAGGCGGGTTCGTCGCCGGGCGCGCGGCGGGTGCCTTCGGGATAGATGATGAGCTGCCGCGGGTTGCGCGCGATTTCTTCCTTGGTCGCCGCAACCACCGCCTTCAGCGCCTTGGAGCGGCTGCCGCGGTCGACCGGGATCATGCGCATTTTCAGGATGTACCAGCCGAAGAACGGAATCCAGGTCAGCTCGCGCTTCAGAATGTAGAGTGGATCCTGGAGATAGGGGAAGAAGGCGATCGCGTCCCAGAAGGACTGGTGCTTGGGCGCCAGGATGAAGGAACCTTCGGGCAGATTTTCCACCCCGGTGATGTCGCTCTTGGTCCCGGCGATCTTGTCGTAGAGCCACATCGAGGTGCGCGACCAGAACTTCGGCACGAACCAGGCGCGATGGCGCGGCGACAGGAAATAATAGGGAGTCCAGAGGATCATCTGGACGATCAGATTGATGTAGAAGACGAAGTTGAACGCCAGCGATCGGACTTGGAGCATTGGGGGAGGCCCGGTAAGGAGGTGTGCGTTGGTTACACCAAGCGGGCGCAAAAAGGAAATGGCCGAAGATGCCCCCGAACGGCGCCGAAAGACATTTCGGCTTCGCCCACGGCCCAGCCGCGCTACATCAGCCGCGCCAGCCTTTCTTTCAGGCGCGGGGCGGCGAAGTCAAGAAATGCGCGCAGCTTGACCGGCAGCAAGCCGTGGCCTGCGTGCACCAGGCTTACCGGCCAGGGTTCCGGTTCGAACTCCCGCAGCAGCACGCGCAGCGCGCCTGACCGCACCGCCGCGTCGACCTGGTAGGACAGCACCCTCGTCAGCCCGACGCCGGCGAGCGCGGCATCGATCGCAGCTTCGGCGGTGTTGACCTGAAGCCGCGAGCGGACCCGAATCGGCATCTCGGCCTTCCCGACGGTGAAGCTCCATGTCGAGAGCGCGCCCGGCCCTTCGAAGGTAATGCAGCTGTGGGACTCGAGGTCCGCAAGCGCCGTCGGGGCGCCGCGTTCGGCCAGATAGCCGGGGCTCGCGCAAACGACACGGCGGATCGTACCGATCCGCATGGCGACAAAACTGGAGTCGGGAAGCCGGCCGATGCGGATGGCGAGGTCGAAATGGTCCTCGACCAACTGGGTTATGCGGTCGGCCAGCGTCAGGCGGATGTCTACGTCGGGATAGGCGGCGAGGAAGCCGGTCACGACCGGCAGCACATGCAGGCGGCCGAAGACGACCGGCGCGGTGATGGCCAGTTCGCCCGTCGGGGCGCTGTATTCGCCGGCCGCCATGCGCTCGGCCTCGCCGACCTCGCCCAGGATGCGGCGGCAGGCGGCAAGATAGGCCTGGCCCGCATCGGTCAGCGTCAGCCGGCGGGTGGAGCGGTTCAGAAGGCGGGTCTTGAGATGCCGTTCCAGGTCGGAAACCTTGCGGCTGACCGTCGCCAGCGGAATGCGAAAACGGCGCGCGGCTGCAGACAGGCTGCCGGCCTCCGCCGCGGCGACAAAGAGCGACATGGCTTCGAGCCGGTCCATCGATTCTTCCGGAAATTGGAAGGATAGATTACAAATATGGCATCTACATCTGTCTGATGGAAGCCTCCATATTGGCCGTGACGCAGACGACCCGGGTCAAGAAAGGAATTGTCATGTCGCAAGAGCGTCCGCCGCTGCCGCCATTCACCGCGGAAACCGCCGCGCAGAAGGCGCGCATGGCCGAGGATGCCTGGAACTCGCGCGATCCAGCCCGTGTCGCGCTTGCCTATACGGTAGACAGCCGCTGGCGCAATCGCGCCGAGTTCCTGCAAGGCCGCGATGCCATCCAGGCTTTCCTGACGCGCAAATGGAGCCGGGAACTCGACTACCGGCTGATCAAGGAGGTCTGGGCTTTCCATGGCAACCGTATCGCGGTGCGTTTCGCCTATGAGTGGCATGACGACAGCGGCTCGTGGTTCCGCAGCTATGGCAATGAGAACTGGGAATTCGACGAATATGGGCTGATGCGGCTGCGCATCGCCAGCATCAACGACCTGCCGATCGGCGCTGCCGACCGTAAATATCACTGGCCGCTCGGCCGACGGCCGGACGACCATCCGTCGCTGTCTGAACTCGGGCTTTAACCTCTCCGGGTAAGAAAGGCTACCGATGGACGCGCATGCTTTTACCAGCGACGTCGCTTTCACGCCGACCGTCAAGGCGATCCAGGCCCGCAAGGGCTCTCGCCAGGCCTATTCCCGGGTCGAGGAGCGCGGTGGCTGGCAGTCGGTGATTACATCGGACCTTGCGGCCTTCATCGAGATGCAGACCAGCGTCTTCCTGTCGACGGCCAACGGTGTTGGCCAGCCCTATATCCAGCATCGCGGCGGGCCGGCCGGCTTCCTCAAGGTGCTCGATGAAAAGACGATCGGCTTCGCCGATTTCGCCGGCAATAGACAGTTCATCACCCAGGGCAATCTCGCCGACAATCCGCAGGCCTTCCTGTTCCTCATCGACTATGCCCATCGCCGGCGTGTCAAGATCTGGGGCACGGCGCGTGTGGTGGAAGGCGACGCCGAGCTGATGGCGAGGCTGATGCCGCGGGATTATGCGGCACGGCCCGAACAGGTCATCCTGTTCACCGTGGCGACCTGGGATGCGAATTGTCCGCAGCACATTCCGCAGCGCTTCGAGGCCGCTGACGTGGCGGCGGCGCTGGCCGAACGCGACAGGCGGATCGAACGGCTCGAACAGGAAGTCGCTCGCCTGCGGCAGGCGCCGGGATCCGTCGTCACCAAATGACGAGCAGGTTCAGCTGCCGGCGGCGATCTCGGCCAACGCGATGCCGTCCGGCGTCGGCTTCACCGGAACGATGCCGCGCGCCAATGCCAGCAGATATTTATTGTATTCGGTGAACAGCACGCGCAATGCCCGCGGCTTGGTCAGCCAGCCGCCATTGTCGAGATTGCTGTTGACCACCGGATAGGGTTCGAGCTTGGCCTTGTGCAGCAGCCGGCCCATTTCCAGCAGGCTGCGCGGCATGTGGTAATTGTTGGTGACGAGGATCACCGTGCCATAGGCATGGCTCTCGACCCATTTGGCGCTTTCCTCGGCATTGCCGATCGTGTCGAGCGCGGCGCGGTCGATGTCGACGCAGCAGGAAAACAGCCTGATGTCACCGCCGGTCGCGGCCTGAAGCTGACGCCGGCTGGCGGAGGGATGCACACCGCTGATCAAAAGCCGCGCGCCCTTGCCGGACGCCAGCAGTTCCATCGCCGCATCGAGGCGCGATTGGCCGCCGGTCAACACGATGATCGCGTCGGCCTTGGCCGGGTTGGCAGGGGTGGTCAGATGGCTGACGGTGTTGGCGAACCAGCCGAAGCCGCCGGCAAACAGGGCGACCAGGGCAAGCAAGGCGAAAGAAGAAACGCGCAGCACGGCCGAAACCCGGCCGCGTCCATGCGGACGCGCCGCCAACGCCGGCATCGGTCCAACGGTACTGGTCGAGTCCCGCACCTCCATCATGGCATGGTTAATCCCGAAATGCGGCCTTTGGTAGGTAAAAATCGCAATTTGCGTTACGGCGGTTCTTCATGCGTGATCGATCCTGGTTATTCGACGTCGTCATGCTTCAGGCTGGCGCACGTCGATGTCGCTGAGATAGGCAACGACGGTGGCGTGCGAAGTTGCAGCCGTCAGCCCGCCGATGACCAGCACCATCAGCACGACACCGAGATAACCGGCCGAGCCGATGGCGAAGTTGCCGAATAGCGCAGTCGCCTGGTCGGCCTGCGGGGTCGCCATGTTGCGCGAGGACCACCAGGAAAAGACGATGAAGACGGCGACCGCGGCGGCTCCGCCGGCGGCCGCGCCCTTCATGCCGGTGATCAGGAAATGGCGACGGAACTCGCGGGCGATGAAACGCGCTTCGGCGCCGACGAAATGCAGCACCTCGATGATGTGGCCGTTGCCGGCCATGGCGCCGCGCGTGGCGAACACCACGGTCAGCACCGTCGCCGAGAGCATCAGCGCCAGCACCGCGATACCGATGGTCACCGTGGTGCGGGCCATGGCCACCAGCCGGTCCACCCAGGTGCGGTGATCGTCAAGCGATGCGCTCGGCAGCTTCGGCGTGATCGCGGCGCGCATGGCGGCGAAATCGGGCGGGTTGCTCTCGTCGATGGTGACGATGATCAGCCGCGGCACCGGCAGTTCGTCGATGTTGAGGCCCGAACCCAGCCACGGCTCCAGCAATCTGGCGGTGGCGTCGCGGTCGATGATCCTGGTCGCCTTCACGCCGGGGAATTCGCCGGCGATCTGCGAGGCCTGGGCAAGGGCTGCCTCCATGTCGAGGCCGTCGACCGGCTTGATCTGGATCGTCGCCTCGCGCGAGATCTGGTTTTCCCAGACCGAGGCGGTGTCGCGCACCAGGGTAACCGCGCCGAAGGTCAGGCAGGACAGGAAGGTCATGATGGCGATGACCAGCACCAGGGCGCGGCCGGCGATGTTCTGCGCCGGCACGATGGGCGCCATCTTGCGCTGGACGCGCGGCCTTGGCGCGGCCGCTTCGTCGGCCTGTGCGTCGAGGTGTTCGGCGGAAAGCTCAGTCATAGATATCAAGCCTCCCGCCGGCCAGGATCATGCGGCGCGCATCGACCTGCTCCATCAGGCCGAGATCGTGGGTCGCGATCACCACGGCGGTGCCCAGGCGGTTGAGTTCGATGAAAAGCCTGAGCAGGCGTCGCGCCAGCGGCGGATCGACATTGCCGGTCGGCTCGTCGGCCAGCAGGATCTCCGGCTGCTCGATCAGGGCGCGGGCGATCGCGGCCCGCTGCTTCTCGCCGCCCGACAGGACCGGCGGCAGCACATGCATGCGTTCGCCGAGCCCGACCCATTTCAACAGCTCGGTGACGTCGGTGCGATAGCTCGCTTCCTCGCGCCCGCGCACGCGCAAGGGCAACGCGACATTCTCATAGGTGGTCATGTGGTCGAGCAGGCGGAAATCCTGGAACACCACGCCGATACGGCGCCTGAGATGCGGCAGTTCGGCGCGCGAGATGCGGGAGCGGTCCTTGCCGAAGATGGTGATCAGCCCACGCGTCGGCTTCAGCGACATGAAGAGAAGCCGCAGCAACGTCGTCTTGCCGGCGCCCGAAGGCCCGCTCAGGAACTGGAACGAGCGCTCCGGTATGTGCAGGGAAATGTCGCGGAGGATTTCCGGACCCATGCCATAGCGGAGGCCGACATTTTCGAAGCGAATCACTTTCGGCGACCTGAAATTCCTAGAGCGTGATGCCGAAAAGTGTGAGGCGGTTTTCGGGCGACATCATGCTCTATCACTCTAATTCGGAGGCGGATTCAGATTTCAGGTCGATTTGACCTGAAATCGGAATCCGTCGGCGGCAAGCCGGCCTGTTCTGGGAAAAGACCATCGGCCGGCATGGTTAACCGGCGGTTAATTAGCGGGTTGTTTCGGCTCGTCACAAGGGCTCCGGTGGGGAAGCATTAACCATTTGCCTTTACGCAAAAGAAACGAAAAGCGAACGTGCTGCAATGCTGGGGCCATGATGGCTGAGGATCGAACCGCGCGCCCGGTTTCCGGCGAAATCATGACCGATCCGCCGGCAAATGCCGCGCCGGAGCGTATCCTGCGCGCTGGCGCGGCGGATATCGTCGATGCCGACTATGTGGTGGTGCCGCGGGCCGCGCCCCATGCCGAGGCCATTTCACCGCGGCGCGTGATGTCCATGCCATCCCTCGAAGGCATGGACATGCTGCGCAAGCCCGAGCCGCCGCCGGTGCGGCCACCGGCGCCGCGCGGCGGGCCGATCTTCTGGATCGCCGGTATCGGCGCCGTCTTTGCCGCCTTCTGGGTTTCCGGCGGGCACGCACTGGTGCGCCAGGCGCCGCCCCTCGCGGGCGGACCGGGCTCGGCGTTGAGCATTTCAGGGGTGACGTCCCGCGTGGACGCGTCTGGGGCGAACCCCGTGCTGTTCGTCGACGGCGAGGCCGCGAATGACGGTGCAAGTCCGGCGACGCTGCCGCCGCTCGAGATCCGCGTCACCGGCAATGACGGGCGCACAACGCGCTATACTTTGGGGACATCCAGCCGCTCATTGGCGCCAAGTGAAAGATTCGGCTTTGCCAGCCGGCTCGACGTCCCTAGAAACGGCGTAAGGACGGTGTCGGTCACCTTCGCGGAATAGCATGTGCGACAGGTGAGGCCGGCCCGCAAACGGCTGATGTCAGCGCTTCCTGTGCGCGAAGGCCTTTGAAAATCTTGAAGGGACGAAGAATGCCAGTTGTGCGCGGCAAGGACATCGAGGTCCTGTTTTCGGCGTCGGCCATCGCCCGACGCAATCTCGAACTCGCCAAGGAGATCGCCGGGCACGACTATCACGATCTTCTGGTGATCTCGGTGCTGAAGGGCTCGTTCATCTTCGCCGCAGACCTTATCCGCGCCATGCATGATGTCGGCCTGTCGCCAGAGGTCGAGTTCATCTTCATCTCCAGCTACGGCGCCGGCACCACAAGCGGCGAGGTGAGGGTGCTGCGCGACATCGACAACGAGGTCGCCGGCCGCGACGTGCTTCTGATCGACGACATTCTGGAGTCGGGCAAAACGCTGAGCTTCACCCGCGACCTGATGCTGTCACGCGGCGCCAGAAGCTGCGCCATCGCGGTGCTGCTCGACAAGCGCATGCGTCGCCAGACCACCCTCAATGCCGATTATGTCGGATTCGACTGCCCCGACTATTTCGTCGTCGGCTACGGCATGGATGTCGCGCACGCCTTTCGCGAACTGCCGTTCGTCGGCGTCGTCAAAGGCGATGCGTGAGGCAGCGGCAAATACTGAAAAAGGCCTTAACGGCTTCAAGAAAATAACCCATGCCGGAGCGCCGGGCCCTTCAGAAAAAGTCAACGTTTGCTCGCCAAACATGCCGGCCATGGCAAAGCTTCTGATCGTTGAGGACGATGAGTCCGTCCGCACCCTCGCAGCCCGGGCGCTCGAACGCGCCGGGCACGCAATCGACATCGCCGCCGACGGCGCGCAAGGACTGGCGCTGATACGCGCCGCGAAGGGCGGCTACGATCTCGTCGTCTCCGACATCCGCATGCCCGAGATGGACGGCATCGAGATGGCGATTGCAGCTTCGGCATTTTTCCCGTCGATGAAGATCCTGCTGATGACCGGCTATGCCGATCAGCGCGAGCGCGCCGAGGAACTGAACGGCATCATCCTCGACGTCGTGCAGAAGCCGTTCACGCTGGCCGAAATCCGTTCACGCGTCGAACGGGCGCTGAGCATTTTCGCCTGATCAGGCGGGATCGGCAGCGACGAGTACGGGGAGCTTGCGCCGTCCGGTGTTGAGCGCAAGCAGGCCGGCGCCGATGATAAGGGCGGCGCCGATCACGGTCGTCGACCGCGGCACTTCGGCGAAGAACAGAAAACCCCACAGCGGCGACCACAGGATGCCGGTGTATTCGAAGGTGGCGACGCGGTTTGCCGGCGCCATCCGGTAGGCCTGCGACAGCAAGATCATGCCGGCGGAGGCGACGAAGCCGCAGGCGGCCATCTTGAGGAAATCCGGCAGCGTCGGCCACAGCCAGGGCCGCACCAGGAATTCCAGGCTGGGATGGGCGGCATGATTGATGCCGGCAAGCCAGAACAGGCTTGCGACCAGTGCGGCGCCGGCGAGATAGGCACCGTTCTGGTAGAAAGCCATCACAGTCGAAGATTCGGTGTCGCCGATCTTACGCGCCATCAGTTGCGAGAAGCCGTAGAGCACCGCGGAGCCCAGCGACAGCAGCGCCGCCCAGTCGAACAGTCCCGCACCCGGGCGCAGCATCACGACGACGCCAAGCAGCCCGATCAACACGGTCGCCAGCGCCTGCCAGGAGACCCGTTCGCCAAGATAGGGCCCGGCCAGCACCATGATGCAGAGCGGGGCCATGAAATAGAGCGCCACGGCATCGGCCAGGGGCAAGGCGGCGATGGCGAGGTAGTACATGGTGTAGGAGGTGAACTGAATGAAGGCGCGCATGGTCAGCATGCCGAACCGCCGCGACAGGATCGCTCGCAGCCCGACATCGGCATGGACGAGGACAATCAGGATCGGCAGGGCGACGATCGCGCGGATGGCCATCACCTCGGTCACGGAGTAGCCGCCCGACACCGCCTTGACGAGCGGGTCTTGCAGCGAGAAGACCAACACGCCCAGGCACAGGCTCAGCATGCCGAGCACCATCCGATTGCGCATGAGGATCCCAAGCTCCCGTACCAGGGCGCAAGCAAGCTTGCAGCAAGCTAAAAAGAACCCGCCACCGTTTCGGGCAGCGGGCATGAGTGAGGACTCTTGATTGGGCCGTGGCCGAATCCTCAGCCACATATCCAATGGGTGTAGCAACTATCATCCCGTGTTTGACATGTTGCAAACGAATTGGAATGATACCAGCAATCAAAATTCCTTATGGCGGACGGGATGCGACCCACTCTCGACAGCGATCTCCTGCGCACCTTCGTGGCCATTGTCGAAGCAGGCAATTTCACCAAGGCGGCCGAGCAGGCCGGCCGCACCCAATCGGCGGTTTCGATGCAGATGAAGAAGCTCGAAAGCGTCATCGGCGACAGCCTGTTCGAGCGCGGGTCGCGCGGCGTGGCGCTGACGCGGCGCGGCGGCGAGCTGATTGTCAATGCCCGCCGCATCGTCTCACTGCTCGACGAGACGGCCGCGTCGATGGCGGCGGCGCCGCTCGGCGGGCCGGTGCGGATCGGCATTCCGGAAGAATACGGCCATGCCATCCTGTCGCGCGCGCTCGGCGCGTTCTCGAAGCGGCACACCAAGGTCGAGGTCACCGTGCGCTATGCCCATTCGGGGGCGCAGATAGCGGCGCTTGCCGCCGGCGAACTCGATCTTTGCGTGGTGTTCGAATGGCAGGATCCTTCAGGCGGCGAAGTGCTGATGCATGATCCGACGGTGTGGGTGACATCGATCCTGCATAACATGCATGAGGAGCGTCCGGTGCCGATCGCTCTCTATAACCGGGCCGGCTGGTGCAAGGATTTCGCCATCAAATCGCTCGAGCAGCGCGGGCTCGGCTATCGTGTCGCCTACACCAGCGACACGACCGGCGGCCTGAAGCTTGCCGTCACCTCGGGACTGGCGATCGCACCGATTTCGCGCAGCAACATTCCGGACGGCTGCCGCGAGTTGACGTCCGCCGACGGTTTCGGCGACATCGATTCCTCGAATGTGGTGATGCATCGCAACCCGAATGCGTCGGGCGAGGCGATCGACGGCATGCAAGAGGCGATCCGCGAGGCGTTCGTCAACAGGCAGACTCAGCCGGCCGCATCCTCGTAGAAATGCAGCCGGTTGCCGAACGGATCGGCAACCGACACCTCGCGGGTCTTCCACGGCGTCTTTTCCAGGCCCGGCCTGGCGAAACGGTATGCTCTGCCGATCAGTTCGCGATGCAGGGCGGCGATGTCCTCGACCTTGATGCGCATGGCGATGCCGGGCGCGCCGTCGCCATGGTGTTCGCTCAGATGCAGGATGCAGCCGTCACGGCCGACCGCCATGTAAAGCGGCGCGTTGTCGTCAAAGCGGTGCTCCCACAGCACCTGGAAGCCGAGGAAGCCGACGTAAAACTCGTGGGCCTTGGCAATGTCGAAGATGCGCAGGATGGGCGTCACTGTGCCGAGTTTGGGCATGATGTTGCAGCCGCTCCCAGCGGATGCCGCGGCGGCGATCCCTATTTCAGTTCCAGCAGCCGTTCCAGATAGCTGCGCTCGATATCGGGGCTGAGCGCATTGCCGAGCCGCTTGCGGATCGCTTCCAGGATCTGGCGGGCGCGCTGCACGTCGATCTCGTCCGGCACCTTCACCGAATCGCCGAAATCGGGACCCTGGCTGGCACGCGGCCGGCCGAGCGGATCGCGATCGGCGTTCTGCTGGCGACCGCCTTCCTGGCTGCCGCCTTCGTCGCCCTGCATCGCCTGCATCTGCTTCATCATGTCCTTGGCGCCCTTGCGCAGCGCCTCCAGCGCGCGCCCCTGGTGGCCAACGGCCTGATCACCTTCACCATCGCCCAGGGCCTGCTCGGCATTGCCCATTGATTTGCCGGCCTCGCCAAAGCCTTCATTGGGCTCCATGCCCATGCCCTCGAGCCCCTTCTTCAACTGCTCAAGGTCGTTCTTCAGCTGGCCTTGGCCTTCCTGCAACTGCTTCAGCGCATCGGCGAATTCCTGCGGCGTCATCGGCTTTTGCCCGGCGAGCGGATCGCGGTTCTCGCCTGCGCCCGGTCTGTCCTGATCCTCGCCGCCGCCTTCGCCGAGCTGTTCATCGCGGTTCTGGCCGCGCTGGCGCTCGCCGCGTTGCATCTGGTCCATGCGGAAGGTGTCGTTCATCATCTCCTGCTGGCGCCGCAGGATGTCGCCGAGCTTGTCCATCTGCTGGCGCATCTGGCTGTCCTGCTGGCCACCCTGCTGCTGGCGGCCGGCCTGGAGGTTGTTCATCATGTCCTGCAGCTGCGACAGCAATTGCTGCGCCTTGTCGCGATCGCCGGACTTCGCCAGGTTCTCGATCTGGTCCATCATGCGGTCGATGTCGCTCTGGCGTAGTTCCTGGCCGTTCTGCTGCATCTGCGGGGCGTTGGGATTCTGCTTGGCGCGCTCGGCGAATTCCTGCAGGAACTGGTTCATCGCCTCGCGCAGTTCCTTCATCGCCTTTTCGATCTCCGCGTCGCTGGCGCCGTTCTTGATAGCATCCTGCAACGCCTGCTGCGCCTGGCGCAGCCGCTTCTCGGCAGCCGAGAGATTGCCCTCCTCGATGCCGAGCGCGATTTCCCAGAGATAGGAGACCTCGTTGCGCAACTGGTCGTCGCTGTCGGCCATCTTCAACCGGCTGCGCGCGCTCATGATGGCGAGGTAGTGGGACATGTTGTCGAACGTGTCCTCGGGCCGCAGCGTGATCGCATCCATCAGGTCGAGCACGCGCGGCTTGGCGTTGGCGTCGAGCGCCAGCAGGCGGCGCTGCTCGATAACGGCCCGCGCCAGCGGATTGGAGAACGGCCGCTCCGGCATCACCAACGTCTTGGTTTCGCTGCTCGCCGTATGCCCGGCATCGTCGGTGGCGACCAGCGTCAGCTTGATCTCGGCGCCAGCCCAGACGTGTTCGGTCAGGTCCTTCGAGGTCCTGGCGGCATTCGCCTTGCCGCCGCGGCGCGGTAGCGTCAGCGGCATGTCAGGCGGACCGTAGAGCGGACGCGCATCGGGAGCCTGCGGATCGGCGAGCGCGAACACGGCCTTGGCGTTGGCGGCGCCATAATCGTCGTCGATCTGGTAGTTGAGCTCGAAAGCGCCGTTGACAGCGCGCTTCGGCTCGCCGACGAAACGGATCTGCGGCGGCTTGTCCGGGATCACCGCGAAGGCCCAACGGCCGAGTTGGTCCTCGCCCGACTTCAGCGTCAGCGTGCCATCGCTCGCCAGCTTGCCGATGAACTGGCGTACTTTGGACTGCGCTGCCGGGCTTGCCGCCGGCTTGGCCGCGGCCGTCTGCGGGTCGGCGGGATCGATGGCGCGGGCATTGCCATTCTTGTCGGCATAGGCAAGCGTCTCCTCGCCCGAGCCGCCGGTGACGCGCAGCGAAACATCACTGCCTTCGGGAACGTGGAAAGCCGGCGCCGCCTGGTTGGCGTCTGCGGTCAGGAAGATCGGCGGCTTGCCGGTATAAACGGGCGGCGTCACCCATGCATCGATGCGCGGCGGCACGGCGTCATGCGCGTCCTGGGCGCGGAACGCGTCGGCTATCCGGCCACCGGTCGGTCCGAAGGAAAAAGCGAAGGCGGTGACCAGCAGAAGCGCCGCCACGGCACGCAACCCCCAGGGATCGCGTTCCGGCACGCGCGTGCGCGGCACGTCGGCGCCGAGGCTGTCGAGCCTGTCGGCCATGCGCTTCTGGTGCTCGCGCCACAGCGCCTGCGAGAAGCTGCTTTCGCGACCACTCGGCCGGTCCGTCTGGGTCTGGACGGGGTGGTGCAGCAAATGGTTGGCCGCCTCGATGCGGCGGTCGATCTCGGCGCCGCCCGGCATGCGGAAAAAGCGTAGCGGGTAGAGCGCGGCCAGTGTCGCGACGCCGAAGGCGGCGACCAGCCCGATGCGCGCGGCATCGGGCAGGCGCGGGAAAAGCCCTAGCCAGGAAATGCTGAGAAACAGGCTGGCGACGACGAGAAGCGGCAGCAGGAGCGGCCAGCCCCGTTCGACCATCATCGACACCCGCGTCGCCAGCCGGCTGAGCGCCAGGCGCCCGGCGAGACCGCGATCGCTGCTGAAGATCGGTCGTTCCGTCATCGGCCCTTCCACGGGAGCGGGCGGGATGGCCCGAACCTCACGACTCGAAGAATACCCAGCAAACGCGGCGAAGGCGAGGCAGTTCCTGAAAAACGTGAAGGAGAGAAAGGCGCAGCGATCAGAATTTCGCCGGGTTTGCGTTCGCGCCGCAGACCAGGACGGCGAGCCGTTCGCCGGGTGCCGGCGCATAGCGGCCGGACAGGATGGCGCCGAACGCCGCGGCGCCACCGGGTTCCGAGATGATCCGCACCCGGTCCCACAGCGCCTTCTGGGCGACGACGATGTCGTCGTCGCTGACCAGGATGGAGCGTTCCACGAAGGCCTCGGCGATCGGGAACATCATCTCGCCGACGCGTTTGGGCGCCAGGGAATCGGCGGCGATGCCCTCGGCCGGCGCATCGACCGGATGGCCGGCCTCGAGGGCGCGATAGAGTGTCGGCGCGCCCTCGGGTTCTACGGCGACGATGCGGATACGGCCGGCGAACCAGGCGGCGATGCCGCCGATCAGGCCGCCGCCGCCCACGGCGACCAGCAAAGTGTCGATCTCAGGCAGGTCGTTCTCGATTTCCAGCCCGAGCGTGCCTTGCCCGATAAGCGTTTCCTCCTGGTTGAAAGCGTGGATCTGCAAGGCGCCGGTTTGCTCGGCGAAACGTTCGCTGGCGGCCAGCGCCTCGGCATAGCGGGCGCCGCCGACGACCAGCTCGGCGCCGTAGCTGCGAATGCGCTCCAGCTTGGCCGGCGGGCTCACCTCCGGAACGAAGATGGTCGCCCTGTGGCCGAGACGCATGGCGGCATACGCCACCGCCGCTCCATGATTGCCGCCCGAGGCGGCGACGACACCGGCCCCGGGGACCTGCCGCTCGAGAAGATTGGTGAACGCGCCGCGCGCCTTGAACGAACCGGAATGCTGCAGGCATTCGAGTTTGAGATCGACCGCCAGCGGCGGCCGGTTGAAGTCGGCCATGTCGACGCGCAGCACCGGCGTGTGGCGCACATAGCGACGGATGCGCGGTTCCATCATCGCGATGCGTTCGCGCGTTATGGTGTTGCCGTTGGTCATGGCCATCTCCTTGGGATTGACAGCAATTAGTAACTTGGCAAAATGCCTAAATGCAAGAGGTTGACGTGTTCAAGGCGATTGCCAACGAACGAAGGCTGCGGATCCTCGACTGGCTGAAGGATCCGCGCGCGCATTTCCCGGCCCAGGCGGATGGCGATCTGGTCGAGGACGGCGTCTGTGCGCTGCTGATCGCCGAAAAGCTCGGCATTACCCAGGCGACGCTCAGCGAGCACATGCGTGTGCTCACGCAGGCAGGGCTGTTACGGGCCAAGCGCATCAAGCAATGGACATTCTATCGCCGCGACGAGGACAGGATCGCCGAGACAAGAGCGCTCATCCAGAACCGGCTATAGCTAGTATGCAAGCCAGTCGGGGATCGAATCCAGGCCGATCAGTTCGTCATAGGTCTGGCGCGGGCGCACGACGTGGAAACGATCGCCGTCGACCAGCACTTCCGGCACCAGCAGGCGGGTGTTGTAGGTGCCCGCCTGCACCGCGCCATAGGCGCCGGCGGTGGCGATGGCGATCAGGTCGCCGGACTTGAGCTTTGGCAGGTCGCGGTCGAGGCCGAGATAGTCGCCGGTCTCGCAGACCGGGCCGACGATATCGACCGTCATGCGCGGCGCGTCGGCGGGGGGCAGCACCACCGGTCTTATGTCGTGGAAAGCGTCGTAGAGCGTCGGCCGGATCAGGTCGTTCATGGCGGCGTCGACGACGAGGAAATTCTTGGCATCGCCTTCTTTGGCGAAGATCACTTGCGAGACGAGGATACCGGCATTGCCAACGATCAGCCGGCCCGGCTCGAACATCACCTTCAAGCCAAGCTTGGTGACGTGCTTGCGGACGATCTGCGCGTAGGCGTCGGGGAGCGGTGGCGGGTTGTTGTCGACGCGGTAGGGAATGCCGAGACCGCCGCCGAGATCGACATGCTCGATGGCATGGCCGTCGGCGCGCAGCGCGCCGACCAGTTCCACCAAAAGCGCGAAGGCATCGTCGAAGGGTTGCAGCTCGGTGATCTGGCTGCCGATATGGGTGTCGATGCCGGTGACCTTGATGCCCGGCAATTCAGCCGCGCGCGCATAGACCTGACGCGCCTTCTGCCATGGGATGCCGAACTTGTTCTCGGCTTTGCCTGTCGAGATCTTCTTGTGCGTCCTGGCGTCGACATCCGGATTGATGCGCAGCGAGACCGGCGCCACCTTGCCCAGGGCAACGGCGCGCGACGAGAGCAGTTCGAGTTCGGGCTCGGATTCGACGTTGAAGCACAGGATGCCGGCTGCCAGCGCAAAGTCCATCTCACGCGCGGTCTTGCCGACGCCGGAGAACAGGATCTTGCTGGCCGGGATGCCGGCTGCCAGCGCGCGCCGCAACTCGCCTTCCGACACCACGTCGGCTCCCGCGCCGAGCCTGGCCAGGGTCTTGAGCACCGCCTGATTGGAATTCGCCTTCATGGCGTAGCAGACCAGTGCATCGAGCCCGGCAAATGCCTGGACGAAGACGTGGTAGTGCCTGGTCAGCGTGGCCGTCGAATAGCAGTAGAATGGCGTGCCGACGGTTGCGGCGATGTCCGATATCGCCACGTCCTCGGCATGAAGCACGCCGTCGCGGTAGTCGAAATGGTTCACGAGAGTGGTTCCGAAAAGTTGGAGCAGGGTAGGAGCGGGTTTAGCACTCTAAACCGCTCTGACCGGCTCTAGAGCAGCGGGTCGAGAATGAACTTCTTGTCCGCGACCGGTTTTTCCGGTTCCGGCGGCACGGGTTGGTGTGCCTTCTCGGCGTCCTTGCGCGCCTGCACGGCCGCCTCGTAAGGCGTGTCGAGACCGGACCTTCTGCCGCAAGCCGTAACGGCGGCAACCGCCGCAAGCAGCGTCAGTGTCACCAAAATCCTGCTTCCGGTCATCGATCCATCCGTCCGAAACTTTTTTCCGCCGCTGCTTTTAGCCGAGTTCTCGGCGCATTGCACCCTGGATATTGCCGTTGCAATATCGTGGATATTGGCGGTTGCAATATCCGGGATATGGCTGGCCGCAATGTCCGGCATCACGCCTTGGCCAGCCGCTTTTTCCAGTAGCGGATCTGCTTCCTGACTTCCGACGGTGCGGTGCCGCCGAAGGAGGTGCGGCTCTTCACAGAGTTCTGCACGGCCAGCACCGAAAAAATGTCCTTCGTGATGCCGGGGTGGATCGACTGCAAGTCTTCCAGCGCAAGCTTCTCCAGGCTCAGCTTCTTCTCTTCGGCCAGCGCCACCGCCCGTCCCGTGACATGATGCGCTTCCCGGAACGGCAGGCCGAGCGTGCGCACCAGCCAGTCGGCAAGGTCGGTCGCGGTTGCGTGGCCGGAGCCGGCAGCCTTCTTCATCGCCGCCGCGTTCACCGTCATATCGGAGACCATGCCGGTCATCGCCGCCAGCATCAGGTCGAGCGTCTCGGCGGCATCGAACACCGATTCCTTGTCTTCCTGCATGTCCTTGCCATAGGTCAAAGGCATGCCCTTCATCACCGTCAGCAGGCCGACCAGATGGCCGGTGACGCGCCCGGTCTTGCCGCGCACCAGTTCGGCGGCGTCGGGGTTCTTCTTCTGCGGCATGATCGAGGAGCCGGTGGAGAAGCTGTCCGACAGCCTGATGAAGCCGAATTGCGGCGTTGACCAGATGATGATTTCTTCCGCCAGCCGCGACAGATGCGTGGCGCATATGGCCGCCAGTCCCAGGAATTCCAGCGCGAAATCGCGGTCCGAGACGCTGTCCAGCGAATTGCGCATGGGCTCGCGGAAGCCGAGCGCACTGGCGGTCTGGTGGCGGTCGATCGGAAAGCTGGTGCCGGCAAGGGCTGCTGCACCGAGCGGGCTCTCGTCCATGCGTTCGATGGCGTCGCGCACCCGCGACAGGTCGCGCGAAAACATCTCGACATAGGCCATGCAGTGGTGGCCGAATGTCACCGGCTGCGCCGCCTGCATATGGGTGAAGCCCGGCATCACCGTCGCGGCGTGCTGCTCGGCCCGCTCCAGCAACGCACTGATGAGACCCTTCAAGGCCTCGGCGACGCGAAAGCACTCGTCCTTGACCCAGAGCCGGAGGTCCACTGCAACCTGGTCGTTGCGAGAGCGGGCCGTGTGCAGCCGGCCGGCGGCCGGACCGATCAGCTCGGCGAGGCGGGCCTCGACGTTCATGTGGATGTCTTCCAGCCTGGTCGAGAATTCAAACGTGCCCGCCTCGATCTCTTTCAGGATCGTGTTCAGGCCGTGAGCGATTTTCTCTTGATCGGCCGCCAAAATAATGCCCGTTTGCGCCAGCATCGCGCTATGGGCGATCGAACCTCTGATGTCCTGCGCATAGAGTTTGCGGTCGAACGAGATCGATGCGTTGATTGCTTCCATGATCGCGGCCGGACCCGAGGCAAATCGTCCGCCCCACATCTGGTTGCTGGTCTTCTTGTCGCTCATGGCTATAAAACCCGTGCTCGGAGCAGTTTTGAGAACATGGCAGACGGAAACAGATTTTTCCCGGCCCCGCGCCTGATCCTCGCCGCCCTGGTGGCGGGAGCGCTGGCCGGCGCGGTCGCGGTATATGTCAGCGAGAGCCAGTCTGGCAACAACGCCGCGTCGCAAGTCGCCGTCGGAGACAGCAAGGACGATGTCGCCTGCGCCGCCAAGAGCGAACGCGCCAAGAAGATCGCCGCAGCCGCCACCGGCGAGGTCGCGGCGCTCTTGCCAGCCGATCCGCCGCAATCGATGAAGAGCCTCGCCTTCAACGGCCCGGACGGCAAGCCGATGACCATCGCCGACCATGCCGGCAAGACGGTGCTGCTCAATCTGTGGGCGACATGGTGCGCGCCATGCCGCGCCGAAATGCCGGCGCTGGACGCCTTGCAGAAGGAGAAAGGCAGCGATGCGTTCCAGGTCGTCGCCGTCAACGTCGATGCCGGCGACGACGTGAAGCCGAAGAAGTTCCTCAAGGACACCGGCGTCGAGGCGCTCGGCTATTACAGGGATTCGACGATGGCGCTGTTCAACGAGCTCAAGACGCGCGGCCTGGCGCTCGGCCTGCCCGTCACCATGCTGATCGACGGCGAAGGCTGCCTGATCGCCCATATGAACGGCCCGGCCGAGTGGTCGGGGCCGGACGCCAAGCGGCTTGTCGAGGCCGCGCTCGGGTCTTGAAGAGGCTGGGACAAGGCTGGGCGCAAGCGCGGCTTGACCACGCAACGGTTCCGCCCAGCCCATCCGCGGCGGCCTGAGCCGACCCGGTCAATTCGTCGAATGCCTGGATCGGCGCCGGCTTGCCGAGATAGTAGTCCAAGCCTCGGCGTCCAGGGACTCACCTTAAGGACATATATGGCGAGCCGTTTGTGCTATCGGCCAGACGAGCCGTTGGTCGGCAGGGGATAGACGCCCTTCAATACTTCGTCGAAGTGATGACTGACCGCCGCATTGCACTCGCAAGCAAGCCACCGCAGGCCGTCGACCTTGCGAACGACGATCCGGGCACGATGGGTCTCAATGAGACCGTGTTCTTTCAGATCGCGTATGACGCGGCTCAAATAGCTCCGGCCGACTCCGAGCATTACGGCGAGCTGTTCTTGTGTCAGCGCCAGATCGGGAGTGCCCGTCCGATCAATGGCGGCCAGCAGCCATTTCGCTGTCCGTTGCTCGATCGAATGCGCGGCATTGCAGGCGACGGACTGGAACATCTGCGCCATCAGGCAGTCCGCGTACCGCGCGAACAGATTCCGTAGCGTCGACGACCTGGACTTCGCCTCTTCAAGGTCAAGCAGGTCGATGCGGAAGAACGAACCTCCCAATTGTACTTCAGCGCGAGCGTAAGCTGGGAGCCTGCCTTGGCTGACAACTCCGCCAATTGCCCCTTCTCGTCCGACCAGAGCCGTCTCGATCGCACGCCCGTCGCTCAGCACGACGAGATAGGAAATCAGGCTGGGACCTCTCGGGAAGTATGCATGGCGAACCGTGTCGCCAGGTTCATAAAGCAGTGTTCCGGTGGGGGCCGACCACTCATCCAGCCAAGGCTCGAGGATTGCCCAATCTGCCGCGGTGAGTGCCCGCAGAAGATTGTTGCCGATCATGCCGGAGTCTATGTGGGCGCGGGCTTCCATTTACACTCCTCCGAACGATCGCTTGCGGCCCATATCCCAATAACCGGAGAAATGTCCACTAGTGCGCAGACGCGCAAAGCGCGAATGTCTAAGAAGTGACAGGGGTGCTGATCCAGGCCCCATCGAGCGCGAGCTGTGGCGCGTCGGCTCCAGGCGAAATGCTAGAAGATCGCCCAAGGCGGACAACAAAGCCCTGCGGTTGAATTGCTGGCGTGTCGCGTAGAGCACGTCGATACTGAACCCGTGCAACCAGCGTGAGATATGAACCCGGAACAACCGCCCGCTTCAGGGGCCCATCCCCTTCTCCGGCTCTACATCGCCGGAGACACGCCCGGTGCTCGTCGGGCACTGGAAAGCCGCCTGAAGATAATCGAGGAGATGAGCGCATCCATTGAAATCCAGATCTTCGATATCCTGGAACATCCTCATGAGGCGGAGCGAGCAGGGATACTAGCAACGCCGACGCTCTCCGACGAATCCGCCGATCCCCCGCGCCGTCTGGTGGGCGACATCAGCAATATCGCTCAGGTTCTGGACTATTTCGGTTTTCGCAAGAAGGATGATATTCATGACCGCGACGGATGAGATCTCTATCGACCCGGTTCTTGAACGCGTCAATACAGGGATCGAGGCTTTTGACGACTTGGTGATGGGTGGCTTGCCGCGCGGACGCACCACCATCGTGGGCGGCACGCCCGGTAGCGGCAAGACCGTATTCGCCACGCAGTTCCTGGCGCATGGCATCACCGGTCTCAATGAGGCCGGTGTCTTCGTCACTTTCGAGGAGTCGCCAACCGAGATCGAGGTAAACATGGCGAGCTTCGGCTGGGACATCCGCGGCTGGCGAGCGGCGGACAAGCTTGTTTTCGTCGATGCGAGCCCGCGCGATCAGGACCAGGTGGTTGTGGGCGATTTCGACCTCGCCGGTCTTCTGACCCGCATTCTGCACGCGAGCCGAAGCGCCGGGGCAAAGCGCATCGTGCTCGATTCGGTTACCCAACTTTTCGATCATTTCGTAGCCGAGCAGACGGCAGTGCGCCGCGAACTTCTACGTATTGCGACCGCGCTGAAGAAAGAAGGGCTGACGGTCCTTATGACCGCGGAACGCAACAGTGAATATGGTGAAATCTCCCGTCACCGAATAGAGGAGTTCGTCGCAGACAATGTCGTGATCCTTCGCAATGCCCTTGATCGCGAGCGCCGTCGGCGGACCATAGAAGTCCTGAAAATGCGCGGCAGCCGTCACGTTGAGGGCGAAGTGCCCATAACGCTGGTCGCCGAACAGGGCATCGTAGCTGTGCCTCTGTCATCGTTGCGCCTGGAGCAGCAATCAAGCACGAAACGGGTCACCAGTGGTAATTCCGAACTCGACAAAATGTGCAGCGGCGGGTTCTTTCGCGACAGCGTAACCCTTGTCAGTGGAGCCACAGGCACCGGAAAGACTCTACTTGTCACCAACTTTCTAGCGGGCGGAGTGGCTGCGGGCGAACGCGCCTTGCTCGTCGGCTATGAGGAGAGCCGCGGCCAGCTTTTCCGCAACGCGCGTAGCTGGGGCGTCGATTTCGAAGCGATGGAGGCGGATGGTCGCCTGAAGGTAGTCTGCCTTTATCCGGAAGCGCAGAGTTTGCCGGATCACCTTCTGATGATCCGCGAACTGGTGGCGGAGTTCAAACCCGATCGCATGGCAATCGACAGCTTGTCGGCATTGGAGCGCATCGCGCCAGAAACCGGGTTTCGTGAGTTCTTGATCAGCGTCACCTCCTTCATAAAGAAGCGCGAAATTGCCGGCCTTTGCACCGCTACCAACAAATCGCTTGTCGGAGGCCAGAGCGCTAGCGAGCAGCATATTTCCACACTCACCGATTCGATCATTCTGTTGCGCTACATTCAGCAGGAAGAATTCATGCATCGCGGCATGATGGTGCTGAAAATGCGCGGCAGCGAACACGACAAACAGATACGGCGCTTCACCATCGACAGTGGCGGTATGCATCTTGGAAAGCCCTTTGACAGCGCGCCTGATGTGTTCGGCGACTCCGCCGTGGACAACACGTCGACATGAAGAGCGCCTTGAATACGGCGCAAAACGCCGCCGAAATGCTGGAATCGCCCGGAGATACATCTCCGGCTGGCATCAGCCAGCTCAGCTTTCGCCAGTTGATCGAAAATACCGCCGACGGGATGCTGGTGGTCGATTTGGACGGAACAGTGCTCTATGCCAATCCTGCGGCAGCCGTAATTTTTGGACAGCCGCTTGACGAACTCCTCCACGTTCCGCTCGGCCGTCCGGTCGTCTCCGGAGAGATCGCCGAGATCACCGTTCACCGTTCCGGCCGCAAGCCGGCAGAAGTGGAAATGCGTACGGTCGAGGTTACCTGGGACAGCAGGCCCGCATTGCTTGCCAGCCTGCGCGATGTCTCGGCCCAGCGATCAAGAGAAGAAAACGCACGCCAGTCACAAAAGCTCGAAGCCATTGGACGCCTCGCAGCTGGCATTGTCCATGACTTCAACAACCTACTCGCCGTTTTCGGGTCTGGCCTTCGGCTTCTGGAGAAACAGATCGCTAAATATCCTGCGGATGAGAAAGTCACTCTGCTGGTCGAGGAGATGTTCAGGCGGATCGAAAATGGAGGAGCGCTAACACAGCAACTGCTTGCCTTTTCGCGACGCCAATCCCTGGCCCCGGAACAGATTGATCTCAATGAACGTATCAAGGGGCTGACGACGCTGCTGGAACGGACGTTGGGGAGCGGTATCCGGGTGCAATGCAATCTGGATCCAGCCTTGGACCCTATCCTTATCGATGCCAACCAGCTCGACATCGCCGTTCTTAACCTTGCGGTGAACGCCAGAGATGCAATGAAAGGCAGTGGCACCCTCACGATTGAGACCAGCAATTTTCCAAATGATCTGGAGGATTTGCGTTCAGCGGCGGCTTCATTTGTTCGCGTGACTGTACGCGATACCGGCTGTGGAATGAGCAAGGACACCCTGGCGCGCGTTTTCGAGCCGTTCTTCACAACAAAATCGGAAGGGCAGGGTACGGGACTCGGGCTAAGCCAAGTTTACGGCTTCATCAAGCAATCCGGTGGGCATGTCCGAATCGATAGCGAAATCGGTCAGGGAACAAGCCTGCATCTCTACTTGCCGCGCGCTTCTGGAACCCAGCGGCAGCAGAACTGAGCGGCGGCAGACCCATTCCCGGCCAGCAGACTGATTGGCCGATGTCAAATCCGTCAGGCTGAGCGCGGGACGGGAATTTCCACGCATCGACCGAGCAAACCGACGCCTTTTTCAGCGTTGTCATGTCAGCGTTGTCATGTGCTGTTAGACGCCGTTCGTCGGTGAGGTCGCTGACCGTCTCGAGACAGGTCCCTGGTACATCAATTCAAGCAGCAAGCCGCTATGCAATCCTTTTCCGGGTCACTTTCATCCGGAAGTGAACGCTACTTTAGCCGGACATGAAGTGCGCCTGCCCGCAACAAAACCGTTGTCCGCTGCGCGCGAACGACACATAGTGCCATTGCGGAAGTGCCCCTTTCGCCAATGACAAGCAATGAGAACGGGAGACGAAACATGAAGTTCTTTGGCTTCGCGGCCGGTGTCGCCGTGACCCTGCTTTCCACAACCTCCGCCTTCGCCGTCACGCAGATCAGCTGGTGGCACGCCATGACCGGCGCCAACGCAGAGGTCGTCGACAAGATTTCCAAGGATTTCAACGCCAGCCAGGGCGACTACCAGATTGTTCCGGTTTTCAAGGGCACCTATCCCGAAACGCTGAATGCCGGCATCGCCGCCTATCGCGCCGGCCAGTCGCCTGACATCATCCAGGTGTTCGATGTCGGCACCGGCGTGATGATGGCGGCCCGGGACGCGATCAAGCCAGTGGCCGAGGTGCTGACCGGCGCCGGGATGAACTTTGACAAGAGCCAGTATCTGCCAGGCATCGTCGGTTATTATTCGACGCCGGACGGCACCATGCTGTCCTTCCCCTACAACTCCTCCTCGCCGATCCTCTACTACAACAAGGACATCTTCCAGAAGGCGGGGCTCGATGTGAACAACCCACCCAAGACCTGGAACGAGGTGTGGGAGGATGCCAAAAAGATCAAGGCGAGCGGCGCCGCCGCTTGCGGCTACACCTCGACCTGGCTGACCTGGATACACCTGGAAAACTTCGCGGCGTGGAACGATGTGCCGTGGGCCACGCAGCAGAATGGCCTGGCCGGCGGTGATGTCGAACTCAAGATCAACTCGCCGATCTTCGTCAAACATTTCCAGGCGCTCGCCGATCTGGCCAAGGACGGCACCTTCAAATATGGCGGGCGCACCTCCGAAGCCAAGCAGATATTCCTCGCCGGCGAATGCGGCATCTTCACCGAATCCTCGGGCGGCCTAGGCGACATCGTCAAGTCGGGCATGAACTACGGCATTGGCCAGTTGCCCTATGACAGCGACGCCAAGGGCGCGCCGCAGAACACGACGCCGGGCGGTGCCAGCCTTTGGGTCTTCGGCGGCAAGTCCGACGAGGAGTACAAAGGCGTCGCGGCTTTCTTCGCCTATCTGTCCAAGACCGATGTGCAGGAATATCTGCACCAGAAATCGGGATACCTGCCGGTGACGCTCGCCGCCTATGAGGCGACGAAAAAGTCCGGCTTCTACGACAAGAATCCCGGTCGCGAGACGCCGATCCTGCAGATGACGGGCAAGGCGCCGACCGACAATTCGAAGGGCGTGCGGTTGCCGAACTTGCCGCAGGTGCGCGACATCCAGAACGAGGAGTTCGAAAAGATGCTTGCCGGC
This sequence comes from Mesorhizobium sp. B2-6-1, assembly GCF_006440475.1. Classification (NCBI taxonomy): domain Bacteria; kingdom Pseudomonadati; phylum Pseudomonadota; class Alphaproteobacteria; order Hyphomicrobiales; family Phyllobacteriaceae; genus Mesorhizobium; species Mesorhizobium sp. B2-6-1. Next base: position 67,849 of record NZ_VFUH01000007.1, read on the forward strand.
CAGGAAACCGCCCAGCAGGCGCTCGACAATGCGGTCACGCGTGGCAACGCGGCGATCGAGGAAGCGCTGGGGAATTAGGGCGCGTCCGAACCTATCGAGTTATAGTCCTTGCTCTACGAGGCCCCCCTCCGCCCTGCCGGGCATCTCCCCCTGAAGGGGGGAGACTGGCTGTCGCGACCGTTTTCGGCGATTGTCAAAGCTGGAGAATGGCAGCTGCCGCAGGAACCGCCAATCTTCCTCCAAGAAGGGGAGATGCCCGGCAGGGCAGCGGTGAGCGCCGTAGAGTGCCGCTCGGCTTTCCACGCCGGAGCGGCGCATTGACCCCGCGCGTCGTCTTTCCCAACAAAGTCTTGCCATACCTCCTGGTGGCGCCGCAACTTGCCATCACGCTGGTGTTCTTCTACTGGCCGGCCGGGCAGGCGCTCTACCAGTCGATGCTGAGGCAGGACCCGTTCGGGCTGAGGAGCAGGTTCGTCTGGTTTGCCAATTTCCGCAAGGTGCTTGCCGACCCGGCCTATCTCAACTCGATCAAGGTCACAGTGGTGTTTTCGCTCGCGACCGTGATCGTTGCCATGGGCGTGGCGCTGCTCCTTGCCGTGATGGCGGAAAAGGTGGTGCGCGGCAAAGGCCTCTACCGCACGCTGATGATCTGGCCCTACGCGGTGGCGCCGGCGATTGCAGGCATGCTGTGGCTGTTCCTGTTCAATCCATCGATCGGCTCGCTGTCTTATCTGCTGAGACGTTTGGGCGTCGCCTGGGATCCGCTGCTCAACGGCACCGACGCCATGATCCTTCTGGTGGCGGCGGCCGCCTGGAAGCAGATCAGCTACAATTTCCTGTTCTTCGTCGCCGGGCTGCAGGCGGTGCCGAAAACGCTGATCGAGGCGGCGGCGATCGACGGCGCCGGCGAAACCAAGCGCTTCTGGACCATCGTCTTCCCGCTTTTGGCGCCGACGACGTTTTTCCTTTTGGTCGTCAATACCGTCTATGCGCTGTTCGACACGTTCGGCATCGTCCACGCCGTCACCGGCGGTGGGCCGGGCAAGGCCACCGAGACACTGGTCTACAAGGTCTACAATGACGGCTTCGTCAATCTGATCCTCGGCGATTCGGCGGCGCAGTCGGTCATCCTGATGGTCATCGTCATCGCGCTCACCGCCATCCAGTTCCGCTACGTGGAACGGAAGGTTCATTACGGCTGAGGAGCGCGATGATCGGTCAATCCCCGTTTCGCATTTTCCTTGCACATGCCGTGCTCATCCTCGGCATACTGATCGTGGCCTTTCCGATCTACTACACTTTCGTTGCCTCGACGCAGACGCTGCAAACCATCCTTAGGCCGCCACTGCCTTTCCGGCCGGGCAGCGAGTTCTGGAACAATTACGGCGAGGCGCTGTTCGGCGGCGTCGGCCGCATCGGCGGGCTCGGCGTCGGCAGGCTGCTCCTCAACTCCACGATCATGGCGCTCGGCGTCGCGGTCGGAAAGATATTCATCTCGATCCTGTCGGCCTATGCGATCGTCTTCTTCCGTTTTCCGCTGCGCATGACTTTCTTCTGGCTGATCTTCATCACCCTGATGCTTCCCGTCGAGGTGCGCATCCTGCCGACCTACAAGGTAATGGTCGACCTCGGTATGATCGACACTTATGCCGGACTGATCATCCCGCTGATCGCCTCGGCCACCGCAACGTTGTTGTTCCGCCAGTCCTTCATGACCATCCCGGGCGAGTTGGTCGAGGCGGCGCGCGTCGACGGCGCCGGTCCATGGCGGTTCTTTTTCGATATCCTGTTGCCATTGTCGCGCACCAATATCGCGGCGCTGTTCGTCATTCTTTTCATCTACGGCTGGACGCAGTATCTGTGGCCGCTGCTGGTCACCAACAGCAACGATATGAACACCATCGTCATCGCACTGAAGAAGATGGTCTCCTTCGCCGATGCCGACACCCAATGGCATTTGGTCATGGTCACGGCGATCCTGGCAATCTTGCCGCCAATCCTGGTTGTGGTGCTGATGCAGCGCTGGTTCGTGCGCGGACTGGTCGACACCGAAAAGTGAGAAGCCGATGGCGACGGTCGATCTGAGGGACGTGAAGAAAGTATATGCCGGCGGCGTCGAAGCCGTGAAGGGCGTCTCCATTGCCATTCCCGACAAGGAACTCTGTGTGCTGGTCGGGCCGTCCGGCTGCGGCAAGTCCACGCTTTTGAGGATGATCGCCGGGCTGGAGACCATTTCTTCCGGCACGGTCGCTATCGACGGCAAGATCGTCAACACGATCGGCCCGACCGAGCGCGACATCGCCATGGTGTTCCAAAACTATGCGCTCTATCCGCATATGAAAGTCTACGACAACATGGCTTACGGGCTACGCAATCGCGGTACGCCCAAGGACGAGATCGACAGCAGGGTTCGTTCGACCGCCAAGGTGCTGGAGCTTTCAGCGCTGCTTGACCGGCGCCCGCGCGAGCTTTCAGGCGGTCAACGCCAGCGCGTCGCCATGGGCCGCGCCATCGTGCGCAATCCGAAAGTCTTCCTGTTCGACGAGCCACTCTCCAATCTCGATGCCAAGCTGCGCGGCCAGATGCGGGTCGAAATCAAGAACTTGCAGCGCTCGCTCGGTGTCACCTCGGTCTACGTCACCCATGACCAGTTGGAAGCGATGACGTTGGCCGACATCCTTGTCGTCATGAATGGCGGATTGGTCGAGCAGGCGGGCGCGCCACTCGACATTTACGAAAAGCCGGCCTCGACGTTCGTCGCCTCTTTCATCGGCGCACCGCCGATGAATCTTCTGTCCCTTTCGGGTCCGGCGCTGACCGGCAGCAAGACGAGCGACTTTGCGCCTGCGAATGCCGTCACGCTTGGCTTCCGCCCCGAGGATGCCGATGTCACTTTCGCGGCCGAGGCACCGTCCGGCGCGCTCGTGCTGCCGACAATGGTGGAGGCGGTCGAGCCGGTGGGAGCGGACAGCTTTCTTCACTGTGCGGCAGGAGGCGACCGCATCGTCGTGCGTGTGGCCGCGCGCGCAACAGCCAAGCCCGGCGACCAGTTGCGCGTCGTGGCCAAGGCCGAGAAACTTCACTGGTTCGATCAGGCTGCAAAGAGGGTCGACTGACGCCAATCTTGCATGCTGATCAGCGAGCCGCGAACCGTCGGCCGGTCAGGCGAATACATGCGCCTGTCCCGACACGGTGAGCCGGACGATCTCACCGACCGCCGGCGCGTCCATGCCGGACTTGCGCAGGATCAGCGGCGTACTGCCGATGGCGGCGGCGTCCGGCGGGTCGGGGCTGTTGAGCAACCGCACCGCGACCGTGCAGGTCGAGCCGGCGAATTCGGATTCCGTTACCTCGCCAAAAAGCATGTCCGGCGTGCCCGACATGCCCTCGCGCGATGTCCGCTTCAGTCCGATCTGCTCCGGCCGCAACATGATACGGGCGACATCGCGGCTGTCCGACGTATCGACGGCGATGCGGCCAAGCGGCGACGTGGCGAAACCGCCCGCTATCTTCGCCGGCAGGATGATGGCGTCGCCAAGGAACTCGGCAATCATCCTGTCCTTCGGCTTGAGATAAAGTTCGCGCGGCGTGCCGATCTGCGAGAACCGGCCCTCGCGCATCACCGCGACCTGGCTGGCGAAGGACAGCGCCTCGGCCTGATCGTGCGTCACCAGGATGGTGGTGATGCCGGCGGCTTCGAGCAGTTCCGCCACGGCCTTGCGCATGGAGGCGCGCAGGCCGGTGTCGAGCGCCGAGAACGGTTCGTCGAGCAGCATCAGCCGCGGCTTCATCGCCATGGCGCGGGCGAGCGCCACGCGTTGCTGCTGACCGCCGGAGAGTTCGTGCGGGCGGCGCTTCAGGATCGCCTTGTCCAGCCCTACTATATAGGCCAGTTCGACGATGCGTTCGGAGCGTTTGTCCAGCCTGCGGTCCATCCCGAAACCGATATTGTCGCCAATCGTCAGGTGCGGAAACAGGGCGCCGTCCTGTGCAACCAGGCCGATACCGCGGCGGTGCGCCGGAACGGCGCCGCCGCTGTCGGCCAGCATCTTTCCGTCAAGCACGATGCTGCCCTGGTCGGGCGCCTCGAAACCGGCGATCAGCCGCAGCAAGGTGGTCTTGCCGCAGCCGGACGGCCCGACGATGGCCGTGCGGCTGCCGCTGGCGATGTCGAGATCGATGCCGGCAAGCGCCGCGACCGGGCCGTAATGCTTGTGCAAGCCCCTGAGTTCGAGAAAGCTCATCGTCCAGCCATCCGTTTTGACTGGACATAGAGCAGCCAGGTCAGGGGCAGCGACATCGCCACCATGATGAAGGCGTAAGGTGCTGCCGAAGCGTAGTCGATCTCGCCGCTGTAGGACCAGAACGCCATCGCCAGCGTGCGGGTGCCGTTCGGCGCCAGCATCTGGGTCGCGGTCAGCTCGTTCATGATGCCGAGCGCCACCAGCGCCATGCCGGCGGCGGCACCCGGCGCCGACAGGCGGATCGTCGTCGACCACAATGCATGGAGCGGCGACCGCCCGAGGCTGGACGCGGCGCGCTCGAGCTCGACCGGCGCCTGCGCGATCGACGCCCGCAGGCTGATCAGGGCGCGGGGCAGGAACATCAAGGCATAGGCAACCAGGATGGTGAACAGGGTCTGGTAGAGCGGCAGGGCGATGCGCACGGTGATGGTGACCAGCGCCAGTGCGATCACGACCCCGGGCAGCGATCCGACGATGTAGTTGCAGCCCTCCAGCAAGCGCTGCAGAGGCCCCGGCGCGCGGATCGAGATCCAGGCCATCGGCATGGCGGCGACGGTGGCGAGCAGCGCGCCGGCGAGCGCCAGGAACAACGTCTGGCCGAGCGCCAGGCCGATCTCGTCGAGCCGCCAGACCTCGGCGCCGCCGGCGGCAAGCCAGCGTCCGATGGTGACGAACGGTACGCCGAGCGCCAGAAGCGTGGTGGCGGCAAGCAGCAGCAGGCAAGGCACGGTCGCCCGGCCGAGCGGCGCGCGCTGTTGGTGGCGCGCGGCGCCCGAACCGACGCGGGCATAGCGCTCTTCCCCGCGCACCAGCACCTCCAGCCCGAGCAGCACGAAGCAGCAGCTCACCAGCACGCCGGCCAGCATATTCGCGGCCGGCCCGTTGAAGGTCGATTGGAACTGGTCGACGATCGCCGTGGTGAAGGTGTCGAAGCGGATGAAGACGTAAAGGCCGTATTCGGCCAACAGATGCAGGCCGACCAGCAATGCGCCGCCACAGATGGCAAGCCTGAGCTGCGGCAGCACGACGCGCCAGAACACACGCCAGGGACCAAGGCCGAGTGCGGCCGCGGCGTCTTCGAGCGCCGGATCGAGCCGGCGCAGGGCCGCCGATACCGGCAGATAAAGGAACGGGAAATACGCTATGACAGAGACAAGCACGCCGGCCCACAAGCCATGCAGCCCGGGCACCATGGTGATCCAGGCATAGCTGTGCACGAAGGCGGGAATGGCGAGCGGCGCCACGCATAGCCAGGCCCACAGCCGGGCGCCGGGCAGGTCGCTGCGTTCGGTCAGCCAGGCCAGCGCCACCGACAGGATGATGGCGATCGGCACGGCGAGCGCGACAAGCAGGACGGTGTTGGCCAGAAGCTCGCCGACACGCGGCCGGAAAACCAGCGCCGAGACGGTTTCCCAACCGGTCTGCACGGCAACCCAGACGATGAAGGCAAGCGGCAGCAGGGCCAGCAGCGAAACGAAGATAGCGGCGGCAACGATCCACGACGCAGCGCGCCGGCGCGCCCTGCGGCGCGTCCTCGGCGGCAGGCCCGGGCTTGCGATGTCGGCCGCGAACTGCATCGGCTCAGACTTCGCGCCCTTGCCGCCCGGCGGCGGCAATCGAAAGACCACGATCATGGTCGGGAATACAGCGTGTCGTCATCGACGAATGCCATCTCGAAAAAACAAAACGCTCCCGCGGAATTCCCGCGGGAGCACGGCCGGTGTCCTTATTAGGACGAACGGCAACTAAAGCAAGCCGGCCGCCGTCATCAGGTCGGTGGCTTTCTTGGAGTTCAGCGTCGCGGCATCGATCTTCGGCGCCTGCAGGTCGGCCAGCGGCACCAGCTTCGGATTGGACTCTGCGCCCTTGCCGACCGCGTATTCGAAGGACGTTCCGTTCTTCAGCACGTCCTGGCCGCCCTTGCCGGTCACCCACTTCAGGAAAGCCTGGGCTTCCTTGGGATGCTTGCTCGAAGCCAGCACGCCGCCGCCGGAGGTCGAGACGAAGGCGCCCGGATCCTGGTTTTTGAAATAATGCAGCGCAACGTTCTTGCTGTTCTCGCCGGTCTTGGCCTGATCGCCGAAGTAGTAGTAGTGATAGATCACGCCGCCTTCGATCTCGCCGGCGTTGACCGCCTTCATCACGGTGCTGTTGCCCTTATAGGCGGTGAAATTCTGCTTCATCGCCTTCAGCCAGTCCGCCGTCGCGGCTTCGCCCTTGAGCTGCAGCAGCGCGCTGACGATAGCCTGGAAATCGGCGCCCGACGGCGAGGCGGCCCAGCGGCCTTTCCAGCTCGGATCGGCAAGGTCGAGCAGCGACTTGGGCAACTGGTCGGCCTTGAGCTTGGTGGTATTGTAGGCAAAGACGGTGCTGCGGGCGGCAACGCCGACCCATTTGCCGCTCGCTGCCTGATAATCCTGCGGAACCTGCGCCAGTGTGTCGGCGTCGACCGGCGCGAACAGGCCGGCATTCTCGACCAGCACCATGGCCGGCGAATTCTCGGTCAGGAACACGTCGGCGGGCGAGGCGGTGCCCTCCGCGACGATCTGGTTGGAGAAATCGCTGTCGCCGCCATTGCGCAGCGTGACCTTGATACCGGTTTCCTTGGTGAAGCCGTCGGCCCATTCCTTGGCGAGGCTCTCGTGCTGGGCATTGTAGACGATGATGCCTGTATCCTCAGCCATCGCCTGGCCAGCGATCAGGCTGACCGCCACCGCCGCGGCGCCGGCAAGGGTGGAAAGAGCGTATTTCATGGGCGTCGTCCTCGATCTCGTTGAACTGGCACGCAGCACCTATCGATACATGACAGGTGTAGTCAACATTTTTGGCCTGCTTCAATCGGCCGCTGGCGGCACAGGCCCATGCCAGGCGGACAATTCCGCGTGATGGCCGCGCGCGACCGACGGTCCAGGACACAGTCGCCGTCGACGAGCCCAAGTTCGCGTTCGCCCGCAATCTTTCGTGACTTGCCGGTAGTTTGCCTTGGACATTATTTCGCCGGCCACGTAACAAATCAGCGCCGAGGCGCGAAGATCGGGGAGTGAACTCTTGTGAGCGGCAAGGACGAGGCCGAGCTTTCCCGGCTGATGCGAGCCGCGATCGCGGGAGATGAAAGGGCCTATGCCGACTTTCTGCACCGGACGGCCGCTCTGGTTCGCGGTTTTGCCAGGCGCAAGATCGTCAAAGGCGGGGTCGATCCCGAGGATGTCGTGCAGGAAACCTTGCTGGCCATTCATGTGAAACGGCACACCTGGCGCCAGGACGCACCTGTGCTGCCCTGGGTCTATGCCATCGCGCGCTTCAAGCTGATCGACGCGTTCCGGCGGCGCGGACGGCGCATCGAGATCGATGTCGACGATATTGCCGAAACCTTCGCCGAGCCGGAAACGGAAACCGTCAGCGAACGCGACATCAGCCGGGCGCTCGACGGCCTGCCGCCGGCACAGCGCTCCGTGGTGTCGTCCGTGTCGGTGGAGGGGCGCTCGATCGGCGACACGGCAGCCAAGTTCGGCATCAGCGAAACAGCGGTGCGGGTTTCCTTGCATCGCGGACTTGCAGCCATTGCCAAGCGGTTCGGGCAGGGGCGGTTTGGGCGGGAATGACATGAGGACCGAGGATCTCATCAAGGCGCTTGATGCCGACGCCCGCAGCAAGGCGATGCCGCTGCGCTCGGCCTGGTGGCTGGCTGCCGGCGTGGCCGCCGTGATCGCGGGCGCGGTTTTCATGATGACGATCGGTCCGCGCCCCGACTTCATGGCTGCCGCACATACGATGCGCTTTCTTTCGAAGTTCCTGTTCACCATCGTGCTCGCCGCCAGCGCCTTCGCCTTCGTCAGGGCATTGTCGACACCGGGAGCATCGACAGGCAAGGCGGCGGCCTGGATGGCGGCTGCGCCCGTGCTCGTGGCAGTGGCTGTGGTGCTGGAGCTTTACACCGTGCCCGAGGCCGACTGGGGCAGGCGTCTCGTCGGTTCCAACATGATGGTCTGCATGGGGCTCATCCCGCTGATCGGCATCGGCCCGCTTGCCATCTTCCTGTGGATGCTGCGCTATGGCGCGCCGACACGGCCGGTGCTGGCCGGCACGGCCGCGGGCCTGCTCGCCGGCGGGCTGGCGGCAACCTTCTATGCCGCGCATTGCTTTGATGATTCGCCGCTTTTCGTCGCCACCTGGTATACGATCGCGATCGCCGCGCTGGCGCTGCTCGGCGCGCTCGGCGGCCGGTTTTCCGTGCGCTGGTAGCGCGACGCCCGCTGCTGCATCCCGCGCATACCGATCCTTAATCATGCCGGCAAATGTTTGCCGGCCGGCGGCATCGCCGATACCCGACGCAACCTTTCCTTAAAATCGATCCGTCAGGATTTTCACGGGAAATGCGATTGCCCACGGGGTGGTACAAATCGTGGCAATGCGAAGGATCATCGGGCCGGCGCCGCACAGACATGCGGGGTTGGCTCTGCTCGTGGGCGGGACAGCGGCGATGACGGCATCGATCCTGCTGTCGCGGCTGGATCCCGGCGCCGAGACGCTCGAATTATGTGTGCAGGCGTCGGTCGGTGTGGCAGCCGGCGCACTTCTCCTGGCCTGCATGTTCGCGCGCGTCATCCGCAAGGACCGCCGCCAGATCGCCGAGAGCGAGCAGCGCTTCCGCCGTGCCATGGAGGATTCCTCCATCGGCGTCGCCATCGTCGGCCTCGACGGGCGCATTCTCGAGGCCAACCCGGCTTTCGCTGCCATGCTCGACTACCGCCGCGACGAGATCGAGGCGTTGACCTTCTTCCAGCTCACGCATGCCGACGATCTGGAGATCGGGCGGGAGACGATGGAAGACCTGAAGGCCGGCAAGATCGATTCCTTTCATTTCGAGAAGCGCTATCTCAAGAAGGACGGCACGCCCGTCTGGGCCAGGCTGGCCGGCTCCGTCATTCGCGACGGGAATAGCGGCCGGCCGCTGTATCTCGTCTCGCAGATAGAGGACATCGATGCGCGCAAGCAGGCCGGGGCGCGGATCGCCGAGGCCGAAACGCGCTGGAACTTTGCATTGGCCGGCGCCGGCCAGGGCGTCTGGGACTTCGACAAGCGCAGGGGCGGCACTAACTATTCCTCGACCTGGGTCAAGATGCTGGGTTACGCCGACGGGGAACTCGACGGTGACCCCGATCACTGGCTGGCGATGATACATCCCGACGACCGCGAAGCCGTGGCCGAGGCGGACCGCGCCCATCTCGAAGGCCGCACGCCGTTCTTCGAGGCCGAATTCAGGATGCGCCACAAGGATGGCCGCTGGCTCTGGTTCCTCGACCGCGGCAAGGCGATCGAGCGCGACGAAGAGGGGCGGCTGATCAGGGCGATAGGCAGCCTGACCGACATCACCCGGCGCAAGCAGGCGGAGGAGCGCCTCGCCGTGTCGGCGGCCATGCTGGCGGACGAAAAGGAGCGCCTCAAAGTGACGCTCCAGTCGATCGGCGATGCCGTCATCTGCACCGATGCCGCCAACCGCGTCACCTTCATGAATCCTGTCGCCGAAAAGCTGACCGGTGTCTCCTGCAATGATGCCCTCGGCAAGACGCTCGGCCATGTCTATTGGGCGGTCGACGAGGAGACCGGCCACAGGATCGGCGTGGCGCGGCCTGCGATCGGCGGCCAGGGAGCCGATGACCAGAACAGCCGCGCCGTCCTCATCCGGCGCGACGAGACGCGCTGCAGCATCCGGCAGGTCGTGTCGCCGATCATGAACGAACGCAACGAATTCTGCGGACTGGTCATCGTCTTTCAGGACTTCACCGATGCGCGGGCGCTGCAGCGCCAGCTTGCCCACGCCGCCGCGCATGATGCGCTGACCGGCCTTGCCAACCGCGCGAGTTTCATCCGCGCCATGGAAGAACTGGTCGATCAGGCCCGCAAGGAGGGGATCGGACATCAGTTCATGTTCATCGATCTGGATCATTTCAAACTGGTCAACGACACAGGCGGCCACGCGGCGGGAGACGCATTGCTCAAGCGCGTTGCCGAGGCCGTGCGTGGCGTGTTTGGTCCGCAGGACATGGTCGCGCGTCTGGGCGGCGACGAATTCGCGGTCATTCTGAAGTCGGGCTCGGCCGCCGGGGCCAGGATCGCGGCGCGATCCATCATCGATGCGATACAGGGCCTCGACTTCACCTGGGAAGGCCGTCCTCATTCGATCGGCGCCAGCATCGGACTGGCTCCTATCGACGCCGATTGCGGCGCTGTCGACGAGATCATCGCCAGGGCAGACGCCGCCTGCTACGTGGCCAAGGCTGCGGGTCGCGGATGCGTGTCCATGGCGCCCGAGAATGACGCCACGGACGACAGGATCGAAATCGAGACACCCAAGCCCCTGGCCGCAGCGTCGTAGCCCCGCGATAGGGCCGCGATCAACCCTGGCGGGTCAGCGTGTCGGAACCGGATGCTCGCCGCGATAATCGTAGAAGCCGCGGCCGGTCTTGCGGCCGAGCCAGCCGGCCTCGACATATTTGACCAGCAACGGGCAGGGGCGGTACTTCGAATCCGACAGGCCGTCATGCAGCACCTGCATGATCGACAGGCAGGTGTCCAGGCCGATGAAATCGGCCAGCTGCAGCGGCCCCATCGGATGGTTGGCGCCGAGCCGCATGGCGGTGTCGATGGCATCGACCGTGCCGACGCCCTCATAGAGCGTGTAGATCGCCTCGTTGATCATCGGCAAAAGGATGCGGTTGACGATGAAGGCCGGAAAATCCTCCGAGACCGTGATCGTCTTGTCGAGCTGCTTCACATAGGTCTTTGCCGCCTCGAAGGTCTGGTCCTCGGTGGCGATGCCGCGCACCAGTTCGACCAGCTTCATCAGGGGAACCGGGTTCATGAAATGGATGCCGATAAAGCGCTCGGGGCGGTCGGTCTGCGCGGCTAGCCGCGTGATCGAGATCGACGAGGTATTGGTCGCCAGTATGGCCTCGGGATTGAGCTGCGGACAAAGCTGGGCGTAGATCTTGCGCTTGACCGTCTCGTCCTCGGTCGCTGCCTCGATGACCAGGTCGGCACCGGCGAGATCGGCCATGGATGGCGCCGCCGCGATGCGCGCCATCGCCTGGTTGCGGAGCTTCTCGTCGAGCTTGCCGGACCCCACCTGGCGGGCCATGTTGCCGCTGACAGTGGCGATGCCCTTCTCGATACGGTCGGGCGATATATCGTAGATCAGCACCTTGTAGCCCGAAAGTGCGGAGACATGGGCGATGCCGCCGCCCATCTGGCCCGCGCCGATGATGCCGATCGTTTCGATCTTGCTCATTACACCGATCCCGTCGAAAAAGGCCTTTGCGGCCTGCTTTTTGTGCGGTGCAAACTAAAAGGGTGGGGCGACTTCGTCTACCCCACCCCTCACAATTTAATACGCTTTGCGGCAGGGCGTCAAAGCGCCTTCTGCAACTCCGGCAGGACAACGAACAGATCGCCGACGAGGCCATAGTCGGCAACCTGGAAGATCGGCGCTTCCTCGTCCTTGTTGATGGCGACGATGACCTTCGAATCCTTCATGCCGGCGAGGTGCTGGATGGCGCCGGAGATGCCGACGGCGATGTAGAGGTCGGGGGCGACGACCTTGCCGGTCTGGCCGACCTGCCAGTCATTCGGCGCATAACCGGCATCGACGGCGGCGCGGGATGCGCCGACGGCAGCGCCGAGCTTGTCGGCGACCGGCAGGATGACCTCCTGGAACTTCTCCGAGGAGCCGAGCGCGCGGCCGCCCGAGATGATGATCTTGGCCGAGGTCAGTTCCGGACGATCGGTCTCCGACAGCTTGTTCTCGACGAAGGAGGAGAGGCCAGGATTGGCCGCAGCGCTGACGGTTTCGACAGCGGCCGAACCGCCCTCGGGCGCCGCCTGGAAGGAGGCGGTGCGCACGGTAATGACCTTCTTGGCATCGGTCGACTGTACCGTCTGGATGGCGTTGCCGGCATAGATCGGCCGCTTGAAGGTGTCCGGCGAGACCACTTCGATGATCTCGGAGACCTGCGCCACGTCGAGCAAAGCGGCCACGCGCGGCGCGACGTTCTTGCCCGACGAGGTTGCCGGCGCGACGATGGTGTCATAGGAGCCGGCCAGCGACACGACGAGCGCCGCGGTCGGCTCGGCGAGACGCTCGGCAAGCTCGTCGGCTTCGGCCAGCAGCACCTTGCTCACGCCCTTCAGCTTGGCGGCGGCATCAGCTGCGCCCTTGGCGTTCTTGCCGGCCACCAGCACATGCACGTCCAAGCCGATCTGCAGCGCGGCCGACAGGGCCTTGGCGGTCTGGTCGGAAAGGGTTGCGTTGTCGTGTTCGGCGATGAGGAGAATGGTCATTTATCTGTTCCTTCCGATCTCAGAGCACGCCGGCTTCGTTCTTCAGCTTGTCGATGAGCTCGGCGACGCTCTTGACCTTGACGCCCGCCTTGCGGCCGCCCGGCTCTTCGGTCTTGATGACCTTCAGCCGCGGCTTGACGTCAGCGCCGTAGTCGGCCGGGCTCTTCTCGTCGAGCGGCTTCTTCTTGGCCTTCATGATGTTGGGCAGCGATGCATAGCGCGGCTGGTTGAGGCGAAGGTCGGCAGTGACGATCGCCGGCATCTTCAGCTCAACCGTCTGCAAGCCGCCGTCGACCTCGCGCGTCACCCTGGCCTTGTCGCCGTCGAGCACCACCTTGGAAGCAAACGTGCCCTGCGCCCAGCCGAGAAGGGCTGCGAGCATCTGGCCGGTCTGGTTGGAATCATCGTCGATCGCCTGCTTGCCGAGGATGACAAGGCCGGGCTGCTCGGCCTCGACCACGCCCTTCAGCACCTTGGCGACGCCCAGTGGCTCTGTCTGCTCATCGGTCTTGACCAGGATGGCGCGGTCGGCGCCCATTGCGAGCGCGGTGCGAAGCGTCTCCTGCGCCTGCTGCGGGCCGATCGACACGACGATGATCTCTTCGGCCTTGCCGGCTTCCTTGAGCCGGATCGCCTCTTCCACCGCGATCTCGTCGAATGGGTTCATCGCCATCTTGACGTTGGCCAATTCCACCGCCGAACCGTCAGCCTTGACGCGAACCTTCACATTCGCATCCACAACCCGCTTCACGGGCACAAGGATCTTCATTTTCCTGTCACCTCTCTTGAGATAGTTGGGACGCGCTATACCAGCGTGAACCCTGTCAGAGTTGTCGAAAGCCGACATTCCGGATGGAAATTCTGCTCTTCAACCGCCAAAGGCGGGCGGAAATGCTTCCGTAGTTGCGGCGAACCCGCACGTCAATATGCCACGGCGTCGGGCAATTCACTCAATCGGTTCAGTCGGGGCCGGGGGCACTTCCCCGACCCCAGCGTGGCACGGGCTGCGCGGCAATCGGCTCGTTTACGGCCGGATCTACGGCGATGGCGGGCTGGTCGGCGGGTGCGGCCTCTTCGTCCGCGCCCGCAAAAAGCGGCACGCCGCGGCTGCGCAGCACGAGCACCAGCACGGCGCCGGCGATGATGCCGCCTATGTGGCAGGCCCAGGAAATCTGGTCCTCGCCACCGGCGGCGAACATGACGATCTGGAACAGCACCCACAGGAGGAGCGGGATGAAGGCCGGGATGCGCAGCGGAATGCGGGCAAAGGCCAGCACCCAGACCTTCACCCTGGGATAGAGGATCAGGTAGGCGACGACCACGCCGGCGATGGCGCCGGAGGCGCCGATCAGCGGCACCTGCGAGTCCCACGCGATGAGGCCCTGGAAGGCGGCTCCGGCGATGGCGCACAGGAGGTAGAAGATGAGATAGCGGACATGGCCGAGCGCGTCCTCGACATTGTCGCCGAACACCCACAGGAACAGCATGTTGCCGCCAAGATGGAAAATGTCGGCATGCAGGAATGAGTAGGTGAGATAGCTCAGGCTTTCGGGAATGACGATAAAGCGCGGGTCGAGCTCTGCCGTGTCATGCACCACGGAGGGGATGAAGCCGAGGCCGAGCACGGCGGCATTGGTGAAATTCTCGCCCCCGAGCGCGGTGGCGCAATAGACCAGCGCGTTGGCCAGGATCAGGGCGATCGTCACATATTGCAGCCTGATGTGCCGCAGCCTGTTGGTGTCGTAGAGCGGGATGAACATAGGTGCCTGGCCTCTCCCGCCTTGGCATAGTTCAGCGGTTCTTGCCAGGAACCCATAACACGTCGGCATTTCCATTGTCATTGACCGCCCTGGCGGCGACGAACAGGAAATCGGAGACGCGGTTGATGTATTTCAGCCCGTCGCGGTTGACGTGCTCACCAGGATGCTGTGCGAGCGCCACCATCAGCCGCTCGGCCCGCCGCGCCACCGTTCGGGCGAGATGGAGCGCAGCGGCGGCCGGCGTGCCGCCGTTCAGCACGAAGGATTTGAGCGGCTGGAGGTCGTTGTTGAGGAGATCGATGTCGTGTTCGACGCGCTCGGTCTGCGCGGCAATGATGCGCAGCGGCTCGTAGCCGAGCGGCTTGCCGTCGTCGGGCACGGCCAGATCGGCGCCCAGGTCGAAGAGATCGTTCTGGATGCGGGCAAGCATGGCGTCAATCGCCGGGTGGCTTGGGGCGGTGTGAACACGAGCCATGCCAATGCAGGCATTGGCTTCGTCGACAGTGCCGTAGGCGTCCACCCTGAGATCGGACTTCAGCCGCCGCTCACCCGTGCCGAGCCCGGTGGTGCCGTTGTCGCCGGTGCGGGTGTAGATCTTGTTGAGCTTGACCACGTCGCCTCCCGAACGGCCGGTGTCCTCATTTGCGGGTGAAATACACTGCCAGCAGGATCAGCGCCAGCGCCACGGCCTGCAGCACGACGCGCGTCTGCATCAGCTTGTTGGAGGTCATGCCGGAACCGCCGCGCATCATGTTGATCAGACCCCGGACCAGCACGATCACCACGGCGACCATGACCAGGATGGCAAGGATGTTGAAGACGGATGCCATTTGCGTTTCCAGTCCTTTTCTTGTTCAGGCGCGTTTGGCGAGCAGGCGGTGAAGCATCGATGCCGGAAGGATGCGTTTGAGCGTGGCGCCGACCTTGGCGGGCACTGTTACCACATAGTGCGGGCGCGGGCGCCGCGACAGAAGTGCATGGCGAAGCGCCTTGTGGACCACTTCCGGCCCGGGCTTCAGCGCCGATTGGCTGCCGCCGGTGCGCATCCGTTCCAACTGCGCCTCATAGTCCGCGCGATGCACGGAATTCTCATGGTCGATATTCCTGAGAAACCAGGCGAGTCCGTTGCTGGCGATCTTCGATTTCACCGGCCCCGGCTCGATCAGCGAGACATGCACGCCGCTGCCGGCCAGTTCCTGGCGCTGACAGAGCATCAGCGCCTCCAAAGCGTGTTTGGATGCCGAATAGGCGCCGCGAAAACGTACCGGCACCAGGCCAAGGATCGACGAGCAATGAACGATCCGGCCACGGCCCTGGCGGCGCATCACCGGCACGAGCCGGCGGGTCAGGTCGTGCCAGCCGAAGAAATTGGCCTCGAACTGCTCCCGCAAGGCGGCCACCGGCAGATCCTCGACCGCGCCCGCTTGCGCATAGGCGCCATTGTTGAACAGAGCATCGATCCTGCCGCCGGTCCGCTCCAGCACTGAAGCCGCAAGCGCTTCGATGGAGGCAGGTTCGCGATAGTCCAGATAGAACGCCTCGATGCCCTCCTTTTCCAGGGCCGCGATGTCTTCGGGCTTGCGCGCCGTGGCGAACACCCGCCAGCCTTCCGCCTTGAGCGCCCGCGCGCAATAAGCGCCTATGCCGGACGACGCGCCGGTGACGATGATGACGCGCAACGCGCGTGCCGACGGATTCGTCTTATGACCAAGGGTTGCCATTTGCCGCATTCCCTTCCCATATTCGCGGCGTCGAGACAATCGAAGGGGAGCGCGGTTCTTGTTGCGGAATATCGTCGCCCTGCGCCGCGTGCTCTACGACGCGATCGGTCATTTCAACACCGATGACGGCTGGGCGATGGCCAGCCATCTGGCAATCACCTCGCTGATGGCGCTGTTTCCGTTCCTGATCTTCGCCACCACGCTGGCGAGCTTCCTCGGCGCGCAAGCCTTCGCCGACACGGCCGTGCACCTGGTCTTCGACACCTGGCCGGAACAAATCGCCAAACCGATCGCGCGAGAGGTGCTGAACGTGCTCACCGTGCGACGATCGGATCTGCTCACCTACGGCGTGCTGCTGGCCGCCTATTTCGCCTCGAACGGCATCGAGGCGCTGCGCACCTCGCTCAACCGAGCCTATCGCGTCACCGAGACGCGCGGCATCATCTATCGCCGCGTGCAGAGCATCTTCTTCGTGCTGATCGCCACGGCAGGCTTCCTGGCGATCAGCGTGCTCCTGGTCTTCGCGCCATTGCTGGCGCGGCTGGCCGAGGCGCATTTCGAGTGGATAAAACCCTATACGGGCACCATCACGCTGTGGCGCTACGTCATCGCCTCGACCGTCATCGTCGGCGGTCTGTTTTCAGTGCATTACTGGCTGCCGGCCGGCAAGCGCCGTTTCGTCTCGCTGATCCCCGGCATCGTCTTCACGCTCGCCGCATGGCTGATCGGCTCGACCATTTTCGCCACCTATCTCGACCATTTCTCGTCCTATGTGACGACCTATGCCGGGCTTGCCTCGATCATGATCGCGGTGGTCTTTCTCTACATCGTGTCCGCGATCTTCATTCTCGGCGGCGAACTCAACGCAGCAATCAGCCGCTATCTCGAGGCACGCGCGCGGGTGGGATGACCGGCTGAATTGAAGAACTGGAGAATTGGAGAATTGGAGAATTGAAGAAGAAGCCCCCAGCGCCAGATGGCACCATTTTCCTCAATTCCTCAATTCCTCATTTCTACAATTCTTCCCTTGGTCTGCCGCACCGTTGCCAGACCGACACCGAAGGTCGTGATCGCCATGCCGGCAATCTGAAGCGCGTTGAGCTGCTCGTCGAACAAGGCCCAGGCGATGACGGCCGTCACCGCCGGCACCAGATAGAACAGCGAAGCGACCTTCGACATCTCGCCGTCGCGGATCATCACCATCAGAAGGAAGATGGCGCCGATCGACAGCACCAGCACCAGCCAGGCCATGGCGAAGATCAATTCGCCGTTGATGACGACCGTGTGGGTCTCGAAGGCCAGTGAAGCCACGATCATCACCGAAGCGCCGCCGACATATTGCCACATGGTCGCGGCGACGAGGTCGCCGCCGGAAGCAAAACGCTTCTGCCATATCGTGCCGGCGCTCATGCCGAGCACCGAGACGAGCGAGGCTGTCAACGTGGCTGACGTCACGCCGCCGCCGAGCGCGCCGAGCTTTGGCCAGAGCACGATGACGACGCCGGCCAGGCCGACCGCGAGGCCGG
This sequence comes from Mesorhizobium sp. B2-6-1, assembly GCF_006440475.1. Classification (NCBI taxonomy): domain Bacteria; kingdom Pseudomonadati; phylum Pseudomonadota; class Alphaproteobacteria; order Hyphomicrobiales; family Phyllobacteriaceae; genus Mesorhizobium; species Mesorhizobium sp. B2-6-1. Next base: position 85,437 of record NZ_VFUH01000007.1, read on the forward strand.
CCCAATGGCGCGGCAGGATCGCCTCGCCGAGAAACTTGCCGGCGAGCACCGCCGTGATCAGCGGCTGCAGGCCGACAATCAGCGCCGACAGCCCGGCGGGCATGCCCCTGTGGATAGCCCAGAAGACCGCGCCGAGATAGACGCCATGCATCAGAATGCCGGCCCCGGTGGCGTGCAATGCCTCTTCGCGGGAGGCTCTCTTGGAGCCAAGCACGACCACCAGGCCGGCGAACAACGCCGCCGCCAGGACGAAGCGCGCAGCCAGGAACGTAAACGGTTCGGCCCACGGCATGGCATAGCGGGCGCCGATGAAGCCGGTCGCCCACAGGACGACGAAAGTGGCGGGGATGAGCCGCTTGACGCTGTGCATTTTCCGGGGACCGCGCTTGATGAGAATTGAGCCGTGGCGAAGCTCTAGTCCGGTTCAAGCCGGCGCGCAAAACGAAACGATTGATCCATGCATCACCGGAATTCAACCGGCCGCCTTTTCTGCAAGCTGTCTCTTCGGCCTTCGCCTGCGTCAGAGACCGACCATCCGCCTGACATCGTGAGCCGACACGCCCGCTTCGCGCAAGACGGCAAGGCCGGTGTCCTTCAGGCTTTTCGACAGCTTGCGCCCGTCGGGTCCCAGGATCAGCCGGTGATGGAAATAGGCTGGCTGCGGCAGGCCAAGCAGTTCCTGAAGCAGCCGCTGTACCCCGGTGACGGAATAAAGATCCTGGCCGCGCACGACATGGCTGACGCCCTGCAGCGCATCGTCGACGACGACGGCGAGATGATAGCTGGTCGGGATTTCGCGGCGCGCCACGATCACGTCGCCCCAATCGCGCGGGCGGGCCTCGACGACGCGCGTCGCGGAAAGCGATTCGTCTGAAAATTCATTCCATGACAAATCCTTGCCGACGCGTGCCATCGCCGCATCGACATCCAGCCGCCAGGCGAAGGGAGCGCCCTCGGCAATGCGGCGCCGGCGTTCCTTCGCCGGCAGAGCCTTGTCGACGGCGGGATAGACCGGCACGCCGTCGGGATCGCGCGGCCAGTCGCGCTTTTCGCTCTCGGTGATGAAAGCCCGGATCTCGCTTCTGCTCATGAAGGCGGGATAGACAAGGTCCTCCCGGATCAGCCGGTCAAGCACCGTCTCATAACAGGCGAAGTGCTCGGATTGCCGTCGTACAGGCTGTTCCCAGGCAAGACCGAGCCATTTCAGATCGGCAAAGATGCCCGCCTCGAATTCCGGCGAGCAGCGCGTGGTGTCGATATCCTCGATGCGCAGCAGCAGGCGGCCGCCGACCGCTCGCGCCAGTTTCTGGTTGAGCAGCGCCGAAAAGGCATGGCCGAGATGCAGTTCGCCATTGGGACTGGGCGCGAAACGGAATGTCAGGAGTGTCATCTCTTGAGCGGCAATCGGGTTGTGCGGCGGTTTTGCCAATTGCTACCGTGCGGCCGGTTCAGGAACAAGAAAGCATGCAACGTATCGCCACATTGGACGACATCGCCCGGGGGCTCGACGCGCTTTGCGCGATCGACCCAAGGCTGGAAAAGATCCGCGGCATGGCGGGCGAGGTGCCGCTACGGCTTTCCCAACCGGGATTCTTGAGCCTTGCCTCGATCATCGTCTCGCAGCAGGTGTCGCGCGCCAGCGCCGATGCGATCTTCGGCCGGCTGACGAAACTGGTCGACCCGCTGACGCCGCTGGCGATCCTTGCCGCCGGCGAGGATATGTTTCGCGAGGCGGGCCTGTCGCGACCCAAGCAACGCGGCCTCCTCGCCGCCGCCCAGGCGGTGGCGGACGGCCTCGATCTTCATCATTTGTGTTCGCTTGACGCCGGCGAGGCAATCACGACCATGACGGCGGTGCCCGGTATCGGTCCGTGGACGGCGCAGGTGTATCTGCTGTTCGCCGCAGGCCATCCCGACATCTTCCCGGCGCGCGATGTCGCGCTCCAGACCGCCGTCGGCCATGCGCTCGGCATCGACCCGCGTCCGCAGGAGAAAACACTGATCCAACTCGCCGAATCATGGAGCCCATGGAGAGGTGTCGCATCGCGGCTTTTCTGGTCCTATTATCGCGAATTGAAGGGCAGGGATGCCGCACCCCCGGCCTGAAAACGCGAAAAAGCATCAAAATCTCGTTTTTTTGTGCCTTCGGACGCGTGACAATCCGCTTCACATCCCTGTCATGTCGGGCTTACAGTATCCGCGCCATTCAGGTTAGAGAACCAAGGAGGCCAACGACGTGACGGTTGCCGTATCTCCGGATGGGCTTCCAGCGCTGGTGCTGAATGCGGATTACCGTCCGCTCAGCTATTACCCCCTGTCGCTCTGGTCGTGGCAGGACGCCATCAAGGCGGTGTTCCTTGAACGGGTGAACATCGTCGCCGAATACGAGCACGCGGTGTCCTCGCCGACCTTCTCGATGAAGCTGCCGAGCGTCGTCAGCCTGAAGGCCTATGTGAAGCCGTCGCGGCATCCAGCCTTCACACGCTTCAACGTCTTCCTGCGCGACCGCTTCCAGTGCCAGTATTGCGGCACGCCCGACGATCTGACCTTCGATCACGTCATCCCCCGCCATCGCGGGGGTGCTACGACGTGGGAGAATGTCGTCGCCGCCTGTTCGCCCTGCAATCTCAGGAAAGGTGGCATGATGCCGGCCCATGCCAAGATGTGGCCGTTGCAGAAGCCCTACCAGCCGACGGTGCACGACCTGCACAATAATGGCCGTCTGTTCCCGCCCAACCATCTGCATGAAAGCTGGATGGATTATCTGTACTGGGATGTCGAACTCGAACCCTGAGATCGTCCGAGAATTCGGGACGCTGGCCGTCTGAAGCGATTGTCTCCATGATAGTCTGACATACCCTGATATCGGACCAGCTCGGCCGCGCTCACTTATCAGCGGCTTCGCGTTTTGAGGACCGGCTTCCTCCACTCCGTCGCTGCTTCGCAGCGCCACCTCTCCCCCCTCCGGAGGGAGAGGAAAGGAGCCTGAGGCAATAGGTTCGCGCCATTCCTCTCCCCCGTCGATCGGGGGAGAGGTGGCTCGGCGGAGCCGAGACGGAGTGGGGGTCGACCTGGCTCGGACGTCGAAAGCCGCGCTATCCGACTCGGCCCGCCGGATTTCTGCTCGAACTCTTGTCGTGCCGTTCGGTTGAACGGACTCAGTCGCGCGAAAGCGCGCTGCGGAAGGCGATGGCCGCGAGGACAAGGCTGGCGATGGCGTTCCAGCCGGCGAGCGACAGGCCGAGAATGCGAAGCGCGGCCTTGTCGCAGGACGGGGGCACGAATTTGTCGAGCGCGTCGAGGACGCCTTTGCCGCCGGTGTCGACCGGGCCTCCGCCCGCGGTGCAATCGGCCGGGCCCTGCCACCAGGCCCACTCCACGCCGGCGTGATAGATGCCGAGATAAAGGCCATAGAGCATCAGCAGGCCGCCGATGGCCAGCAAGCCGCGCACCACCCATGCCGGCGCGTGCAGCGCCGATGCAAGCAGCGCCAGCAGCATCAGCGGCACGCCGATATAGTAGGGCGTGCGCTGTTCCAGGCAGAGATGGCAAGGGATGTAGCCGCCAATGTACTGGAAGGCGAGCGCGGAGCCGACAGTGGCGGCCATGGCTACGGCAAGGAACAGGGCCGTCATGGTCCGCTGGCGTCCGGTGTTGGCAGTCATGGTCGCAGTCATGGGGTCTTTCGTCCGTTATGTTCGCCGCTCGCCCGGTCTTGTGGTCCATGTCGCCACGCCGCCGCGCGGTTTGGGCGACATGAATCAGAAGGCGTATTTGACCAGGATATAGAGCAAAATCAGGGCGGCTGCCGCCGCACCCGCGATCAGGCCGAGGCGCTTTTCGATGAACTCGCGGATCGGCTCGCCATAGCGGCGCAGCAGCCAGGCCAGGAGCAGGAAGCGCCCGCCGCGCGCCACGATTGCCAGCGCGATGAACAGCAAAAGATTGACGCCGATGACCCCCGAAAGGATCGTCACCACCTTGATCGGCGGCAGATGGGCGGCGCCCGAGGTGATCAGCATCAAGATGATGAAGCCAATGCCCGAAGAGACGCGCAGCGCCTCGAACTCGTCATACTTGCCGTAGAATTCGAGGATGGGCCGCGCCAGCGCGTCGTAGGCGTAGTGGCCGATGAACCAGCCGGCGATGCCGCCCAGCACGGAGGCGACGGTGGCGATCAGCGCATAGCGATAGGCGCGATCAGGCCGCGACAGTGCCATCGGCAGATAGAGCACGTCGGCCGGCACCAGGAACACGGAACTCTCGACGAAGGCGATGAAGGCCAGCCACCATTCGGCGGATTTGCGCGCCGCCAGCGACAAGGTCCAGTCGTACAGTCCGCGAAGCATCGGCTCTCCTAATGTCGTAAATGCCTACCGCACGGCGCCCACATGCACGGCGTGGCCGGCATAAGGGCAGGCAGAAAACCAGGGGCATGGATGAAACAGGTGCATGCGTGAAACCAAGACCCGAAGCGCGCCGCGTTCCTTCTTCCGGACGCCAGGCGCTTCGACACGACGCCTGTCTAGAAAGATTTTCCGCGCCGCACAATGGCAGTGCCCGCAGGAAACCGAAAGGGGCGGTTTGGTCGCGGCTCCGCAGGCTATCGGCAACAGGCCAGTTGACGAACAGGCCTCCAACCGTATAGTCCGCGCCATCCAGGCCGCCCGGCCTGAGCCCCTATGGCGGAATTGGTAGACGCGCTCGACTCAAAATCGAGTTCCGCAAGGAGTGCTGGTTCGATCCCGGCTAGGGGCACCATTTCAGTCGCCGCTTCGATGCGTCTGCCGCTAATTTCCCGATCGGCGTTTCGGCACTGCGGATATGGTGCTCGAGTTTGTCGTGCGCCGCTTAAAGCCGATATCGCAAGAGCGACATCCGGGAGCGGCTCGGCAGGGTGCAGGACGGCCTGTCCAATGCGGTAGCCGCTTTCACGCTTCAGGACCTATGTTGGCCGCCTGACCGTTCCTCGGTGTGGATATATCAGGCCTTGAGATTGCCCCTTGCATCAGTTGTTGCTTATTTATCTGAAAGGGAGGAACTCATGCCGATTCGTCAGAAAGCTCAGGAGGCTGGCGTCTTCGATTCCTCCGAAGTGGCCCTGCTTGGCCGCGTGTTCGACAGGCTGAAGCTCGACGCCCGATCGGCCCAGCAACGCGAAGCGATTTCATCCCGCATAATCGCGAATTACATGGCCGGGATCAGGGACGAAGACGAATTGGTTTCGGCATCCAGACAGCCGCTGGGACGCTAGCGCAATTCTGGTGCAAGTCGGGTCAAAACGGTTTCATCGACGAGCTTCGGAATCCACGTGAAAACAAACGGTTAGGGTGAGCCGGCGGTTTCATCAACGCCGAACCGCGCCAATGGGTCGGCGTAGACACCGGCCATAGTCGCAAGAAACGCCACTCGTGCCGTCCCATCCGACGACATCCGGGTTCAACAAGGAAATCCCGCGAAGCTGAATTCGGCGACCGTGCCGTCCTCCGATCTGGTGACCCGAACGAACAGCGCGCCTGGAATGCGGGGTTGCATCGGATGACCGGTTGCCCGTGTGGCAGCCCCTGCGGGACTTGAAGCCGCCACCTCGTGCGTGCCGATAATTCTCTCGCCCAGGATTTCCTCCACCTTGTAGCTGGTCATTTTCCCCGTTGGGCGACGATCTTGACTATCGACAGAAGGAGCCCGGCCTGCTTTTGGCGGTAGGTTCGGCACTTGGCGAGCAGGCCGGGCTGTGCTCCCGGCTGTCAGGTACCTTGGTGGAGGGCTTAGCCGGTGCGAAAGGCAGACTGTCTCCTTCTCCTCGGACCCGCAATTGGGACTGAAGTCCGAAGCATCGACGCATTGGTCCTAAACCCTGAACATAAGCCGCCGTTCCTCATTGGCGTGGAAGCCGTCGAGTAAAGTCCCTTCATCGACGGTCCCTGGACGCCCGCCGTTGCTGCGAGCGGCGGGTGTCCGACTTCGGGGAGAAAGACATGCAGCTTGGCGAGATCATCGCGAACACCTTCGCCGTCCTGCTGCTGATTTGTTTTCTCGCGATCGTGTTCTTCCTGTTTGGAAAGCCGCTGTGGCCGGACCACTATGCTCGCATGTCGATTATTCTCCCGGTCGACGCGATGACCACGGCTTCGGTGAGACGGACCGGCGCGCATCCTCACCTGCCGGACACTTTCGACATGGCGCTCGCTCGCCCAAGACCGTCCCCGTAGGGCTCCGTGGCGGGCTTCTACGCGTCCAGGATTCTGGCGCCGGCAGCTTTCCCATGGGCGGCTCACCCGCTGGTTCCGGCAGGTGGATTTCTCGCGTTCAGCGCCTGTTCCTCGCAATCCGCGCGCCACCGCCGAAAGCGCCGTGGAAGAAAGAGGACGAGTGGCTCAAGTTAGATCTGGTCGGCCGTTTCAAGTTCCTGAAGAGCAATGAAGATTAGCCTCATGCTCGCTGCCGGATTTCGTGAAGGCGGACCAAAGTCCTAGGGTTTGGTCCCAAAGGTCTTATGTTACCACTTAAGTTCCGTGAATGTCCTTTATATGTTCGAATGAATTAGCTAATTCTGATGTCCGCCACGAGGAAAAGCGCTCAAGAAAAACGGATGCGTCGCCGGCAAGCGACATGAATTATACCCAAAATCGTATCACCTTTGTCGCGCTTTGTTGAAAGATTGTGACTGTTGCTCAAGCAGGCGCTGGCGAATAAACGCTATCAATACAGTGACTGTTTATCCCATGAAGCAACCAAATGCTCAGGCTTGAAGCAAGCATCCACGCGCTCCAGAAGATGCGAGCGCGTCTATCGTCTCTTGAGCAGGCTCTTCATCCGGTTGCGCAGCAGGCGGGCCATGTTGCGGGTCTCCCGGTAGAGATGCAGTTGCGAGGCCGCCTGGCGGGCGAGACGGTCGGCGTCCGGCGTCAGGCCGATCACCAGCGTGCCCATCGGCTTGCGCTCGGTCCACAGCCTGCTCATCACCGGATGGTCGGGCACGGCACAGGAATCGGTCATCATGATGTTGGGGTCGTCGAGATGCTGCCTGGTCACCTCGATCATCAGCAGCGTGCCTGGCGAATAGCCGGCCAGAGTTTCGTCGTAGGCCGTCTTCCAGGTGTAGGCAACGCCGGCTTCGACGAAGACGATCAGGCACGCAATGGTGCGGCCGTCGAGCGTCAGCGAATGGATGCGGCACAGGTCCTGCTCGGCCAGCCTGTGCACGGCCTCGCGGGCGAAGGCGGCGCGGTAGCGGTCGATCGCCATGGCCGTGCGCTCGCGGCCCTTCCAGCCGGCCGCCTCCAGCGTCAGGAAGCTCTCGATGGCGTGACGGATCTCGTCGGGGCCGCGCGCCACGACATGTTCAAGCTTGCCGAGGTCGCCCAGCCGCCGCTTGAGGCGGCGGAACTCGCGGTAATGGTGCGCGCGCAGCGAAGCCTTCAGATAGTCCTCGGCGTCGCGTTCGCTCTCGAGCAGCGGACGCTGGGCGTGACCGGTGGTGACCAACATCAGGCCACGCGTTTCGGCCACAGTGGCAACCAGGCTCGCCACCGCGCCGTCGAGCCTGATGTCGGGCAGGACGAACACTTTCGGCAGCTTCAGATGCGGGCGCGACAGCATCGAGAAGAAATCCTCGAGGACACCGACCGGATCGTCGCGGTCGACCAGCGGGGTGCCGAGCGGGCCGAACGGGCTCGACCATGTGCGCATGACCGGAACCCCGAGCGGCACCACCGGCCGCTCCACCGAGAACGGCACCAGAAGGCGTAGCCGGTTGCGGTATTCATCGCCGTCACGGATGACGGCCAGACGCACCTCGCGGTCTTCCAGCCGGGGCATTGCGGGCGCGAGGAAACGCGGGTTGAAGAAGACGTTGGGCTCGATGGTGCGGGCGCACAGATAATCCAGCTCCTCGACGAGGTCGAACCCGGCCGACGCCGTATAGATGGCCAGTTTCCGCTCGGGCCGGTTGTTGGCGAGGATCTCGATATGGGCCGGGTCGGTGTCGCGCCCCAGTCCGGCAAGGCCGGACACCATGGCGCCGGCGGGGCCGCCGCTGGTTTCCTCGAGCAAGGGGATGGCTGCCATCACGCGGCTCCTTTGGCTGGCACGAAGATCGCCATGACGATGCCGAGCTTGCGCCAGACCGTGAAGGACAGCGCGCCGGCCTCGAAGATCATGGCGAAGGCGGTGGCCATTGCGGCGCCCCACAGGCCGAAGAGCGGGATCAGCACCACGTTCAGGCCAATGTTGAAGGCCAGCGTCATGGCATAGACGGCGGCGCAGACATTCTGGTTGCCGCTCATGGTGAGCAGGCTTTCGCACGGGCCCACGGCGGCGCGCGCCACGACGCCGAAGACGAGCAGGAACAGAAGCGGATAACCCGATGTGAATTCGGGACCGAACAGCATCAGCATCGGTTTGCCAAGCGCCAGCACCAGCAGCGCCATGGCGAGCGATGGCCAGAAGGTCCACGACACCGTCTCGCGGGCGAAGGCGGCGAGCTTTTCCGGCTCGCCATGGGTGAACTGGGCATAGCGCTGAGCGACGCCTGCCTTGACGGCGAAGTAGACGAAATGCACCAGCGCCAGTGTCTTGACCGTGGCGAAATAGACGGCGACGTCGTTGGGGTCCATATAGGCGCCGACCATCAGCACGTCGGCATTGGTGAGCAGGAAAAAGAAGCTTTCGACCAAGAAGATCGGCAGCGAGACAATGAACCATTGTGCGAAATGCACCTTCATCGGCCCGGCCGGAATCTGCTTTTCCATGCGCCGGGTGACGCCGATAAGCTGGGCGAGCGTGGTGACGTAAGTGGCGGCGATCGAGGCGAAGATCGCGGTCTTCGCGTCGGGCGCGTAGCCGGCGAAAAGCATCAGCGCCATGAACAGCAGGATCAGCACGGGCCGTATCAGATAAGTCGGCGCCAGGGCGAACAGCGCCCAGCTGTTCGCCCTGGCTTGGCCCTGCAGCAGATCCGACAGCGCTATCATCGGCAGGCAGATGACGCCGAGGATGAACGGCAGGACATAGTAGTTTTCAGTCCATGACGAAGCGAGCCACACGCCGAGTGCGCCGAGCCCGGCGATGACCGTCGAAGCGATCAGGACGAACAGGCGGCTGGCCACGACGATACCGCGCAACTCGTCGATGAGGCCACGCTCGCGGTATTCGGGAATGAAGCGGATAACCGAGGTGTGGAAGCCGAGGCAGGCGAGATTGCCGACGATGACCATGGTCACCCAGACAAGGACGAAGATGCCGTATTCGAACGAGCCCATCCAGCGTGCCATCAACACCTGGCTGACGAAGGCGATGACGGCGCTGACGATGCGGATGGAAAAGGCAATGACCGACATGCGGCCGGCCTCGCCGCGCTCGTCGGCGGTGAACAGCACGGCGTCGACGCGGCCAAGCAACGGCTCCACGCGCAGCGCCAAACGCTGCGGCAAGAACCGCCCGGCTGTCGTGGCCGCGGAAAAGCGCACCCCGATTGTTCTCCGTTTTCCGCTTCTTTCCAGGCTTTGGTGTAGCGGAGACACCTTAAGAAAGGGTGGGTGGAAGAGGCATACACAATGGCAGAGAGGCCAGCGAGGACGACCGGTGTGGGTTCCATGCCGCAAGCAGGAGACAGGCGCTCTGTCGTTCCAACTCCCAGCCAAGCCTAAGAGCGGCGCGCTTCGCCGTGAGTTGCGACATAGTCGATCTCGGAACGGCTGATGCCGATGTCTTTCAGCATGAAATCGGGCATCGCCTCCAGGTGACGCCGCTCATGTCGGAGGCGCTGTCCGCGCGCCAGCCAAGCGAGGATGGCCATCGGCCGCCATGGTGGGGCGCGCAGCCTTGCCAGGAAGATAGCTATCTCGGGCATGGTTTCTCCTCGCGACGCGTAAAAGGCCTGCCGGCACTGTTCCGGCAGGCGGTGCCGTCAGTCGGCCTTTTTCATGGCGTCGCATGAGACATTCGGGTTCATGTCGGCGAAGGCGCCGGTCGGGTTCTGCTTCCAGGCCCAGACATGAAGTTCGTAGAAGGGGCCGAGGCCGTAGCGGTTGGGAGCGCTGTCAAAGTTGAACAGCTGGCCTTCGAGCGACGCGGGACCCTTCGCGGTGATATATTCGACGGCCACCAGCTTCAGCTTGCCATCGGCCATCGGCTCGTACATCACGGCCTCCGGCTTGGCGAGGTCGACGGCATCATCCTTAAGATAGGCGCCGTTGACGTAGTGAATGCCCATCGCGCCGCCGGTGATGCCGCTGGCGCAGGGAATCGGCGCATAGCCCTCGGCGGTGGCCGCCGCGACATTCACGAAGCGGCCGTTGGCCGCCCGCACCTCGGCGGCCAGCCGATTGCCACTCTCCGCAGATGCGGCAGTGGCGGTGATCGCCATGATGGACAGCGCGGCAAGGCGCCAGAAATTGACGTTCATTTTATTCTCCATTGGTTGTTGGTGACGCGCAGGCGGCAGGACCGGCCTGTAAGGCCCTGCTGCCCTGCCTGCGCGTTGGATCGTCAGTTGCGGGACGGGTCCGATCCGTTCCTCTCTAGCCGGGCGGCGGTCTCATTGATGCCACCCCCAGTATTCCCAGTAGTCCCGCCGCATCTCGTGCTCCGGCAGGCCGACGTCCCGCCTTAAATAATCGTCTTGCGGTGGCAGGCGCCTGCGCCGGCTTCGCAATGGCGCGAGCAGCGCGGAGACAATCCGCGATGCGAGACCACGCCGGGAGGGTGCATGGTCGAACGCCACGACGGCGGCTGCCGTTTCGGGAGGAAACAGCACGGAAAGCCGACACCCATCGCTGCCCAGGACGATCTCACGCTCATTGTTCCATCCTTGGTCCATAGGGTCAGCGATAAAAGTAAGGGTCCAGGACCCTCACCTCCGTGATCTTGTCCACCGGTAGCGAATTCTTCTGCGCCGTGCTGCGGATCGCCTCCGGCGAGGGGGCGTCGTAGATGCAGAAACTCTTGTTCCTGTCGGGCGACACGAAGGAGTGCAGCCAGGTGACCCCCTTCTCGGCGTTGCGCATGATGATGCCGCCGAGCGCCGTCGCGCCGACGTCGTTCGTCGGCACGTTGAGCCCGTCGGGGAATGTCCGTTCGATCAGATAGCGAGGCATGGAGTGGCTTCCTTTTGTGACTGATTCACGCTCGAAATGAGCGCGGTTGGAGAAAAATCACGATCGTCGAAAGCGCACATCGGAGCCTTTCCCCATATTGCGCGGGACGATTCCCTATGTTTTCGACGTTTGGTCTGGGAGCCACACTGCGGATACCGAAGCGGGGGTATTTTGGAGAAGGGTCGAGGGACGACGATACTTATGGGCCAGTGACGATGCTTCTGGAACGGCAGGCACAACTCGATCAGTTGGAGGAACTGCTCGCGGAGGCCGCGCGCGGTCGCGGCCGCGTGGCGGCATTGCTGGGCGAGGCCGGCGCCGGCAAGACGGCACTCGTCGAGGCGTTCGTAACCCGTGCCGGGCAGCACGTTTCCATATTCCGCAGCGCTTGCGAGGACCTGTCGATTCCCGATCCGCTGGGACCGCTCTATGATCTGGCCCGGGACGCGCAGTGGGCACTGCCCCGGGCAATCGACGACCGCCAAGGTCAGCGGCTGCCCCTGTTTTCAGACGCTCTCGAGGTTTTCGAGGCGAGGTCTCGGCCGGGTTTGCTGGTCATCGAGGATATGCACTGGGCCGACGACGCGACCCTGGATTTCGTCCGTTTCCTGGGCCGGCGCATCACCAACACGCATATGCTGGTGCTGTTCACGGCACGCACCGACCGCAGCGAAGGGCAGATGCGTGCGCGCCGGGTGCTCGGCGAAATTCCAGCCGGCAACGTCCAGCGCATCGAAGTGCCACTGCTCAGCGAGGCGGCGGTGTTGTCGCTTGCCGAAGCAGCCAACCGCGACGGCAGCGCAATCTATCGCGCCACCGCGGGCAACGCCTTCTTCGTCACCGAATTGCTGGCTGCCGAAAGCGAGATGATCCCGCCGGCCAGCGTCCGCGACGCCGTGCTGGCGCGTGCCGAGCGCCTGTCGCCGGGAGCGCGCTCGATGCTCGACGCGGTGTCTGTGTTTCCACGCCGCGCCGATGCCTGGGCGCTGCGCGGCCTCTGTGGCGTCGCCAGCGCCGGCCAGCTGGCGGAATGTGTCTCGAATGGCTTGCTCGACGATCTCGGCGATGGCTACGCCTTCCGGCACGAGATCGCCCGTCGCGCCATCGAGATGGCGCTGACCTCGAGCCGTCGGCGCGAATTCAACCAACGCGCGCTTTCCGCACTGCAGGAAAACGCCGAGGTGACTACCGCAAGGCTTGTGCACCATGCGGTGGAGGCCCAGAATCTTGAGGCGGTGCGCGAGCTTGCCCCGCTCGCAGCGCGCGAGGCTTCCCGCGTCGGCGCGCATCGCGATGCCGCCGGCTACTACGAGGTCGCCTTGCGGCATGCCGACAGCCTGCCGATGAGCGACCGGGCGAGGCTTTACGAAGGATATGCGTTTGAATGCCATCTGATCGGCCGCATCGATGCGGCCATCGAGGCGCAGAGCCAGGCGCGCCGGCTACAGCAGGCGCTGGGCGACACGCTCAGGGAGGGCGACAGCCTCAGATGCCTGTCGCGCTTCGCCTATCTGGTGGGTGACCGCGAACAGGCGGACCTGTTCGGGGCCCAGGCAGTGGAACTGCTGGAACAGGCGCCTGCCAGTCCGGAGCTTGCCATGGCCTATTCCAATCTCTCGCAGCTGGCGATGCTGGCCGAGAAGCTCGATGAGACGCTGCTGCTTGGCGGCAAGGCAGTCGCTCTGGCCGAACGGTTGAACAAGCCGGAGATAATCTGCCACGCGCTCAACAATCTTGGCTCGGCCGAGCAGTGGCTTGACCTGGCCAAAGGCCGGCTTCACCTCGCCCGCAGCCTTGAAATCGCGCTCGTGCAGAATTTCCAGGAGCACGCGGCACGCGGCTTCACCAATTGCGCCTGCGCCGAAATGAACCAGCTCGATCTTGTGCGCGCGCAATCCTTTCTCGACCGCGGCATTGCCTATTGCGTTGAGAACGACCTCGCGACCTGGCGCGACTATATGCGGGGCGTGCAGGCGCAGCTGCTTTTGCGACGCGGCCTTTGGGACGATGCGGCGGCCATGGCTCTCGACGTCATCGACGATGCTGCAACGACAGCCCTGGTGCGTTACCCATCCCTAGTCGCGCTGGCGAAACTGCGCATAAGGCGAGGCGATCCGGCTGGGCCGGTGCTGGAGGAAATGAAGCGGTTCCTGGACAGGGGAATGGAGCTGCAGCGGCTGGTGCCTTACACGGCGTCGATGGCCGAACTGGCATGGCTTGGGCAAGGCGACGCCAGTGAGGCGCTTCGCCTGATCGAGCTGGCAGAAAGCCTGTCGCCGACGAGGGCGATGTTCGCCGAACTGGCCGTCTGGCGGCTGCTCTTGTCGCCTGAAAGCGACCCTGGCGATACGACCGGCATGGCGGAGCCCTATCGCCTGCTGCTCGCCGGCGATTGGCACGGTGCCGCGACGCTGTGGGCCCGGCTGGGTGCTCCGTTCGAGCAGGCGCTCGCCCTGCTGCGCGGCGACGAGCCGGCCCTGCGCCTGGCCCTGGATATATTCGAGGGGCTCGGTGCCCGGCCGGTCGCCCAGCACGTCCGCGCCGTCATGCGGCAGAATGGCGTCAATAACATTGCAAGGGGACCGCGGCAGAGCACGCGCGCCAATCAAGCTGGCCTGACGCTGCGCCAGATGCAGGTCCTGCAACTGATCGAACGCGGTTTTTCCAACAAGAGAATAGCCGAGCACCTGACCATCTCACCGAAGACCGTCGATCATCATGTCTCGGCGGTGCTGGGCAAGCTGGACGCCATTTCGCGTGGCGAGGCGACCGCCGCCGCGCGCGATTCCGGGCTGATCTGAGCACGTAGGAATCGCGCCCGGATCAGAAATCCGGGAATGTGAGCCCTGCAGGTTTTCCTTACGCGAAAGCGCCGTGGCAGTGCTTGTATTTCTTGCCGGAGCCGCAGGGGCACGCTTCGTTGCGGCCGACCTTGCCCCAGGTGGCGGGGTTGTTGGGGTCGCGGTCTTCGGGGGCGACGATGGCGTTGCTTTCCTGGCGCACCAGAAGGGCGGTTTCGCCGCCTTCGAAATCGTTCTCGCCGGTGGTACCGTCAATATGCGTGCCGAACATGTCGGGGGCTTCCGGCGGCGGGGCCTCGGCAGCCTGGCGGACCAGTTCGACGCGCATCAGCTGCGCGGTGACGGCTTGGCGCAGATTGCCCAGCATCGCCTGGAACAGCTCGAACGCCTCGCTCTTGTATTCCTGCAAAGGATCGCGCTGGGCGTAGCCGCGGAAGCCGACAACCGAACGCAGATGGTCGAGATTGACGATGTGCTCGCGCCACAGATGGTCGAGCGTCTGCAGCACCACGGAGCGCTCGACATAGGTCATCACCTCGGGCCCGAAGCGCTCGGCGCGCTCCTTGGCGGCGGCGTCGGCGGCTTGCGTGATGCGCTCGCGAATGTCGTCCTCGGCGATGCCTTCTTCCTTGACCCATTCCTCAATCGGCAGGTCGAGATTGAGGAACTCGGCGACCTCGGCCTTCAACCCGGCGACATCCCACTGCTCGGCATAGGCGTTCTCGGGAATGGCCTTGGCAACGATCTCGTCGATAACGCCTTCGCGCATCTCGGCAATGGTCTCCGACAGGCCTTCGCCGTCCATCAGCTCGATGCGCTGTTCGAACACGACCTTGCGCTGGTCGTTGGAAACGTCGTCATATTTCAGAAGATTCTTGCGGATGTCGAAGTTGCGCGCCTCGACCTTCTTCTGCGCCTTTTCCAGCGCCTTGTTGATCCAGGGATGGATGATGGCCTCGTCTTCCTTGAGGCCGAGCTTCTGCAACATGCCGTCCATGCGCTCGGAGCCGAAGATGCGCATCAGATCGTCCTGCAGCGACAGGAAGAATTTCGAGCGGCCGGGGTCGCCCTGGCGGCCGGAGCGGCCACGAAGCTGGTTGTCGATGCGGCGTGACTCGTGGCGTTCGGTGGCGAGCACGTAGAGGCCGCCGGCAGCCAGCGCCTTTTCCTTCAGGCGCTCGACGTCGGCATAGATTTCCTTTTCCCGCGCCTCGCGCTCGGGCCCTTCGGGCATGTCGCCCAGTTCCTCGGCGATGCGCATCTCGGCATTGCCGCCGAGCTTGATGTCGGTGCCGCGGCCGGCCATGTTGGTGGCGATGGTGATGGCGCCGGGCTTGCCCGCCTGGGCGACGATCGCCGCCTCGCGCTCGTGATGGCGGGCGTTCAGCACCTCGAAATCCTTAAAACCTTCCTTGCGCAGCCGCTCGGCCAGTTGCTCGGACTTCTCGATCGAGGTGGTGCCGACCAGCGTGGGCTGGCCCTTGGCGCTGGCTTCGCGGATCTCCTTGACGATCGCCTTGTATTTTTCCTCGACCGTCCGGTAGACCTCGTCGTCCTCGTCCTTGCGGATGACCGGCAGGTTGGTCGGGATCTCGGTGACTTCGAGGCCGTAGATGTTGCCGAACTCCTCGGCCTCGGTCAGCGCCGTGCCGGTCATGCCGGAAAGCTTCTTGTAGAGGCGGAAATAGTTCTGGAAGGTAACGGAGGCGAGCGTCTGGTTCTCCGGCTGGATCGCCACATGCTCCTTGGCTTCAAGCGCCTGGTGCAGGCCTTCCGAATAGCGGCGGCCGGGCATCATGCGGCCGGTGAACTCGTCGATAATGACGATCTCACCATTGCGCACGATATAGTCCTTGTCGCGCTGGAACAGGCGGTGCGCCTTCAGCGCATTGTTGACGTGATGGACGATGGCGACGTTCTCGACGTCATAGAGCGACTC
Source organism: Mesorhizobium sp. B2-6-1 (assembly GCF_006440475.1). Taxonomy (NCBI): domain Bacteria; kingdom Pseudomonadati; phylum Pseudomonadota; class Alphaproteobacteria; order Hyphomicrobiales; family Phyllobacteriaceae; genus Mesorhizobium; species Mesorhizobium sp. B2-6-1. The sequence goes on from NZ_VFUH01000007.1 coordinate 101,276, forward strand.
GCCCTTCAAGAGGCCGGCGTCGCGCAGCAGGTTCTCGAGCTTCTCGGTGCCTTCCTCGGTGAAGATGGAGGTCTTCTGCTTCTCGTCGATCTCATAATCCTGCGGCTGCAGCTGGATGATGAAAGTGTCGATGGTGTTGTACATTTCCGAACGGTCCTCGAGGGGACCGGAAATGATCAGCGGCGTGCGCGCCTCGTCGACCAGGATGGAATCGACTTCGTCGACGATCGCGTAGTTGTGACCGCGCTGCACCATCTGGGCGCGCTCGTACTTCATGTTGTCGCGCAGATAGTCGAAGCCGAGTTCGTTGTTGGTAGCATAGGTGACGTCGGCGGCGTAGGCGACGCGGCGCTCCTCGTCGGACAGGCCATGGACGATGACGCCGACCGAGAGGCCGAGGAACTTGTAGACACGGCCCATCCATTCGGAGTCGCGGGTGGCAAGATAATCGTTGACGGTGACGACGTGGACGCCATTGCCGGCCAGTGCATTGAGATAAACGGGCAAGGTCGCGACCAGCGTCTTGCCCTCACCGGTGCGCATCTCGGCGATGCCGCCATTGTGCAGCACTATGCCGCCGATCAGCTGGACGTCGAAAGGGCGCATGCCGAGCACGCGGCGCGCCGCCTCGCGGGCGGTGGCGAAGGCCGGGATCAGCAGGTCCTCGAGGCTGGCGCCGTTGGCGATGTCCTGGCGGAACTTTTCCGTGCGGCCGGCGAGCTCTGCATCGGAGAGCGCCCGCATCTCGTTTTCCATGGCATTGATCGCCTCGACACGGGGCCGGGTCGACTTGACCCTGCGGTCGTTGGAGGAGCCGAAAACCTTACGGGCGAGACCGCCGAGACTGACCATCCAATGGTCCTTTCGATAGAATTCTCAAACTGAGACGAGCGCCGGCCGGCCCCATCAAATCCACGTGAATGCGCCGCCTGTATACGGGCAACGCAAAAAGCGCCCGGAAAACGGTTCTGGACGCAAAGTCGTTGGACAGATAAGAGGGGGCTCAACTGATGTCAACGCCGCGCTGGCCCTGCCGGTCGCGCCAAATTCGGCCACAATCTGGCTGATCTGGAAGCCTCCCGTCCTTCACATCCTCATCGGAGTCATCTTAATGTCCTTGTTGTTCCGCCGTGCGTCGCTCGCCAGCCTCGGCCTGGCCGTCGGCCTGTCGGCTCTTTGCCTGTCGCCGCTGATGGCGCAGGAAACCGCACCAGCCCAGCCGGCACCACCAGCGGCACCGGCCGCACCGGCGGCACCGGTCGATCCGAATACAGTGGTTGCCACCGTCAACGGCCAACCCCTCACCGAAGCAGATCTCGTGCTTGCCGAAGGCGAGCTGTCGCAGCAGTTCGCGCAACTCCCGGCAGAGCAACGCCGCGCCGCGGCGCTTTCGGCCGCAATCGAGATCCGCGTCATGGCCGCCCAGGCCGTCTCGACCGGTCTTGACAAGGATCCCGATTTCCAGCGCCGCATGGCCTTCCTGCAGCAGCGCGCGCTGCATGGCGAGATGGTCGAGAAGGGCGTCGTCGACAAAGTCACCGACGCCGAGATCCGCGCCCGCTACGACCAGGAGATCGCCAACACGCCGCCGGTCAATGAGGTGCATGCCCGTCACATCCTCGTGAAGACGAAGGAAGAGGCCGAGGCAATCATCAAGCAACTCGACGGCGGCGCCGATTTCCAGAAGCTCGCCAACGAGCACACCTCGGATCCGAGCGGCAAGACCAGTGGCGGCGATCTCGGCTGGTTCGGACCTGGCCAGATGGTGCCGGAATTCGACAAGGCCGCTTTCGCGCTCGAGGTCGGCAAATACACCGAGCAGCCGGTGCAGTCGCAGTTCGGCTGGCATGTGATCAAGCTCGAGGACAAGCGCACCAAGCAGCCGCCGGCCTTCGACGACGTCAAGGACCAGGCCAAGCAGGCGGTCATCCGCGACAAGTATTTCGCGCTGGTCAAGTCGCTGCGCGCCGGGGCCAAGGTCGAGATCCCGGACGCCAATTTGAAGAAGGCCGTTGATACGCTGGAAAGCGCCAAGTAAACCAGAACGGTCTCGAAAAAGGGGCGCGGTGGCCAAAGGGCGCCGCGCCCTTTTTTGCGTCAGTTCAGCCGTCGGGCCCCTCTATGCCTCGCAGGAGATAGCGGACCACCTTGCGTATCGTCGCCTCGTCTTCGTCGAGCCGGTTGGTCAGGAGCTGCCGCCACGCATAGGAGGCCACCAGGTCGGCGGCCACAGCCGGATCGACATCGGCCGCGACCTCGCCCCTTGCCTTGGCGCGCTCGATGATCTGGCCGGTGTGGGCCCGGCGCCCGCCGGTATAGCCGGCAAGGGCCGCGGCCGCCGTTTCGTCCGACTGCGCCTCGGCGATCAGCGACCTGAACACGCTGCCCGACGACGTCTCGCGCCAGTGCGCGAACAGGTTCTTGAGGAAGCCGACGAGATCCTCTTCCAGTCTTCCCGTATCGGGAACATCGACGCGTTTCTGGCGCTGATAGACCTCCAGCAGCAGCGAGGCCTTGCTCGGCCACCAGCGATAGATGGTCGGCTTGCCGGCACGCGCCCGCCGCGCCACGGCCTCGATCGAGAAGCCGGCATAGCCGGCCTCGACCAACACTGCCTCGGCGGCATCGAGAATGGCTTCCGCGCTGTCGGGATTGCGCCGCGCTCCGATGGATTTACGCGCCGTATCCACCACTTCGGCCATCCTGTCGCCCTCGCCGTCGGTTTAGGCCGGCAATATAAGTGATCCGACGATGGAACGAAACGGCCCGTTCTTGGCGGCTGACGCAGGAGACATTTGCCTGCCATGTCTCCCGCACGATGCGCAGGCCGCCATGGTGCTGACCAACTCCGGCCGCGTGCCCGCACCGAGTCGCAACGATCGCAACTTGGGCGGGGCGGCGCCAACGAACTGCGACGGAGCCGGCTGCGAACCGGTCAGGGCCAATTCCGGTTCTCACGCGGCCACCAAAACGCCTTGCGCGGGCGCGCCGTATCGGGCAAACCGGCGTTTCTCCGCCGATTTTTCCCGTCCGAGGTTCCATGTCCACGACGATTTCGCCGCTCGCGCCGAAGAAATACCCCAAGATGCCTGAGATCGAGGGGGTGCGCATCGCCACCGCCGAAGCGGGGATAAAATACAAGAACCGCACCGATCTCCTGGCCATGGTCTTCGAGCCCGGCACGGCGGTCGCCGGCGTGTTCACAAAGTCGAAATGCCCCTCGGCGCCAGTCGATTTCTGCCGGCAGAACCTTGCCGCGGGCAAGGCCCGGGTGCTCGTCGTCAATTCCGGCAACGCCAACGCCTTCACCGGCAAGAAGGGCCGGGACTCCACCGCGCTGACGGGCGAAGCGGCAGCCAAGGCTGCCGGCTGCACGCCAGGCGAGGTGTTCCTGGCCTCGACCGGTGTCATCGGCGAGCCGCTTGACACAACCAAGTTCAGCCATCTGCTGGCTGGTCTGGTCAGCAACGGCAAGCCCGACCTGTGGACCGAGGCGGCCAAGGCCATCATGACCACGGACACTTATCCGAAGGTGGCGACGCAGACCGTTAAGCTCGGCGAGACCGATGTCACCATCAACGGCATTTCCAAGGGCGCCGGCATGATCGCACCCGACATGGCCACGATGCTGTCCTTTGTCGCCACCGATGCGCCGATCGCCGCCCCCGTGCTGCAGGATCTGCTGTCGCGCGGCACGGCCAAGACCTTCAACGCGGTGACCGTCGACAGCGACACCTCCACAAGCGACACGCTGCTGCTCTTCGCCACCGGAAAGGCCGCCAAACGCGGCGCGCCGGAGATAACCGACCCCAAGGATGCCCGTCTGGGGGCCTTCCGCCGTGCGCTCGGCAAAGTGCTGAAGTCGCTGGCGCTGCAAGTGGTGCGCGACGGTGAGGGCGCCCGCAAGCAGGTCGAAGTCACCGTTACCGGCGCGAAATCGGCGCGCTCGGCCAAGCGCATCGCGCTCTCGATCGCCAATTCGCCGCTGGTCAAGACGGCGGTCGCCGGCGAGGACGCCAATTGGGGCCGCGTCGTCATGGCCGTCGGCAAGGCCGGCGAGCCGGCTGACCGCGACCGCCTGTCGATCTGGTTCGGCGACAACAGGCTGGCGCATGAGGGCGAGCGCGATCCGGCCTATTCGGAGGAAGCGACCTCGGCGTATATGAAGCGCGACGACATCCGCATCCGCGCCGATATCGGCATCGGCCGCGGCAAGGCGACGGTGTGGACCTGCGACCTCACCAAGGAATACGTCGCCATCAATGGCGACTACCGGAGCTGACGGACTTGGTTTCCAAACATCCGGCCAGCATGCTGGCGACAGTGCGCCGCTATGAGGCGGCCGGGTTCCGCGCCTGGCCCGCGGCGGCAGTCCATTATGACGGCACCTGGGTGGTGCGGCTGACGGCCGGGCATCCGGCCAAGCGGCTGAATTCTGTCAATCCGCTCGACCCCGGCGACACCCAGCATATTGCCGACCGCATCGGTCGCGCCAGCCGTCGTTTCGATGCCTATGGCAGGCCGCTGACCTTCCGCATGTCGCCGCTATCGGGTCCGGATCTCGCCAGCCATCTCGACCGCGAGGGTTGGAGCCGGTTCGACGAATCGCTGGTGATGCGGCTGCCGCTGGCCGATGCCCAGCTCGATGCCGCCATGGACCAGATCCCGTTGAAGGACATCAGCCGCTTCATCGGCGCATCGCTCAAGGTCAGCGGCTCGGACGCGTCGCTGCGGCCAGGCCTGTCGGAGATCATCGGCGCCATCCAGCCCGAGGCCGGGCTGTTCGCGCTCGAGGCTGGAGCGGAACCACTGGCCACGCTGATCTGCGTCCATGACGGCGATCTCGCCGGCCTGTTCGAGGTCGCCACCGACAAGTCGGCACGCAACAAGGGCCACGGCCGCAACCTGATCCTGTCGGCGCTGAAATGGGCGCGGCTGCGCGGCGCGCGGGAAGCCTGGCTGCAGGTCGAGGCCGGCAATGTGCCGGCGCTGGCGCTCTATCATTCGCTCGGCTTCGACGAGGTCTATCGCTACCACTACCGCCGGCCGCCTGTTCATGGGTGAAATCGGGCATGAATGATGTGACGATCGCCGGCAAGCGCCTGCTCCTGGTCGCCGCCTGCGCCCTGGTCGACGCCGACGGGCGCGTGCTCCTGGCGCAGCGGCCCGAGGGCAAGCAGCTTGCCGGGCTCTGGGAGTTTCCCGGCGGCAAGGTCGAGCCCGGCGAGACGCCGGAGCAATGCCTTATCCGCGAGCTCTATGAGGAGATCGGCATCGAGACCGAGATCCCGTGCCTGGCACCGCTCACCTTCGCCAGTCATAGCTACGACGATTTCCATCTTTTGATGCCGCTTTTCATCTGCCGCCGCTTTCGCGGCATCGCCCAGCCGAAGGAGGGGCAGGCGCTGAAATGGGTGCGGCCCAGGCAGATGCGCGACTACCCGATGCCGCCGGCCGACGCTCCGCTGATCCCGTTCCTGATCGACCTCCTGTAGGCGAACAGAACCGCTAGCGGCCTGTGGCTGAGCGGAGCTGCGGGGCGCATAAACCAGCATTAATGGAAGATTTATCTCATCATGAAAAATTGATGCAAGGCTGCCTCGTCGCGGCCGTGCCGGCGATTTTCTGGGGAGCGACAGCATGAGCCTAGACAGGGATTGGGATTCGATCCGGCCCGACCGCAGTTTTCGCGCCGCGGATGCGGGCATGGGCGTGCTGCGCGTCACGCTGCTGTTCGGGTCGGCCGCGGTGGCGCTGGCCCTGATCGCAACGCCCTTCCTCGAGAGCCAGACGCGCTCGCAATCGGCTCGGAATTTTGCCAGCGGTCTCGACATGACTGCCACTGGTTCGATCACTCGTCGCGATACCTATACGGTGCGCCGCAGCGTGCTTCAGCCGCAGCCCGATTCGGTCTGCATCATCCGATCCGACGGCCGGACCAGCGGCGACTGCTGATCGGGTCCAAGACATTTTCAGAGGCGGCGGTTTCATCGCCTATTAAGCCTGTGCCGTTAACCTTTCTTAACAGGTCGGCGGTATGGTTCCGGCAAGAGGGATCGACGTGATGAAAACAGTGCTGCTGCGTTTCCTGAACGATGAAAAGGGCGCCACGGCCGTCGAATACGGCTTGATCGTCGCCGTACTGTCGCTGACGATCGTCGGCGGCATCAGCCAGGTCTTCAACGCGATCACCTGGCTGTTCAGCGACAATGGCAGCAGGCTTGCCAACGCTTTCGCACCCTGATCTGGCTGTCCGCGTCCGCGGACACTGTCATTGCCCCTTGGGCTGCTCCAACACAGTCTTCAGCGAGATCTTGGCCGAACCCGGCTTGAGCGGCTTTTGCTGCGATGCATCGGGCGCCCAGCCGGACATCCAGACCATCGAAAAGCTTGCGCGGATGCGGCCGTCGGGATCCGAAAACCGCTCGGCGTAGATTTGCGCGGCGCGGGCGAACAGCTGGCGTGTGCCCGGCCGCCGGCTGCGATCGGCAAGCGCGCTGGTTTCGCCCATGGCGCGCAAATCGGCCATCAGGTTGAAAAGACTGTCATAGCGCACCGTCACCGTCTCGACATCGGCGACCGGCAGAGCGAGGCCGGCGCGCTGCAGCAGCGCTCCCGCGTCGCGAACGTCGGTGAACGGAATGACGCGCGGGCTGGCGCCGCCGTAAAGCTCGGTCTCGGCCGCCAGCAGGCTTTCACGCAATTCGCCGAGCGTGCCGGCGCCGGCGAAGGCGCCGAGGAAAAGCCCGTCCGGACGCAGCGCACGGCGGATCTGCACCAGCATGCCGGGAATGTCGTTCATGGCCTGCAACGAAAGAAGCGACACCGCCAGGTCGAGGCTTTGCGGCTCGAAGGGCACGGTTTCCAGCGGCGCGACCATGCCGGCGGAATCGCCCAGGAAAGCCGCATCCGCCTCGACACGGACGATGTCCGCCACCTTGCCGCTCGCGGCGAGGATGTCGGCTGCGGCCGACGTCTGGCAAAACAGCACCGCTGCCTTGCTAAACCTGCGCTCCACGGCACCCAGCCGGTCGGCAAGATCGTCGGCACTGCGCCGCATCAGGAAGTCCGCGCCGCCGACCGGATGATCGAGCGCGCGCCGCTTGTGCGCCAGCCACAGTGAGGTGTCCATTATCGGCAGCAAACGGGCAGATCCTTTGTTTGTCCATTCCCCGATGGAGTTGATATAGTGGCGCACAGCACCCACCACGTGGCCGATCCCATGCCCAAGATCAAGCCTCTGGACATCAGGAACCTTGCACGGTCGGCGGCGAACTGGCCGGCGCGCATCCTGTTCCCGCCTGTCTGCGCCGGCTGCCGCAGGCATGTCTCGCAGCCCGGCGTTCTGTGCGGCGCCTGCTGGCCGAAGTTGCGCCTCCTGGAGCGGCCCTGGTGCCCGGTGATGGGCACGCCGTTCACCCACCATATGGGCGAGGGCTTTCTGTCCGCCGAGGCGATCGCCGATCCGCCGCCCTTCGAGCGGGCGCGGGCGGCCGTCGCGTATTCCGGCGTCGCCCGCCAGATGGTGCAGGGGCTGAAGTACCAGGATCGCACCGACCTGGCGCCGTGGATGGCGCGCTGGATGCTGCGCGCGGGCGCCGACCTCATTGCCGAGGCGGATGTGGTGGTGCCGGTGCCGCTGCACTGGCGCCGCTTCTTCAGGCGGCGGTTCAACCAGTCGGCGGAATTGGCGAGGGCGGTCTGCGAGCTCAGCGGCCTGTCTTTCGCACCCTCGGCCATGCGGCGTGTCAAGCTCACGCGCCAGCAGGTCGGGCTGGAGCGCAAGGACCGCGAGGAGAATGTGCGGGCCGCCTTTCGCGTGCCTGCTGAAGCGGAAATCGAGATCGCCGGCCGCCGCGTGCTTTTGATCGACGACGTCTACACCACGGGCGCCACGGTTCGCGCCGCCAGCAAGGCGCTGAAAAAAGCAGGGGCCGGCGCCGTCGACGTGCTGACCTTCGCACGCGTGCTGCCGGGGGACTTTCGGGCCGACGAGTCCACGACTATATAAGTCGGCAACAAACAGTGGAAATTCGTCATGGTCGACGTCACCATCTATACACGCATGATGTGCGGCTACTGCACGGCCGCCAAGCGGCTGCTCGAGCGCAAGGGCATCGCCTATACGGAGCATGACGCGTCGTTTTCACCGGAACTGCGCCAGGAGATGATTTCGCGCGCCCATGGCCGCACAACCTTTCCGCAGATTTTCGTCGGCGACACGCATGTCGGCGGCTGCGACGACCTCCACGAGCTGGAGGCGCAAGGCCGACTGGACAAGTTGCTCGCCAATGGCTCGACGAATTGAGGATATGACGATGGGTGTTTTCAAGGCGGCCGCGATCCAGATGCGTTCGGGGGAGAGGCCGGAGCGCAACGCAATCGAGCTCGAGCGGCTGGTGCGCGAGGCAGCCGGCCAGGGGGCGAGCTACATCCAGACACCGGAAATGACCGGAGCGCTGGTGCGTGACAAGAAGGCCGCGTCTTTCACCTCAGAGGACAAGGACATCATCGTCGGGACCGCCCGCCGACTGGCCCGCGAACTTGGCGTCCACCTGCATATCGGCTCGACCGCCATCCTGCGCGCCGACGGCAAGCTCGCCAACCGGGCGCTGCTGTTCGGTCCGGACGGCGCCACGCTCGCCTCCTATGACAAGATCCATATGTTCGACGTCGATCTCGACAATGGCGAGAGCTGGCGCGAATCCGCGACCTACGAGCCCGGCACGGAGGCGGTCGTCACGACCATCGAAGGCGCCAAGCTGGGCTTTGCCGTCTGTTATGACCTGCGGTTTCCGCAACTGTTCCGCGCCGAGGCGCTAGCCGGCGCCGACCTGCTTTCCGTGCCCGCCGCCTTCACCCGCCAAACCGGCGAGGCGCATTGGCACGTGCTGCTCAGGGCCCGCGCCATCGAGAACGGCGCCTATGTCGTGGCCGCTGCGCAAGGCGGCCTTCACGAGGACGGCCGCGAAACCTATGGCCATTCGCTGATCGTCGATCCGTGGGGCCGCGTCATCGCGGAGGCGGCGCACAATGAGCCGGCGGTGATCGTCGCCGAGATCGACTCCGCGCAGTCGCTGGCGGCTCGCAAGAAGATCCCCAATCTGAAAAATGCGCGGGATTTCGCTATCAATGCCGGTTCGTCCGAGGCATCGCGTCTCAGGGGAGCGGCCTCTTGATCCGCTTCTCCCTGATCTGCGAAAACGATCACGAGTTCGAGGGCTGGTTCCGCAGCAATGACGATTTCGACACGCAGAAGAAGCGTGGCTTCGTCGATTGCCCGACCTGCGGCTCGCACAAGGTGGAGAAAGCCCTGATGGCGCCGGCCGTGTCGACGGCGCGCAAGCAGGAAACGATAGCGCTCGCCATGGGCGAGGCGCAGAAGCAGGCGCTGGCGCAGCTGAAGGCAATGGCCGAGAAGGTTCGCGAGAATGCCGATTACGTCGGCGACAAATTCGCCGAAGAAGCGCGCAAGATCCATTTCGGCGAGACCGACCCGCGCGGCATCTATGGCGAGGCGACGCTGGAGGAGGCCAAGAGTCTGGCCGAGGACGGCGTCGAGTTCATGCCGATCCCGGTGTTTCCGGAGGATCGGAACTGAGCGGTCAGCTTACGCTGCCGATCAATTTTTCAAGCAGGCGCGAAAGCGTTTCCCGTTCGGCTTGCGTCAGGCCGGAAAGAATCTCGTGCTCGTTGGCGACGTGGGCCGTAACGGCCTCGTCGATCAAAGCGAGACCTTTTTCAGTCAACCGCACGACGATGCCGCGCCGGTCATTGGGGCGCGGACCGCGCACGATCAACCCTGAGGTTTCGAGCCGGTCGAGCCGGTTGGTCATGGCGCCCGAGGTCACCATCGTCGCCTCGTAAAGGGCGGTCGGGGTCAGCGCGTAGGGCGCGCCCGAGCGGCGCAACGTCGCCAGCACGTCGAATTCGCCGGCCTGCAATCCATAGCGCGCAAACAACGGCGCGAGGCGCTCGCGGGCAATCAGCGAGGATGCTTCATTCAACCGCCCGATCACGCCCATCGGCGAGACGTCAAGGTCCGGCCGCTCCCTGTTCCATTGTTCGATCGCCTTTGCCGCCCTGTCCATCTACTCTGCCATGTATCTTGACGTTAAGAATCTTTTCGTTATCTTATCGGAAAATGAAGTGGCGGCCAAGTGCCGGCGACGATGACGAGGACCATCAGATGAAATTTCTCTGGGATTCGGCGCTTGGCCTGTTGGTCGTGACGGGCGGCCTGCTTGGCCTCACGCTGCCGTTCGGCAAGCTTGCGACCGCCGCCGGCGTTCCAGCCATGGTCTGGGCCTTCGTCATCTCGCTCGGCGCCGGCGGCGTGCTGTTGCTGGCTCTCCTGCTGCGTGGCGAGCGCATCAAGCTTACGGCGCGCAAGCTGCGCTATTTCTTCGTCACGGCGGCGGTGTCCTATGCCTTTCCCAACCTCTTGATGTTTTCGGCCATCCCGCATCTCGGCGCGGGATACACGGGCATCATGTTCACGCTATCGCCGGTGATCACGCTCGTGTTCTCGATCTTGCTTGGCGTTCGGCGCCCCAACCTGCTCGGCGTCATCGGCATTGCGGTCGGCTTCATCGGTGCGGTCATGGTCGCGCTCACACGCGGCGAAGCTGGCCAACCGGCCGATTATTTCTGGGTAACGATCGGATTGCTGATCCCGGTCAGCCTTGCCGCGGGCAACATCTACCGCACCGTCGACTGGCCCGAAGGAACCGGCCCGATCGAGCTTGCCGTGGGCAGCCATCTGGCGTCGGCGACCTTGCTTCTCCTCGGCATCCTGACGCTTTTCGGCTGGCAAGCGTTTGTTCCGCTGGGCGCGGTACCGCCTGTGGTCGTCGCGCAGATGGCGTCGGCTTCGGCAATGTTTGCCTTCTTCTTCCGGCTGCAGGCGGTGGGCGGCCCGGTCTATCTCAGCCAGATCGGCTATGTGGCGGCGGCCGTCGGGCTGTTCGCGGGCACGATCTTCCTCGGCGAACACTATCAGCTGCTGACCTGGGCAGGCGCTGTCATCATCACGGCCGGCGTGTTCATCACCACCAAGGCGCAAAGCCGGCCCAGCGCGAAGGCGCAGAGTCAGGCGGCGTGAGCCGGTTCAGACCGTGCCCTTTTCCGCCAGCACCATGTAGTTGACGTCCATGTCTTTCGACCGCTGCCAGCGGTCGGCAAGCGGGTGGTAGACGACGCCGGTGCGGTCGATGACGGTCAGGCCGGCGCCGCTGAGCGCCTTTTCCAGCTCTTCCGGGCGCACCAGCTTGCCGAACTGATGAGTGCCGCGCGGCAGCCAGCGCAGCACATATTCGGCGCCGATGATGGCCAGCCCTAGCGCCTTCAGCGTGCGGTTGATCGTGGCCACGAACATGATGCCGCCGGGCTTGACCATCTCGCCGCATTTGGCGACGAACAGGCCGATGTCGGCGACATGCTCGACCACTTCCATATTGAGGATAACGTCGAATTTTTCGCCGGCGTCGGCCAGGTCCTCGGCCGTGGTGGCGCGGTAGTCGATCGTCACGCCAACTTCGGCGGCGTGCAATTTGGCCACTTCGATATTGGTGGCGGAAGCATCGGCGCCGACCACTTCGGCGCCAAGCCGCGCCATCGGCTCGCACAGCAGGCCGCCGCCGCAACCGATGTCGAGAAAGCGCAGGCCCTCGAATGGCCGTGCCGCGCGCGGATCGCGGCCGAAGCGCGTTGCCACCTGGTCGCGTATGTAGGCAAGCCGGATGGGGTTGAACTTGTGCAGCGGCCGGAACTTGCCGTTCGGGTTCCACCATTCGGCGGCAAGGGCGGAAAAGCGCTCCACTTCTCCGGCATCGATCGTCGATCGTCGGGGCTCTGGCATCGATTGGTCTCCTCGGACGCTAGCAAGTCGGGCGTGGGGGAGGGAAAGTCAAGGCTGCATTTTCGCCTGCTGACAGTGCGAGGCCGGCACCGCCGACAAGCGCCCTCTATTGCCGGCGGCGCCCTGTCAGGACGTGTCAGCTCAGGGAGCACCTCGGCCGAAACAAAAAAGCGGCGGCGTGCGAAAAAGGGAAGATCGTGTTGAGAAAAGGAGATGGCCGTGATTCAGACCGCATCGATCCTTTGGCGCAGGCTCGACCTTGAAGGTCACGATTCCTGCATGCTCTCGCAGCGGCCCGGCGGGCACCGCCTGAAGGGGCAGGCCATCTTCCTGCAAGACGACAAGCCGTGTTGCATCGCCTACGAGGTGGATTGCGATGCCGGCTGGCACACGCGCTCGGCACGGGTCGAGGGCTTTCTCGGCCCGCAAGAGCTTTCCCTGGGGATCGAACGCCGCGCCGACGGCTCCTGGGCGCTGAATGGCGAGCCGCAGCCGGAGGTGGCCGGCCTGATAGACGTCGATCTCGGCTTCACGCCGGCTTCGAACCTCCTGGCGATCCGCCGGTTCGCGCTCGCCGTCGGCGAAGCGACGCCCGCGCCGGCCGCCTATCTGGCCTTTCCCGGGCTCAGAATGACGCGGATCGAGCAGACCTACCGGCGCCTCGACCCGGCCCGCTACGCCTATGCCGCGCCGGCGTTCGGCTATGAGGCGGTTCTGGAGGTCTCTCCACTCGGCTTCGTGCTCGACTATCCGGATTTGTGGAAGAGCGTCGCCCGCCCGGGCTGAGGTCCGCCGCTCTGAGAGCCTTGCCGGTAGCGGCGCTGCGCAAAATGGAGTTCCAGTCCAGCAGGCACGTGGCGCCCTTCTTGTGCGCCATCGCTTGCGAAGCCTGGATGTTTTGGCTAAGGAGGCCGCGCATTCAGCGGCCGGCGCCAGCCGGGCGCTTTCCTCGGTTTTCGGCGCAGAGCCGGCTTCAGTCAAAGGCATTTCGCTTCCATGGCGCGCATCGTGATGAAATTCGGCGGAACCTCCGTCGCCGACATCGCCCGCATCCGCAATGTGGCGCGTCACGTCAAACGGGAGGTCGATGCCGGTCACGAGGTGGCGGTGGTGGTCTCGGCGATGGCCGGCAAGACCAACGAACTGGTCGGCTGGACGCGCGAGGCCTCGCCGATGCACGACGCGCGCGAATATGATGCCGTCGTCGCGTCCGGCGAGCAGGTGACGGCAGGCCTCCTGGCGATCACCTTGCAGAACATGGGCGTGCACGCCCGCTCCTGGCAGGGCTGGCAGATCCCGATCAAGACCGACAACGCGCATGGCGCGGCACGCATCCTCGACATCGACGGCGCTTTCCTGGTCAAACGCTTCGGCGAGGGCCAGGTGGCCGTCATCGCAGGTTTCCAGGGCATCGGACCGGACAACCGCATCGCAACGCTTGGTCGTGGCGGCTCCGACACCAGCGCGGTGGCGATCGCGGCCTCCGTCAAAGCCGACCGCTGCGACATCTATACCGACGTCGACGGCGTCTACACCACCGATCCGCGCATCGAGCCGAAGGCGCGGCGGCTGGCCAAGATATCGTTCGAGGAAATGCTTGAAATGGCCTCGCTCGGCGCCAAGGTTCTGCAGGTGCGTTCGGTCGAGCTTGCCATGGTGCACAGGGTGCGTACCTTCGTGCGGTCGTCCTTCGACGATCCCGACGCGCCCGGAATGGGGGATTTGCTCAATCCGCCCGGAACGCTTATTTGCGACGAGGAAGAGATCGTGGAACAGCAGGTCGTCACCGGAATTGCCTATGCCAAGGACGAGGCGCAGATTTCGCTGCGCCGTGTCGGCGACCGACCGGGCGTTGCCGCCGGCATTTTCGGGCCGCTGGCCGAGGCCAACATCAACGTAGACATGATCGTCCAGAACATTTCCGAGGACGGCAAGCTTACCGACATGACCTTCACGGTGCCCTCCGGAGACGTGGACAAAGCGCTGGCCGTGCTCGACCGGCTGAAGGCCGATGTCGGCTATGACGTCGTGCAGTCGGAAGCCGGCATGTCGAAGGTCTCGGTCATCGGCATCGGCATGAGAAGCCATGCCGGCGTTGCCGCCACCGCCTTCAAGGCGCTGGCCGACAAGGCGATCAACATCCGCGCCATCACCACCTCCGAGATCAAGATTTCGATACTGATCGACGGTCCTTACACGGAACTCGCGGTTCGCACTTTGCATTCCGTCTACGGTCTGGATAAGCAGTAGCAGACTGAATCAGTTGTTGCGTGCGTGCCGGCGGCGGCCGAAACTGCGCCGGCAAGAAGCCTATTGGAGAAGAAGCCGCGATGCGTGACCCGGCCAGTGGCCCGCGCGTTCTGCTGAAACGGCTCCGCGAGCTCATGCAGGAGCCGCTGGAGCCGCAGGAGCGGCTCGACCGCATCGTGCGCGACATCGCCTCCAACATGGTCGCCGAAGTGTGCTCGCTCTATGTGCTGCGCGCCGATTCCGTGCTCGAACTCTACGCCACCGAAGGCCTGAACCCGAACGCGGTGCACCTGGCGCAGCTCAGGCTGGGGCAAGGCCTGGTCGGCACGATTGCCGCCAGCGCGCGGCCGCTCAACCTGTCCAATGCGCAGGAACATCCGGCCTTCGCCTACCTGCCGGAAACCGGGGAAGAGATCTACAATTCCTTCCTCGGCGTGCCGGTGCTCAGGGCAGGGCGCACGCTGGGCGTGCTGGTGGTGCAAAACAAGACCATGCGCCATTACCGCGACGACGAGGTCGAGGCGCTGGAAACCACCGCGATGGTGATCGCCGAGATGATCGCCACCGGCGATCTGGCGCGGCTGACGCGGCCCGGCCTCGAGCTCGATCTGCGCCGCCCGGTCAGCTTCACCGGCCTGTCCTTCAACGAGGGCGTCGGGCTCGGTCATGTCGTGCTGCACGAGCCGCGCATCGTCGTCACCAACCTGTTCAACGAGGACAGCGAAGAGGAAGTCCGCCGGCTCGAGGCATCGCTCGGTTCGCTCAGGCTTTCCATCGACGACATGCTCGAGCGCCGCGACGTCGCCTTCGAGGGCGAGCATCGCCAGGTGCTGGAAGCCTACCGCATGTTCGCCAACGACCGCGGCTGGGTCCGGCGGCTGGAAGAGGCGATCCGCAACGGCCTGACGGCGGAAGCCGCGGTCGAAAAGGTACAGAGCGACATGCGCGCCCGTATGCTGCATATGACCGATCCTTATCTGCGCGAGCGGATGAGCGATTTCGACGATCTCGCCAACCGGCTTCTGCGCCAGCTGATGGGACGCGGGCCTGATGATGTCGCGGCCTCGCTGCCGAAGGATGCCATCATCGTCGCCCGCTCGATGGGCGCCGCCGAACTGCTCGACTACCCCCGGGACAAATTGCGCGGACTGGTGCTCGAGGATGGCGCCGCCACCAGCCACGTCGTCATCGTCGCGCGCGCCATGGGCATTCCCGTCGCCGGGCAGATGAAGGGCGCCGTTTCCATGGCGGAAAACGGCGATGCCATCATCGTCGACGGCGAGGAAGGCGCGATCCATCTTCGTCCGCAGTCGGATCTCGAAGCCGCCTATGCCGAAAAGGTGCGGTTCCGGGCGCGCCGGCAGGAAGTCTACCGCGAACTGCGCAAGAAGCCGTCGGTGACCAAGGATGGCGTTGCGGTCGACCTTTTGATGAATGCCGGGCTTGCCGTCGACCTGCCGCAACTGGCCGAATCGGGTGCCGCCGGGATCGGCCTGTTCCGCACCGAATTGCAGTTCATGGTCGCCTCGACCTTTCCCCGTGCCGAGGCGCAGGAGCGGCTCTACCGCGACGTGCTCGATGCCGCGCGCGGCAAGCCGGTGACCTTCCGCACCATCGATATCGGCGGCGACAAGGTGCTGCCCTATTTCAAAGGCGCCATCCAGGAAGAGAACCCGGCGCTCGGCTGGCGGGCGATCCGCCTGACGCTGGACCGTCCGGGACTGCTGCGCACCCAGATCCGCGCCCTGCTGAAAGCCTGCGGCGGGCGGGAGCTCAAGCTGATGCTGCCGATGGTCACCGAGCTCGGCGAGATCGCCCAAGCGCGTGAAATCATCGACCGCGAGGTGCGGCATCTGTCGCGCTTTGCCCATCACTTGCCTACCAGCCTCAAGCTCGGGGCAATGCTGGAGGTGCCGTCCCTCCTGTTCCAGCTTGACGAGTTGATGAAGGCGGTCGACTTCGTCTCGGTCGGCTCGAACGACCTGTTCCAGTTCGTGATGGCGGTCGACCGCGGCAACACGCAGCTTTCCGATCGCTTCGACACGTTGTCGACGCCGTTCCTGCGAGTGCTCAAGACCATCGCCGATGCCGGCGCCCGCAACCACACGCCCGTCACACTCTGCGGCGAACTCGCCGGCAAGCCCATCTCGGCAATGGCGCTGGTCGGCCTTGGTTTCCGCTCTATCTCGATGTCGCCCGCTTCGATCGGTCCGGTCAAGGCGATGCTGACCGAACTGCCGCTGGAGGCGTTGAAAGCGTTCTTCGACGACAATCTGATGGCGCCGGTCCAGGGGCTGCCAATGCGGGCGCTGCTGCAGGCCTTTGCCGACGACCGCTCAATTCCGTTATAGCACCTTTACAATGATCTCCCTTCCCCGCGACCGCATGGATCAAGTCGTCAAGCGTTTCGAGATGCTCGAAGTACAGATGTCGGCCGGCCCGGCGCCGGATGCCTATGTGAAGATGGCATCGGAATATGCCGAGCTCCAGGAGATGGTGGCCAAGGTCAGAGCCTTGCGTGCGGCCGAGCAGGAACAGGCCGATCTCGAGGCGATGCTCGCCGACAAGGGCACCGATGCCGAGATGCGAGCGCTCGCCGAGGCCGACCTGCCGGAGGTCGAAGAGCGCATCGAAGCGTTGCAGAAGGACATCCAGATCCTGCTCTTGCCCAGGGATGCGGCCGACGACAAGAACGCCATCCTGGAAATCCGCGCCGGCACCGGCGGCGACGAGGCAGCATTGTTCGCCGGCGACCTGTTTCGCATGTATGAGCGCTATGCCGCTTCGCGTGGCTGGCGGTTCGAGACGGTATCGGCCAGCGAGGGCGATGCCGGCGGCTATAAGGAAATCATCGCCACGGTTTCCGGCAAGGGGGTTTTCGCGCATCTGAAATTCGAGTCCGGCGTCCACCGGGTGCAGCGCGTGCCCGCGACCGAGGCCAGCGGACGCATTCACACCTCGGCGGCGACGGTAGCCGTGCTGCCGGAGGCGGAGGAAGTCGACATCGACATCCGGGCCGAAGACATCCGCATCGACACGATGCGCGCGTCGGGCTCGGGCGGCCAGCACGTCAACACCACCGATTCGGCAGTGCGCATCACCCATTTGCCGACCGGCATCATGGTGGTGCAGGCGGAGAAATCGCAGCACCAGAACCGGGCCAAGGCCATGCAGATCCTGCGGGCCCGGCTCTACGACCTGGAACGCAGCAAGGCCGATGAGGAGCGCTCGGAATCGCGCAAGTCGCAGGTCGGCTCCGGCGACCGCTCGGAACGCATCCGCACCTACAATTTTCCGCAAGGCCGCGTCACCGATCATCGCATCAACCTGACGCTCTACAAGCTCGACCGGGTGATGATCGGCGAACTCGACGAAGTCATCGACGCTCTGATCGCCGATCACCAGTCGAAGCTGCTCGCCGATATCGGTCTTGATGGCTGATCCTTTGCCCCAGGCGCTGGGGCCGCTGCTGCGGGCAGCGCGAGCGCGCTTGGCGGCGGTCGATAATCCGGCGCTCGATGCAAGACTGATCGTGGAGCACTTTTCAGGTACGACCCGCACGCAGGCCATTGCCGATCCCGAACATGCGGTCGATGCCGCCGCTCTTGTCCAGATCGACCGCGCCTTGAGGCGCCGCGCGGGCGGCGAGCCCGTGCACCGCATCCTGGGCTATCGGGAGTTCTACGGGTTGCGGCTGTCGCTGTCGCCGGAAACGCTCGAGCCGCGGCCCGACACCGAAACGCTGGTCGAGGCCATACTGCCCTTTGTCAGGGCAACCGTCATGCGCGAGGGCGAGTGCCGCATCCTCGATCTGGGAACCGGCAGCGGAGCCATCGCGCTGGCGCTGCTCAGCGCCGTGCCGGCAGCGATTGCCACCGGGGTCGACTTCTCGGAAGGGGCGTTGAGGACGGCAACGCGCAATGCCGCGCAATTGGGGCTTGGCGACCGGTTCACGGCGCTGCTGTCCGACTGGTTTGAAAAAGTTTCTGGTCGATACCATGTAATTGTCGCAAACCCTCCCTATATACGATCGGAGGACATCGGAAATCTGCAGGATGAAGTCCGGGATTTCGACCCGCGCCTGGCCCTGGATGGCGGCGCGGATGGGTTGGCCCCTTACAGGGTCATCGCCGCTGAGGCGGCTAAGTTTCTAGAAGCCGGAAGCAGGATTGCGGTCGAGATCGGCTACACACAGCACATCGAGGTCACCGCTATATTTCGCTCGTCCGGCTATGCGGTCGCTGGTGCGTTCGGCGACCTCGGCGGAAACGACAGGGTTCTTGTCTTTCAACGGGGAAAGCCTTGACGCAGTGCGAAAAAAACCGCTTGGCAATGCCGGGGAATGCGGCTAGGGTCGCGTTAACCGGATGAGACGAAGCAGGCAGTGCTCTTAGCGATTCGGTTTTCCTTGGAAATAGCTGCCTTCTTGCGCAAACGACGCCCAAGCTTCGTGCGGGAATCGTCCGGCAAGTGATGTAACCGGAACAGGATGGCACGTGGCGCCAACGCAATTGATGCGGGCGAACGCCGGTGAAGAAACGAAACGGCTGGCTGCATGAGCGCCACCGTTCGTGAAGAGTTTTCGAAAATTTCAATATGAAGAGAGTCGAATGAGGCCACAACAGCAGAACAGGCGCATGCGCGGTCGCAACAACAATGGCGGCGGCGGCAACAACAACAATAACAACAACCGCAAGGGGCCAAATCCCCTGACGCGCAACTACGAGAGCAACGGCCCGGACGTGAAGATCCGTGGGTCTGCTCAGCAGATCGCTGAAAAGTACGCCACCCTTGCCCGTGATGCGCAAAGCTCCGGCGACCGGGTGATGGCGGAGAACTATCTCCAGCACGCCGAGCACTATAATCGCATCATTGCCGCCGCGCAGGCGCAGATGCCGATCCAGAACGTCCAGCAGAATCGCGACGAATTCGACGATGATGGCGATGAGGATCGCGACGAGTTCGACAATGCCGGCAACGCCGGCAACAACGTTGCGGATGCGCCGGTTCCGGTGATCAACCACGGCGCGGGTCCGCAGCCGGTTATCGAAGGCATGCCGGCCGAAGTCGCGCTGAACCGGGAAAACGGCCGCGATCGTGATAATCGCGATCGTGATAATAATGGCGGGCGCAACAGTGGCGGCCGCGACAACAATGGCGGACGCCATCGCGACCGCCGCCCCAATGGCGGCTATGGCCAGAACAGCCAGCGCGGCGATTATGGTTCGTCCGCCGAGCAGGGTGCCCAGCAGCAGCGCAACGAGACGGCCGAACAGGCCGAGGTCGCCACGCCAGCCGAATCCGCCGCGCCGGTCGAGCAGGCGGCGCCGCTGTTCGAGAACCTGTCGCCGGCCGGGCTCGCAGCCCAGGCCGAACTCAATGAGACGGCCGCGGAGACTAGTCCCAGCCGTCGTCCGAGGCGTCCGCGCCGCCCGCGCGGCAATGCCGACCAGATCACCAGCGGCAACGACAATGCCGACGCTGGCGAGGTGGTCGCGGCGCCGACGGACAATGGCAACGCCGACACCGCGGTCGCCGACATCGACAACTGAGCGGCGACGCTTCCATGCATTGAACGGCGGAGAGAAATCTCCGCCGTTTTCGTTTTGCGCGGCCGTGGAATATTATGCTTTCGCAGCCATCGAGACGTCTTGAGGGTTCGCGGGTTGCGCACCATATCAGCCTCAACTGGATCCGGCTCTCACGGGCGGGTCCGTCACCGCAAACTGATCCGGTGCCGCAAAGCGGGCCGGTGATGGAAGGAGACAGGTATGAATCTCGAGAAATACTCGGAGCGCGTGCGCGGCTTCATCCAATCCGCGCAAACCATGGCGCTCTCGCGCAACCACCAGCAATTCACCCCCGAACATATCCTGAAAGTGCTCGTCGATGACGACGAGGGTCTGGCTGCGTCGCTCATCGAGCGCGCCGGCGGCAGCGTCCGCGACGTCAAGCTCGGCATCGAGACGGCACTCGAAGCGATGCCCAAGGTGGAGGGCGGCAACGGCCAGCTCTATCTGGCACAGCCGTTGGCCAAGGTGTTTTCGACAGCCGAGGAACTGGCCAAGAAGGCCGGTGACAGCTTCGTCACGGTCGAAAGGCTACTGACGGCGCTGGCGGTCGAGAAATCAGCCAAGACATCAGACATACTGGCCAAGGCCGGCGTCACCGCGCAGGCGCTCAACCAGGTGATCAACGACGTCCGCAAGGGCCGCACCGCCGATTCGGCGAATGCCGAACAGGGCTATGACGCGCTGAAGAAATACGCGCGCGATCTCACCGCCGATGCCCGCGCCGGCAAGCTCGATCCGGTCATCGGCCGCGACGACGAGATCCGCCGCACCATCCAGGTGCTGTCGCGCCGCACCAAGAACAATCCGGTGCTGATCGGCGAGCCGGGCGTCGGCAAGACGGCGATCGCCGAAGGCCTGGCGCTGCGCATCGTCAATGGCGACGTGCCGGAATCGCTGAAGGACAAGCAGCTGATGGCGCTCGACATGGGCGCGCTGATCGCCGGCGCCAAATATCGCGGTGAGTTCGAGGAGCGGCTGAAGGCCGTGCTTTCCGAGGTCACTGCCGCTGCTGGCGGCATCATCCTGTTCATCGATGAGATGCACACCCTGGTCGGCGCCGGCAAGGCGGACGGCGCCATGGATGCGTCCAACCTTCTGAAGCCGGCGCTGGCGCGCGGCGAACTGCACTGCGTCGGCGCCACCACGCTCGACGAATACCGCAAGCATGTGGAGAAGGATGCCGCACTCGCCCGCCGCTTCCAGCCGGTCTTCGTCGAGGAGCCGACGGTGGAGGACACGGTCTCGATCCTGCGCGGCCTGAAGGAGAAATACGAGCAGCACCATAAGGTGCGCATCTCCGATTCGGCGCTGGTCGCGGCGGCGACGCTGTCCAACCGCTACATCGCCGACCGGTTCCTGCCGGACAAGGCGATCGACCTCGTCGACGAGGCCGCTTCGAGGCTTCGCATGCAGGTCGATTCCAAGCCCGAAGCGCTGGACGAGATCGACCGCCGCATCATGCAGCTCAAGATCGAGCGCGAAGCGCTGAAGGTCGAGAAGGACGAGGCTTCGAAGGACAGGCTTGCCCGGCTCGAGAAGGACCTCGCCAGCCTTGAGGAGGAATCGACCGAGATGACCTCGAAATGGCAGGCAGAGAAGCAGAAGCTCGGGCTCGCCGCCGATCTCAAGAAGCAGCTTGACGAGGCGCGCAACGAACTGGCCATCGCCCAGCGCAAGGGCGAGTTCCAGCGCGCCGGCGAGCTTGCCTATGGCAAGATCCCGGAACTGGAAAAGAAGCTGAAGGAAGCCGAGGCCCAGGACGGCAAGGCTGGCATGGTCGAGGAAGTGGTCACGCCCGATCATGTCGCCCACATTGTCTCGCGCTGGACCGGAATTCCGGTCGACAAGATGCTGGAAGGCGAGCGCGACAAGCTGTTGCGCATGGAAGACGAGATCGGCAAGCGCGTCGTCGGCCAGGGCGAGGCGGTGCAAGCTGTTTCCAAGGCAGTGCGGCGCGCTCGCGCCGGCCTGCAGGATCCGAACCGGCCGATCGGCTCGTTCATGTTCCTCGGCCCGACCGGCGTTGGCAAGACCGAACTGACCAAGGCGCTGGCGAACTTCCTGTTCGACGACGAGAGCGCGATGGTGCGCATCGACATGTCGGAGTTCATGGAGAAGCATTCGGTTGCCCGATTGATCGGCGCGCCTCCCGGCTATGTCGGTTATGAGGAAGGCGGCGCGCTAACCGAAGCGGTGCGGCGCCGGCCCTATCAGGTCGTGCTGTTCGACGAGATCGAGAAAGCGCATCCCGACGTGTTCAACGTGCTCCTGCAGGTGCTCGACGACGGCCGGCTCACCGATGGGCAGGGCCGCACGGTCGACTTCCGCAACACGCTGATCATCATGACGTCGAACCTCGGCGCCGAATACCTGGTCAATCTCGGCGAGGACCAGGATGTCGATCAGGTTCGCGACGAGGTGATGAACGTCGTCAAGGCGTCGTTCCGGCCGGAGTTCCTCAACCGCGTCGACGAGGTGATCCTGTTCCATCGGCTGCGCCGGCAGGATATGGGCCGCATCGTCGAAATCCAGCTCAAGCGGCTGGAAAACCTGCTGGTCGACCGCAAGATCACGCTGTCGCTGGACCAGGAGGCGATCGACTGGCTGGCATCCAAGGGTTACGACCCCGCCTATGGCGCGCGGCCGTTGAAGCGGGTGATGCAGAAAGACCTGCAGGATCCGCTGGCGGAGAAGATCCTGCTCGGCGAGATCCTCGACGGCTCGACCGTCAAGGTGACCGCCGGCTCCGACCGGCTGAATTTCCGTTCGAAGCCGACGGTCGTCGCGACCGAAGCGGCAGCCTGATTGAACGCCGCGCGCCCAGGACGGGCGCGCGGCTTTTTCGCGTCTTTCGGCAGGAGCACGCATGACGCTGGACGACTATAACGGCTTCTGCGCCTCGCTGCCCGCCACATCGCATGTCGTCCAGTGGGGCGGCGCCCATGTCTGGAAGGTCGGCGCCAAGGTCTTTGCCATCGGCGGCTGGAGCGAGGGCCGCGACCCTTTCATTACCTTCAAATGTTCCGATATTGCCTATGATGTGCTGAAGGAGCAGCCGGGCTTGCGGCCCGCACCCTATCTTGCCTCGCGCGGCATGAAATGGATCCAGCGCCAGACAAGCAAGAGCATGGATGATGGCGCGCTGAAGGACTACCTGCGCGAGAGCCATCGTCTTGTCGCCCTGAAGTTGACGAAGCAGGCGCGAAGGGAACTGGGACTTGCCTGAGGCTAAAGCGCGTCACGTTCGACGGATTCAGGCGACGCGCTTTAGCTCTTGGTTCTATGCATGTCGTTCGCCCCAAACCGGGCCGCTTTTGGACGATATGCATTTAGCTGATATTCGTCGAGGCGCCGAAAAACCGCCATCTTCATGCCCGGTTCATATTGGAACCTTATGGTCGGGCGGTGGTTCGCTGGCGAAGGATTCGCTACGCGCGAAAGCCGCCTGCGACGGCAATTACGGACCGGAGAGTTTGCCCACCATGTTGCGGACGATCTTCACCCTTTCGGCACTTGCGGCCGGACTGGCGTTTTCAAGCGCGTTCGCCGCGCCGACTGAGGACGCTTCGCCGCGGGTCGTCCGCCCCGCTGACGGCGGCATCCTGCTGGCCCAGGACGGCAATCTCGACATCTATTACGACGCCAGGGGCAACCGCGTCATCGTCGATGCGGACACGGGCAAGGTCGTCGCCATCCAACCGCCGCAGACCAGGCTCGACCGACGCGCGCTGCGCCGCGAGACACGGCTGCGCGAACTCGGCCGCGTTCCCGCCGACGACGACCGCTACTATCTCGACGATCCGGAAGACATGGCACGCTTCCGCCGCAGGCAGATGGAAGACGAAGGCCGGGTCATCGCGCCGCCCGTCCAGGAATATGATCCCTATGGCGACAATTCCGTCGAGGCCTACCCGCCGGCCCCCGGCGGCGACGGCGTCTACGACGACAACTATCCGGAAGCGCCCCAGCCGGCAACGCCGCCCTCCGTCAAGCGCCAGCCGCTGAACGAGGCCTCGATAGAGCCGGTCCAGCCCACGGCTCCCGCCGCGCAGCCGGCGCCTGCAGACGAAGCGGGATTACCGCCGAAAGCAGGCGGCAAGACTGTGGTCGACCCGTCGCTTTCGCTCGGAGCACGCCAGGATGTCGCGGCTCTGCAGGTGCTGCTTGATCGCGGCGGCGCTTCGCCTGGCGTCATCGACGGGCGCTTCGGTTCGAATGTCGACAAGGCGCTGGCTGCCTACAACCAGATCACCGGCAGCAATCTGCGATCGACCGACGCCGTCGGCATCCAGGCGGCCCTTGCACAATCGGGCGGCGATGCCTTGGCCAACTACACGATCACGCCGGAGGATGCGGCCGGTCCCTATGTTGCGTCGATCCCGGAAGATTACAGCCAGAAGGCGCAGCTCGACCGCATGGGCTATACGTCGGTCACGGAAGCGCTTGCCGAGCGCTTCCACATGGACGAGAACTATCTCAAGGCGCTCAACCCGGAGGCCAATTTCAACCGTCCCGGAACGATCATCAAGGTTGCCAATTTCGGCAGACTGGTGTCGTCGCCGGTGGCTCGTATCGTCGCCGACAAGGGCAAGAAAGAGGTCTTTGCCTATGATACGGCGGGCAAGCTGGTCGCGGCCTATCCCGCCACCATCGGCTCGTCCGACACGCCGTCGCCGTCCGGCATTCATGCCGTGTCCCGTGTCGCGCTCGAGCCGAACTACACTTACAACCCCAACATCAATTTCAAACAGGGCGAGAACAATAAGGTCCTGACCATTCCGCCCGGCCCGAATGGCCCTGTCGGCTCGGTGTGGATCGCGTTGGACAAGCCGACCTACGGCATCCATGGCACGCCGGATCCCTCGAAGATCGGCAAGACCGAAAGCCATGGTTGCGTGCGACTGACCAATTGGGATGCCCGCGAACTGGCCAAGCTGGTTTCGCCCGGTGTGACGGTGGAATTCGTCGACTGAGACGATGCGGCGTTCGTCGCTGGTTAGAGCGGTTCAGTGTTCGATGGACTTCCGAGCCGCTCCAGCGCTGCGCGCTTTTCCCGGGAAACCGCCACGTTTTTCCTGGAATTGCTCTACCCGATTATCCTGCGCAACCATTTCGCGCTCGGTGTCGCGGCATAAATCAGCTGCACCATGAGAATGAAGCCGACGCTGAGCAGCGGGGTGACCAGACAGAGCAGGGCGCCGACCGCCCACAGAAGCTGCGCCTTGACGATGCGCAGGTAGACCGTGCGTTTCGTTTCGACGTCGACATCATCCGCCAGAAGGCCATTTTTCTCCGCATAGCGCCAGCTGGCGATCAGGGTGACGCCGAGCATCAGCAGATTGAGCCAATAGACGGCGACCGCGGTTCTGAATTCGAGGAAGTCGGCCAGAAGATCGGTCGAGAACGGCAGCAGGGCGATAAAGGCGAGAAAGCACAAATTGAGCGTTGCCAGCCGCCTGTCGGATCTGGTGATCAACCCATGCTGCGCCTGCTGGCCGAACCAGAAGATGGTCAGCGTCAGGAAGGAAAGCGCATAGGTCAGGAAGCGCGGCGCCAACGCCAGGACGGCGTCGAGGAGATCGCCTTCGGAATGGATCGCCTCGTGCGTCGGTACACGAATCTCCAGAACGATCAGGGTCAGCGCGATGGCGAAGACGCCGTCGGTCAGCCCGACGACGCGGTGGAGCCCGGACTGGGATGGTTCGAGCGGTCGCTTCATCGATTTTCTCCCCCTGTCTGATCGGCTCCCGTCCGATGCCGCGTGAAAGCTTAGCATGCCGGCGCTTGTTTGCACCTGCGTGGGCCGGCACCTGCCAATGCGGCCAGGTGGCTGCGCAGCTGGTTTCAACCACCGGGACCGCTGGCTGGTTGTTGCGGGCGCGCCGCGGGTTTATGCAGGTTGCATGCATGCACCGAGCAAAGCCGCTGCCGTCCCGCCGCCGACCGCCAACGGTACGTTCTGCCCGCAGTCGCAGCGGCGCTATGTGCTGATCGCCGCGATCCTGGCTTCAGCGCTTGGTTTCATCGACGGTTCGATCCTTGCCATCGCCACGCCGGCAATCCGCGTCGATCTCGGCGCCAGCCTGGCGCAAGCGCAGTGGATATCCAATGCCTACGCGCTGACGCTTTCGGCGCTCATCCTCGCCGGCGGTGCTGCGGGCGACCGCTTCGGCCTGCGCCGCGCCTTCGTCGCCGGCATCGCGCTGTTCATCGCCGCTTCATTGGCCTGCGCGCTGGCGCCCAATCCGGCGGTGCTGATCGCGTTTCGTGCAATCCAGGGCGTCGGCGCTGCGATCATGGTGCCGGGCAGCCTTGCCATCATCGCCAAGGCCTATCCGAAAAAGGAGCGCGGCCGCGCAATCGGCATCTGGGCCGCCGCTTCGGCGCTGACCACGGCACTCGGTCCGGTGCTGGGCGGTTTCGTGCTGTCGACCCTCGGCAATGGAATCTGGCGTGCGATATTTGCCATCAACCTGCCGCTTGGGCTGGTTTCGATCTACCTGCTGCTCGCCAAGATCCCGGCGGATCGGCCGACCGAAAAGCGCAGCCTCGATCTTGGCGGCGCGGCGCTGGCGACACTGGCCTTCGGGTTGCTGGCCTACGGGCTGACGGCGATGAACGCGGAGGCTGCCGGATTCATGTCGGGTTCGGCAATCGTTGCCGGCGTGGTCCTGCTTTTCGTCTTCATTTTCTACGAGCGCCGGCAGCGCGAGCCGATGATCGATCTCAATCTGTTTCGCATCGGCGCCTTCGCCGGCGCCAATCTCGCGACCTTCTTCCTCTATTTCGCGCTGTCGGCCAATCTTTTCTACCTGCCCATGCTTTTGATCGCCGGCTGGGGGCTGAGCACGGCCGAGGTCGGCTTCATCTTCCTGCCGCTGTCTGCATTGATCGCACTGCTGTCTGGGCCTGTCGGCCAGTGGTCCGACCGGATCGGACCGCGTTTTCCGATCGCCAGCGGCAGTCTGGTGGTTGCCTTCGCCTTCGCCGGGCTTGGCTTGTTGACGCATGCCGGTATCCACAATTTCTGGACCGGAACATTTCCGCTGATGGCGCTGATGGGGTTCGGCATGGCGCTGGTGGTGTCGCCGCTGTCGACCGCGATCATGACGGCGGTGGAAGACAAGGATACGGGCGCGGCCTCCGGTATCAACAATGCCGTCTCGCGCATAGGAGGCCTGATTGCGGTTGCGGCTATGGGGTCGCTTGCCGCCTGGGTCTACGCGAAGGCCCTGGATGGCAGCGCCTTGCCCGGCGTGCCGGGGTTCGGTGAACCGGCGACGACCGGACTGGCCCCGGCTGTCGACGCCGCACGGCTTGCCGCCAGCGACGCCGCATTCTCGGCTGTTTCCTTTGTAACGGCGCTGCTTTGCCTGCTTTCGGCTGTCATCGCCTGGATGACGATTTCAGGCGAATCATTGCCATGGCGCCGGCCCGCCGAAAACCCTCGCGACTGACGGGTGGATCGAAGGAACTATCCTTCGATCTTGGCGCTCGCGACCTTCAGCGAATCACTGTCTTCCTGCTTCAGCAGGTCGTCGATGCGCTCGCGTTCACGCTTGAAGGCGACAAGGTCCTCGCCCTTCAGCACCTTGCCGACCGGCAGGCGGACGCGCATCGGATCGACCTTGGTGCCATTGACGATCAGCTCGTAGTGAAGATGCGGGCCGGTGGCGAGGCCGGTCTGGCCGAGATAGCCGATGGTTTGGCCTTGGCGGACGTGAACGCCCGGTTCGATGCCTTTGGCAAAAGCGCTCTGGTGATTGTAGGAGGTCTCATAGCCGTTGGCATGGCGAATGATGATCTGCTTGCCATAGCCGCCGGCCCAGCCGACCTTCTCGATGACGCCATTGCCCGCGGCGATGATCGGCGTGCCGATGGGGGCTGCCCAGTCGACGCCGGTATGCATGCGGACATAGCCGAGGATCGGGTGCCTGCGCGCGCCAAAGCCGGAGCGGAACTTTCCGGCCGGCAACGGATTGCGCAGCAGGAACTGCTGGGCGCTCGAGCCGTCCTCGTCGAAATAATCCGTGCTGCCGTCCTGCATCTGAAAACGGTAGAAATTGCGCGTCTGCCCGCCGAAGGTCGCCGAGACGTAAAGCAGTTCGGAATTGTCCGAGGTCTGGTCGTCGCCGTCGGGCTGCGAGAACAGCACTTCGAGACGGTCGGCCGGATTGAGGCGGGACTGGAAGTCGACATCGGAAGCCAACAGCTTGATGAGCCGCTGCGTCATGGCCTTGGACATGCCGTAGGAATAGGCGGCGCGGTAGATGCCGTCATAGACGTTGGGCAGGTTGCCGCGCACCACCACTGGCGCCGACGAATCATCGAACGCCGTCAGCAACTCCGGATTGGGCTCCGGTTCCTGCGCCGGCACATACTGGCCGCGATCGTCGAGCGCGATGGTGACGATATGCTGGGTCCGATCGTAGACGCTGGTGCGCACGACCTTGGCGGCGTCGCCATGGACCTCGAGACCAACACGCAGCACGGTTCCAGCCTTGAGCGCCGGGGCGTTCAAGAGCTTGGTGATCGCCTCGGCCATGCCGGCGGCGTCCTCGCCCGTATAGCCCGAATCTGCGAAGGCTTCCGTGATGGCGAGATCCTTGGTGAAAGGGATGATTTCCTCGGCGAAGGCCGGTGCCTGGTCATCGGCGTTGGCACGTGGCGCGACCGAAACGTTCTCCGGCACGATCCTGACGTCGTAGGAGCCGGCCATGCTCTCGGCAAAGGCCTCGCCAAATCGCTGCGGGTCGACATAGTGGAGCGAAGCGACCTGGACGGCGCCGTCGCTGAGATCGGTGCCGGCCTCGCGCACTACCTTTTCCACCTCATCGGCGGAAAGGTCGCTCTTTTCATCGAAGGAAGCCGTTTCAATGGGGAAGTCGACGGTCTTCAGGCTCATTTCGCTTTCGACCTTGGTGCCGTAGATCTGGCCCGGCGTAGCGGCGGCCGTCGCCGGTTGCGCCGATGCGTCGTCACCGTCGTCGCCGAACACCTGCATCGGATCGAAGGGCGGGTAGGGCCGGTTGGTGGTATGGC
>NZ_VFUH01000007.1:135000-137500 GCF_006440475.1 Mesorhizobium sp. B2-6-1
ATCACACAAGTTGTCCAATCTTATCGGATTGAACGGGCAGCGGAGTGGTTCCAGGAAATAGCTCCTCCTTATAGACCGTACCCGAAACCGACACTGGTGGTCTGGTAGAGTATACCAAGGCGCTTGAGAGAACTATGCTGAAGGAACTCGGCAAATTGCACGCGTAACTTCGGAAGAAGCGTGACCCTTTTCTGCGCAAGCAGAGGAGGGTGGCACAGACCAGGGGGTAGCGACTGTTTATCAAAAACACAGGGCTCTGCGAAGCCGCAAGGCGACGTATAGGGTCTGACGCCTGCCCGGTGCTGGAAGGTTAAGAGGAGGGGTGCAAGCTCTGAATCGAAGCCCCAGTAAACGGCGGCCGTAACTATAACGGTCCTAAGGTAGCGAAATTCCTTGTCGGGTAAGTTCCGACCTGCACGAATGGCGTAACGACTTCCCCGCTGTCTCCAGCATAGACTCAGTGAAATTGAATTCCCCGTGAAGATGCGGGGTTCCTGCGGTTAGACGGAAAGACCCCGTGCACCTTTACTATAGCTTTACATTGGCATTCGTAGTGGCATGTGTAGGATAGGTGGTAGGCTTTGAAACCTGGGCGCCAGCTCAGGTGGAGCCACCCTTGAAATACCACCCTTATCACTATGGATGTCTAACCGCGGCCCGTTATCCGGGTCCGGGACAATGTATGGTGGGTAGTTTGACTGGGGCGGTCGCCTCCTAAAGAGTAACGGAGGCGCGCGATGGTGGGCTCAGAACGGTCGGAAATCGTTCGCTGAGTGCAATGGCATAAGCCTGCCTGACTGCGAGACTGACAAGTCGAGCAGAGACGAAAGTCGGTCATAGTGATCCGGTGGTCCCGCGTGGAAGGGCCATCGCTCAACGGATAAAAGGTACGCCGGGGATAACAGGCTGATGACCCCCAAGAGTCCATATCGACGGGGTTGTTTGGCACCTCGATGTCGACTCATCGCATCCTGGGGCTGGAGCAGGTCCCAAGGGTATGGCTGTTCGCCATTTAAAGCGGTACGTGAGTTGGGTTCAGAACGTCGTGAGACAGTTCGGTCCCTATCTGCCGTGGGTGTAGGAATATTGAAAGGATCTGTCCCTAGTACGAGAGGACCGGGATGGACGGATCTCTGGTGGACCTGTTGTGGCGCCAGCCGCATAGCAGGGTAGCTATATCCGGACGGGATAACCGCTGAAGGCATCTAAGCGGGAAACCCACCTTAAAACGAGTATTCCCTGAGAACCGTGGAAGACGACCACGTTGATAGGCCGGGTGTGGAAGAGCGGCAACGCTTGAAGCTTACCGGTACTAATAGTTCGATCGGCTTGATCGTTCTCATTCCTTATGCCCATCGTGAAACACGATGGTCTGGCCAGCGCTCACGCATGAGCGGCCCTTACGGGCCTATGCTCCGCGAGGGCGCCGGACGACCGGCGACGCGCAGTCGCGCTTGCGGGCTTCGCCCGAAAGCAAACTGTGGATGTCGCTCAGGCACAAAAAGACAGGTGAAGAGCAACGAGCCAATAGTGAATAGGCATCCCCTATTCACTATTGCCTTCTGCCCAATCCCTAACCCAGCTTCTCGAATAACGTGCGTTTTGCCGACCTGGTGGTTATGGCGGAGCGGCTGCACCCGATCCCATTCCGAACTCGGCCGTGAAACGCTCCAGCGCTGATGGTACTTCGTCTCAAGACGCGGGAGAGTAGGTCGCTGCCAGGTCTGCCAAACGCACGTTAAACTCACATCCAATCGGATGGATGTGAAATCTTCTCTTCACGAACAAGGCCCGCCAACGGGACAACGGGCCGCGTAAGCGGCCCTTTCAATTTGGCGGCGCGAAGCAGGCAATCGCCCGCTTCCAAACATCGAAGCAGAAACACCTGCTTCCAGAAATCGAAGCAGAAAACACCTGCTTCCAGAGGTCGAAGCAAGCTCACGCTTGCTCATAGGTGGCGCGGGGTGGAGCAGCCCGGTAGCTCGTCAGGCTCATAACCTGAAGGTCACAGGTTCAAATCCTGTCCCCGCAACCAAATCAAAACAGCCCGGCTCACCCCGGGCTGTTCTTGTATCCGACTGATGGCCGCCCGCTGATTTGAGAACCCTCATCACGGGCCCGCAAACACCCAAAGCCGACGCCCAAGGTCAAAAACAAAGCCCGCAAAACCAAACACAATCCGCCCGCCAAAGCCAAGCCAAAGCGACCAGGGCCAAGCCTCGGTCGTTCCATGCCTCGGGGCCAAGACGAGCTCTCAGCTCGCGCGGCGGAAAATTGGGCTTCCCAGAGCCGAGGCCAGCCTCGAAAATGCAAAATGGATTCAGCCGGCAGGATTCCATCCCAGCCGGCTTCAGCGCCAGCTGTCCCGGCGGGATCGCGAGGAGCAGATCCCACCTATCGGCTGCAGGCGCGATCCCCGATCGCGACGGCCCGACCGAGGCGATATCTCGGTTATGCCGAATCAAGCGATCCGAACCTGTCTGCGAGACAATCGGACCAA
>NZ_VFUH01000007.1:142500-304673 GCF_006440475.1 Mesorhizobium sp. B2-6-1
CTAAGACGAGGCGGAAACGCGTAGTCGATGGGAACCACGTTAATATTCGTGGGCCTGGAGGTAGTGACGGATCACACAAGTTGTCCAATCTTATCGGATTGAACGGGCAGCGGAGTGGTTCCAGGAAATAGCTCCTCCTTATAGACCGTACCCGAAACCGACACTGGTGGTCTGGTAGAGTATACCAAGGCGCTTGAGAGAACTATGCTGAAGGAACTCGGCAAATTGCACGCGTAACTTCGGAAGAAGCGTGACCCTTTTCTGCGCAAGCAGAGGAGGGTGGCACAGACCAGGGGGTAGCGACTGTTTATCAAAAACACAGGGCTCTGCGAAGCCGCAAGGCGACGTATAGGGTCTGACGCCTGCCCGGTGCTGGAAGGTTAAGAGGAGGGGTGCAAGCTCTGAATCGAAGCCCCAGTAAACGGCGGCCGTAACTATAACGGTCCTAAGGTAGCGAAATTCCTTGTCGGGTAAGTTCCGACCTGCACGAATGGCGTAACGACTTCCCCGCTGTCTCCAGCATAGACTCAGTGAAATTGAATTCCCCGTGAAGATGCGGGGTTCCTGCGGTTAGACGGAAAGACCCCGTGCACCTTTACTATAGCTTTACATTGGCATTCGTAGTGGCATGTGTAGGATAGGTGGTAGGCTTTGAAACCTGGGCGCCAGCTCAGGTGGAGCCACCCTTGAAATACCACCCTTATCACTATGGATGTCTAACCGCGGCCCGTTATCCGGGTCCGGGACAATGTATGGTGGGTAGTTTGACTGGGGCGGTCGCCTCCTAAAGAGTAACGGAGGCGCGCGATGGTGGGCTCAGAACGGTCGGAAATCGTTCGCTGAGTGCAATGGCATAAGCCTGCCTGACTGCGAGACTGACAAGTCGAGCAGAGACGAAAGTCGGTCATAGTGATCCGGTGGTCCCGCGTGGAAGGGCCATCGCTCAACGGATAAAAGGTACGCCGGGGATAACAGGCTGATGACCCCCAAGAGTCCATATCGACGGGGTTGTTTGGCACCTCGATGTCGACTCATCGCATCCTGGGGCTGGAGCAGGTCCCAAGGGTATGGCTGTTCGCCATTTAAAGCGGTACGTGAGTTGGGTTCAGAACGTCGTGAGACAGTTCGGTCCCTATCTGCCGTGGGTGTAGGAATATTGAAAGGATCTGTCCCTAGTACGAGAGGACCGGGATGGACGGATCTCTGGTGGACCTGTTGTGGCGCCAGCCGCATAGCAGGGTAGCTATATCCGGACGGGATAACCGCTGAAGGCATCTAAGCGGGAAACCCACCTTAAAACGAGTATTCCCTGAGAACCGTGGAAGACGACCACGTTGATAGGCCGGGTGTGGAAGAGCGGCAACGCTTGAAGCTTACCGGTACTAATAGTTCGATCGGCTTGATCGTTCTCATTCCTTATGCCCATCGTGAAACACGATGGTCTGGCCAGCGCTCACGCATGAGCGGCCCTTACGGGCCTATGCTCCGCGAGGGCGCCGGACGACCGGCGACGCGCAGTCGCGCTTGCGGGCTTCGCCCGAAAGCAAACTGTGGATGTCGCTCAGGCACAAAAAGACAGGTGAAGAGCAACGAGCCAATAGTGAATAGGCATCCCCTATTCACTATTGCCTTCTGCCCAATCCCTAACCCAGCTTCTCGAATAACGTGCGTTTTGCCGACCTGGTGGTTATGGCGGAGCGGCTGCACCCGATCCCATTCCGAACTCGGCCGTGAAACGCTCCAGCGCTGATGGTACTTCGTCTCAAGACGCGGGAGAGTAGGTCGCTGCCAGGTCTGCCAAACGCACGTTAAACTCACATCCAATCGGATGGATGTGAAATCTTCTCTTCACGAACAAGGCCCGCCAACGGGACAACGGGCCGCGTAAGCGGCCCTTTCAATTTGGCGGCGCGAAGCAGGCAATCGCCCGCTTCCAAACATCGAAGCAGAAACACCTGCTTCCAGAAATCGAAGCAGAAAACACCTGCTTCCAGAGGTCGAAGCAAGCTCACGCTTGCTCATAGGTGGCGCGGGGTGGAGCAGCCCGGTAGCTCGTCAGGCTCATAACCTGAAGGTCACAGGTTCAAATCCTGTCCCCGCAACCAAATCAAAACAGCCCGGCTCACCCCGGGCTGTTCTTGTATCCGACTGATGGCCGCCCGCTGATTTGAGAACCCTCATCACAGGCCCAGCAAACACCCAAAGCCGACGCCCAAGGTCAAAAAGAAATCCAAGCCAAGCCAAGCCAAAGCGTTCAGCGGGCCACCGCACAAAAGGCAGACCTGTCGCCGAAGATAATCCAGCCAGCAAGCGATCGCGTCCGCAGTGTAAGCCGTCAATACTGCCGTCTCGACCAGAACCGGCGGGTGGGTTTGTCCCACCGCCGGCATAGGTGGTTCAACTCTTGATCTCGATCCGCTTTGCCTGCGCTTGCGCTCTCGCGGTCTTCGGCAATGTAACCGTCAGGACGCCGTTCCTGAAGCGCGCTTCGACATTGTCTTGCTCTACCTCGATGCCGAGCGGAATGCGGCGCTCGAAACGACCGTAATAGCGCTCGGAGAACTGGCGCTCCTTGTCCTCGGTCTCGGACCGCTTTTCGCCCTTCAGGGTCAGCACGTCGTCATCGAGCAGGACCTCGATGTCCTTTTCCTCCATGCCGGGCACTTCGGCCGTGACACGGACCTCCTTTCCAGTGTCGGAGATCTCGACGCTTGGCCAGCGTGCGCCGTCGGCGGCAACGGAAGACAAGGACGGCAGCCCCGAACCGAAACCACGGAAAACATCGTCGAAAAGACGGTTGACCTCGCGGTGCAACGACATGAACGGATCACGTTCGCCATCGCGCAAAAGGCTGGGCACCTGTCCGCGTTCCCGGCCAAAAGGAATGAGATCACGTACGCTCATTGTCTTTCTCCTCTTTGCTTGCGTCTCCACCACCGGGCGACCGGCGTCCGGTTGGTGGAAGCCCTGACCCGAATTGCCTCACGCGGCCTGTTTTTCCACTTGCACGGGCTTTGCCGCGGATTTTTCCTTGGCTTTGGCCATGCTGGTGCCGATCTCGATCTTGCGCGGTTTCATCTCTTCGGGAATCTCACGCTGAAGATCGACGGTCAGGAGACCGTTGACGAGGCCGGCGCCGGTCACCTTCACATGGTCGGCAAGTTCGAAGCGTCGCTCAAACGGCCGTCCGGCGATGCCGCGATGCAGGTATTCGCCATTGTCCTCTCCGGCACGCTCGCCGGCGATGACGAGCATGTTGGGTTCATGCACGATGCTCAATTCGTCTTGACCGAAGCCGGCTACCGCCATGGTGATGCGGTAGGCGTCGTCACCGGTCCTGGAGATGTCGTAGGGCGGCCAGTTGTCGACGTTCGCCGTGCGGCTGGCATTCTCCAGCAGGTCGAAAATGCGGTCGAAGCCTATGCTCGACCGATAGAGCGGTGAAAAGTCGAAAGCGGTTCTCATAGCCATATCCTCCTTCGCTGAGCAACATGGGTACGAGGAGTGCCAAGGATGCGGCACTCCTTGACCTGCCGGCCCTTCCGGCGCCGGCGGAATCGATCTGGGAACTGACGGGCGTGGCGTCAAGAGGCCTGATCGAACGTCTCGTCGAGATTCCGGCGGCCCTTGACGCGGCCTGAACGGCTGACCATCTCGATCACGGATGGACGGTCGCCGGTGACGCCATCCGATTGCTTACTCGCAAAAAGACGTCAAAAAACGGAGGAAGTGATGAACGATATTCGGTTTCCCCAGCCGATTACCCTCGAATTGTCGGACGCCCCACGCAAGGTCGCCAGCAGCTTCGAGGCTCTGGAATGCCTGGATCAACAATGGCCGAAATGGGCGCGCGGACCAAGCTGGCGCGCCGCCGGCCGTGCATGCCGTGATGCGCTGGATGGCTGGCGCAGCGGGCGTGCCGCCTACAAGGCCTTCTTGAAGGCGGCCAAGCGAGCCGGCCTGACGAGGGGCCGCTCCGCTTCGCCCCAGCAATTCCGTTCCGCGGCGATGTCAAGGACGGCCCAGCCGATGGCTGTCAGAGCAGGATGACACGAATCCCATCACTCATCCTGCTCGGGAACTCTGATTTTAGGTATGCTCAATCGAGCCTTTGAGCGCGCCGCGTTGCAGGCGACGCGCTTCAGGTTTTTTGATCCGCTCAATGTGATCCGCTCAATGGATGGCAACGATGCCGTCAACGGCGCGCCATTCCGACGGTGTGATTAGACGATGATGTGCGACGCGCACGGAATGCAGCGTGCCGTCCAGTTCGCTTTCCCAATAGCCAAGGAAGCCCTTCAGCTCCGGGAAATCGGGAGCGAGGTCGTATTCCTGCCAGACATAGAGCTGCAGCAGGTTGGGGTAGTCAGGCATATGATAGTGAATCTCGGCCGTGGTCAGGCCGTAGCCATCCATCTGCAGGCGGAATTCTCTGCTGACCGCAGTCACCATATGTTTCTCCTTTCGCTTACGACCTCATGCATTCATCCTGGCGAAGTCGTGCCGGAATTCATCCGGCGTGGACCGCGGCGCCGGCACGTCGATGTCGAGCTTGCACAAGGCCTCCATGACGTGGTCGAAGGAAACCGGCCGCTCGACTCCCGGCGGCAGGCGCAGTTCCGGCATCGACTCCACCGCGCAGGCATCCGAGGCCCAAGACGACAGGATCGCCCGCTTTTCCCAGAGGTCGAGCGCGTCGTCTTCCAATACCTCGTCAGGATGTTTGAAGTGCCTCGCCGGCGAAAGCAGCCGGTCAAGCGAGGTGTCGGGCGTGTCAGTCAGGGAAGGCATGATCGGCGAAAATTTCTGTCGGTCCATCGTTGTCCTCCGTCTGCAAAAACTCCTCGATAGCGTCCAGTTTCCGGCTGTGCTTCGGCAGCGCCGGCCAGGATAATCTTGTTGGCCCTCTACCAAAATTCAAGCGGTGAAATCGTCGACTTGGTGAGAATTCCTGCATGATAACAACGCGTTGGCACTCTCGTGCGACGAGTGCCAAAATTTTTGCGCCAACCTCTTGAAACCGGAAAATTCCAAAACTAGCTCGATATGCGCGCGCGATGCCTGAACAAGGGTCGCGGCACCTCGTGCCGGGCCGATATTGCCGGTCCGGCGCGGAGGAACCTCAAAAACTGTTTGTCCTTGAAGGAGAACGACATGACGTTCCGCCCATTGCACGACCGTATCCTGGTCCGCCGCATCGAAGCCGAGGAGAAAACGGCTGGCGGCATTATCATTCCCGACACAGCCAAGGAAAAGCCGCAGGAAGGCGAGGTGATCGCCGCCGGCCCCGGCGCCCGAAACGAAGCCGGGCAGCTACAGCCGCTCGACGTCAAGGTGGGTGACCGCATTCTGTTCGGCAAATGGTCCGGCACCGAGATCAAGCTCGGCGGCCAAGACCTGATCATCATGAAGGAAAGCGATGTGATGGGCGTGATCGAGCAGACCGCGACCGTGAAGAAGGCCGCCTGACGGCTTCTTGCCAAGTTATCAGTCAACGAAAGCTGCCTAAATTGAAGGAGTGATCCAATGGCTGCCAAGGAAGTGAAATTCCATACCGAAGCCCGCGAGAAGATGCTGCGCGGCGTCGACATTCTGGCCAATGCGGTGAAGGTGACGCTCGGTCCCAAAGGCCGCAACGTCGTTATCGATAAATCCTTCGGCGCGCCGCGCATCACCAAGGATGGTGTGACGGTGGCCAAGGAGATCGAACTGGAAGACAAGTTCGAAAACATGGGCGCGCAGATGGTGCGCGAAGTCGCTTCGAAGACCAACGACATCGCCGGCGACGGCACCACGACCGCGACCGTTCTGGCCCAAGCCATCGTCAAGGAAGGTGCCAAGGCCGTTGCCTCGGGCATGAATCCGATGGATTTGAAACGCGGCATCGACAAGGCCGTGGAGGCGGTCGTCGCCGAACTGAAGGCCAACGCTCGCAAGGTGACGAAAAACGATGAGATCGCCCAGGTCGGCACCATTTCGGCCAATGGCGATCCCGAGATCGGCCGGTTCCTCGCCGAGGCGATGGAGAAGGTCGGCAATGAAGGTGTCATCACGGTGGAGGAGGCCAAGACCGCCGAGACCGAACTGGAGGTGGTCGAAGGCATGCAGTTCGACCGCGGCTATCTCAGCCCGTACTTCATCACCAACCAGGACAAGATGCGCGTCGAGCTCGAAGAGCCCTACGTGCTGATCCACGAGAAGAAACTGTCCAACCTGCAAGCCATGCTCCCCGTCCTCGAGGCAGTCGTGCAGTCGGGCAAGCCGCTGCTGATCATCGCCGAGGATGTCGAGGGCGAGGCGCTCGCCACGCTGGTCGTGAACAAATTGCGCGGCGGCCTGAAGGTCGCGGCAGTCAAGGCGCCCGGCTTCGGCGATCGCCGCAAGGCGATGCTGGAGGATATCGCCATCCTCACCGGCGGCACGGCGATCAGCGAGGATCTCGGCATCAAGCTCGAGAACGTCACGCTGCAGATGCTGGGCCGCGCCAAGAAGGTGGTGATCGAAAAAGAAAACACCACCATCGTCGATGGCGTTGGCCGCAAGGAAGAGATCCAGGGCCGCATCGCCCAGATCAAAGCGCAGATCGAGGAGACTACCTCCGACTACGACCGCGAGAAACTGCAGGAGCGGCTGGCGAAGCTCGCCGGTGGCGTCGCCGTCATCCGTGTCGGCGGTTCGACGGAAGTCGAGGTGAAGGAGCGCAAGGACCGTGTCGACGACGCGCTGCATGCGACCCGTGCGGCGGTCGAGGAAGGCGTACTCCCGGGCGGCGGCGTCGCGTTGCTCCGGGCCGCCAAGGCGCTCGATGCCTTGCCGATCGACAATGCCGACCAGAGGACCGGTGTCGAGATCGTGCGGCGTGCGATCGAGACCCCGGTGCGCCAGATCGCGGAGAACGCCGGCGCCGAGGGCTCGATCATCGTCGGCAAGCTGCGTGAGAAGAGCGAGTTCGGCTGGGGCTGGAACGCCCAGACCAACGAGTTCGGCGATCTCTACGGTCAAGGCGTCATCGATCCGGCAAAGGTCGTGCGCACCGCGCTTCAGGATGCCGCTTCCGTCGCTGGCCTGCTGGTCACCACCGAGGCGATGGTGGCCGAGAAGCCAAAGAAGGAGGCCGCGACCCCTGCCATGCCCGCTGGCGCGGGCATGGACTTCTAGGACGCTGGGAGGCCGCCCGCTCCCACAAGTGGGAGCGGGCGCTTCCCGGGAAAGTTTGGAGAGAGACCACTATGACCGGCATCGGTTCGGTTTCGGCGCCCACGCATCCGGCAAACGAATTTCTCGCCTACGAGGCAGAATGCAGGAGCGTGCTGGGGCCATTGTTGATAAGCGTTCTCGACATGGCCGAGTCCGCAGGCTGGAGCCGCCGTACGGCGGCGTCGACGCTGATGTTCCTGGCCGCGCAGCATGTGTCGGCAGCCTCGGAAGGCTCCGGCGGCTCAACCAGGGATGGGGGACGCGATCATCTGAGCCCCACAGCGAATGATGGACCGATGTCCGGTTGGGAAGAGGACCGACATGATCGTGGGCCAATTGCGTGAATGCCTGAAAACGTTGAGGTGGAAAGCGGCAGATCTCGTCGACGAGCTTGGTTGCCCGCAAAGCCAGGTCGCCGCCTGGCTCGATGGGCGGGCGCGGCCGCCGCTTTCCGTCCTTGCCTGGCTCGAGGCGCTCGCCAAGGCGCATAAGGCGCTACCGGCGCCCGGCCGAGGCTCGCCGGTGCTCAAGCCAAGCCCGGTCGAGCCAGCCGAGATCAGGCTCGCGGCCGCCGGAAATCCGACGACACCGGCGCACCCGCCCTATCCGCGCCGACCTGTCTTCGCGCACCAGGCTGCCCGACATGCTTCGGTTCGTTTGCCATCGAATGGAAGGTTTAAATCATGGCACAGATGCGCTTTGAAGAACCCGTGACCATCTTGGTCGGAATGGGGCTTCCGGTGACGATCGAGACTGCGATGGAAGCATATGCCATGCTGCAGGACTGGCCCGTTGCCAGCCGGAACGGCGCCCATGCCGTCGCCCTCAACGCTTGCAAAGCCGGC
This sequence comes from Mesorhizobium sp. B2-6-1, assembly GCF_006440475.1. Taxonomy (NCBI): domain Bacteria; kingdom Pseudomonadati; phylum Pseudomonadota; class Alphaproteobacteria; order Hyphomicrobiales; family Phyllobacteriaceae; genus Mesorhizobium; species Mesorhizobium sp. B2-6-1. The sequence goes on from NZ_VFUH01000007.1 coordinate 150,543, forward strand.
ATTGCCGGCGAGATCGATGCGGAAACCGTGCGGGCGACCTTGATCGCCTTCGCGCGCCGCAATGACATTCTGGTGCCGAATATGATCTCGCCTGCCAGTATCGCATCCGGTGGCCGCGCCGCGCGAGCGGATTGAGTATCTATTTGCGACCTATCGGTGAGCGCCCCGGCGATCCAAAATGATCGGCCCGTCAGCCTCGAGCTGGCGGGCTGTCTCGTCGCCTCAGGCCGTTTCGACGAGACGCGAGCGTTTCTTCTCGGCGGCCGCCAGCAACTCGACGAAGGCGCGGACCTTGGCTGGCCGGAACCGGGCCGGAGGGAAAACGGCATGGATGCCGCCGGCAGGCAACATCCAGTCGGCAAATACCGGCACGAGACGTCCCTCGGCGATATCGTCGCCGACACTGTAGTCGGGAAATACGCCCAATCCGATACCGGCGAGCACGCAGGCAAGAGCCGCCGGGCTCTTGTCGCACATGATGACCGGGTTGAGTTCGGTCAACACCGTTTCTCCCTCTCTTGAAAACAGCCATTGGCCGACGCCGCGCAGCTGGGCGTTGCCGACCCAGGCAAGCGATCTTGCCTGGCGCGGGGTGACATCGGGCGGCAGGCTTGCGGCGAAGGTCGTGTTCGCCACCACGACCTGCTGTATCGTGCCCAGGCGCCGCGCCTGATTGGACGAATCCGCAAGCCAGCCGACGCGGATGCCGAGGTCGATCTGCTCGTCCACCAGATTGCTGACGGCGTCATCGAAAATCGCCTCGACGCGCATATGCGGATAAGTTCGGAGATAGGCGGCCATGACCGGCGCAACGATCTTCGTGCCATAGTCGAGCGGCGCGGCCAGCCTCAGCATTCCCTTGGGTTCGACTGCCCCGTGCGAGATCTCGCCATAGGCCGCTTCGGCTTCGCGCAGGATGATCATCGCGCGGTCGTAGAAGAGGCGACCCTCCTCGGTCGGCGTGACACGCCGCGTCGTGCGCCGCATGAGCGTCGCGCCCAATTCCTGTTCAAGCCTGCCGACCTGGTGGCTGACCACGGCCTTGGCCACGCCAAGCCGGTCCGCCGCCGTGGTGAACGAGCCTGTCTCCATCACCGTGGTGAAATAGACAAGCCGATTGAGATTGAGGAGTTCGGTCACATGCTTTGTCTGATTAGATCAGACAGTTTGTATTATTGGGCACCATTTATTGCAAGACCATCACCTGCCACATGTAAGCCAAGACATTTGGCGGACGGGGCAGCTAATGCCACCGCAACGGAGACCGGGCGACCGTGGGCAATCCAGAAGTGACCTACCTTTTCGATCCGCTCTGCGGCTGGTGTTATGGCGCAAGCCCGATGCTCGAAAAACTGTCCGCCAGCGGCGTGCGCATCGAGCTCTTGCCGACCGGCCTGTTTTCGGGGGCAGGCGCCCGGCCGATGGATGGCGGTTTTGCCGCCCATGCCTGGGCGAACGACCAGCGCATCGAGCGCTTGACCGGACAGGTTTTCACGCAGGGCTATCGGGACAACGTGCTGAATGTTCGCGGCACGTTGCTGGATTCCCATGCCGCGACCCTCGCGATCACCGCGGCGGGCCTGGAAGATCCCGAGCGCCGGCTCGCCGCGCTGAAGGCGATCCAGAACGCGCGCTATGTCGATGGGCGCGATATCGTCACGGTCGGCGGTGTCGCCGAGGTTCTCGCCGCCGCCGGCATGGCCGATGCCGGTGAACTGGTGGAGGCGCCAACCGAAGGATTGCTGACAACTCACCGCGAACTGGTCGGCCGAGGCCGCCGCGCGCTGTTCCAGCGCCTGCATTCCAACGGCGTGCCTTCGCTCGCCATCATCAGCAACGATGCGCCGCGCCTCATCGGTTCGAACGCGCTGTTCGGCAGTTTCGACAATCTCCTCGCTCATATCGCGGCCGCGTGACCCCCAACCGACCTCCAACAAGGAATGGAAAAAGACATGGCAAAAGTCGCTCTCATCGGCGCATCGGGCGCAGTCGGTTCGCGCCTGCTCAAGGAACTCTCCGGCCGTGGCCACACAGTCACCGGCATCGCCCGCAATCCTGAAAAAATCGCGGCGCTGCCTGGCGTGACGGCCAGGAAGGGCGATGTCTTCGACATGGAAGGCCTGCCCAAGCTGATCCGCGGCCACGATGTGGTGATCAGTTCGGTGCATTTCCTCGACAGCGATGCCGACACGCTGATCGCCGCGGTGCGAGCCTCCGGCGTGAAGCGCTACCTGGTCGTCGGCGGTGCGGGCAGCCTTGAGGTCGCGCCCGGCAAGCGGCTGGTCGACACGCCCGAATTTCCCGACATCTACAAGGCCGAGGCGCAGAAGGGCGCCGACTTCCTCGCCAAGTTGAAGACCATCGATGACCTCGACTGGACGTTCCTGTCGCCGTCCGCCATGTTCATCCCGGGCGAGCGGACCGGCAAATTCCGCCTCGGCAAGGACACGCTTCTGGCTTCGGACAAGGGCAGCAGCATTTCCTTCGAGGATTACGCCATCGCGATGGTCGACGAGATCGAGAAGCCCGCCCACATAAAGCAGCGCTTCACCGTCGGTTATTGACTAGGCAGGCCTGGCCAGCTCGAAAACGAAACGGCTTTTCAATTTGGCGAGCCCAACTGCTTCCTGTCCACCAACGTTCTAAACGTCGCCCGTCATCATCGCTCGCAGCCATGCCGTGATGGCGTCGAAGTCGATCGGTTTCGTCGTGTCGACGTCGAAGAGCGGGCCGCGCCGCAGCGGTTCGGCACGCCTGGCGAGTTCGATCAGTTCGGGGATATAGGCCGCGCCTGGATGGCCGGCGGGACGCTGGCCGAGCCGGGCGCCATAGCGTTCGGCCAAAACCTCGCCCGGCGCGTGGCACCAGATTTCGAAAGTCTGTTCGACACCGGCATTCCTGAGATGATCCTCGAGCAGCTCGCGCGGCTGGAAACCGAACCAGGCGTCGACGATGAATGTGGAGCCCGCCGGGGCTTCGCCGACGACTGACCAGATCGCCTGATAGCTGGCCCGGCCGAGCGTGCGGTTGAAGGCGCGGTCGCCGCCGCCGAGCGCTTCGAGAAATGGATTCTTGATCGTATCGAGCGCAAGCAACGGCCATCCCATGCGGTCGGCGATGCCGCGCGACACCGTGCTCTTGCCGCTGGCCGGGATGCCGTTGACCAGCACGGCGCGCCTGGCCGCGCCGGCTTGCACAAAATGCCGGCCAAGAATCGGCGCTGTCGCCATGTCTGTTCCGGCCAGCGCCTGCAATCCCGCCCCGATCACGCCGGCGTCGTCGCCGAGCTGCGCCGGCTCGACCGGGCACTGGTACCACGGCGCCAGGGCCGGCGCGCGGCCGAGCGCCTTGTGTGCCGCCCAGCCAAGACCGCCGCCGAGCAGGACGACACCGGGGTCGAACATGGCGACGCTGGTATCGATGGCGGCACGCAAAGGCATTGCCCAGGCTTCGAGTGTAGCGCGCGCCTGGACGTCTCCGGCGGCGTCGCGGGCAAAGAGCTGGTCGACCGAAAGGTCGGGACGCAAGCCGGCGCGCGCGATGTGACGGCCAAGCGCGGTGCCTGAACTGGTGGTCTCGACACAACCGCGCCGGCCGCAGGCGCAGATCTCGCCATTGACGTCGACGGTGATGTGGCCAAGCTGCCCTGCCGTTGCCCGGCCACGCACGATCCGCCGATCTTGAGCGACGGCCCCGCCGATGCCGGTGCCGATGGTGAACATGGCGATGTCGTCGTGGCCCCGGCCGGCGCCGAGCGCCATCTCGGCGACCAGTGCCATGTTGCAGTCATTGTCGATGACGACGGGCTTGCCGGCCATGTCCTCCAGGCGCTGCGCCAGCGAGACGGAGGCCAGATTGACGTAGCCGCCGGACAGGACCGCGCGGCGGTGCGCGTCGACGCGACCGGGGACACCGATGCCGATGGCCGAAACCTCCGCTGTGTCAAGCCGGCGCACCATCCCGGCGATCCGCGAGAGCACAGCCTGCGGGTCTGGCGCGCTCTTTTCGGACAGACGTTCGAGGATTTCGCCGGTGCCCGAAATGCGGGCGGCCCGCAGATTGGTGCCGCCTATATCTATACCTATGCTGAGAGGCATGACGTCCTGCACGTGCCGGTGATCCAACGCAGATATCAGGCGGCGACCTTGCGCCGGTGATGCCCGATCACCGCCTGGATCTCATGCAATCGCGGCACCGCGATGGTCTTAAGCCTTTCGCGCTGAATGTCACGATCGAGCGAGATGCAGTCCTTCCACAGCGAGCGGCCGGCGATGACGCCGGAGGCGCCGTTCTGCATGGCAATCTCGACCTGGCCGAGGAAGGTGGCGTGGTTGACGCCGGCCGAAAGCACCGCCCACGGCACCTCGCCGGCCATTCTGGTGATGTTGGCGCAGGCTTCCGGCGTTCCGGGATACGGAAGCTTCAGCACCTTCGCCCCGCACTCCAGCGAGATCCTTGTGCCTTCCTCGACAAGCCACGGCGTCTTCGCCGCATAATCTTCCGAGCTTTCGCCTTCGAGCTGATAGGTCAGGAATTCGACGACGAGCAACAAATCTTCCTGCCCGAAATCGGCGATGCATTGGCGCAGGATGGCAATGTTGTGCTCATTCGCTTCGGGCTTGTCGGCCCGCAGATACACCATGATCTTGCCGCCCGTGCCACCCAGTTCGCGCACGCGGCGCGCATCGATGCCGGGGACAAGGCGCGACAGGCGATAGCCTTCAGGCGAGACGTCGAAACCCGAGGCGTCGAGGCCGATAAGCAGCGCGGTATCGCGGTTCAGCACGCCCTCCTCGACAACCCGCGGCACCGCGCAGAGCGGGTCGAGCAGCACGCAGGACGCAGCACTTGCAAGGTAGCGCGTTATGTCGGCCTTGGTGTCCCCGAGCATGTCGTTGGTGATCCTGGCCTGTTCGGCCGGATCCGACGCCAGCAAGGTGCGCATGCCGCCGCGCTGGTCGCAGGCGATGGCCAGCATGGCCCCGTCCTTGCCGCATATCTGCTGATAGCCGCGCAGCTCCGCGGTGGTCATCTTTGTCATGGTCTCTGTCCGATGTTGGCGCTCTCTGGCCGAGGGCGCGGATCCCGTGGAAACAAGAATGTTCAGTTTTTGCCCGCCTGCCGGCAGGGGAGAATTGCCGTCTTGATGCGCCGTCGATTGCCCGGAAAAGCACACCTTGCCGGCGCCTGGGCAGGACGGCCTCAAGTTGCGAGTTCGCCGGATTTGCGCGATAACTCCCATCGGCGTATACGTGTGTAACACGTTGCTGAAAGGAATTGCAAGCTGGCTGTCCCTCCCATCCAGGATGCGACCGCATCGCGCACGATGCTGCACACGGTCGCCAAACTGCATTACGAGGCGGAGATGTCGCAGGTCGATATCGCGCGGCAGCTTGGCGTCTCCACCGCGACCATATCGCGCCTCTTGCAGCGGGCACGGGCGGAAGGGATCGTCCGTATCGAGGTTCTCGACCTGGCGGGACCTGAGGAGATCACCGGACAGCTGATCGATAGGCTAGGCCTGCGTGACGCAGCGGTGGTCGAGACGCCGGCCGCAGGCGCGCTGACGGCGCTGGCCGGCCCGCTCGGCGGCATTCTCAAGCAGGCGCAATTGGTGGCCGGCTCCGTGGTCGCCATCGGCTGGGGGCGCGCGGTGCGCGAGGTGATCCGCGCCGGCCTGCCGCGCATTCCGGGCGTGCTGACCGTTGCCGCCACCGGCGGCATGCAGCAGCACGCGGCGCATTTTCAGGTCAACGAATTCGTCCGCCTCGCCGCCGAGGAGTTCGGCGGGATACCGCACTTCATTCATGCGCCCTATCTGCCTTCCAGTGAATTGCGTGAAGTCTTCCTTGGTGATGCCGCCATCAGCGATGCCGTCGCGCTGTGGGACAGGACCGATGTGGCGATCGTCGGCATCGGCCTGCCGCATGCCATCAATGCACCCGAGGCGAGCGCCGCCACGCCGAGCGAGCAGGCGCTGGTCCATGCGGCCGGCGATGTCCTTCGGCATTATTTCCATGCCGATGGCGCGCTGATCGCCTGGGAAGGAGAGGGCCGGATGATCGCTATGTCGCCGGCGCAGCTCCGCGCCGTGCCGCTGGTGATCGGTGTCGCGGCGTCGCCGGAAAAGGCGACGGCCATCATCGGCGCCGCTCGCGCTCAGCTGATCAACGCCGTGATAACGGATACGAAGACGGCGCAAGCCATCCTCGCTACCCTGCCGCCGCGATAGTGCCGCCCGCCGCCCCGCCGCCGCATTCCAGTTCGCGAGGGCGATTTTACGAAATCGGTTGTGCCGCCGAGAAGTCGAGGCAATAGTTCGGCGGGACTTTGTGGAGCAGTCGGATGTTGCGTGAAAAATCCGGCGTTGCGACCCGGAAAACCGAGTTGCAATTTATTTCTGCAAAGTGTTACAAGTTTGTGAACTTGGCGTGCAACGCATGCCGGGTGCCGTGGTTCTCTGACCTCGCGGAGGCGAGGACGTGACCGTGGCTATCGTGCCGGTCGGCTGGACCGGCTGACATATCGACTGGAGGGCGCTTGGGAGGAGCTGCCCGCGAAAAGCAAACAGGCGTTCCCGGCCGTCTTGTCCCAAGCGGACGACGGCCATTCGATGTCACTTGCAACGGCAGATCTGCCAACACAATGAGGAGGATGTCATGAAGAAGATCGTTGCCGCGCTTGCGGCTCTCGCCGTCAGCGCGACGGTGCTTATCGCGCCCGCGCAGGCGCAGGACAAGAAATACACCATCGCGCTCGTTCCGGGCCTGACCACCGACGGTTTCTACATCACCATGCGCAAGGGCGCCCAGGCCGCGGCCGACGCCCTTGGCGTGAACCTGGTCTTCCAGGGCGCTCCTGAGTTCAATCCGGTCACCCAGGTGCCGGTGCTCGACGCGGTCATCGCCAAGAAGCCGGACGCGATCCTGATCGCGCCTACCGACAAGGTCCAGCTGGTCGAGCCGCTGCGCAAGGCCAATGACGCAGGCATTCCGGTCATCACCGTGGATACGTTCATCGGCACCGGCGCCTATCAGACCGGAGCGGGTGACGCCGATTTCCCGCTGGCCTACATCGCTTCGGACAATGTGCTGGGCGGCGAAATCGCGGCGCGGGCGCTTGCCAAGGCCGTCGGCGACAAGGGCAAGGTCTACGTCTCCAACGTCAAGCCCGGCATCTCGACCACCGACCAGCGCGAGGAAGGCTTCAAGAAGGAGATGGCCAACCATCCCGGCATCACCGTTCTCGAGACCCAGTTCAATGACGACGACGCCAACAAGGCGGCCTCGCAGCTGCAGGCGGTGTTCGCGCGCAACCCCGACCTCGTCGGCGTGTTCGGCGCCAATCTGTTCTCGGCGCTGGGCGCCGCCAATGGCGTCAAGCAGGCAGGGCAGACGGGCACCGTCAAAGTGGTTGCCTTCGATGCTCCGACCAGCATCGTCGACAACATCAACACCGGCCTTGTGGATGTGGCGATCGCCCAGCATCCCGCAGAGATCGGCTATTTCGGCGTCGTCTCGGCCTATGCCCACCTGACCGGCCAATCCATCCCGGTCACGATCGGCACCGGCTTCACGATCATGGACAAGTCCAACATCGCCGATCCGAACATCTCGAAGTATCTCTACTCCGAGTAAGTCCGGACCAGCTTGGCTCTTCCCGGTGCGCCGGGAGGAGCCTGTGCCGGTCCCGCCAGGGCGGGACCTGTTTGAAGGCAGCCGCGCCGCGGAGTACTCATGACCTCGACATCACCAGCACAGCCAGCCGAGAAGCATGTCGCCCCCCAGGCTGACCACGGCGATCCCGCCAGGAGCTGGATCGCACGCATCGCCGAGGGGCGCGCCTGGCTGTTTCTCGCCGGCCTGATCATCTGTTTCGAGATCTGGTCGCGGAGCGCCTTCGGCGCCACTTTCGTGCTCAATCCGTTCAATCTTCAATCCATCGCGATCTTCGCCGTGGCGCCGCTGCTTTTGGCGACCGGGCAGACCTTCGTCATCATTTCAGGCGGCATCGACCTGTCGCTGGGCTTCATCATGGGCCTTGCGGCGGTCATCGCCGCGCATGCCACCAACATGGCGGGCGCCGCCATTCCGTTGCCGTTGGCCATGCTGGCCGGCATCCTTGCCGCGGTGATCGTGGCCGGCGTGCCCGGCGTCATCAACGGCTTGCTGATCTCGCGGCTCAGGGTCCCGCCCTTCATCGGCACGCTCGGCATGTTCGGCGTCGCCCGCGGTGTCGCCTTCCTGCTTGCCGGCGGCACGACGGTGCCGGTACAGAATTCCTGGTTCGCACTGCTCGGCAACGGCAAGTTCCATGGCGTGCCCTATCTGGTGATGATCGCCGCTGTCTTCGTCGTCGTGATGCACTATCTGCTCAGCCAGACCCGGTTCGGCCAGCACAATTACGCTATCGGCGCCAATGTGCAGGCCGCGCGCCGCGCCGGCATCGACATCAGGGGCCATATCCTGCGGCTTTATGTGCTGTCGGCAATGTGCGCCGGCCTTGGCGGCGCGCTCTATGCCGCGCGCTTCACGGCGGGGGCAGCGCAGGCCGGCGAACCGCTGCTGCTCGACAGCGTCGCGGCGGTGGTGATCGGCGGCGCCAGCCTGTTCGGCGGCTCCGGCACCATCTTCGGCACCGTCGCCGGCGCGCTGGTGATCGCGGTCATCCAATACGGGCTGGTCTTCGTCAATGTGGAGCCGTTCTGGCAGTTCATCGCCGTCGGCGTCGTCATCATCATTTCCGTTCTCATCGACCAGGCGCAGCGCCGGTTCAGTGGAGCCCGTCAGGATGAATAGCACCGAGCCCCTCCTCGAAGTCCGGAACCTTTCCAAGCACTTCGGTGCGGTACGGGCGCTCAACGATTTCTCCATGGCCGTGCGGCCGGGCGAAGTGGTGGCGCTTGCCGGCGACAATGGCGCCGGCAAGACGACCCTGATCAAGGCAATATCGGGCGTGTTCCAGCCGACGGGCGGAGAAATCCTGCTCAGAGGGCAGCCGGTGGCTTTCGCCACGCCGCAGGAGGCGCGCGAAAAGGGCATCGAGACGATCTACCAGGATCTCGCGCTGGCCGACAATCTGTCGATCGGTGCCAACATCTTCCTCGGCCGCGAACCGATGCGCAAGGCGTTCGGCTTCCTGCCGGTGCTCGACCGCAAGGCCATGGCAGAGGCCGCCAGGGAGACGATGAAGCGGCTGGACTTCCACGTCAGCCGGTTGAACGCGCCGGTCAGCAATTTCTCCGGCGGCCAGCGCCAGGCCGTGGCCATCGGCCGCGCCGTCTACTGGGATGCGCAGATCCTGATCATGGATGAACCGACGGCCGCGCTCGGCGTGCCGGAGCAGCGCAAGGTGATTTCGCTCATCCATCAGCTCAAGGCGCAAGGGCGCGGCGTGATCTTCATCTCGCATAATCTGCAGGACATCTTCGCCGTTTCCGATCGCATCGTCGTGCTGCGGCGTGGGATCCAGGCCGGCGAGCGCAAGATTTCCGAGACCAACCATGACGAGGTCGTCAGGCTGATGGTCGGCGGCTAAGGCCGTCAATTGCTAGCCGGCATCGCGGTTGGTCAGCGCGATATGGCAGCAGCCGCTGCCGTGGCCGGGCGTCCAGGTGACATTGTCGAAACGCACGCCGGTCGCTTCGAACAGGCCACGGTCGAAGGCGCCGGCGATGCGGCAGAGCGTGGCGAGCTTTTCCTCGCCGACGCCGGCCTCGACCCAGGCATCCTTGAGGGGGCAGCGTTTCACCTTGAAGGCGATGCGGTCGGGCCCGCGTTCGACATCGGTCGGATACATCCGGCCGTCATCCGGGCTGACCGACAGGAAAGCTTCGCCGATTGAGCGCGCGTCGTTGGGACCGAATGCGGCGAAGGCGGCTGCTGCCACTTCCTTGCCGCGCTGCTCGATGGTCCGGGTCATTATCGCCTCGGCTCTTTCGGCGCCCAGCTCTCCGGTCAACTCATCCAGGAACAGGCGATAGAGGTCGGCCCGGTTGCGGAATGCGGAATCGAGTTCGCGCGACAGTTTCTCGGCTCTGGCTTCGGGGTCGATCATGATGCTTCCTGCGTGGTTCTTCTGAGCTTTGGTGCGGCTGCCACGAGCGCCTTGCCGATAGCCGATCGCGGCGCATCGATGACGGCGCGGGCATCGCCGCTCTCGGCAATCCGCCCGCCGTCGAGAAGGATGACGCGGTGGGCGACGGCCCTGACGACGCCGAGATCATGCGAAATGAAGAGATAAGCGATCCGTTCCTGGCGTTGCAGGTCGAGCAAAAGATCGAGGATCTGTCCGCGCACCGAAACATCGAGTGCCGACACCGCTTCGTCGAGCACGATCAGCGAGGGTTTCGTGGCCATGGCGCGGGCAATCGCCACCCGCTGCCGCTGGCCGCCCGAGATTTCGTGGATGGCGCGAGAGGCGAGCTCCGCCGTAAGCCCGACGCGCTCCAGCAGGGCGGCGATACGGCGCGGGCGCTCGGAACGGGAGGCGAGCCCGTGGATACGCAAGGGATCGTCAAGCACGCGCGCCACCGTGGCGCGCGGATTGAAGGCGGCAAGCGGATCCTGGAACACCATCTGCAAGCGAGCGCGACGCGCACGCAAGCCGGCGCCGCCCAGAGCCAGGAAATCATGGCCTTCGAATTCGATCCGGCCGGCATCCGGCTCGATCAGCCGCAGCACCAGCCGCGCAATCGTCGACTTGCCGCTGCCGGAGGGTCCGGCCAGCGCCAGCGTCTCGCCGGGCCCGATTTCGAAGGAAACGTCGTCGACCGCGGTAACCGTCTTGCCGCCACGGCGGTAATGCCTGGTAAGGTTGGAAACCGCCAGCACAGGGGCGCTCATGCCATCATACCGTGGTGCAGCGGTTCGGCGTCGAGGCCGATAGGGCCTCGAGCAGCGCGCGCGTGTAGGCTTCAGTTGGCGCACCGACGATCTGCTGCGTGGCGCCAAGTTCGATCAATTCGCCATCCCGGAACACGGCAATGCGGTCGGCAAGCTCGGCGGCCAGCGCGATGTCGTGACTGATGAACAGCAGCGTCATGCCGTCTTCTGTCGCCAGCCGCCGGATCAGTGCGACGATCTCGGCCTGCACGATGGTGTCGAGCGCGCTGGTCGCCTCGTCGGCGATCAAAAGTCTCGGGCCGGCTGCGATCGCGGCTGCAATCGCCACACGCTGCTTCTGACCGCCGGACAGCTGATGCGGATAGGCGCGCAGGGCGGAGTCCGGGTCGGGCAGACGGACGCGTTCGAGCAGATCCTTCGCCTTGGCGTATGCCTGAGGCCATGTGAGACCGAGATGGGTTCGGGAGACTTCGGCGATCTGTTTGCCGACGGTCATGACAGGATCGAGGCTGGCGGACGGGTCTTGAAAGATGAAGCCGATATCGCGGCCGAGGAGGGGTGCCTTTTCGAGAAAACGGGAAGGTAGGCGTTCTGCCTTGGCACCCAACATCGACGGTCGCAAAACCCAATCGATACGTCCGTCAATCCTGGCGCTCGCCGGCAACAACCCCGCAATCGCCAAAGCCAGCGTACTTTTGCCCGAACCGCTTTCGCCGATGACGGCCAGCCGCTCGCCAGCCTTGATGTCGAGGCTGATGTCTCTCAGCGCCACCACCTCGCCGTCGTCACGGCGGTAGGTCACCGCGAGGTTGCGGATCGAAGCCAGCGCGGTCACGACAGGCCTCTTCGGACCGCCGTGGTTTCAACGATGCCTTCACCGGCGAGATAGACGCCGAGCACCGTCAGGACCAGTGCTATGCCGGGTACGATCGACAGGAAGGGCGCGGTGCGCAGCACGGCGCGGCCCTCAGCTATCATGCCGCCCCAGGTGACCCGATTGGGGTCGCCAAGGCCGAGGAAGGACAAAGCCGCCTCGGTGAGGATCGCCGCTGCCACGATCACCGAGGACAGCGCCAGCACCGGCGGCAAGGCATTGGGCAGCACCTCGCGAAAGGCGATTTCCAGCGGATGCATGCCGATGACGCGCGCGCCGGCAACGTAGTCGCGCTCGCGGATCGACAGCACTTCCGCGCGGGCCACGCGCGCGGGCCCGGTCCAGGTGCCGAGCGCTATTGCCGCCACGACGACGCCGAGCGAAGGGCCGACCACGCTGACGAAGGCCAGAGCCAGCAAAAAGCCCGGCACGGTCTGGAAGGCATCGGTGACGCGCATCAGCACCTCGTCGGTGAGGCCGCCGGCAAACCCGGCCACCGTGCCCACCACGGAGCCGATGGCCAGTGCGGCGGCCGCTGCCGCAAGGCCGACGGCAAGCGACGTGCGGGCGCCGTGGAAAAGCTCGGCCAGCACGTCGCGGCCGAGGCGATCCGTGCCGAGCGGCAGCGACCAGTCCTGGAAGGGCGGCAGCAGCGCCGGGCCGGCGATGGCTTGCGGGTCGCCCGGAAACAGCAGCGGCGCCGACAGGGCCATGGCGCACAATGCCGCCAGGAGTATGGCGCCGGCGACCGCCTCCGGCGTGCGCAGAAAGCGGCGGAGCGTGCTCATGTGCCGGCCTCGCTGGCGCCGACGCGCGGGTCGAGAAAGGCATAGGCGACATCGACGAGAAGATTGATGACGATGACCAGGACGGCGCTGACGAGAATGATGCCGAGCAGCAAGGGCGTGTCGCGCGCGGCCACTGCCTCCTGCGCCAGCCGACCCAGACCGGGCACGGCAAAAACACTCTCGATGACGACGCTACCGCCCAGCATCTGCGCCGACTGCAGGCCGAGCATCGTGACCAATGGCAGCAGCGCATTGCGGGCGACATGGGCAAGCACGATGCGGCGGCGCGACAAGCCCCTGGCGCGGGCGGCCAGCACAAAATCCTGCCGCCAGACCTCGGTCATGCCGGCACGCATCATCCGCAAATAGAGCGCCAGGTAGATGAAGCCGAGGGCTGAGACCGGCAGGACGAGATGGATGGCGATGTCGGCGGCGCGGTCGAGGCCGGCCTTGCCGGAGGCGATGGTCTCGATGCCGCCGATCGGCAGCCAGCGCAGGTCGACAGCGAAGACGACGATCAGCACCAGGCCGAGCCAGAAACCCGGCACCGCGTAGAGCGCCAGCGAACCGATGGAGAGAAAACGGTCGCGAAAACTGCCCGGCCTGGCGCCGGCATAGATGCCCAGCGCCGAGCCGAGGCCGAAGGAAAGCGCGGTGGCGCTGCCCATCAACCACAGCGTGGTCGGCAGGCGCTCGAGGATCACGTCGCGGATCGGCCGCGAAAAGGTGACGGACTGGCCGAGATCGAGATGCAGCAGCGCCCAGAGATAGTTGGCGAGCCGCGTCAGCTCCGACTGGTCGAGGCCCCAGCGATGGCGCAACAGCTCGATCATGCCGGCATCGCCGCCGGTAGAGACGATATAGGCATCGACCGCGTCGCCCGGGGCGGCCTCGAGCAGCAGGAACGTGCCGATGACGACGATCAAAAGCACGAAGACGCTGCCGACGAGGCGACGGCGGAGGAGCGTGAGGGCGCGGTTCATGCGGCCCTCGATGGGTTGGCGATACGTTGGTTAGGACCGCGCCTGGGCACCCCCCTCTGTCCTGCCGGACATCTCCCCCGCAAGGGGGGAGATTGGCTGTCATTTTTGGCTTCGCCAATCCCCAACATCGGAAAATTCGCGGGACAGACAAGTTGCCAATCTCCCCCCTTGAGGGGGAGATGTCCGGCAGGACAGAGGGGGGCCTCGTAGAACTCAACGCCTACGATGATTTCGCAAACGTTCATCCGCGAAATACTGTCACGATTCCAGATATGTGTCCGCCCAGTTCGATACCGCCCAGCGCGGATTGTTGGCGATGTTGCCGACCGTGTCGCGCGCGACGCTGATGAAGCTCCATTCGGCGACATTGATCAGCGGCAGGTCGGCGGCCACCTCTTTCTGGAACTCCTTGTAAAGATTGGTGCGGGCCGATGTATCGAGCGTCTCGGACGCCTTGGCGATGAGCGCGTCCAGCGCATCGTTCTTGTAGCCGCCCTGGTTGGAGAACGGCACGCCGTCCGGAATGCCGCTCTGCACCAGGATGGTGGTCGAGATCGCCGGGTCGCCGCGGAACACCGGCGGGCCGACGGCGAGGTCGAAAGCGTGGTCGGTGTAGACGGCCTTGATATGCGCGGCGGAATCGTTGTTGACGAGCTGGGCGTCGATGCCGATGGCGGCGAGCGCCTGGCGCAGATAGTCGCCGAACTGCTTGGTTTCGTTGAAATAGGGAGCCGGCAACAGTTTCAGCGAAAAGCGCTTGCCGTCGGCGCCCTTCTTGTAACCCGCCTCGTCGAGCAGCGCATTGGCCTTGGCGACGTCGAAGGCATAGGTCGGGACGTCGGCGGTATAGAACTGCGGGTCGTTCTTCGGCACCGGGCCGGTGGCGGTGGCGGCATAGCCGAGGAACACCGTCTTGACGACGAAATCCTTGTCGATGGCATGCGCGATCGCCTGGCGCACCTTCAGGTCGGCGAGCTCCTTGCGACGATGATTGATCTCGACGACGAGCTGGTAGGTCAGTCCCTCATAGCCCTTGGTGATCACCTTCAGGCCCGGCACTTTCGAGATGCGGTCAAGATCGGCCAGCGGCACGGCGGAGAAGGCGGCGAGCTGGATCTCTCCTGCTTCCAGCGCGCTCGCCGCCGAAGTGCGGTCGGGCAGCACCTGGTAGATGATCTCATCGAGATAGGGCTCGCCCTTGCCCCAATAATCCGTGTTCTTCGTCAGCCGGTAGTATTGGCCGGCCTTGTATTCGGCGAACTTGAACGGGCCGGTGCCGATGGGCGCGTTGTTGGCCGGGTTGTCCTCGATCTTGCCAACTTCGTAAACGTGCTTCGGCACCACGCTGCTCAGCGCCGGCAGAGCGTTGCGGATCAGCTGGAAGGGCGTCGGCTTGGCGAATTTGAACACGGCGGTCAATTCATCAGGGGTATCTACCGCGGCCAGATCCTTGAACACGGTGCGGCCGAGATTCTGCAGCGGCTTCCAGATCTGCAGCGCCGAGAAGGCGACGTCGGCCGAAGTAAACGGCTTGCCGTCATGCCATTTGACCCCTTCGCGCAGTTTGAAGGTCGCCGACAGCCCGTCGGCGGCGCCTTCCCAACTGACCGCCAGGCGTGGTGCAAGCCCGTCCTTGCCATCGAAGGAGGCTTCGGCCAGCGTTTCGACGATCTTGCTGGAGATGAAGAAGACGCCGTTGGAGGCGACGATGGCCGGGTTGAGGTTGCGCGGCTCGGAATCGGCGGCGAGCACCAGGCGGCCACCCTTCTTCGGCGTCTGCGCCGAGCTCAAGGTCGGCATCGCGGTGGAGGCCAGAAGCATGGCAGAGCCCGCAAGCACCGTGCGGCGTGAAATCCTGAACTCCGGCATCATCCTATTCCCCCCTCTATCTCATATCTTGCACGGAGGCCTTTCGGGCGTTTCCATGCACGTTTGATTATGGGCCTTGCCGTGGCTTTCGCCAGAGACGGAATTGGCGCATCGTGGCGTGGCTTTGAAATTTTTGTTCGCTGGACCAGTTACGGGAGAGTGGTCGATAAACCTGACCTGGTAAGACCAGGTCATCCGATGCACCTCACATTGTCGGCACCGGCGACGGCCATTCAGCTGGGCGAGCCTGTTTCTGGCTGGACCAGATGGGCGAAAATGGTGCAGATTTGACCCGAAGTCGGAAGACCTATCGGGATCGGGCATCCGGCGGTCCAGCCGATCCGCGCGGACATTCAGGGAGAGAGACAATGAACATAGCTCCGGGGAAGAGTGCCGTTGGCGACATCCCATTCGACCACGCCAGGGTCGATGGCCTGATGGAAGAGGCTGATATCGAGGTCCTGCTCGCGACATCCAAGCACAACACCCAATATCTGCTCGGCGGCTACAAGTTCATCTTCTTCGCCGCCATGGATGCGATCGGCCACAGCCGGTACCTGCCGATCGTGATCTACGAAAAAGGCGGACCGGACCACGCCGCCTATATCGGCAACCGCATGGAGGGTGGCGAACACCAGAACCACCCGTTCTGGACGCCGACGCTGCATGCCGCCTGCTGGGGCACCCTCGATGCCGCCAATCTCGCCGTCGAGCATGTGCGCAAGATCGGCAAGGGCGACGCTCGCATCGGAATCGAGCCGGGTTTCCTGCCGTCGGACGCCTATGCCCTGATCCGCAAAGCGCTCCCCGACGCCAAGCTGGTCGATGCCACCGACATGCTGGAGCGCATGCGCGCCATCAAGACCGAGGCCGAGCTGGAGAAACTGCGGATCGCCTCCGAACTGATCACCGATTCCATGCTGGCCACCATCCAATGGGCGCGCGAAGGCACGACCAAGAGCGAGATGATCGAACAGCTTCGCCGCGAGGAGACCAATCGCGGCGCGCATTTCGAATATTGCCTGCTGACGCTGGGCTCCAGCCACAACCGCGCGGCGTCGCCGCAGGCGTGGAAAAAGGGTGAAGTGCTGTCGATCGATTCCGGCGGCAATTATCATGGCTATATCGGCGACCTCTGCCGCATGGGGGTTCTCGGAGACCCGGATGCCGAGTTGGAGGACCTGCTGGCGGAGGTCGAGGCGGTGCAGCAGGCGGCGTTCTCGAAGGTAAAGGCGGGTACGCTGGGTGGTGACATGATTTCCCATGCCGAAGGCGTGCTGAAAAAATCCAAGGTCGCGCCCTACACGGATTTCTTCGCTCACGGCATGGGGCTGATCACGCATGAGGCGCCGTTCCTGATGACCAACCATCCGGTGACCTATGAAGGCACCTATGCGGGCAAGCCGCTGGAGAGGAACATGGTGCTATCGGTGGAGACGACCATGCTTCACCCGACGCGCGGCTTCATCAAGCTGGAGGATACGGTGGCGGTTACCGATACCGGCTATGTGATGTTCGGGGATCGGGGTCGGGCATGGAACCGGGGTGGCATGTAACCTGCCACATTACAAATGAGCGTGCCGGTCTCGATTGTCTCTAAGGCGCGTCGCGTCGAAACGAATTCATGCGCGGCGCTTTGCCGTTGCCGCTAAACAGAAGTCACTTTTGTGCGACAGGCACTAAGCCATTCCTGTGCAGACGACTTCCAATCTTCCGTCGATCGTCTGGGTGCAGCATATGGTAAGCCCCTCGGATGCGGAGACGACGGCGCAATCGGATGCAAACGTTGACGCCCACGGACTGCCGGACTTGGCGTTGCGATGGAACCAGGAGAGTTGGCTCTGAAGCCCGGCCATGATCATAAGCAGGGCATTGATGTCACGTTGATCCGGCGAGGGCGGTGTAAAAGCGATCTTGACCAGCGGATGCTTATGGTCTTTGCAGTTGACCGTCCGTACCTGCTCGACCGTCTGGATCAAGCTCAGCGGCACGGGTATCCAGGATTCGCAGGACAAATCGGTCGAAAAGAGAAGCGTTGACGGGTCGGCGTCGTTGGCCTTGACAATACCGCCAACCGTCATGGCCGGGTTGCCATCCGGCAGGCTGCCCGTTGCGAGCTTTTCCACGAATTCCTGGGGACTGAAACGCGTCATCGCTTCTCTCTCAAGGAGGCATGCTGGACGATAGCATATCGGAAGGGCGCCTCAAAGTCGCGAGCGAGGGGAGTTCCCGGCCGGCAGCAACCTGAAATCCGGCAGTTCGCGCAATCCCAGTTCCGGCCCTGCCGGCGAATAGACGACGAACAGCTGCATCGGCCCGTCGCCGGTGTTGAGCGTCGAGTGGAAGCGGCTCTCGGGCACGTAAATGGTGCAGCCGGGGCCGACCTTCTCGACCACCGGATTGCCTTGCTCGTCCTCGACCATCTGCTCGCCATGGCCCGAAATGACAAAGATGATTTCTTCCGCGCCCGGATGGTTATGACGGGTATGGCCCTTGCCGGAAGGCAGGTCGACGACGCCGCCGGAAAAGCGGGTCGCGCCGTTCACTTCCGGAGCGACCGTCAGCGACAATTTTCCCCAGTCGAATCCGAAGGCGCTGACATCCTTCGGGTAGACGAACACCTTGCTCTTGTCGGTCATTCTCATGATCCCTTCTTTTTCTTCGTGGTCGTCTTCAGGCCGCCAAGCGTGACGGCCTTGAAATCGGCGGTCTGCCGGGCGATCGCCGCTTCCGCCGGCAGCCGCTCCATCGAGCTCGCGCCATAGAAGCCGTGCAGCCCCTTGCAGCGTTCGAGGATGTAGCGGGCGTCGTCCGGCATCGAGATCGGCCCGCCATGGCAAAGCAGGATGACATCCTTGCGCACCGAACGGGCCGCTTCGGCGATCGCGTCGATGGCGACCACGCAGTCGTCGAGCGACTTGGCAGAGGTGGCGCCGATCGAGCCCCCCGTCGTCACGCCCATATGAGCCACGACGATATCGGCGCCGGCCCTGGTCATGGCGCGCGCCTCGTCCGGGTTGAAGACATAGGGCGTGGTCAGAAGATCGAGCTTGCGGGCTTCGGCGATCATGTCGACCTCGAGCCCAAAACCCATGCCTGTCTCCTCGAAGCTCTGTCGCATGCTGCCGTCGAACAGGCCGATGGTGGGGAAATTCTGCACCCCGGAAAAACCCATCGTCTTCAGCTCGGAGAGCAGCAGCGGCATGATGACGAACGGATCGGTGCCGTTGACACCAGCCAGCACCGGCGTCTTCCTGACCACCGGCAGCACCTCGTAGGCCATCTCCTTGACGATCTCATTGGCATTGCCATAGGCAAGCAGGCCGGCGGCCGAGCCGCGACCGGCCATGCGGTAGCGGCCGGAATTGTAGATGATGATGAGGTCGATGCCGCCGGCCTCTTCGGCCCTGGCCGACAGGCCGGTGCCAGCGCCGCCGCCGACGATCGGCACGCCCTTGTCGATCATCCCCCTGAATTTCTTCAGTATGTCCTTGCGCGGTATTGCCGGCATGTCTTGGATCTCACTGTCTGGCGATTTCGAGGAAAGCCGCGACCGCGGCCTTGGCGAATCGGGGATCATTGATGTGCAGCGGCAGGCGTGTCAGCCGGCGCGTCGCGTTCGGCTTAATCGTGCGCTCAATGGCTTCGAACAGGGCGGCATCGGCTTGCGGGTCGAAGAAGGCGCCGCCTTCGATGTCGAGCGCGGAGACGCCTTTCTCCGGGATAAGGAAATGCACGGGCCCCTCGCAGCGGGCGAGCCTTGTGCCGATCCACTCGCCGATCTTGCGGCATTCCTGCGCTGTCGTGCGCATCAGCGTGACGTTCGGGTTGTGCTCGTAGAACAGCCGCCCGCGACAAGGGTCCGGAATGGTCGCAGGCGCCCAGAAATTGACCATGTCGAGCGCGCCGACCGAGCCGACATAAGGCAGGCCGGTGCGGGCAACGGCACCGAAACGATCCTCCGTCGCCGGCAGCACGCCGCCGAACAGGAGATCGCAGACCTCAGTGGTGGTGATGTCGATGAGGCCGGACAGCAAGCCGCTGTCGGCCAGTTTTTCCATGCTGCGGCCGCCGGTGCCGGTGGCGTGAAACACCATGCAGTCATAGGTCGAACGGAGCTGATCCGCGATTGCCGTCACGCAGGGCGTGGTGACGCCGAACATGGTGAGGCCGATCGACGGCTTGCCCTCGGGCGGCGGCGGCGGTCCGGCGGCCATGCCCGATATCGCCTGGGCCGCATTGTGCAGAACGACACGCGAGAGCTGGTTCAGCCCGGCCATGTCGGTCACCGACGGCATCATGACGATGTCCGAGATGTCGACATAAGGCGCGGTGTCGCCGGAAGCGAGCGTCGAAACCATGATCTTGGGCAGGCCGAGCGGCAGCGTGCGCATGCCAGCGGTGACGATCGACGTGCCGCCGCCGCCGCCGATGCCGATCATGGCGGCAATGTCGTTTCGCGATTGGGCAAAGCGAGCGAAGGCGATGCCCATGGCGGCGACCGCGGCGCCGCGGTCGTCGCCGGCGAGCACCGCGTCTCGCCCGCTGGGATGGTGGCCTGCCACATCCTCAGCGGCAATGTCGACCGGCACGCTCGCGCCGCGCGTTCCGACGTCGACCCGGCAGACAGCGGCACCCGTGGCGGCGATCGCGTCGGCCAGGAAGGCGAGTTCCTCACCCTTGGTGTCCGCGGTGCCCACCACATAAATGCGCTTCATCGATGCCTCCCTCTGCCGGTCCAAGTCACCCAAAGGCTCAGTGCTCTACAGAGCTTCAACCTAGCCATTCCTAAAACGAGGAGGTCATTGCAATTTTTTGAGACGCGCGTATCATATTGATATGGATGTCTCACGTCAACACGCCGCAACAAGCGACGACACCGCCGGGGGACCCGAACGTGGACCGCGCGCGCGCACGAAACGGCTGATGCTGGAGACGGCGACGAGGCTGATGCAGGCAGGCGCAACACCTTCGGTCAGCGAGGTTGCCGAGGCGGCGCAGGTTTCCCGCGCCACCGCCTATCGCTATTTTCCGAGCCAGGCGGCACTGGTGCAGGCGGTGGTCGACGAGGGGCTCGGACCGATCCTCACGTGGAAATCCACCTCTGCCGATGCCGAGCGCCGCGTCGCCGAGCTCTTCGATACGGCCATGCCGCGCATCGAGGCTTTCGAGGCCACATTCAAGGCGGCGTTGAAACTGTCGCTCGATCAGTGGGCGCGGCGCCAGGCCGGCACTTTGGGCAGCGAACCGACCTTCAAGCGCGGCCACCGCGTCGAGTTGCTTCAGGACGCGCTCGCTCCGCTCAAGGGCCGGCTGCCGCCGCGCGACCTTCAGCGGCTGGCGCAGGCGCTGTCGCTGATCTTCGGCGTCGAGGTGCTTATCGTGCTGAAGGACATCTGGGGACTGGACGGTCGCCGGACGATGTCCGTTGCCCAGTGGGCGGCGGTCGCCCTGGTGCGCGCGGCGATCGCGGAATCAGTGTCCGAAGCACAGGCAAGCCAACCAACAAGGGTCACGAAATAGCAGGTATCTGGTTCTACCAGATTTGCATACTGGTTGCCGATATTAACCGCAATGCTGAAGCATGAACAAGGCCGATGTCTATCAATGAGTAGGAAAATTTAGGAAAAACAGGCAGATAAGGCTGGAATTCGAGACTTCGAGCTGTCACCATTGCTCAAGAAAGGGCTTGACGGAGCTTCAAAATTGGTAATACCAGATCAAAGGAGAAAAGCGGATCGAAAGTGAGGGCTGCGATCCATTTCCGGACGGGCGAGGAGGCTCCAAACCGGAAGGCGCGACCAAGGGAGGAACTACCAGGGCCGGCCCAGTTTGCCGGTTCGCTTGATACGGTAGAATGCGCACAAGGGAGGAAACATCATGCGCAAGATAGTGACCAGCTTGCTTGCTGGTATCGGCTTGACACTTGCCTGCGGAACATCCGTCTACGCCCAGGACAAATCGCTCACCATCTTCTGGGCGGAATGGGATCCTGCCAACTACCTCCAGGAACTCGGCAACGAGTACGAGAAGGAAACCGGCGTCAAGATCACGGTGGAAACCACGCCCTGGGCCGACTTCCAGACCAAGGCCTTCACCGAGTTCAACGCTCATGGCGATGCCTACGACCTGGTCGTCGGCGACTCGCAATGGCTCGGCGCCGGGTCGACCGGTGGCCACTATGTCGACCTCACCGACTTCTTCAACAAGCACAAGCTCGGCGAGGTGATGGCGCCGGCGACGGTGAAGTACTACGCCGAATATCCTGGCAACAGCGGCAAGTACTGGGCCATCCCGCTCGAAGGCGACGCCGTAGGCTGGTCCTATCGCAAGGATTGGTTCGAGGATCCCAAGGAGAAGGAAGCCTTCAAGGCCAAATACGGCTACGACCTCGACGTGCCGAAGGATTTCAAGGCGCTGCGCGACATCGCCGAATTCTTCCACCGGCCGGACCAGAAGAGATACGGCATCGCCATCTACACCGACAATTCCTATGACGCGATGGCGATGGGCTTCGAGAACGCGCTGTTCTCCTATGGCGGCGAACTGGGTGACTATTCGACCTACAAGGTCGACGGTTTCATCAACTCCGACAAGGCTGTCGCCGCGCTCGACGCCTATAAGGAGCTTTACAAGTTCACGCCTCCGGGCTGGGCCAAGTCGTTCTTCGTCGAGGACAACCAGGCGATCACCGAAAACCTGGCCGCGATGAGCATGAACTACTTCGCGTTCTTCCCCTCGCTGATCAACGAGGCGTCGAACCCGAACGCCAAGAACACCGGCTTCTTCGCCAATCCTCCCGGGCCGAACGGCGACCAGTTCGCCGCACTCGGTGGTCAGGGCATCTCCGTCGTCTCCTACTCGCAGAAGCAGGACGAGGCGATGAAGTTCCTCGAATGGTTCATCAAGGACGAGACCCAGAAGAAGTGGGCGGCACTCGGCGGCTACACCTGCAGCGCAGCCGTGCTCAAGTCGGAAGAGTTCCAGAATGCGACGCCCTACAACAAGGCCTTCTACGAGACCATGTTCAAGGTGAAGGATTTCTGGGCGGTGCCGGAATACGCCGAACTGCTCCAGCAGCTCAACCAGCGCGTCTATCCCTACATGATCGGCGGCGAAGGCACCGCCAAGGAAACGCTCGACGCACTGGCCGCCGACTGGAACGCGACCTTTAAGAAATACGGCCGCGGCCAATAATCGTTCATGTCCCACGGAGGGGGCGCTCATGCCTCCTCCGTTTCTTTTTCTTCAAGCGGGAGCAGGGTCTTGGCGACCACGATGATCACCACGCTGGACAGATCTTCACGCGCGGCCGCGCGTGGCCTTAGCGATATTTCGATCCGCAATCTTTTCATCATCCCGACGATCCTGTTCCTGATCGTCTTCAACATCTTTCCGCTGATCTATTCGCTCGGCTATTCCTTCACCGATTTCCGCGCCTCGACCAACGCGCCGGCGAATTTCGTCGGGTTGCAGAACTACCGCGACCTGCTCAGCGACCCCTATGTCTGGTCCAACTTCGCGATCACCGCCAAATACGTGATCATCTCGGTCGCCGGACAGTTGCTGGTCGGCTTCGGCGTGGCGATGCTGCTCAACCGCGATATTCCGCTGAAGGGGCTGCTGACGACCCTGCTGCTGCTGCCGATGATGCTGTCGATGGCCGTCGTCGGCCTGTTCTGGAAACTGCTCTACGATCCGTCATGGGGCGTCATCAACTATGCGCTTGGGCTTGGCAATTTCGAGTGGCTGGCCGACCCCAAGATGGCACTCTACGCGGTGGCGCTGACCGACATCTGGATGTGGTCGCCCTTCGTCATGCTGCTGTCGCTGGCCGGCCTCTCGGCGGTGCCGAAGCACCTCTACGAAGCCGCCGCTATCGACCGCGCCGGTCCGTTCTACACCTTCTTCCGCATCACCTTGCCGCTGGTCGCGCCGATCCTCATGATCGCCGTCATCTTCCGCACCATGGAAGCGTTCAAGACCTTCGATCTGGCCTACATCCTGACCACCCAGCCGACGGCTGAACTGATCTCGATCCGGCTCTACAAGATGGCGTTCCAGGAATGGCAGACCGGGCGCTCCTGCGCGCTCGCCTACATCGTGCTGATCATGGTGCTGGCCATCACCAACATCTACGTCAAATATCTCAACAAAGTGAAGGAGCGCTGAGATGGCCGCCGTCCGCACTTCTTCCGAGATCGCCCTCAACCGCGTCGCAATCGTCGCCGTGCTGGTGGCGACAGTGATCTTCCTGGCGCCGATTTACTGGATCGCCTCGACGGCGTTCAAGCCGCGCAATCTTGCCACCACCATCCCGCCGACGGTCGTGTTCCAGCCGGAGATATCGCCCTTCGTGAAGCTGTTCACCAAGCGCTCGCAATTGCGCAGCCCGCCTTCGCCGGAAGAATATGCGGCGGCGCCCTGGTGGGAACGCGTCGTCTTCGACGGCGGCGAAAAGATCGTGCGCGACGGCAAGGGCCAGGTGCAATGGTCGGGCTATCCGAACCGTTTCATGAATTCGCTGATCGTCGCGATCACTTCGACGGTGCTGGCGGTCGGCATGGGTACGTTCACCGCCTATGGCTTCTCGCGCTTCAGGGTCAAAGGCGAGGCGGACCTTTTGTTCTTCATCCTGTCGACCCGCATGCTGCCGCCCGTGGTGGTGGCGATCCCGATGTTCCTGATGTACCGGGCGGTCGGCCTCAACGATTCCCATATCGGGCTGATCATCCTCTACACCGCCTTCAATCTGTCCTTCTCGGTTTGGCTGATGAAGGGTTTTATGGACGAGATCCCGAAGGAGTACGAGGAAGCGGCGCTCGTCGACGGCTATACGCGCATGGAAGCCTTCTTCAAGATCGTGCTGCCCGAAGCCGCCACCGGCATCGCCGCGACGGCCGTGTTCTGCTTCATCACGGCATGGAACGAATATGCCTTCGCGCTGATCATGACCAATCGCCGCGCCCAGACCGCACCGCCGTTTATCCCGAGCCAGGTCGGCTCCGGGCTGCCGGACTGGACGGTGATCGCCGCCGGCACTTTCCTGTTCCTGCTTCCTGTCGCCATCTTCACCTTCCTGCTTCGTAATCACCTGTTGCGCGGCATGTCCTTCGGAGCGATCCGCAAATGAGCTTTCGCGCCATCAACCAGAAATATCTGGAACCAGGCAGCCAGGTGCTGATGGTGCTCGGCATCGTTGCGCTCTGCCAGCCCTGGAACTTGCTGCTGCACAGCTATGGGCTGACCATCATCCTGATCGGCCTGATCGGCTTCAACATCACCTCCAAGATCGCACCGCAAGAGGAAGCCGGAACCGGCCAGTCAGGCGATCCGCAGCGAAATCCGGGAGCGCAGCATTGACCCAGATCGAGCTTCGCGGCGTCCAGAAGTTCTTCGGCGCCGTCCAGGTCATCAAGGACCTCAACCTCAGGATCGAAGACAACGAGTTCATCGTGCTGCTCGGCCAGTCGGGCTGTGGAAAGACGACGACGCTGCGCGCCATTGCCGGGCTGGAGACGATCGACGAGGGCGACATCCTCATCGACGGCAAGCCCATCCAGCATCTGAAGGCCGCCGATCGCGACATCGCCATGGTCTTCCAGTCGTTCTCGCTGTACCCGCATATGAGCGTCTACGAGAACATCGCCTTTCCCTTGCGCGCCACGCGAAAGAGCAAGAGCGAAATCGACCAGGAAGTTCGCTCGGTCGCCAAGACGCTGCAAATCACGGACCTGCTCGGCAAGAAACCGTCGGCGCTGTCGGGCGGCGACATGCAGCGCGTGGCGATCGGCCGGGCACTGGTGCGGCGGCCGAAGGCGATGCTGATGGACGAGCCGATCGGCGCGCTCGACGCCAAGCTGCGCGAGGAGATGCGGGCCGAGATCAAGCGGCTGCACATCAAGCAAGGCTCGACCACCATCTACGTCACCCATGACCAGATCGAGGCGATGAGCCTCGCCGATCGCATCGTCATCATGCATGAGGGGGTTCTCCAGCAGGTCGGCTCCCCCGACGAGGTCTATTCGCACCCGGCCAACCTGTTCGTCGCGCAATTCGTCGGCAGTCCGGTGATGAACGTGGCCGACGCGGCGGTGGCCGAAAAAGCCTCGTCGGCCTCGGTGACGGTGGGCGATGCGCCAACCGGTTTCGAATTCCCGCGCGCGCTCCTGTCGAAGCTCAACGGCCATGCGGGCGGCCGGCTGGCACTCGGCATCAGGCCGGAAGGCGTCCTCATCAGCCGTGAGGCGGCGGAGGGTTTCATGGCGGTCGAGACGCAGATCGTCGAGCCGCTCGGCTCGTTCGACATCGTCGACCTGAAAGTCGGCTCCAAGATGCTGCGCGCCCGCACCAAGAGCGGCTTCATTTCAGGTCCCGGCGAGAGGGTGTTCGCCAGGATCGATCCGACACAGGCGCATTTCTTCGACGCGGCGAGCGGCAAGTCGCTCGGAGTGAGACTCTGATGGCCCATATCCAGCTCAAGAATATCTCCAAGACGTTCGGCAATCACACGGCCCTGACCGGGCTCGACCTCGACATCGCCGATGGCGAGTTCTTCGTCCTGCTCGGCGAGACGGGCGCGGGCAAGACAACGACGCTGCGGCTGATCGCCGGACTGGAAAAGCCGAGCGAGGGCCAGGTCTTCATCGACGGCATCGACGTTGCCGACTGGGGCGCCGCCGAGCGCGACGTGGCGCTGGTGCTGCAGCAATATTCGCTCTATCCGCGCTATACGGTGCGCGAAAACCTCGAATTCCCGCTGAAGCCGAAGATCCGGCGGCTGCCCGACGCCGAAATCAAGGACCGCGTCGACCGCGCGGCGCGGACGCTCAGGATCGAGCATCTGCTCGACCGCAAGACCGACCGGCTGTCGGGCGGCGAGATGCAGCGCGTCTCGATCGGCCGGGCCATCGTGCGCAAGCCGCGCGTGTTCCTGATGGACGAGCCGCTGTCGGCGCTCGACGCCAAGCTGCGCGAGGCGCTGCGCACGGAACTGAAGAACCTGCAGATGCAGCTCGGCGCCACCTTCCTGTTCGTCACCCACGACCAGATCGAGGCGATGTCCATGGGCGACAAGGTGGGCGTGCTCAACCATGGCCGCATCGTCCAGACCGGCACGCCGCATGAGATCTACAACAATCCGCGCGACACCTATGTGGCGAGCTTCGTGGGCTCGCCGCCGATGAACCTCATCGACGGCAGGGTGGTCAACGATCGTGCGGTCATGGCGCCGCTGAATTTCGAATTGCCGCTTTCAGGGGGAGCCAAGGCGAGTGCGGCGACCGACGGTCGCCCGCTCGTCTTCGGCATCCGCCCCGAGGACGTCTATCTCGAGAGCGGTGCGCCGGTCGAGGCGCGCGTCCACGACGTCGAAAACCATGGCGTGGAAAAGATCCTGACGCTGCGCGTGGGCGAGACCACGCTGCGCGCCACGGTGCCGGCGCGGACTGATGTCGCGATCGAGCAGCCGGTGCGCTTTGCCTGGAATCCGGACAAGGTGGTGCTGTTCGACAAGGGCAGCGGCGTGAGTTTGCGGCACGCCGGATGAGGCGAATATCGCGAATGCGATGTTCCGGACAGCGCCCTAAACAAAAAGCCCGACTTGCGGCAGGGCAAGGAATACGGGCTAACGGGTCCCTCCGGAGCCTTCGTCGGTGCGCTGTTGATGAAGCATTGAACGGAAAAACCCGCCTGTGCGGCGGGTCCCTGGCGCAACTCAGCACCATAACCAAATATCTACCATAGTTGCCTTCACCCAGTCAAGAAAAAATTCCTATCATGGGAAACTGGCACAGCGGGACTGGCTGTGGTCAGGTCTTGTTAACCCGAGTTCTGAGCCCCCGCAGCAATGCCGGCCGGACAGCCGTCCCGCACCTCTACTTCGGCAGATAGGTCTCATAGGGCTCGGTGTTGATCAGCAGGATCACGCATTCCGTCTCCGAGAGGCAGGCGTCGTCATGCATCTCATTGGCCTTCTGGGTCCAGTAGGATCCGGGAGGCAGCTCGACCTTGCTCGCCTCGCCGCCGTCCATCTGCCAGTGCGCCCATAGGCCCTGGATCACCACGGCGCGATAATCGGCGGTGTGCGCATGAACAGGGGCGTGCCAGTTGCCCGGGACTTTCAGCAAGGTACCCGCGGGGCCCTTGGCCCTTTCTCCCCATAGCGGTCCGAGACGCTGCGGTTGGTCCGGCGCCTCAGAAACATAGGGAATCTTGCTGGCCGGCAGATAGCTGTCCTCAAGGGCGAAGGCACGGCCGGGGACAGTGAGCATTGCGGCCAGCGTCAGGATTTTTAAGTGATTTGGCATCGCTTCTCCTCTTCGGGCCGACTTGCCGCCGGCGCTCGTCTGTTGGATGACAAGCTATTGCAAATGGCCAAGCCGGGAATGGCATTCTGTCCGGAACACTTGGCAATTCATCCAGGCCGGAAATCGCCACTGCAAACAGCGTTGATTTAGCCTTTTCCCGAGGCGCCGCCCGCGGCGCGCAAATGGCTGGGCGCGCTGCCGACGATGCGCTTGAAGGCCCGGCTGAACGACGCTTCCGAATCGTAGCCCAATCTGGCGGCGATCACCGACACCCGCATCCCTTCTTCCTCGAGCCACCGTCTTGCCTGATGCATGCGCACCCCGGCGACATATTTTGCCGGCGTCTCTCCGACGACGGCCGTGAAACGTTCGGCAAAAGCCGACCGTGAGGCGCCCATCTCGCGGGCCAGCGCTTCGACGGTCCAGTTCCTGTCAGGCTGCCGATGAATGGCGACCAGCACGCGGCCGATGTCCCGATCCTTGATCGCCGCGATCCAACCCGTGATGTCACCGGCGCTGTTCTCCACCCAGGAGCGGATGATGGCTGCGGCCAATACATCGGCCAGCCGCGCCAGCATCATGCCGGAGCCGGCCCGGTTCCTCGTCGCCTCGTCGGCCATGGCTTCCAGCAAATGCGGGATGCCTGGCTCGCCGGCCATCAGCTCCTTCGCGCGCAGCATATCCGGCATCATGGCCAGCAGTGGATGCGAGCCATCGTGGTTGAAGTGCATGCTGCCGCAGAACAGCAGCGTTTTTGCACCATGGCCGCCGTTCGAGACGGCGTAGACATTGTCCTGCAGGGGCTCGACGCTGTAGCTTTCGAGCGGCTCGGCTTGTACACCGGGTGCGCTGGCAAGGATATGCCCGGCGCCGCGCGGCAACAGCAATGCATCGCCGGCTTTCAGTTCCATCCATTCGCCTGGTGGCGAAAGCAGCCAGCATCCGGCACGGCCGATGAAGTGAAACCGCGCCGCCTTCTGCACCGGAAAGAGCACGGCCCAAGGCGCGCCCAGTTCGCAGCGGCCATAGTCGACGCCCTCGAGGCGCAGCGCGCGCAACATCTCGGTCAACGCACCCCCCGGGGCCGGCACAGTGTCGTTGGGCGAGGTCAAGTCCATGCCGATTCCTACAGCAGTTCAGCGTCCCACGGAAACGCTGAACTGCTGTATCTCTTCGGGCAATTCCGGACGGAATTGCTCCAGCCTGGAGTCACGGCCTGGCGCTTCAGCCGGCCTGGCGGATCTCAGCATGTTCCTCGGCACGCAGGTGGCTGGGAGCCGAGCCGATGACGCGCTTGAAGGCCCGGCTGAAGGCGGCGTCCGACTCATAACCCAGGCGTGTGGCGACGACGGAAATCTTCTGGCGATCGCGCACCAGCCATTGTCGGGCCTGGTGCATGCGCACCTGGGTGACGTACCTGGCCGGCGTCTCGCCGACAATGGTGGCAAAACGCTCGGCAAAGCCCGATCGCGAGGCGCCCATCATCCTGGCGAGCGCCTCGACGGTCCAGTCACGGTCCGGCTCGAGATGGATGGCGGCCAGAACGCGCCCGATGTCCGGGTCCCTGACCGCCGCGATCCAACCGCTGGAATCGCCGCAGCCGCGCTCGACCCATGAGCGGATCACGGTGGCGGCAAGGACGTCGGCGAGCCGCGCCAGAATGCCGCCGGAGCCGACGCGCTCCATCGTCACTTCACGCGCCATCGAGTCCAGGAGATGCGGAATACCCGGCTCATAAGCTTCGAGTTCATGCGCGCGCATGACATCAGGCATCATGCCGAGCAGGGGATGCAGGCCATCGATGTTGAAGTACATGCTGCCGAAAAACAGCAGCGTGCCCGGACAGCGACCATCGGGGCACATGGCTTCATTGGACATGCAATAGACGTTCTTGCAGACTTCTTCGGCCGCGTAGCCCTGGATCGGCCAAGCCTTGGTGCCCGGTTCGCTTGCCAGCACATGCGCTGCGCCACGCGGCAGCAGTGCCGCGTCGCCCGCCTTGAGCTCGACCCACTCGCCCGAGGGCTGCATCAGCCAGCAGCCCTTGCGGCCGATGAAGTGGAATCGCGCCGCTGCCTGGGCCGGAAACTGGATGCCCCAAGGCTCCCGCATTTCGCAACGGGCGTAGTCGACACCGTCGAGACGCAGCCCGCGCAATATGTCTGTCAGCGGATCGCCAGTGGTCGGAATTTTGGACGAACGGTCAAACATAATGGTGTTTCTAGCATGGAAACTCCAGGCCGTCACTCCCTATGTTGCAGTGCAGCCAAATGTTGCGCTGCAACTTCATCGGAGACTGACCATGGCCGAACCCGCGACGGGCGTCGTCGACGCCGCCCTATTGAACACTGTCGATCAGGAGGAACGAACAGAGCCGGCATGGGGCGCCGTCGTCTCGCTGGCGCTTGGTGTTTTCGGTCTCGTTACGGCGGAATTCCTGCCCGCCAGCCTGTTGACGCCGATGGCGAGCGATCTCGGCGTCAGCGAAGGCGTTGCGGGACAGGCGGTCACCGCGACCGCGATCGTAGGCGCCATTGCCGCTCCGACAATGGCGATCATAACACGGCGCATGGACCGCCGGCTGGTGATGTGGATGCTGACGGCATTCCTCATCGCCTCGAACCTTTTGGCCGCCTTTGCCTCGTCGCTGTCCATGCTTCTGCTTGCCCGCGTCGTGCTCGGCGTTGCGCTGGGCGGCTTCTGGGCGATGTCGGCGGCCATGGCGTTGCGGCTGGTGCCGATGCGGCTGATGCCGCGCGCCATGTCGATCATCCTGACCGGCGTTTCGCTGGCCACCGTCACCGCCGCCCCTGTCGGCGCCTATGTCGGCGATATCTGGGGCTGGCGCACGGCTTTCATGATCGCCACGGTCGTCGCCGCGCTGGCGTTGCTGGTGCAGGTGGCCACCATTCCGAAGCTGCCGCCGATGGGCGTGGCAAGTTTCCGCACTTTGCTCGAGGTGCTGGAGCGCCCGTCGATCAGGGTGGCGCTGCTGGTCGTGCTGCTGGTCGCTTCGGGGCACTTTGCCGGCTTCACCTATGTGCGCCCCTTCCTCGAGAAGATCCCGATGCTCGGCATCGAGACAATCTCGCTGGTGCTCCTGGCCTATGGCATAGGCGGCTTCTTCGGCAATATCGCCGGCGGCATCCTGGCCGAACGCAATCTCAAGGCCGCCGTCGCGCTGGCACCCCTGCTGATCGCAGTGGCCGCCGCCTCGATGCTGGTCTTCGGCGCCTCGCCGGCGATCGCCGCCGCCGCCGTGGCGGCCTGGGGCTTTGCCTTCGGCGCGGTGCCGGTCGGGCTGCAGACATGGCTGGTGCGGGCCGCGCCCGATCAAGCCGAGAGCGCCGGCGGCCTGATGGTCTCCACCTTCCAGGTGGCGATTGCGCTCGGCGCCGTCTTTGGCGGCCTGCTGGTCGATCATGCCGGCGTCGCCAGTGCCTTCGCCTATTGCGGCGTGGCGACTTTGCTGGCGGCAGTCGTGGTGTTTCTGCTCGGCCCAAAACGCGCCGAGTAGGCTCTCCCGACAAGCATCCCTGACTTGCGCAACGGCCCGAGAACCATCATGGTTCTCGGGCCGTTGCCTTTGCGATGGCGGCGTCGCTGACAGGCAGACGCGGCAGGCTGCCGGCGAAACTCAGGCTGAACGCCCATCGAAGTCGAAGATCGACAAGGCGGACGGATCGACATCGGTGACACAGTTGACGTTGATGTAGGCGCTGCGTTCACTCCCCTCGCGCACATCCTCGGCGAAAGGATGGATGCCGCAGGTGCGACAGAAGCGGTGCGCGATGGCGCAGTTGCCGAATGTGTAGGTGCCGATCTCGTCGCTCCAGGCCAGCACCCGCAGCGCCTGATGCGGAACGGCGCACAGCAAGGCGCCCTTGCGCGAGCAGATCGAGCAATTGCACCGCACGGCTTCGGTCAGTTCCGCCTCGAACTCGAAGGCGACCTTGCCGCAATGACAGCTGCCTTTGTAGAGCATCGTTCTCTTCCTTGCGTCCGCCAGGGGTGCAAAACCGCCCGCGCCGGGTTAAGTCTCGGCACGCCACGCGCTGGCTGCTAAGCTTAAGACGTCCCAGAGGTCCGGAGTCCGACACCGAAGATGCAATCCGTCCGCGATCACCTGGAAACTATCCTTGCGCGTCTCGCCGCCCGTGCCGGTGAAGAACGTGTGTTCACGAAACTCTATACCGAAGCCGCGCGAGCCGCAGCCGATGCCGCCGACGCGCGGCGGAGGGCCGGCGTGAGGCTCGGACCGCTCGACGGAACGATCATTTCGATCAAGGACCTGTTCGATGTCTGCGGCGAGGCGACCACGGCCGGATCACTGCTGCTCAAGGATGCTGCGCCGGCAATTGGCGACGCCATGATTGTGCGCCGGCTGCGGCAAGCCGGCGCGGTGATCATCGGCAAGACCAACATGACCGAGTTCGCCTTTACCGCCATCGGCGACAACCAGCACTATGGCACGCCTGGCAACGCGACCGATGCCGACCGCATTCCCGGCGGGTCTTCCTCGGGCGCCGGCGTTTCCGTCGGCGAGGGGACGAGCGAAATCTCCATTGGTTCCGACACCGGCGGGTCGATCCGTATTCCGGCGGCACTCAACGGCGTCGTCGGCTTCAAGCCGACGGCGCGGCGGGTGCCGCTCACAGGCGCCTTTCCGCTGTCGGCCACGCTGGACTCGGTCGGCCCGCTCGCCCGCACCGTGGCGCAATGCGCCGCGGCCGATGCGGTGATGGCGGGCGAGGACTTGGCGCTGCCTGCGCCACTCGCCCTTGCGGGGCTGCGCATCGGTCTCCCGCGCGGCGTGCTTTTCGGAGAGACTGAAGGCGCGGTGGCAGCAGCGTTCGAGCGCTGCCTCGGCAAGATCGAGCAGGCCGGCGCACGGGTCGCGGACCTGTCGATCGCCGACCTGATCGCCGACCTTCGCGCGGTCACAAAACGCGGTTCGATCGCCGCGATGGAAGGGGCCGAAGTGCATGCAGACTGGCTGGCGGCGGGCTCTCCGGTGCCGGTTGACCCGCATGTGAGCGGACCCTTGTCGCGGGCGGCAATGCTGCCGACCCCGGTTTACATCAGGGCACTGCGTCGCCGTGCCGTGCTGGCCGCCGCCATGGATGAGCGGCTGACGTCGGTCGATGTGCTGGCCCTGCCAACCACGCCGGTGACAGCGCCGACCATCGTCTCCCTGGCGCAAGATGCCGGTCTGCGCGATCGCACGGAGGGCCTGCTGCTGCGCAACACGCAGGTGGCCAACCAGTTCGATCTCTGCGCGATCTCGCTGCCGATACCAGGCATGGCGCTGCCGGCCGGCTTGATGCTGGTGGCGCGCCACGGCCACGACCGCCGTCTGCTGAGCATCGCCGCTGAAGTGGAGAGATTGCTGGGCGGCTGATCGGGACTGAACCGAATGTCAGTGTGAAGAGCAGTGCTTGCGTTCGCTGTCCTTGGCGGCGCGCTCGACGGCCGTCGCGATCAGCCACGGCAGGCTGTATTGCTTGCCGGTGATGGTCTGGGTGCGTCGCTCGATCGATCCCCTGACGACAATCTTGCCGGCAGAGAGCGCATCCGACGCCTCGACCATCGCCTTGTCCTTCGTCGGCAATCCGCCGGTGTCGATCGACACGCCTTTGATGATCTTGCCGGTGGCGAGGTCGAGCACGCTGTTCGATGGGCAGGGAGCCTTGAAGCAGCGCAGCCCGTTGTCGCAATAGACATAGCTGCTTTCGGCCGCGGCGAGCGAGGGCAGCAGGCCCGCTGAAGTGGTGGCAAGGCACAGGAATGCGAGGC
Organism: Mesorhizobium sp. B2-6-1; assembly: GCF_006440475.1. Taxonomy (NCBI): domain Bacteria; kingdom Pseudomonadati; phylum Pseudomonadota; class Alphaproteobacteria; order Hyphomicrobiales; family Phyllobacteriaceae; genus Mesorhizobium; species Mesorhizobium sp. B2-6-1. Next base: position 184,005 of record NZ_VFUH01000007.1, read on the forward strand.
GGAGAACGGACATGGCTCCAGCGTCGCGAAGAATTGGGGCGAAACGGCGATGGTCTAGCTGTCGGCGGGAAACCGTCGCCGATAATGCCCGACCACTTCCGGGTTGCGCAGATTGACCGGCAATTTGCCTGCCAGGACCAGCAGGGCCTCGCCGGCCGCGCCAACGCCCATGCGCATCATCGATTCCTCGGTGATGCCGGCCATGTGCGGGGTGATGACGACATTGTCGAAGCTGAAATAGGGATGATCCGGTGGCAGCGGCTGCGTCGAGAACACGTCGAGCGCGGCACCGCCGATGCGGCGCTCCCGCAAGGCCTCGATCAGCGCGTCGTCATCGACGACGGGCCCGCGCGACACGTTGATCAGCAGCGCGTTGGGTTTCATGCGCGATATGCGTTCGCGGCTGATCAGGCCGCGCGTTTCCGGCGTCAGCGGACAGCACAGGACGATGATGTCGCTCTGCTCGACCAGCGCGTCGATCGACAGGAAGCCGACCTTGTCCGGCGCCGGCTGCATGCTGCGGGTCGTTGCGACCACTTTCAGGTCGAACCCATGCGCGGCGATATGGCCAACGGCCTGTCCGACGGCGCCGAGACCGACGATGCCGATCGTCTTGCCGGCGAGCTCGATGTTGGAATTGGCGTGCTCGCGACCGGCAAGCCAGCCCTTGGCGCGCAGGTCGCGGTCGACGACACGAAACTGCCGAAGCAGGGCGAGGGCTGCAAACATCACATGCTCGGCCACCGAGCGTGCGTTGACCGCCGGCACGTTGGCGACCAGCACACCTGCCGCGGTCGCTGCTTCCATCGGGATCATGTCGAGCCCGGCGCCATGGCGGATCGCTGCCCGCAACCTGGTGGCACCCTCGAACAACAGTGGCGGCAGGGGCGCGCGCACAATGACGATGTCGGCATTCCTCGCCTCGGCGGCCAGCGTGCCCGGATCGATGGCCGAGGCGACGACAAGCTCACCCGCCCCCGCCAGCATGGCCGCGGCGCGCGGATGCAGTCTGTGCGTCGACAGGATGCGCGTCATCCCCGTCAGGCCTGTTCGAGCGTCGGGTTTTGCGGCGCCGCCCCGAGGCCTTCGATCAGCCCCTTCCAGTAGCTTTCCGCGCCCTGCAGGTGGGCGCTCATCAGCGCCTGGGCGAGATTGCCGTCGCGCCGCAGCAGCGCCTCGTATATCTGGATGTGTTCGGCATGCGAGCGCACGCTGCGCTCCGGATCGTTGAAGTAGATCGGTAGGCGCTGCTCGCCCATCAAATAGTAAACGCTGCAGATGTTGTGGAAGACGCCATTCTTGGTGGCGCGCACGATCTCGAGATGGAATTCGCGGTCCTCCTTGGCGAGGCCTTCGCCTGCCGCGATGCGTTCTTCCGAGGCCTTCAGGATCTCGCGCAGCCGTTCGAAATTCTCCTCGGTGGCACGCGAGCATGCAAGTTCGGCCGCCTTGATCTCATGGATCTTGCGCAATTCGACCGTCTCGTAGATCTGCAAGGGATCGAGCGGCAGGCCGGCGCGCGCGAACAGCGCCAGCGCCTCGACGCTGGCCTGCTTGGTGTCGATATAGATGCCGGACTTGGCCCTGCGCTCGACGATGCGCATGGCCTCGAGAATGGCCAGCGCTTCGCGGATCTGGCCGCGGCTGACGCCGAAATGCTCCGCCAGTTCGCGTTCCGACGGGGTTCGGCCCGTCTCCTTGTCGGAATGGGAGAACAGATAGGCGGCAAGCTCCGCGAGAAGGTTGTTTTCTTTCATCGTCAATTGCGTTGCGCGTGCGCCTCCAGGAATCGCTCCGAAATGGTGAATCCCAATCCGGGTTTTTCGGGGATCGCTATCATACCGTCCCTGGCTTCGACAGTCTCTTCGACAAGGTCGTGGATCATCGGATTGGCACCGAGCGAATATTCGACGGTGAAGCTCGACGGCGAGGCGGCGCAGACATGCAGCCCGGCGAAGAAGCAGGGCGCGCCGGCCCATAGATGCGGCGCAAAGCGCAGGTTGAAGGCGCTGGCGATGGTTCCGATCTTCATGGCCTCGCTGATGCCGCCGCAGAAGGCGGGATCGGGCTGGAAGATGTCGGCGGCCTTGAGCACGGCGAGGTCGCGGAAGGCATAGCGGGTCGCATCGCTTTCCCCGGTGGCGATCGGTATGGCGCCGGAGGCACGGACTTCGGCAAGGCCGGACTTGTCGTCGGCGATCACCGGCTCCTCGAACCAGGCAAGGTCGAGATCGCCGGCGAGATGGATGAAACGCTTGGCCTCCGCCACCGTATAGGTGCCATGGGCGTCGACCATCAACTCGACGTCGGGGCCGAGCGCCTCACGGGCGGCGCGAACGCGAGCGGCCGACACATGCGCGGCGCCATCCATGGCGCCGATGCGCATCTTCAGCGCCTTGAAGCCGCCCTTGGCGACATAGGATTTGAGCTGGTCGCCGATCGCGTCGGCGGACGCCCAGCCACCCGAGGCGTAGGCTGGCATGCGATCGAGCTTGCGCCCACCGATCAGCCGCCAGACCGGCTGCCCGAGCGATTTGCCCAGTATGTCCCAGAGCGCGATGTCGACGGCGCTGATGGCGGCCACGCTCATGCCGCGCCGCGCCAGCTGCGGCATGGCATGGCCGGCGCGCGCCGCGCTGTCGTGGCGCACGCCGTTGTAGAGCATTTCCCAGATGATGCCGATATCGGCCGGATCGCGGCCGACGAGCTGCGGCCCGACCTCGCGGTTCAGCATATGGACGAGCGCACCATAGCTGCCGGCGCTGCCGGCGGCGTTCTTGCCTTCGCCCCAGCCGACCAGCCCGTCATCGGTTTCGATGCGCAGGATGGCGGCGTCGAAGGTCGTCACCTGACCGAAATCGCTGCGGTGCTGCTTGGCCGCCTCGATCGGTATGCGAATCCACCAGGCCTGGACGCTTTTGATGCGCATGGTCTTCCCCGGCCCTGCCGCCGGATGGCGGGAGGGCTCATTCCCAATCGGATCGGCTACTTGATCAGCGGCAGCAACGTTTCGGCAGTGATCCGCATCTGGTCGGTGTAGAACTTTTCCGTCAGCACGCTGGAGCCGTGATCCTGGATGAATTTGAGCTGCTCGGGCGAGATGTCGACCGGGTGGCGTTCGACCATGTCGGGGTAGGGCGCGGCCGGGGTGCGGTCGACAGGCGCGACGAACTCGTTGGTCAGCGCCCCGTCATAGCCGACCTCCCGCAAGGTCGCGACGATCTTCGGCCAGTCGATCTGGCCAAGGCCTGCGGCGAAGCGGTTATTATCGGCGACATGGAAGTCGAACAGGCGCTTCCCGACCTTACGGATCGCGTCGTAAACGTTAAATTCCTCCATATGGAGGTGGTAGGCGTCCAGGCAGACGCCACATTCCGGGCTGACAGCGTCGGCCAATGCCAGGGCCTGGGCGCCGCGATTGAACAGGTAGGTCTCGAAACGGTTGAGTGGCTCGACCGCGATCTTGACGCCGACCTTCTTGGCGTGGGTGAAGCACTCCCTGGTGGCATCGACCACCCACTTCCATTCCTCTTCCTCGGTGCCGTCCGGCACGACCTTGCCGACGGTCGCGGGAACCAGCGTGATGATCTCGCCGTCGAGTTCGCTGACCATGGTCAACACGTCCTTGACGTATTGCACGGAGCGCTCGCGCTGGCCCTGGTCCCGGGCGGCAAGGTTGCGTTCGCCAAGCATCAAGGTCACGGCGCCCCAGCAGCGTATGCCGTGCTCCTTCAGGAGCGCGCGCGTCTCCTTGGTCTTGTACTGGTCGGGCTCGCCGGAAATCTCGATCGACTCATAGCCGAATTTCTTGATGCGCTTGAGCGTCGTCTCCAACGGTTCCGCGCGCATCCAGTTGTGCGTCGAAAGATGCATGGTCTGTCCTTCCCGGATCGTCCCTAATGGTTCGCCTGCAACATGCCGTCACCGGATGTGACGGACGGTTCCTCCCCAAGGCGTTCCAGCATTTCTTCGCAAACTGGTTCGACCAATTGGGCCCAAGACGAGGTCTACAGCAATTTCCCACGCGCGGCAAGAACTGTGCGATGGCAACTTGATGTCTGGATTACTCCATTGATTATATTGGACTATGCTGCCCTCCCGTGGCACGGTGGAGGGCTCTGAATGTGAGTGGCAAGGCTTGACCAAATCGCCACGTTTGGTAATACCAGAATGACAATGCACGCAAGTGACCGTTGAGAACAGACCAAAGTGGCTGGCTCTGTCTTCAATCGGCGCTATGCTCGGGCGCGACAACAATGAGGGAGGATGCCGATGCCGAGGACGATGAAGGGCCCTGGACTGTTCCTGGCGCAGTTCGCGGGCGATGCAGCGCCGTTCAATTCGCTTGCATCGATCACAAAATGGGCGGCCGGCCTCGGCTATAAGGGCGTGCAGATCCCGACCTGGGACGCGCGCTTGTTCGACCTCCAAAAGGCTGCGTCTTCCAAGGCCTATTGCGACGAGGTGAAGGGCATCTGTGCCGACGCCGGCGTCGAGATCACCGAACTATCGACGCATCTGCAGGGGCAATTGGTGGCGGTGCATCCGGCCTATGACGCGCAGTTCGACGGCTTTGCGCCGGCTTCGGTGCACAACAACCCCAAAGCGCGGCAACAATGGGCGGTCGAACAGATGCAGTTCGGGGCCAAGGCGTCGCGCAATCTCGGGCTCGACGTCTCGGTGAGCTTCAGCGGCGCGCTGGCTTTCCCCTACCTCTATCCCTGGCCACAGCGGCCGGCCGGATTGATCGAAGAGGCGTTCGCAGAACTAGGCAAGCGCTGGAAGCCGATCCTCGATGTCTACGAGGACAATGGCGTCGACGTCGGCTACGAAATCCATCCCGGCGAGGATGTGTTCGACGGGGCGACGTTCGAGATGTTCCTCGACGCGGTCGGCGGCCACAAGCGCTGCAACATCAATTACGATCCGTCGCACTTCCTGTTGCAGCAGCTCGACTATCTCGAATTCATCGACATCTACCACGAGCGCATCAAGGCCTTCCACGTCAAGGACGCCGAGTTCAATCCGACCGGGCGGCAAGGCGTTTATTCCGGCTACCAGAGCTGGACGAACCGCGCCGGCCGCTTCCGCTCGCTGGGCGACGGACAAGTGGATTTCGGCGGCATCTTCTCCAAGCTGACGCAGTACAACTATGATTCCTGGGCGGTGCTGGAGTGGGAGTGCTGCCTGAAGCATCCGGAGGACGGCGCGGCCGAAGGCGCGCCCTTCATCCAGCACCACATCATCCGGGTGACGGAGAAGGCGTTCGACGATTTCGCCGGCGGTGCCACGGATAAGAAGGTGCTGCGCGCCATGATGGGAATCTAGCGCGGGTTTTCCCTCTCCCTCGAGGGGGAGGTATCTCAGACACGAGGGAGACGACATGGTCGGTGCATCGAAGTCGGAAACGGGAGGCGGCCCGATCCGCTATGGCATGGTCGGTGGCGGGCAAGGCGCTTTCATCGGCGCGGTGCACCGGATCGCGGCGCGCATGGACAATGAGTTCGTGCTGGTCGCCGGCGCGCTGTCGTCCGATCCGGCGCGCGCCAAGGCCTCTGCCGCCGAGCTCGGGCTCGACCCTTCGCGCAGCTACGCGTCCTATGCCGAGATGGCCAAGGCCGAGGCAAAGCGCCCGGATGGCATCGAGGCGGTGGCCATCGTCACTCCGAACAATGTGCATGTGCCGGCGGCCAGGGCGTTTCTTGAAGCCGGCATCCATGTCATCTGCGACAAGCCGCTGGCGACGACGCTGGCCGAGGCAAAGAAGCTCGCGGCGATCGTCGAGAAGACCGGCAAGGTGTTCGTGCTGACCCACAATTACACCGCCTATCCGATGATCCGCCAGGCGCGCGAGATGGTGGCCAAGGGCGTGCTCGGCGACATCCGCATCGTGCAGTCGGAATATCCGCAGGACTGGCTGACGGAGGACCTTGCCGCCACCGGTCAAAAACAGGCGGCGTGGCGTTCCGACCCCAAGCAGGCCGGTGCCGGCGGCGCGCTCGGCGACATCGGCACGCATGCCTACAATCTTGCCCGCTTTGTCTCCGGGCTGGAACTCGACACGCTGTCGGCCGATCTCGACGCCTTCGTGCCGGGACGGCAGCTCGACGACAATGTCAACGTGATGCTGCGCTTCAAGCCGGTCGGCAAGACGCATGCGGCAAAAGGCATGATCTGGGCAAGCCAGGTGGCGCCCGGCCATGAGAACGGGCTGAAGCTGCGCATCTATGGTTCGAAGGGCGGGCTGGAATGGGTGCAGGCCGATCCGAACTATCTCTGGTATACGCCGTTCGGCCAGCCCAAGCAGCTGATCACCCGCAACGGCGCCGGCGCGCTGCCGGTGGCGGGCCGTGTCAGCCGCGTTCCCTCCGGCCATCCCGAAGGCTATCTCGAAGGCTTCGCCAACATCTACCAGGAGGCCGCACGCGCCATCCGCGCCGCGCGGCGCAAGGGCGGCAAACCTGCCAAGGACGTCGTGTTCCCGACCATTCAGGACGGCGTCGAGGGCATGGCCTTCATCGAGGCCTGCGTGAAATCGTCGAAAAAGAATGGAGTGTGGACGAAACTTTAAATTTGATCTCGCGGGGGGATCATTTGGGGGAGGGGCGTCGATGAAAATCGGCATGTGCATGTTCTTGTGGACGACGGCCGTATCGAAGAAGCACGAGCCATTGCTTCGCGACATCAAGGCCACCGGCTTCGACGGCGTCGAGATACCGATCTTTGCCGGCATGCCGGACGACTACAGGAAATTGGGCGAGCTGCTCGATCGCATAGGGCTTGAACGGACCGCCGTTTCAGCGATGGGCGATCCGGCGATGAACCTGATCTCGGCCGATGCGGCAACGCGCAAGGCCGGTGTCGACTACATGAAATGGGCGATCGATTGCGCAGACGCCCTCGGGGCCAGAACGCTGAGCGGCCCCTTGCATTCGACGCTCGGCGCCTTTTCCGGATCCGGCCCGACCGCGGCCGAGAAGAAACGCTCCGTCACCTCGCAGCGCGCCATAGGCGATCATGCCGGCAAGAGGAACGTCACCATCGGGCTCGAGGCGCTCAACCGCTTCGAATGCTACCTCCTCAACACGATGGCCGACCTGTCGGAGCATATCGACGCCATCGACCGGCCGCACATCAAGGCGATGTACGACACCTTCCACGCCAATATCGAGGAGGCCGACCCGATCGGCGCCTATACGAAGCATCGCAGGAATGTCGTGCATATCCATATATCGGAGAACGATCGCGGCGTGCCGGGGCGCGGCAACATCCCCTGGAAGGAAACATTCTCGGCCATCCGCAAGAGCGGCTACGACGACTGGCTGACGATCGAGGCGTTTGGACGTTCGCTGAAGGATCTCGCGGCGGCGACCAAGGTGTGGCGCGATTTTTCCGAGAGCCCGGAAGCGGTTTATCGGGATGGATATAAGCATATCAAGAACGGGTGGAAGAAGGCCGCCTAGGTGCCTTGGTCGGGCGATAGTGACGCGAACAAGACCTGCGTCGGCGACCTTTGGCGGATAGAAAGAAGCCTCGGCCTAGGGCGACAGGCGTCAGCCAGGACGGCCTGGCGCCATTCCTCTCCCCCGTCGATCGGGGGAGAGGTGTCGAGCGCAGCTCGACGGAGTGGGGGTCGACCCTTGGCGCGGCACCATACGATGCCCGCGCTTATGCCTCACAAGGTTAGCCCAGTTCGGCCTGCAACCTGTTGTAGTCGTGAATCGTCCGGCTCAGCCTGCGGCGCAGGAAATTGGAAATGTTGTCGAAGATGAAAACCACAACCAGCGTCAGCAGCACCATGTAGAAGACGTTGGCCCAGTTCGAATTGGTGCGCATCGCTTCCCACAGTTTCAAGCCGATGCCGCCGGCGCCGACGGCGCCGATAATGGTTGCGCCCCTGGTGTTGGATTCCCACTGATAGAGCGTCTGGCTGATGAACACCGGCACCACTTCCGGCAGTACGCCGTAGCGCTGCACCAGAAGACGGTTGGCGCCTGTCGACACAACACCTTCGCGCGGCTTGTCATCGATGTTCTCCAGCGCCTCGGAATAGGTTTTGCCGAGCGTGCCGATCTCGGTGAAGAAGATCGCGGCGCTGCCGGCCAGCGGACCCGGTCCGAAGGCGCGCGTGAAGAACAGTGCCCAGATCAGCATATCGATGGAGCGCATGAAGTCGAAGAAGCGCTTGAGCAGCTGGTTTACCAGCCGGTTGGGGGTGATGTTGCGGGCGGCGAAGAAGGCGAGCGGGAAGGCGACGATGCCGCCGAGCGCGGTGCCGAGAAAGGCCATGACGATGGTCTGCAACAGCTTTGTCCAGACATCGCCATGCTGCCACTGCGCATTGTTCCAGATGTTGTTGCCGGCGAGCGCCAGATTGGAGGTGCCCGCTTTCAGCTCGGGGCCCGACGTGATCAGTGACACCACCTCGCCGGCGGATTTTCCGAAGAAGGGCGAGCGTGTGTCGAAGACGAAGTTCGCCCAGCCGAGAAAGCGCTTGCGGATCCTGACGCGATCGGGGGCGACGCGGACCTCGCCGGCGAAGCCCATGTCGGCGACGACCTCATCCTCATGCACGGTGACCCAGTCGGGAACAGGTCCCGAGACCAGCGGCTTGCCGCTGTCCAGCGCCACCGCCACGCTCGTCCCAGCGGCGACGATCGTTGCTCGTGCCTTGTCGAAGGTGACCGACTTCGCCGTGCCGTCGATGAGGACCGTCACCGAACCGTCGGCGTTGGTCTTGACCCAATCCGGGTGGGGATTGGGGCCGAGTACAGAAAAGCGGGGGTATTTGGCCGTTATCTGCGGCTCGTCGAGGCGGAAGATCGGCTGCACGTCGTAACTGATCCACTGGGTCAGGAACAGCGGCAGCCGCTCCCAATGCGATTCCCGCAGCACTTGCGGCAGATTGAAGAACCACAGCGCGTAGAGCAGGTAGAGCAAGATGCCGCCAAGCAGCAGCAGCGGCCCGAAACGCTTGTGGAACGGCCGGCGGAACACTTGCGGGAAGCGTTCCTCGATCGACTGAATTTCGGCGGCGGTCATGATCAGGCGCTCATCACAAAGGCCTGTTCGCCGACCAGCTTGCGGCGCAGCCAGGCGGAGAACTGGTCGACGATGAAGATGGTCGTGAACAGGAGCAGCACCAAGGCTATCGTCTTGGCGCCGAAGCCGCGCGAGATCGACAGCTTCAGCTCCTCGCCGATGCCGCCGCCGCCGACGGCGCCCATGATGGTGGAGATGCGCACGTTGATCTCGATCCTGAGCAGCGTATAGGACATGAAATTGGGCAGCACCTGCGGCAGGCCGGCAAAGCGTACCCGTTCGAACCAGGTGGCGCCGACGGCCCGCAGGCCTTCCTCGGCGCGCATGTCGATGTTCTCGTTGATCTCATAGAACAGCTTGCCCAACGCGCCGATCGAATGCAGACCGATGGCGATGATGGCGGCGATCGGACCTATCGAAACGATGGCCGCGAACAGGCCGGCGATGACGATCTCGGGAAAGGCCCGCAGCAGTTCCATGAAGCGCTTGACGACAAGCCGCAGCAGCGGATGCGGCGTCAGGTTGCGCGCCGCGATGAAGGAGAACGGCACGGCGAAGACGAAACCGATAGATGTCGAGACCAGCGCCACGTTAAGCGTGGTCAGCATCAGCTCGAAATATTCGGGGATGTAGAAGCCGCCCCAGACATAGGCGCGGCCGAGCGGAAAGTTGAATTCCTGCGTGCCGGTGTCATGCGGGGAGGCGATGTCGAACAGCGCCCGCCAGACATCGTTCCAGTCCTTGGGAACGAGCCAGCTCAGGAAATCCAGTATGTGCGGAAGCCGGTCGAAGAAGTGTCCGGCATTGGCATCGTCGGCGAACCACATGGTGCCGCCGAGTGCGACCAACAGCAGGCCGACGCCGATGGCGGTGTAGAGCCGGCGCAAGGAGGTCTGGCGACGCCAGGCGTCGGCCATCTGGTGCGTGGCGCCGGAAGGAGCTGTCAGGGAAAGGGTCATGGTCGGAGATGCAAGAAGGGCGGCGTTTTCTCGACGCCGCCCTTCCTGACTTCTGCCTTTAGCCGCCGATGGCTGCCTTACGGGCTTCGACGATGACGTTATAGAAATCCGCCTTCACCGGAACGTAGCCGGTAAAATCACCGCCTTCGACGCCTTCGAAGCAAGCCTTGTCCTTCTTGGGCAGGTCGGTGAAGAAGGCCGCCAGCTTGGCCGTCATCTCGTCGCCGAGCGCCGTGCGCACGACCAGCGGACCGTTCGGGATCAGGCCCGAGCGCCAGACCTCGACGAAGTCGTTGGGGTCGACGGCGCCCTTGGCGACTTCCTTGTGGAAGGTGCCGGAGGTGTAGCCGTCCTTGAAGTCGCCGATGCCGGAGGAATCGTCCACCGCCACGTCGACCTTGCCGTCACGCACGGCGAGCACATTGTTCTCATGGCCGCCATTGAACTGGGTCGAGGCGAAGAAGGTCTCGTTCGACGCGCCCGTGTCCTTCGGAATCTGCGTCAGCGGGATCAGGTAGCCGGAGGTCGAATCCGGATCGGCGTAACCGAGCTTCTTGCCCTTGGCCGACTTGATGTCGGTGATGCCGGAGGACTTCAGCGCCAGGCCGATCGAATAGTAGCCGGTCGCGCCGTCGGTCTGCTGGGTGGTGAGAATCGGGGTTACCGCCTTGGGATCCTTGAGGACGACGCTGGCGTAGCCGGAAGCGCCGAGTTCGGCGAAGTCGAGCGTGCCGCCGAGAAGTCCCTGGATGACGCCGTCATAGTCGGCGGCCGGGAACAGCGAGACCTTCTCGAAGCCGAATTCGGCCTTCAGGTGATCGGCCAGGCACTGGTAGTTGCGCAGCCGGTCGGTTTCGTTCTCGCCGCCGAGGATGCCGACGCGGAATTCCTTCATATCGGCGGCATGCGCCGCGCCGGTGGCCATTGCAAGCACCGAAACGGCGCTGAAAACCATTTTCCTGAACATCTGATTTCTCTCCTGTAGGTTCCGGCCCCGCGCCGGCGGCGTTGGTGATTTTGACGGGTGCCCTGACGCGGGCTGGCGATCCAGGTCGCTCTCAGTAACCCGGGAACGCGGGTTCGAGCGGTCCGGCGGATGCGGCGATTTTTTGCTTGAAGGCAACGCTGGTCGAGGTGATGGCCTCGGAGATTTCGCCGCCATTGCTGTCGGCGCCATAGACGAGACGGACGGCCTCGCGGTTAAGCTCCTCCGGCGGCCCGTCGAACACGACCTTGCCCGCGGCCATGCCGATGATGCGGTTGCAATAGGTACGGGCGGTGTCCAGCGTGTGCAGGTTGGTGACCACGGTGATGCCTTCGCGCAAATTGATGTCCTGCAGCGAATCCATCACCACCTTGGCGTTGAGCGGGTCGAGCGAAGCGATCGGTTCGTCGGCCAGGATCACCCGGGGCTGCTGCATCATGGCGCGGGCAATGGCGACACGCTGCTGCTGGCCGCCCGACAAGGTGCCGGCGGGCTGCAGCGCGGTACGGGCGATGTCGAGCCGCTCGAGGGCCGCGACCGCCTGCGCACATTCGGTTCGCGAGAACATGCCGAAAAGGTTCGACAGGGTCGGACGATGGTTCAGCCGGCCGAGCAGCACATTGGTCAGCACGTCGAGGCGCGGCACAAGGTTGAATTGCTGGAAGATCATGGCGCAGTCGCGCTGCCAGCGCCTGAGCGGCGAACCGCGCAATTGCGAGACCTCGGCTCCGTCGAAGAAAATCGATCCATGGCTGGGATCGATGAGGCGGTTGATCATACGCAGAAGGGTCGACTTGCCGGCGCCGGAACGGCCGATGACGCCGACCATCTGACCCTGCGGGATCGAGATGCTGACATCGTTAACGGCGGTGTTCTTGCCAAATCGTCGGGTGACGCCGCGGATTTCGAGCGTGGCTGACATGGTGCGTTCCCGTCCAGTCGCGGTTGAAGGTCCTGTTGACCCTCGCTAGCGCAGCGCCATGAACCTGCGGTGTCGGATTGATGTCAGTTTTGTTACCACCCACAGCCGTGTCGTGCGCGATCAGGCCAGGACCAATCAGTTCCTCGAAGTGCTTCCATGTCCCTGAAGCTGCGGAAGGCAGGCGGCTCGAGAAGACAGCCCCCTGCCCGAACTCTATGTAAGGGATGCGAATAGTGAGCAGCCCTATTCCATTCACCACCGTCATCCACCGTATTTTTCCAGGAAAGCTTCGGCCTCGAGCTGACGGAAATCGTCGAGTGCGGCGCGCAGCCTCGCATGGTCCCAATCCCACCAGGCAAGCGCCTGGTAGCGCTCGGCGGTGCGGCGGTCGAAGCGCTCGCGGACCGGCTTTGCCGGCACGCCGGCGACGATGGTGTAGGGAGCGACATCCTTCGATACCACCGCTCCGGCGCCGACGGCGGCGCCATCGCCGACGGTGATGCCGGGCAGGACTGTCGAGCCATGGCCAAGCCATGTGTCGTGGCCGATTGTGACGCGCCTGGCGCGGCGCTCAGCGAAAAATTCGCTCTCGTGTTCGGCATCGTCCCAATAGTCCGATGCGCGGTAGGTGAAGTGGTGCAGCGTCGGTCGCCAGGTCGGGTGGTTGGTGGCGTTGATGCGCACGCTTGCCGCGATGTTGGAGAATTTGCCGATCGTCGCACACCAGACGGCGCAGTCCTGCATCATGTAGGAATAGTCGCCGAGTTCGCTTTCCGAAACCCGACAGCGGTCGGCGATTTCGGTCCACCGGCCAAGCGTCGAATTCTCCACATCCGCCGTCCGATGGACCAGCGGCGTTTCCGACAGTTTTTTAGTCATGCGGCGAGCTTTCCCGGGGCGAAGGCGGTGACGTCGATGATGCGGTCGGCCACCGCTTCGCGCACATCATGGTCGTGGAAGATGCCGAGCAGGGCGACGCCTGCCGCCTTCTTGGCGGCGATGAGTTCGATCACCACATCGCGGTTCCTGGCGTCGAGCGAAGCGGTCGGCTCGTCGAGCAGCAGGATCGGGTGCCCGGTGATGAAGCCGCGCGCGATGTTGACGCGCTGCTGCTCGCCGCCGGAGAAGGTCGCCGGCGGCAATGCCCAGAGTTTTTCCGGCAGGTTGAGCCGCGCCAGCAAGGCGCGCGCCTTGCTTCTTGCTGCTTCGCGATCCTCGCCGCGCTCCACCAGCGGCTCGGCGACGACGTCGAGCGCCGGTACGCGCGGCACGGTGCGCAGGAACTGGCTGACATAGCCGATGGTCTGGCGGCGCACGGCAAGCACGGTGCGTGGGCTGGCGCTGGCGAGATCGATGAGCCCGTCTTCGTGCGTGACGATGATCTGGCCTTCGTCGACGGCGTAATTGCCGTAGAGCATCTTCAGGATCGAGCTCTTGCCGGCCCCGGACGGGCCGCCGAGCACGGTGCATTCACCGGCGCGGATCGAGAAGGAGACACCGGCGACGACAGGCAGTTTGATGCCGTCGCGCAGATGCATGGTGAAGCTCTTGGCGAGATCGGAGACAACGAGAGGCGTCGGCATCAGAAGGTACTCCAATCGTTATTCGTTTGCGGGCAGGACAGAGGGGGGTGACTTGGCGCCATCGTCAAACCTGCAGAATCGAGGAAACAAGCAATTGCGTGTACGGCGCGCGCGGGTCGTCGAGCACACGGTCGGTGAGGCCGCTTTCGACGACGCGGCCGTCTTTCATCACTATCATGCGCTGGGACAAAAGCCGCGCCACCGCGAGGTCGTGGGTGACGACGATGGCGGCGAGGCCGAGATCGGTGACGAGGCCGCGCAAGAGATCGAGCAGGCGCGCCTGCACCGAGACGTCGAGGCCGCCTGTCGGTTCATCCATGAACACCAGCCGCGGGCCGGTGACGAGGTTGCGGGCAATCTGCAGGCGCTGGCGCATGCCGCCGGAAAAGGCGCGCGGCTCGTCGTCGATGCGGTCTTCCTCGATCTCGACGCGCGACAGCCAGTCAACGGCGGTGGCGCGGATCTTGCCGTAGTGGCGGTCGCCCACCGCCATCAGCCGCTCGCCGACATTGGCGCCGGCCGACACCGTCATGCGCAAGCCGTCGGCCGGATTCTGGTGGACAAAGCCCCAGTCGGTGCGCATCAGGAAGCGGCGCTCGGCCTCGCTCATGCGGTAGAGTTCGCGGAACTGGCCGTCGCGCATGCGGTAGCTGGCGGTGCCGGATGAGGGCAGCAGCCGCGTCGACAGGCAGTTGAGCAATGTCGTCTTGCCGGAGCCGGATTCGCCCACGACAGCCAGGACTTCGCCCGGCCACAGATCGAAGGTGACGTTGTCGCAGCCGACGCGCGAGCCGTAGAATTTCGAGAGCGCCGAAACGCGCAGCAAGGGTTCGTCGGTCATTGTATCTCCTTACCCTCCCCCTTGTGGGGAGGGTCGGCGCGCAGCGCCGGGGTGGGGGCTGCCGATGGGTCGCTACCCCCACCCGCGCCTTCGGCGCGACCTCCCCACAAGGGGGAGGTAGGGGTGCTGCGCCGCTTCTCGCAGTGGTCGGTGTCGGAGCAGACGAACATGTGGCCGCCGTGGTCGTCGAGGATGACCTCGTCGAGATAAACGTTCTCGGCGCCGCACAACGCGCAGGGCTGGTCGAAGGTCTGCACCTCGAACGGATGATCCTCGAAGTCGAGGCTGACCACATCAGTGAAGGGCGGCAGCGCGTAGATGCGCTTCTCGCGGCCGGCGCCGAACAGCTGCAAAGCCGGCGAGCGGTGCATCTTGGGATTGTCGAATTTCGGTGTCGGAGACGGGTCCATCACATAGCGGCCCTCGACCTTCACCGGATAGGCATAGGTGGTGGCGATGCGGCCGTGCTTGGCGATGTCCTCATAGAGCTTCACATGCATGAGGCCGTATTCCTCCAGCGCATGCATTTTGCGCGTTTCGGTCTCGCGTGGCTCGAGAAAGCGCAGGGGCTCGGGGATCGGTACCTGGTAGACCAGCACCTGGCCTGCGGCGAGTGGATATTCGGGAATGCGGTGGCGGGTCTGGATGATGCTGGCGCTGGCGGTATCGGTCGTAACCGCCACATTGGCGACCTTCTTGAAAAAGGCGCGGATCGAGACCGCATTGGTGGTGTCGTCGGCGCCCTGGTCGATGACCTTCAGCACATCGTCGGGGCCGATGATCGAAGCGGTAACCTGGACGCCGCCGGTGCCCCAGCCATAGGGCATCGGCATTTCGCGCGAGGCGAACGGCACCTGATAGCCGGGAATGGCGATGCCCTTGAGGATCGCGCGGCGGATCATCCGCTTGGTCTGTTCGTCGAGATAAGCGAAGTTGTAGCTGGCGATGTCGGTCGGTTGCGCGCTCATTCCGCGGCCTCTTTCTTCTCTTCAATCTTGCCGGGATTTTCGCGGGCGTCGTACTCGGCGCGCATGCGGCGCACGAGGTCGAGTTCGGCCTGGAAGTCGACATAATGCGGCAGCTTCAGATGTTCGACGAAGCCGGTCGCCTGGACGTTGTCGGAGTGCGAGATGACGAATTCCTCGTCCTGGGCGGCGGCGACAATGTCCTCGCCGAGTTCGCTTGCACGAAGAGCGCGGTCGCAGAGTGCCATGGCCATCGCCTTGCGCTCGCTCTGGCCGAAGACCAGCCCGTAGCCGCGTGTGAATTGCGGTGGCGCCTTGGCCGAGCCCTTGAACTGATTGACCATCTGGCATTCGGTAACGCGCGCGGTACCGAGCGGCACCGCGAAAGGCAGTTCGGGCACGTCGAGCTCCAGCTCGACCTCGCCGATGCGGATCTCGCCGACGAAGGGATGGTTGCGGGCATAGCCGCGCTGCGTGGAATAGCCGAGCGCCAGCAGGAAGCCCTCGTCGCCGCGCGACAGCGCCTGCAGGCGGATGTCGCGAGCCATCGGGAACTCCAGCGGCTCGCGGGTGATGTCGCCGGGGACATGGTCCTGCGGCATGTCTCCGTCCGGCTCGATCAGCCCATCGCGAGCGAGGATCGCCGAGACGCGCGGCATTGCCTGCGCTTCCGTCTCGCGCCGCAAGGGCGCGGCGACATCGGCGCCGGCGGCAAGCTCGGGATCGAGCAGCCGGTGCGTGTAGTCGAAGGTGGGCCCAAGCAACTGGCCGCCGGGCAGGTCCTTGTAGGTCGCCGAAACGCGGCGTTCGACCAGCATGGTGGCGGTGTCGATGGCATTTGTATAGCCAAAGCGCGGCAGCGTGGTGCGGTAGGCCCGCACCAGGAAGATCGCCTCGATCATGTCGCCGCGCGCCTGCACGATAGCGAGTGCGGCGAGTTCGCGATCGTAAAGCGAGCCTTCGCTCATCACCCGGTCGACGCCGAGCGCCAGCTGTTCGACGATCTGGTCGAGGCGCAGTGCCGGTACCGAGCGGTCACCGCGCCGACGGTCAGCGAGCAGGCTGTGGGCGTTGGCGATCGCGGCTTCGCCGCCTTTTACCGCAACATACATCGCTAGGCCTCCGTCGTCTTGATGCGTGTCGTACGCGGCAGGCAGGCGAGGCTGTCATGTGCCGCCAGGATGATGTCGACGCCGCGCGGAAAGCGGTTGATGTTCTGCTTCCACTGCTCGATGAAATGACGCGGCATGCGGGCCGGCGCGATCGTCGCCGTCTTCTCGATGCCAGGACCTTCGAGCAGCAGCGGCGTGCCTGACGTGAGATCGCCGACCTGCAGGATCAATGTGGTCGAGCGGTCGGGATAGTCCTGCGTGCCTTGCGAGAAACCGTCGAGCGCCATCATCTCGGCCGGCGAGGCCACAAACGCGAAATGCGCGTCGGCCGGGGTGTTGGCCAGCGGCGCACCGCTGTGAAAGCCGAGCCAGGACATGACCGCTGCCGAGGCATGCAGGGCCGGGTCGAGCCAGAGCGGCGTGTCATTGTCGCACAATGCCAGCGCAACCGCGCCCGATGTCGCCGAAAGCGGCGCCGGCGGGCGGGCCAGGGCCGGCAAGGGTTGCACGCTGCCCGGCCGCGCCATTGCGTCCATGACGGCGCGAAACACCGTCTGGGCGTTGAACACCGGATCGGCGAACCCGCCCTCGATCGATTGCGCTGCGATATCCATCAATCTTCTCCGCGAACCATGGTGAAGAAATCCACCTTCGTTGCCGCCGTTTCGGCGCGGCGCCTTTCTCGTGCCGTGGTCAAGGCAGCCCGCAGCGGCGCGAGAAGGCCCGTTTCGACCGCCTCTCGGTGGGCGGGGTCCTGCCACAGCGCGTCGGCGATGGCCGCCAGCTTCGCCTTCTGCTTGTCGCGGCCGAGCGCATAGCAATGGCCGACCTGTCCGGACGGCAGGCGCACTGTGGCGCGGGTCACGGTGGCCTCGCCGACATTGAACGGCGCGCCGCCGCCGCCGATGCGGCCGCGCATGGTAACCAGGCCGGTCTCGGGACCGCGCAGCAGTTCGGCCTCGGCAGGCAGGCCGGATTCGTTCCAGAGGCGAACGATGTCGTCGCCGCTGGACTGCGCCAGGGTTGCCATGGCCGCCTTGCGTTCGGCCTGGTCGCGCGCTTCCTGTCCTCGCATCAGCAACATCCTTGCTTCTAATTTGTCTATTGATATAGACAACCATACGAATTATACCCATTACCTAACGCGAGTCCATGACGGGTGCGTGACAGGGGCCGGCCAGGGGCGAAACCGTGAACGGAAAACACGTGGCTGACGGTATCGAGCGGCGCAGCGGCGTCTCGTTGTGGCGCCAGATCGCCGACCGAATCCTGCAATCGATCGCTGCCGGCGATTTCGCCGAGAATGCCGCGCTGCCGCCGGAGGTGGCGCTGGCCGAGCGCTATGGCGTCAACCGTCACACGGTGCGCAGCGCCATCGCGGCGCTCGTGCAAGACGGGGTACTGCGGGCCGAGCAGGGGCGCGGCACTTTCGTGCTGTCGCGCAAGCGGCTGTCCTATCCCATCGGCGCGCGCACGCGATTTTCAACCGGCTTGCAGGGCCAGGCGTCGGAGCGGCATATCGTGCTCCTGTCCTCATCGGTCGAGCCGGCCAGCCGGCGCGTCGCCGAAGCCCTGGGCCTTGCCAGGGGATCGGATGTGATTCGCCTGGAGACGCGCGGCGAGGCCGATGGGAAGCCGGTGTCGCGCGCTTCCGGCTGGTTCGACGCCAAGCGCTTCGCCGGCATCGATGTGGCCATGGCCGAGACCGGGTCGATCACCGCATCGCTCAAGCGTTTCGGCATAGACGATTATCTCAGGCAATCGACGGTGCTGTCGGCGCGTCACGCCGATGCTTCCGACCTTGCCGACCTCGATCTGCAGCCGGGCGGCATCGTGCTGGTCACGATCGCCGTCAACATGACGCCGGACGGCCGGCCGATCCAATTCGCCGAGGCGCGCTTCCCGGCAGAGCGGGTGGAGCTGAAACTGTCGGCGCTGTAGGGCGTGTCGGCCTTATACTAACGCTGGTACCAGACCAGCTCGGTTGTCAGCGGCTTGGCGTTTGGGGGTCGACCTGCGCGGGGCGTCGTCAACTCAGGCCGGGTTCACCGCCTGCCATCTTATGCCCCCACCTCGATCACGGCCTTGATCAGGCCGGATTTCTCATGCGCCCAGCGGGCGAGGTCACGTGGCGTGTCGGCAAGCGTGGTGCGGTGGGTGACGAGCTTGGCCAGCGGCACCGCGCCATCGCGGATCGAAGCGGCGACGTGGTCGAAATCGGCCCGCAAGGCATTGCGGCTGCCGACAAGCGTCATCTCGCGCTTGTGGAATTCGGGGTCGGAAAAGGCGATGTCGTCCTTGACGACGCTGACCAGCACCAATGTCCCGCCATGCGCGACATGAGCGAAGGCCGACTGCACCGAGCCGGTGTTGCCGGTGGCGTCGAAGACCACGTCGAAGCCTTCGCCTGATGTCGCTTCGCTGACCAGATCGGATGCCGCGCCGCGCGACCCGTCGAGGGTCTTGAAGCCGAGTTCATTGGCGGCGAAGCGGAGCCTTTCGCTGCTCATGTCGAGCAGCGTCACGTCGAGCCCGGCGATGCGGGCGAAGATGGCGGTGCCGAGCCCGATCGGTCCGGCGCCGATGACGAGCGTCCGTGCGCCGGGATCGGCACGCGAGCGCCGCACCGCATGGGCGCCGATGGCCAGGAATTCGACGGCCGCGGCATCGGCCAACGACAGGCCGTTGGCTGGATAGAGGTTTTGTTCCGGGATAAGGATCTGTTCGCACATGGCGCCGTCGCGATGCACGCCGAGCACTTCGATCCGGACACAGCAATTGGGTTTACCGTGCCGGCAGGCGATGCATTTGCCGCACGCCAGATAGGGATTGATGATGACCGGCTCGCCCGTGGCAAGACTAACGCCTTCGCCCGCCTCGACGATGGTCCCCGACACTTCATGGCCCATGATGCGGGGGTAGGCGAGGAAGGGATGCTTGCCCTCGAAGATGTGGTAGTCGGTGCCGCAGATGCCGACATGGCTGACCGCCACCAGCGCCCAGCCGGGAGGCGGCGAGCCAGCCGCGGGACGGTCTTCCACGACAAGGTCGCCGGGCGAACGGCAGACAACGGCTTTCATGCTTCAATCCAGTCGGTTCATGGAATCGCCGGCCGATTTTTCGACCCGGCCGGCGATCGATTTTACTTGCCACCTCGGCGGCGCAGGCCGTCGAAGTAGACGATGACGATGATCAACATGCCGGTGATGACGCGCTGCCAGAACGTGTTGACGTTGAGCAGGTTGGCGCCGTTGTTGATGGTGGAGAGGATGAACGAGCCGATCAGCGGCCCGTGCACCGAACCGATGGCGCCGAACAGCGACGTGCCGCCGATCACCGACGAGGCGATGGCTTGCAGCTCGTAGGTGTCGCCCTGCGTCGGATTGCCGATGCCGATGCGGGACGCGAGCAGCACGCCGACGAAGGCCGCGCACAGGCCGGACAGCACATAGGCCATGTAGATCGTGCGCGGCACGTTGACGCCGGAGAGGCGCGCGGCTTCCGCGTTCGAGCCGACGGAGAAGAGATAGCGTCCCCATCGCGTGTGGTGCAGGAAGACGTAGGAGGGCAGCGCAACCACGATCACCATCCAGAACAGATAGGGGATCCCCAGCAGCGAGCCGCGCGAAAACGCCTGGAACGCGTCGCTGTTGATCGATATCGAATTGCCATTGGTCATCAGGAGACCGATGCCGCGCAGCGAGGTCATGGTCGCCAGCGTGATGATGAAGGGCGGCAGGCCCATCCTGACGATGCCGAAACCGTGGAACAGGCCGATGGCGACCCCCACCAGCAGCGTCGCCAGAACCGCGATCCAGACCGGCCAGCCGGCATTGATCAGCAGTGCGACGATGACGGTGGCGAAGCCGACGATGGCGCCGACGGAAAGGTCGATGCCGCCGGTGATGATGACGAAGGTCTGGCCGACGGCCAGGATGGCGATCAGAGAACCCTGGCGCAGCAGGTTGGTGATGTTGAGCGCCGAAGCGAAGGACGGCGTGGCGACCGCCAGGATGACCCACATCAGAAGCAGCAGGCCAAGCAGCGTCAGCCCGAACAGGGCATTGTAGTTGCGCTTCGGCTTTTCGGCAGGGATCGCCTCGGTGCTCATGTCTGTCCTCCCGTCTTTTCTTGTTTCTCGGCCAGGGCCTGGCTCAGAATGTCCTCGTGATCGGCGGTGCGGAAACCATGCGTGGCCACCAGCTTGCCGCGCCTGAACACATGCAGCGTGTCAGCCAGTTCGTAGACCTCAGGCAGATAGGACGAGATCAGGATGATGCCCGCGCCCTTGGACAACAGCACACTGAACAGCCGGTAGATCTCGGCCTTGGTGCCTACATCGACGCCGACCGTCGGCTCGTCGAAGATGAACAGTTTGGCGCCGTGCGCCAGCCACTTGCCGATGACGATCTTCTGCTGGTTGC
Source organism: Mesorhizobium sp. B2-6-1 (assembly GCF_006440475.1). Taxonomy (NCBI): domain Bacteria; kingdom Pseudomonadati; phylum Pseudomonadota; class Alphaproteobacteria; order Hyphomicrobiales; family Phyllobacteriaceae; genus Mesorhizobium; species Mesorhizobium sp. B2-6-1. The sequence goes on from NZ_VFUH01000007.1 coordinate 204,838, forward strand.
CGCCCGACAGGCTGGAGGCCAGCGCGCCGCGCGTCGGCGTCTTGATCCTGAGGTCGGCGATCTGCCGGTCCGCCTCGGCCTTCTCCTGCGCAGACGAGATCAGCAGATTTTTCGATATGCGTTTGTAGATCGGCAAATTGAGATTCAATGCGACCGGCAGGTTGAGACACAGGCCCTGGTCGCGGCGGCTTTCCGGTGCCAGCGCCATGCCGAGCTTGATGGCGTCGTGCTCGGAGTTGACCTGCACCTCCTTGCCTTCCCACAACACCTGGCCGGCCGATTTGCGGTGGCGGCCGTAGAGGGTGGTGACGAATTCGCTGCGGCCGGCTCCGATCAGGCCGTAGAGCCCGACGATCTCTCCCGCGCGCACCGACAGAGAGACATTCTCGAAACCCTTGCCGGACAGATTCCGCGCCTCGGCGATGACGGCGCCCGGCGTGAAATGCTCCTTGTGATAGATCTGCTCGATCGAGCGGTTGATCATCAGCTTGACCAGCTCCGGCTCATTGGTCTCGGCGATGTTGCGGGTGCCGACCAGCGTGCCGTCACGCAGCACCGAGACGCGGTCGGCGAGCTCGAACACCTCCTCCATGCGATGGCTGATGTAGATGATGGTGACGCCTTCACCCTTCAGGCGGCGGATCAGCGTGAACAGCTGGTCGGCCTCCTTGCGGGTGAGGTACGCGGTGGGCTCGTCGAAAATCAGGAATTTGGTGCCGCGCACGGTGGCGCGGGCGGCGGCGATCAGCTGCTGCTGGCCGATGGTGAGATCGCCGAGCACGACATGCGCCGGCAGGTCGAAGCCGAGACCGTCGATGATCTTCTGCGCTTCCCTGACCATGGCTCGCTGCTGGAGGATGCCGAAGCGCGAATTCTCCTCGCCGAGGAACATGTTGGCGGCGACGGTCAGGTGACGGCAGAGCACGACTTCCTGGTGCACGGCGTTGATGCCGAGCGCCATGGCTTCGTGCGGCGTCGCCAGGGCAGCCGGCTTGCCTTCCCACACAACCTCTCCGGAGGTGCGCGGGATGACGCCGGTCAGAAGTTTGATCAGGGTCGATTTGCCGGCACCGTTCTCGCCGACGATGGCGTGGATCTCTCCCGCCTTGAAGGCCAGGGTCACAGGCTTCAGCGCATGCGTGCCGGGATACCGCTTTTCCAGACCCTGCAGCTCGAGGATCGTCCTGCCGGGCTCTAGCACGGGGGCCGGATGCAGTTCCTGCGCGGTCGACGTCATGGCAATCCTCCCTGTTGTTTCCGGGGCGCAGAGGCCCCGGAAACAGTTGCGCGTGCCGATGCTCAGTTGAGCTTCGGGTTGAGCAGCGCGTCGATCTTGGGATCCTTCATGTTGGCCTTGGTGACCAGGTTGGCGCCGGTGTCGACATTGGTCTCGACCTTTTCGCCCTTGGAGGCGGCAAGCGCGGTCTTGATGCCGTCATAGCCCATCCGGTAGGGATCCTGGACGACGAGGGCGGAAATGACGCCGTCGTTGAGGAACTTGATCAGCTTCTCGTCGCTGTCGAAGCCAACCAGCGCCAGCTTGCCGCCGAGGCTGTTTTCGGCGACAGCCTGCCCGACGCCCTGCGCCATGATCAGGTTGGAAGCGAAAATACCCTTGAGGTTCGGATTGGCGGTGATCAGGTCGGTGGCGATGTTGAGGCCGGTGGTGGCCTGGCCGTCGGCATATTTGTCGGCGACCAGCTTCAGGCCCGGATATTTCGCCTTGAGCTGTTCGATGAAGCCCTGCTTGCGCTGTTCGAGCGAGCCGGCGCCAGGCGTGTTGGTGATCAGGGCAACGTCGCCCTCGATCTTGCCGCCATTGGCTTCGCCGATGGCCGCTGCGAGGCCGTCAGCGGCGACGCGGCCGCCCTGGACGTTGTCAGTGGTCAGGAAGGAGGTGAAGGCCTTGGAGTCGGCGCCGGAATCGATGCCGATAACCTTGACCTTGGCGGCGGCTTCGTCGATCGGCTTGCCGAGCGCCTTGAACTCGGTCGGCGAGATGACGATCGCCGCCGGATTGCTGGCGACGGCGTTTTCGAGGATCGAGATCTGGCCGTTTACGTCGGTCTCTGCCTGGGCGCCGAGCTCCGGCACGTTGACGCCGAGATCCTTGCCGGCCTTGCGGGCCCCGGCCAGGACGATCTGCCAGTAGAAGGACGTGGTGTCCTTGACGATGATCGGAATGGTCGCGTCCGCCGCCGAAACCGGCGCCGAGTGCATGACGCCGGCAAGCATCGACGCGGCCGCCAGCGCCATGACAGCGCGGCGATTGAGAATGCTGGTCACGAATTTCATGGAATTCCTCCCTAGGTCGCCCGGTGAACGATACGGAAGCTCGGTTCGGATAGGCGTAGCCAAACAGAACTTTATCAATAAAAAACAGTTGCAGTATTTTGATAGTGCATCGATCCGGTCGATGCAAGCGGTGTTTATGCCATCCTCGGGGCATGGCGGTCATGACAGCACTGGCGCCTTGCTCTCCCCACGCTGCCCGACGCTTCCGTTTCGTGTGACTAACGTATGGAATATTAATTCCATAAATTAGTCAATATAGAATGCCCGTTCCTTCTTCGGTTCGCGGGATCGTGAAGCCCCGCGATCGCACGCCTTCGCCCGGGCGGGCCGGCGGCTTCATGCCAATTCCTGCACCACGGTGTAGGGGCGGTATCTGGCGTAGTCCGCCTGAGGCACGTCGACATCGAGCAGTTCGAGATTTCGGGTCAGGTTCGCCAGCTTGGCGGTGCCGGTCAGCACGGTGGCGACCGAGGATTCCTGGAGGGGGAACTGGAACGCGGCGGCGGCGAGCGGGTAACCACCTTCGGCGGCGATCCGCTCCATCGCGCCGACGCGGTCGAGCACGTCACCGCTGGCGGGCTTGTAGTCGAAATGGGCGCCCTGCACCGGTCCGGTCGCCAATATGCCGGAGTTGAATACACCGCCGATGACCAGCGAAGTCTGTCGGGCGCGGCAGAGCGGCAAAAGTTCGGCTTCGGCGCTGCGATCGAGCAAGGAATAGCGGCTGGCGAGCAGGATACAATCGAGCGGCGCGCGACGCATCACGTCGAGACATATCCGGACTTCGTTGACGCCGAGCCCGTAGGCGGAAATGACGCCGGAGTTTTTCAGTTCTTCGAGCGCCTTGAGCCCACCGTCCATCAACTGGCGAAAGTGCATTTTGGTCTTCTCGACGCCATGCGTGTACACGCCGATGTCGTGCACAAACAGGATGTCTATCCTGTTTAGACCAAGCCGCGCATAGCTGAAGTCGACCGAGCGCATGATGCCGTCATAGGAATAGTCGTAGTCGAGCGCGAAGGGCAGCGGATCGACATAGGAGTGATCGGGAACCTGATCCTCCGGAACGGGCCGGAACAGGCGCCCGACCTTGGTCGACAGCACATAGGAATCGCGCGGCTTATAGCGCAGGAAGTCGCCGAAACGCCGCTCCGACAGGCCGAAACCATAGAAGGGCGCGGTGTCGAAATAGCGCAGGCCCGCCTCCCACGCGCCTTGCAACGTTTCCATCGCCGCCTCGCGCGAACAGGCGCGGTAGAGCCCGCCGATCGCGGCACCGCCGAAGCTTACTTCGGTGACCTCGAGCGCCGTCTGGCCGATGCGGCGTTTTTCCATGCACAACCTCCCCGTTGCCCGCCATTATCCGGCGCGGCAGATTCCAAGACCTCAAGCCGCAGCATTCCAGGAAAGTTCGCGGCCACTTTCCGGACTGCGCGACTTCAAAGAGTTAGAGCGTCGCGCCGAGATGCCAGGGCACGAACTCGTTGTCGCCGTAACCGAAATCCTCGCTCTTGGTCTTGCGGCCGGAGGCCGTCTCGACGATCAGTTCGAAGATCTCGCGGCCCATGCCGGCGATGGTCTTCTCGCCGGAGGCGATGACGCCGCAATTGACGTCCATGTCCTCTTCCATCTGATGATACATGGTCGAGTTGGTGGCGACCTTGATCGACGGCGTCGGCCGGCAGCCGAAGCAGGAGCCGCGGCCGGTGGTGAAGACGATGATGTTGGCGCCGCCCGCCACCTGGCCGGTGGCGGACACCGGGTCGTAGCCGGGCGTGTCCATGAACACCAGCCCGCTGCCGGTGACCTTTTCGGCATAGCCGAAGACGCCGTTGAGCGGCGTCTGGCCGCCCTTGGCGACCGCGCCCAACGACTTCTCCAGGATGGTGGTGAGGCCGCCGCGCTTGTTGCCGGGCGAGGGGTTGTTGTCGATCGAGGCGCCGTGCTTGGCGACGTGGTCTTCCCACCACTTGACGTAGCCATCGAGCTTCTTGGCGATCTCGGGCGTCGCGGCGCGATAGGCGAGCAGATGTTCGGCGCCGTAGATTTCCGTCGTCTCGGAGAGAATACCGATGCCGCCGACGCCGGCCAGGATGTCTACCGCAGCGCCCAGCGCCGGATTGGCCGTGATGCCCGACATGCCGTCGGAGCCGCCGCATTGCAGGCCGACGACGATCTCGCTCACGGGGATCGGTTCGCGCTTGAGCTCGCCGACTTCCTCGGCGATCTCGGCCAGTACGCCCATGGCCTTTTCGACCGATTTGCGCGACCCGCCGGCGTCCTGGATGTTGAAATGGCGTTTACCGGCGGCTGCACCCTTCTGGCCGTACAGCGTGAGCTGGTTGACCTCGCAGCCGAGCCCGACCATCAGCACGCCGCCGAAATTGGGGTGGCGGGCATAGCCGGCCAATGTGCGGTGCAGCACCATCATCCCGTCGCCGGTGGCGCTCATGCCGCAGCCCTGGCCGTGGACGATCGGGACGAAGCCGTCGATGCCGGGATATTTTGGCAGCAGCGTGCGGTTGGCCGCGTCGGCGATGGCGTGGCAGACGGTGGCCGAACAGTTGACGCTGGCGATGATGCCGATGAAGTTGCGCGTGCCGGCGCGGCCGTCGGCGCGGCGATAACCCATGAAGGTGCGGGCGCGGTCGGCCTCGGTCGCATGCTCGGCCTCGCTTGGCGGCACCACCGGCAGGCGGCCGGCCTCGAACACCAGATTGTGCGAATGGACATGCTCGCCGGGCGCGATGTCCTGCGTGGCGCGGCCGATCGCCTGGGCATATTTGACCACGGCGGACCCGGCGGGAATCGGCTTGATCGCCACCTTGTGGCCGGGCTCGATGATAGCGGCGGCAAGCGCTCCGCCGGGCAGCGCGGTGCCGGTCTCGATGCGGCCATTGGCGACCGCGACATTGTCGGCTGGGGACAGAAGAATTGAGTTGGAGGCGTTCACGGGCGTTTCCTGGGGTGATCCTGGGAGGCGCGGATTGACACGCGCTTGTTAAGAGTTAATGTCTTTTATCGTGAAAAAACAGTTTTACGTCAATTGTTTTTTCCGGCAGTTCCTGTGCGCCTGGATGAGTAGCGGCGCTGCAACAGGTAAGCGAGCCCCTCGGCAAAGCGATTCCGCTTTCGAGGGCGATAGGAACGTCATATTTGCGCTTCAAGCCGGCCGCCGCAAGCGCCGGCCAGCGATGGGTCAGGGCATGTCGAAGAGCAACAACGTCTACAAGGATGCCTATAACAGGTGCCTCAGGCTGCTCGACGAGACGCGCAGCCTGCCTTCGGAACCGGAACTGGGTACGCTGCTCGGCGTCAGCCGCACCACAGTGCGCAGCATCCTGGCGCGCATGGAAGAAACCGGGCTGATCGCCTGGAACAAGCGCGCCAAGACGGTGCTGCGTGAAACCCGCCCCGATGATTTCTTTCCCGAGGAAGAGACCGACACGCTGGCCGAGATCATCGAGCGGTCGTTCATGCGCAGGCTGCTTGCCGGCGGCGCCGAGGCCGGCATGCAGATCAACGAGCTCGAACTGGCGCGCGAGATCGGCGTCGGCACCACCAGCGTGCGCGAGTTCCTGATCCGCTTCTCCCGCTTCGGCCTGATCGAGAAGCGCCGTAACAGCCATTGGGTGCTGAAGGGTTTCACCCGCGCCTTCGCGCTGGAGTTGACGGAAATCCGCGAGATGTTCGAGCTGCGCTCGGCATCGGCGTTCACCGCACTGCCGCAGGACAGCGCGGTGTGGGTCGATCTCGACAATCTCGAAGAGGAACACCGCGGCCTCGCCCGTGACATCGCCACGCGCTTCAACGAGTTCTCGGAGCTCGACGAGCGCTTCCATCGGCTGATCCACCGCGCCTCGCACAACCGCTTCATCGTCGATTTCTATGATGTCATCGCCATGATCTTCCATTACCACTACCAGTGGAACAAGGCGCAGGAGCGCGAGCGCAACGAAATCGCGATCGGCGAGCATCTGGCTTATATCGCGGCGCTCAAATCACGCGACCTGGGCAAGGTCGATGCCGCCTGCCGCAAGCATTTGAAGTCGGCGCGCCAGACGCTGCTGACCTCGATCCCCGAGAGCCGGCACCCACAGAGGCCCTGATCGCGCCGCGTTGCCGCAGCACCGATTTGCCGATTTTCCGTCTCTTGCTGCCGTGGTAGACATCTTCCGGTGATCGCTTGAAGATGCAGATGGTTTGAACAGGCAAGTCATTTGACCAAAAAGGGGAGACGGTGGAGCATTCCGGTCGCGCTTGTCGCGGCCTACCTGCTGCTGCTTCAGTCGACGCTGAGCGCATTCGCCTTCGCCACCGGACCGGCCGCCTCGCAAATCGACGCCTTCGGCAACGTCATCTGCACCCACGAGGGCACTGCCCAGCTTCCCGATGGCGGCCCGCATCCGTCACATCTGCCGGCATGCTGCATGCTGGGCTGCAGCATGGTTTCAGCGGCCTTTGCGCCGCCACCCGATGCCGGGCTTGCGCTGGCCTCGCTTTCGTTCGAAGCCGTCGTTTTCATCTTTCCGGCGGCCACGCATCTCGATTTCGCGCGCCAACGCTCGCCGTCGAATCCGCGCGCGCCGCCGCTTTCGGCCTGAGCCTGCTGTACGCCCGGCGGAACCTTCCGCCGGTGCTTTCATCCAAAGAACGAATCGTTCGCGACCGGCCAACGGCGCGATCCCCTATTCATGGAGCAAACCATGTCCCAAGCTTTTCATATCGCGGCGCCTCCTTCGGGCGGCCGCACCAAATTCCTGCGCCGTTTCAATGAACGTGTCGGCCTTGCCGTGCTGGCGTTTGTGCTCTTGTTCTTCGGTGCCCAGGCCGTCTGCGCGCATGAATTCAAGGCCGGCGATCTCGAGATCGAGCATCCCTGGTCGCGCGCGACACCCACAGGCGCCAAGGTGGCCGGCGGCTATTTCACCATCACCAACAAGGGCAATGCACCCGACCGGCTGCTGTCGATTTCCTCCGACGTCTCCGAAAAAGCAGAGCTGCATGAAATGGGAGTCAAGGACGGCGTCATGACCATGCGGCCGGTGACGGGCGGCCTGGAAATCCCGGCCGGCGGCAAGGTGGCGCTAGCACCCGGCGGCTATCACCTGATGTTCATCGGCCTGAAGCGGCAACCCAAGCAGGGCGAAGAATTCGCCGCCACGCTGACCTTCGAAAAGGCTGGCGCCGTGAACGTCGAGTTCGCTGTCGAAGGCATGGGCGGCGGCATGGACGACCACGCCAATTGACCGCGCCATCCACAACTAGTGAATTCAGAGGGACCATCATGAACAAGTATCTTTTGTCGGCCGGCGCGCTTCTGGCGCTGGGAACCAGTGCCGCCTTCGCGCATATCACGCTCGAAACACAGGAAGCGGCGGTCGGTTCGACCTACAAGGCCATCCTGCGGGTGCCGCATGGCTGTGACGGCAAGGCGACGACCGCCGTGCGCGTGCAGATCCCGGAAGGGGTGATCGCGGTGAAGCCGATGCCGAAGCCCGGCTGGACGCTGCAGACCAAGAAGGGCAAGTACGAGAAATCCTACCAGCTCTACGGCCAGGCGGTGGCCGACGGCGTCAAGGAGGTCGATTGGAGCGGCGGCAATCTGCCAGACGAATTCTACGACGAGTTCGTCTTCCGTGCGATGCTGACGGCAGACCTCCCGGCGGGTCAGAAACTCTATTTCCCGGTGGTGCAGGAGTGCGATGGCGCCGCCGACCGCTGGATCGAAATCCCGGCGGCCGGGCAGGACGAAGACGCCCTGGAGAACCCCGCGCCCGGCATCGAGCTCACGCCGAAAAAGTAAGCTCTCGCGGTGCGCTCCATTGTCAGGAGCGCGCCGCATTTCATGGCAATGACATGACGGTGATATTCCCTTCCAGGACGGTTCGCGCGACCGGCAAGCTCATCGGCCGAGCTGCCATAGGGCTGCTGACCTTGGCCATGCTGATTGCCGTGGCCACGACAAATCAGGCCTTTGCGCACGCCGCGCTGATCAAGACCGATCCGGCCGACGGCGCCGTGCTGTCGCAGGCCCCGGCGCAATTCGCGCTGACTTTCAGCGAACCGGTCTCGCCACTGGTGCTGACGCTGGTGAAGCCCGACGGCACGCCCGTTCCGCTGACGTCCTTCCGCCTCAGCGACCAGACCGTCGTCATCGACGATCCGCAGGCACTCGGATCGGGCACGCATGTGCTGAGCTGGCGGGTCATCTCCGCCGACGGTCATCCGGTCGGCGGCTCTCTGCTTTTTTCCGTCGGCGCGGCGAGCCAGCCGCCGACTGTTTCCGAAGCCGTCGACTGGCAATTGCGCTCGGCGATCTGGATCGGCAAGGTCTGCCTCTATATCGGCCTGTTCCTCGGCGTCGGCGGCGCCTTCGCTCTCGCCTGGCTGGCGCGAAGTGGCCGCGCCGGACAGCGCTGCGTCGCCGCCGCAATCCTGTGCGGGCTTGTCGCGGCACCCATGTCGCTTGGCTTTCAAGGGCTGGATGCGCTCGGCGCACCGCTCTCGCATATGGCGCAGCCGGCCATCTGGACCGCCGGTCTCGGCACCAGCTTCGGCTGGACGGTGTTGATCGCGTTGATCGCGCTGGGGCTCGGCCTTTTGTCGCTGGCCGGACCGCGCGCGGCCGCCAGGCCCCTCGCGCTCGCCGGCCTGGCCGGAACGGGCCTCGCGCTCGCGGCCAGCGGCCACGCGAGTGCCGCCGAGCCGCAATGGCTGACGCGGCCGATGGTGTTCCTGCATGGCGCGGGCATTGCCTTCTGGGCCGGCGCGCTGGCGCCGCTCGGACTCGCGCTGAAACGGCAGGATGCCGAAGCCGTCACGTTCCTTCGCCGGTTCTCCGCCGCTATCATGCCGGTGGTGGCCTTGCTTGCCGCCGCCGGCGTGGTGCTGGCCGTCATCCAGGTGCAAACACCCGCAGCGCTGGTCAACACCGCCTATGGCCGGCTGCTGCTGGTCAAGCTTGCGCTGCTGGTCTTCCTGTTCACGCTCGCCGCCGTCAACCGCTGGAGATTGACGGCAATGGCCGAGGCGGGGGCGACGGAAGTGCGGCGCAGGCTCACCCGTTCGATCGGCGTCGAAATACTGATCGTACTCGCCATCTTCGGTGTTGCCGCCGGCTGGCGCTTCACGCCGCCGCCACGGGCGCTGGCGATTGCCGCGGCGCAGCCGGTGTCGGTTCATATCCACGCGCTGAAGGCGATGGCCGACCTCAGCATCACGCCCGGCCATGCCGGGCCGGTCGCCGCCTCGATGATCATCATGACCGGCGATTTCGGGCCGCTCGACGCCAAGGAGGTGACGCTGGTGCTGTCGAAGCCGGACTCCGGCATCGAGCCGCTGAAGCGGGCCGCGACAAAGCCCGGCGACGGCAGCTGGCGTGTCGACGATCTCGTCATCCCGGTCCCTGGCCGGTGGATGGCGCGCATCGACATACTGGTCTCCGATTTCGAGATGGTGAAGATCGAGGCGCCGGTAGACATCAGGCCGTGATGGCTCTCCAACACAATTCGGCGAGGCGGTTGACGCGAGCCTGAAGGCCCGTCAATCATCCTGGCAGGATGCATCTTGGCAAAAACCCGGGCAATCGCGGGCTCGAACAAACAAGATCCGAAAGCAGGGAAGAAACATGGAAAAAGCCGAAATTGGCCTGATCGGCCTTGGCACGATGGGCTCCAACCTGGCGCTCAACATCGCCGAGCACGGGCACCGCATCGCTGTGTTCAATCGCACCAAGGCGCGTACGGATGCCTTTGTCGAGAATGCCGGCGCGCTCAGGGATATGGTTGTCCCCTGCTACAGCCTGGAAGAACTCGCCGCCGCGATCCGGCCGCCGCGTCCGATCATCATCATGGTGCTGGCCGGCAAGCCGGTCGATGAACAGATCGCCGCATTGCGCGGCGTGCTGTCCCATGACGACATCGTCATCGATGCCGGCAACGCCAATTTCCGCGACACGATGCGGCGCTTTTCCGAGCTGGCGGGCTCCGGCCTCACCTTCATCGGCATGGGCGTGTCCGGCGGCGAGGAGGGTGCGCGCCACGGGCCGTCGATCATGGTCGGCGGCACCGAGGAGTCCTGGAAGCGCGTCGAGAAGGTGCTGACGGCAATCTCCGCCAAGTTCAAGGACGAGCCATGCGCGGCCTGGCTCGGCACCGACGGCGCCGGCCATTTCGTCAAGACCATTCACAACGGCATCGAATATGCCGACATGCAGATGATCGGCGAGATCTACGGCATCCTGCGCGACGGCCTGGGCATGGCGCCGAAGGAGATCGGCGCCGTATTCGCCGGCTGGAACAAGGGCCGGCTCAACTCCTACCTGATCGAGATCACCGCCAAGGTGCTGGCGTCAGATGATCCCAAGACCGGCAAGCCGGTGGTCGACATCATCCTCGACCGCGCCGGCCAGAAGGGCACCGGCAAATGGTCGGTTATCGAGGCACAGCAACTCGGCATTCCGGCGACCGCCATCGAGGCGGCGGTGGCGGCACGCGTCCTGTCATCGATCAAGGACGAGCGGCTTGCGGCGGAAAAAGCCTATGGCAACATCGGCGTCACCAGGATTTCGGGCGACAAGGCAGACCTGCTCAAGGATCTGGAACTGGCGCTGTTCGCCGGCAAGATATCAGCCTACGCGCAAGGCTTCGCCGTGATGAGCGGCGCTTCGAAGGCGTTCAACTGGAACCTGCCGATGCCGACCATCGCCAAGATCTGGCGTGCCGGCTGCATCATCCGATCGCAGATGCTCGACACCATGGCCGAAGCCTTCGGCCGCGGCGGCGCTTCGACCAATCTCCTGATGGCGCCGGCCTTCATCACCATGATGCAGGAGGCGCATCCGTCACTGCGGCGTGTCGTGGCCAGGGCTTCCGAAGCCGGATCGCCGGTGCCGGCGCTGTCTTCGGCCCTTGCCTATTTCGACAGCTATCGCCAGGGCCGCGGGACCTCGAACCTGATCCAGGCACAGCGTGATTTCTTCGGTGCGCATGGCTTCGAGCGTATCGATGACAAGGGCGCCTTCCATGGACCCTGGGGGAGCGGCGCCGCCGGCTAGCGGTTCAGCGTTTCGCGGAACGGCGTACCGCTCTATCTCTTTGTTTTTTGGGCAATGCCTTAGGAAAGCTACGCGGGAATTGCTCTGGCGGCGGGGCTTCAATCAGCCGCGATAGGCCACAACTTCGCCCGGCGCGCTGAGTGACTGCAGCGAGCCGGGCGCCGCGCCGCCGATCCAGCCGAGCACGGCGCGGGCGAGCTCGGAGCCGGCCAGCCGGAAGTTCTCGTTGACGATCAGCAGTTCCCGGCGGAACAGATGCAGCAGTTCCGACGATTGCTTCGACACCACGTCGATGTCGCGGCCGAGTTTCAACCCGGCGTCCTCGATGCCGGCAACAATGGCAAGCGTGGCGGCCGCGGCGCTGCTGACGATGCCGTCCGGCCTGATGTCGCGCCGCATCAGCTGCGCGGTCCTCATCCTGATCTGCTCGATCGAGTGGTCGATCGAAACGGTGTTGAACGGCACCTCCGAGGCGCCGACTTCGCTCAGCGCGTCGGCAAAGCCGTTCACGGTGTGGCCGTGATAGGTCAGGCCTACCGGCGGCGTCACCAGAGCCAGCCGACGCCGGCCCAGGCCGGCCAGATGGCGCACCGCCTCGGCCGCGAAGGCGTAATTGTCGAAATCATGATAGGGGTGCACGAGCCCCATATCGGTGCGGCCGTGCGTTGCAAAAGGTATGCCGCGCTCCAGCATGTAGCGGGCCCTTGGATCGTTGGGCTGCGTGCGCGAAATGATGACGCCGTCGGCGGAGCCGGTCTCGACGAGATAACGCACCGGATCCAGCGGATCCTGTGAGCGCGAGTAGGGCGTGACGATCAGATGGTAGGGCGTATCGGCGATGACTTCGGTGACGCCGTAGATGATGTCCGAGACAAAGCTCATGATCTCGTGCTCGGTGTTGAGCACGAGGCTGATGACGTTGGTCTTGCCGGTTCGCAGGCGCACGCCGGCGCGGTTCGGCCGGTAACCGATCTGCTTGGCCACGAGCTGGACGCGGCGCCTGGTCTCGGCGCCGATCTCCGGCGCGTCCTTCAGCGCCCGCGACACGGTGGTGACGCCGAGCCCGGTCATGAAGGCAAGCGTCTTCAGCGTCGGCCGCTCCCTGGCCGACGTCTCGTCATCGCTGTCCGTGCGCCGTCTGTCCATTCGTCCCGCCCCGTCAGGCGCTTAGCAGCCGCCGGCCAGGCCGGCAATCGCCGCCGTCGCTCCCATGGCGCGTCTCCTTAGCTGAACAAGCCTATACTGAAACGTTACAGATTGTCACGACCGGTGTTCGACCAGGCTGTGGCCGAGGTCGAAAGTCCGCATGGGCTCGCCGCCGAAAAGCGTTGGGAATCAGCAGGAAAGGCATTGGGAGCAAGCTTCTTGCGAGCTTTCTGTCTTGCCATGTGGGATTTTGCGTATTGCGCTGCACAACGGGCTCCATCCCGAAAGGATTTTGTTCGCGGCTCGAAAAATATCGAACTGACTTTCAAGGGAAGGGTTGCGCATATCTTGCAATTGCCGTATCGAAAATCTGTAACGTTTCAGATTCTGGGAGGAAACCGAAATGCGATACAAATTCCTGACCGCCGCGCTTGCGGCGACGGTGGCGTTGAATTTTGCCGGGCCGGCGGCCGCAACCGATCTGGAAGTCACCCATTGGTGGACATCCGGCGGCGAGGCCGCGGCGGTCGCCGAACTCGCCAAGGCCTTCGACGCAACCGGCAACCACTGGGTCGACGGCGCCATCGCCGGGTCCGGCGGCACGGCGCGGCCGATCATGATCAGCCGCATCACCGGCGGCGACCCGATGGGTGCCACCCAGTTCAATCACGGCCGGCAGGCGGAAGAGCTGGTGCAGGCAGGCCTGATGCGCGACCTCACCGATGTCGCCACCAAGGGCAAGTGGACCGAGGTCGTGCGGCCGAAGAGCCTGCTCGACGGTTGTACCATCGACGGCAAGATCTATTGCGTGCCGGTCAATATTCACTCCTGGCAGTGGCTGTGGCTGTCGAACGCGGCCTTCGAGAAGGCGGGCGTGCCGGTGCCGAAGAACTGGAACGAATATGTCGCCGCCGCCCCGGCGCTGGAAAAGGCCGGCATCGTCCCGCTCGCGGTCGGCGGGCAGGCCTGGCAGGCATCGGGCGCCTTCGACGTACTGCTCGCCGCAGTGGGCGGCACCGACACCTTCCTCAAGGTCTACAAGGACAAGGATGCGACGTTCGCCGCCGGTCCCGAAGTCGCCAAGGTCTTCAAGGCGGCCGACGATGCGCGCAAGATGGCCAAGAACACCAATGTCCAGGACTGGAACCAGGCGACCAACATGGTCATCACCGGCAAGGCCGGCGGCCAGATCATGGGCGACTGGGCGCAGGGCGAATTCCAGGTCGCCGGCAAGACCGCCGGCAAGGACTATACCTGCCTTCCCGGGCTTGGCCTGAACGAGGTCATCGCCACCGGCGGCGACGCCTTCTACTTCCCGCTGCTCAAGGACCCCGACAAGTCCAAGGCGCAGGAAGTGCTGGCCGAGACCTTGCTCGATCCCAAGACCCAGGTCGCCTTCAATCTCAAGAAAGGCTCGCTGCCGGTGCGCGGCGACGTCGACCTCAACGCGGCCAATGATTGCATGAAGAAGGGCCTCGACATCCTGGCCAAGGGCGCTGTCATGCCCTGGACGGACCAACTGCTCTCGCAGGACAGCCAGAAGCAGAAGGAGGACCTGTTCTCGGAGTTCTTCGCCAAGCCCGACATGACGCTCGAAGAGGCGCAGAAGCGCTTCGCCGACATCATCGCCTCGGCCGATTGACCGCCGACGAGCCGTCTCGCTCCCGACCCGGCCACCGCAGGGCCGGGAGCGAGGCGTGCTGACCTTGCCGCCCTTACCCGATCCAGCATGGCTGCACCGATGAGCAAGAGCGAACGCCCGAGCCAACTCTTCCGCAATCTCAATGCGAAGGTCGCCTCGATCCCGATGATCCTCACCGCGCTGGTGGTGTTTGTCGGCGGCACGGCCTGGACGGTGCTTTATTCCTTCACCAATTCGAAGCTTCTGCCGCGGCTGCATTTCGTCGGGCTCGACCAGTACTACCGGCTGTGGGCGACGCCGCGCTGGCTCGTCTCGATCGAGAATCTCTTGATCTACGGCGTGCTGTCGCTCGTCTTCTCGCTGGTAATCGGCTTCCTGCTTGCGGCCCTGCTCGACCAGAAGATCCGTTTCGAGGACACGTTCCGCACCATCTTTCTCTATCCCTTCGCGCTTTCCTTCATCGTCACCGGCCTCGTCTGGCAATGGCTGCTCAATCCCGATTTCGGCATTCAGGGAGTGGTTCGCGACCTCGGCTGGACGAGCTTCAATTTCGATCCGCTCTACAATTCGAGCATCGTCATCTACGGCATATTGATCGCCGCGCTGTGGCAAGGCACCGGGCTGATCATGTGCCTGATGCTGGCCGGCCTGCGCGGCATCGACGAGGACATCTGGAAGGCCGCGCGGGTGGACGGCATCCCCACCTGGAAGACCTATCTCTTCATCATCATCCCGATGATGCGACCGGTCTTCATAACCACGCTGGTGATCATCGCGTCGGGCATCGTCAAGGTCTACGACCTCGTCGTCGCGCAGACCAGCGGCGGTCCCGGCATTTCCTCTGAAGTGCCAGCCAAATATGTCTACGACTACATGTTCTTCGCCCAGAACCTCGGCCAGGGTTTTGCCGCCTCGACCATGATGCTCTTGTCGGTGATGATCGTCATCGTGCCGTGGGCCTATCTCGAATTCGGGGGCCGCAAGCGTGTCTGATCATGCCGTCTCCCTGGCCGCGTCCCCCGCCGCCATTCGCGCCGATGCCTCGGGGCCGAGCGGACCGAAGCCCCGGCACATGTTGTCGCGCCGCAACATCTTCCTGTACGGCACGCTCATCGTGGTGGCGCTCTATTACCTGCTGCCGCTCTACGTGATGGTTGTCACCTCGCTCAAGGGCATGCCGGAAATTCGTCTCGGCAACATCTTCTCGCCGCCGGTCGAGATCACGTTCGAGCCGTGGGTCAAGGCATGGTCGCAGGCCTGCACCGGTCTCAACTGCGACGGTCTCTCTCGCGGCTTCTGGAACTCGGTGCGCATCACCGTCCCCTCGGTGATCCTGTCGATCGCAATCGCCTCGGTGAACGGCTACGCGCTGGCCAATTGGCGCTTCAAGGGCGCCGACACGTTCTTCGTCATCCTGATCGTCGGGGCCTTCATCCCCTATCAGGTGATGATCTATCCGATCGTCATCATCCTGCGCGAGATCGGCCTCTATGGCAGCCTGAGCGGCCTGGTGATCGTGCATTCCATTTTCGGCATGCCAATCCTGACGCTCTTGTTCCGCAACTATTTCACCTCCATGCCGGAGGAACTGTTCAGGGCTGCGCGCGTCGATGGCGCCGGCTTCTGGGGCATTTATCTGCGCATCATGTTGCCGATGTCGCTGCCGATCTTCGTCGTCGCCGTCATCCTGCAGGTGACCGGCATCTGGAACGACTTCCTGTTCGGCGTCGTCTATACGCGCCCCGACACCTATCCGATGACGGTGCAGCTCAACAACATCGTCAACTCGGTGCAGGGGGTGAAGGAATACAATGTCAACATGGCCGCCACCATCCTGACCGGGCTGGTGCCGCTGGTCGTCTACTTTATTTCCGGCAAATTGTTCGTGCGCGGCATTGCCGCCGGCGCGGTGAAAGGGTGATGTCGATGGCGGCAAACGGCACCAGCGTTTCGATCCAGGACCTGTCGCTGAACTTCGGCTTGGTCTCGGTGCTGCAGACGCTCAACCTCGACGTCGCCGAGGGCGAGTTCATAGTGCTGCTCGGACCCTCGGGTTGCGGCAAGTCGACCTTGCTCAACTGCATCGCCGGACTGCTCGACATTTCGGACGGCCGCATCTTCATCAAGGGCAAGAACGTCACCTGGGAAGAGCCCAAGGACCGCGGCATCGGCATGGTGTTCCAGTCCTACGCACTCTATCCGCAGATGACGGTGGAGAAGAACTTGTCCTTCGGGCTGCGCGTCGCGGGCGTGCCCAAGGACGAGATCGCGAGGCGCATAGCGCGCGCCGCCGAGATCCTGCAGATCGAGCCGCTGTTGCAGCGCAAGCCTGCGGCGCTCTCCGGCGGCCAGCGCCAACGCGTGGCGATCGGGCGCGCGCTGGTGCGCGACGTCGACGTGTTCCTGTTCGACGAGCCACTGTCGAACCTGGACGCCAAGCTGCGCTCCGAACTGCGCGTCGAGATCAAGCTTTTGCACCGCAAATTGCAGAACACCATGATCTACGTCACGCATGACCAGATCGAGGCGATGACGCTGGCCGACCGTATCGCGGTCATGCGCGGCGGCGTCATCCAACAACTCGACGCGCCGCAGACCATCTATAACAAACCGGTCAACCGCTTCGTCGCCGGCTTCCTCGGTTCGCCGGCGATGAACTTCATTGACGGCAGGCTCGAGAAAGACGCTGGCAACTGGTTTTTCGTGGCCGACAATCTCAAGGTTCCACTCGGCACCTATCATTTCGACAAGCAACCGGAAGCCGGCCCTGCCGTGTTCGGCATCAGGCCCGAGCATGTCAGCCTGAACAGCGGCACGGGCTGGCCATTCTCGACGGCGGCCAATGTCGAGGTGGTCGAACCGATGGGGTCCGACACGCTGGTGTGGCTGAAGCTTGCAAAGCAGAATTTCAGCGTCCGGGTCACCTCGGAACGGACCCCCAAAAACGATGAGGCGGTGACGGTGGGCTTCGACCCGATGCGCGCCTCGCTCTTCGACGCCCAAACCGGCAGCCGCATCTAAAGCCCGATAACCATCCCCCAAGCAGAACGGACAAAGACGATGAACTGGTCATTCCAACTTTACAGCGCGCGCAATTTTCAGCCCTGGGAAGGCGTGCTCGAGATGCTCGGCAAGCTCGGCTACACAGAGGTCGAAGGCTTCGGCGGCGTCTATGACGATCCCAAGGCCTTCCGCGCTCAACTCGACAAAAACGGCCTTGCCATGCCGACCGGGCATTTCTCCATCGATGCGCTGGAGAAGGATTTCGACGGCGTGCGCAGGATAGCTGAAGCGCTCGGCATCAAGCTTTTGATCTGCCCCTATCTCATGCCTGAGTCCAGGCCGTCGGACGCTGCCGGCTGGCGCGGCTTCGGCGAACGCCTTGCCAAGGTCGGCGAGACGGCGAAGAAGGCCGGCTACGGCTTTGCCTGGCACAATCATGATTTCGAGTTCAAGAAACTCGCCGACGGCTCGCTGCCGCAGGATCACATCCTGGCTTCCGCGCCCGACATCGGCTGGGAGATGGATGTCGCCTGGGTGGTGCGCGGCGGCGCCGATCCGCTGCCCTGGATCGAAAGGCACGGCAAGCGCATCGTTGCCGTTCACGTCAAGGACATGGCAAGGCCGGGCGAGGGGCTGGACGAGGACGGCTGGTCGGATGTCGGCCACGGCACGATCGACTGGGCCGGCCTGATCAAGGCGCTGCGGGCCAAGAGCGCGGCCAAATATTTCGTCATGGAACAGGACAATCCCAATGACATCGAGCGCTTCGCCCGCCGTTCGATCGCAACCGTAACGGCCTATTAGGAACAAGCATCATGGCAAACAAACTTGGCGTCGGCGTCATCGGCTGCGGCAACATCTCGAAAGCATATTTCTCGCTGGCGCCGCTGTTTCGCGGCATCAGGATGCGGGCTTGCGCCGATATCAACATGGGCGCCGCGAAAGCGCGGGCGAAGGAGTTCAAGCTGCGCGCCGAGACGGTCGAGGACCTGCTCAAGGCCGACGACATCGACATCATCGTCAACCTGACCATTCCGGCCGTGCACTACGAAGTGTCGAAACAGGTGCTCGACGCGGGCAAGCATGTCTATTCGGAAAAGCCCTTCGTGCTTTCGGTCAAGGAGGGGCTCGACTTGAAGAAGCGGGCGGAGAAGAAGGGACTTCGCATCGGCTCGGCACCCGACACCTTCTTCGGCGGCGCGCATCAGTTGGTGCGCAACCTGATCGATACCGGCAAGCTCGGCAGGATCACCAGCGGCACCTGCCATGTCATGGGGCACGGCATGGAGCACTGGCACCCCAATCCGGACTTCTTCTTCCAGCCGGGTGCCGGCCCCGTGCTCGACATCGGGCCGTATTACATCACCAATCTGATCCAGCTGATCGGACCGGTGAAGCAGGTGGCGGCCTTCGCCACAACCCCGGCCAAGGAACGCACGATCAGTTCGAAGCCGCGCGCGGGCGAAAGGATCCCGGTCAACACGCCGACCACCATCCACGGCCTGCTGGAGTTCGAGAACGGAGCCGTGATCACGCTCAACACCAGCTGGGACGTCTGGAGCCACGGCCATGCGCCGATGGAGCTCTATGGCGAGATGGGGAGCGTGTTCGTGCCGGATCCGAACTTCTTCGGCGGCGACGTGCGCTTCACCGAAGCGGCCAAGCCGGTCAAGAAGCTGCCGAAATGGCAGCATCCGTTCGGCGTGCCCAACGAGATGCATTCGCAGGGCATGATGGCCAATTATCGCACCGCCGGTCTCGCCGACATGGCGATTGCGATCTCCGAGGGCAGGCCGCACCGCTGCTCGATGGAGCTGGCGCTGCACGCCGTCGACGTCATGACGGGAATCCTGCGCTCGGGCGAAACCGGCAAGTTCGTCGCCATGCAGACCACCTGCGAACGTCCAGCCGCGCTCGGCATCAAGGAAGCCAAGGCGCTGATGGCGAAGAAGAGCTAGATCGCGGATTATCGATAATTTTGATGAACCCTCTCCCCGTTTTCGCGGGGAGAGGGTAAGGGTTGGGGCGCAGGGCCTGCGCGTCGCGTTCGCGATGACAGTGCCCAGTCCATCCAGCTTCGAGGATTTTCCCCATGCCCTATGTCGCCGCCGAAAACCGCTATGAAAAAATGGTCTATAACCGCTGCGGGCGGTCCGGCCTGAAGCTGCCGGCGATCTCGCTGGGGCTGTGGCACAATTTCGGCAACGACACGCCGCACACGACCAAGCAGGCGATCGTGCGCAAGGCCTTCGACCTCGGCATCACGCATTTCGACCTCGCCAACAATTACGGGCCGCCGTCCGGCTCGGCCGAAATTGCATTCGGTGAGATACTGCGCACCGACTTCGCCGCCTACCGCGACGAACTCATCATCTCGACCAAGGCCGGCTACGAGATGTGGGCGGGGCCCTACGGCCAATGGGGTGGACGCAAATATTTGCTGGCCAGCCTCGACCAGAGCCTGAAGCGGATGGGGCTCGACTATGTCGACATCTTCTATTCGCACCGCTTCGATCCGGATACGCCGCTGGAGGAAACGATGGGCGCGCTCGACCATGCGGTGCGCGCGGGCAAGGCGCTCTATGTCGGCATCTCGTCCTACAATTCGCAGCGCACGCGCGAGGCGGCCGATATACTGAAGCGGCTCGGCACGCCTTGCGTAATCCATCAGCCGAGTTATTCGATGCTGAACCGCTGGGTCGAGGACGATGGCCTGCTCGATACGCTCGATGGGCTGGGCGTCGGCTCGATCGTGTTCTCGCCGCTGGCACAGGGCATGCTGACCGACAAATATCTCGGCGGCATCCCCGAGGGCAGCCGTGCCTCCCAGGGCAAGTCGCTGCGGCCGGCCTTCATCAACGACAAGACCATCGCCAACATACAGGCGTTGAACGCGATCGCGGGCCGTCGTGGCCAGACGCTGGCGCAGATGGCGCTGGCGTGGGTGCTGCGCAAGGGCAAGGTGACATCGGCGCTGATCGGCGCCAGCCGGCCGGAGCAGGTGGAGGACTGTGTCGGCGCGCTGGAGGCGCCCGACTTCAGCGACGCCGAGCTTGCCGAGATCGACAATTACGCGCGCGAGTCCGACATCAATCTGTGGGCAGCCTCGGCCGAGCGCAACGGCCCGCCGAGGAAGTAGGCATGGAAGCCGGTAGACGACGGCGGGAGCCCTCCCGCCGTTGTCTTCGCGGAATGCCGCGCCAGCGCGTTTCAACAGAGGAGTAGCAAAGACAGCGGTTCGTCGCTATCTGAACGGGGGCGGCCGTTTGCATATGGAAACGACGTGTATGTGACACGAGGCAGGTCGGAAACAGGATCATGGCGGCAAGGGATGTGCTGACGAAGAACCAGCTGTGCGTGCTCGAGAAACTCGAGGCCGCCAGCGGGCCGCTCAGCGCCTACACCTTGCTTGACCAACTGCGCGAGCGGGGTTTCCGCGCGCCCCTGCAGGTCTACCGCGCGCTCGACACGCTGGTGAAGTCCGGCTTCGTGCATCGGCTGGAAAGCCTCAATTCCTTCGTCGCCTGCGTCGAACCGCACGATCACAGCCATTCCATGACCGCCTTCGCCATCTGCGACACATGTGGCCAGGTGAGCGAAATGTCCGACCATGATGTCGGTCACCGGCTGGACGAATGGGTGCGCTCCACCGGCTTTGCCGCCAAGAAGGCGGTGATCGAGTTCCGCGGGACCTGTGCCAAGTGCCGGGCGCAAGCTGCCTGAAATGTGTTGATATTCAGGTGATGTCGGCTGGCGCTAGTGCGCCTCGTCCCAATTGTTCGCCGCTCGAGCGTCCACATGCAGCGGCACCGACATGGACACCGCCGGCATGGCCGCGTTCTCCATGACATGGCGCACGACGGGGATCGTCGCCTCGACTTCCGCCTCGATCGTCTCGAAGATCAGCTCGTCATGCACCTGCAAGAGCATGCGGGCCGAAAGCCTGGCCTTCTCCAGCGCCTCGTCCATGCGCACCATGGCGCGGCGGATGATGTCGGCGGCGGTGCCTTGCAGGCGCGCGTTGATCGAGGCGCGCTCGTTGAAGGCGCGGATCGAGGGATTGGAGGACCGGATCTCGGGGTAGTGGATGCGGCGGCCGAAGATCGTCTCGACGAAACCGTGCTCGCGGGCATAGGCCTTGGTCTCTTCGATATAGTCGCGGATGCCGGGGAAGCGCTCGAAATATTTTTTGATGTAGTTGCTGGCCTCCTCGCGCGGGATCGACAGCTGGTTGGCGAGGCCGAAGGCCGAGATGCCGTAGATGATGCCGAAATTGATCGCCTTGGCGCGGCGGCGCACTTCCGAAGGCATGCCCTCCACGGGCACGTTGAACATTTCCGAGGCGGTGATGGCGTGGATGTCGGCGCCGTCGGCGAAGGCCTGCCGCAATTGCGGGATCTCGGCGACATGGGCGAGCACGCGCAATTCGATCTGGCTGTAGTCGGCCGAAACCAGGCGGTTGCCCTTGTCGGCGATGAAGGCTGTTCTGATCCTGCGGCCTTCGGCGGTGCGCACCGGGATGTTCTGCAGGTTCGGGTCGGAGGATGACAGGCGCCCCGTCGTCGTCGCGGCGAGCGCGTAGGAGGTGTGGACCCGCTTGGTGTCCGGGTTGACGAAGCCGGGCAGCGCATCGGTGTAAGTCGATTTCAGCTTGGTCAGCTGGCGCCAGTCGACGATCTTGCGCGGCAGTTCGTGGCCTTCCGCGGCAAGGTCTTCCAGAAGTTGCGCCGAGGTCGACCATTGGCCGGTCTTGGTCTTGGAGCCGCCGGGCAGACCCATGCGGCCGAACAGGATGTCGCCGAGCTGCTTGGGCGAGCCGATGTTGATGCGCTCGCCGACGAGCTGATAGATTTCTTCCTCGAGCCGGGCTGCGCCCTGCGCCAGTTCGCCCGACAGCCGCGACAGGATCTGCCGGTCGACCGAGATGCCGCGCTGTTCCATGCGCGCCAGCACCGGCACCAGCGGCCGTTCCAGCCGCTCATAGACCGACACCAGGCCCTTGGCGGCGAGCCGCGGCTTCAGCACCAGCCAGAGCCTGAGCGTCACATCGGCGTCCTCGGCCGCGTGGGCGGTCGCCTTGTCGACGTCGACCTGGTCGAAGCCGACGGAATTTTTCCCGGAGCCGGTCACGTCCTTGAGCTGAAGCGGACTATGGCCCAGCCATTTCTCGGCAAGCGCGTCCATGCCGTGGCCATGCGAGGTGCCGGCATCGAGCACGTAGGAGATCAGCATGGTGTCGTCGAAAGGGCCGACGTCGATACCGTAGCGGCTCATGATGACGAGATCGTATTTCAGGTTCTGCGCGATCTTGAGGACAGACTTGTCCTCGAGCAGCGGTTTCAGCACGGCCAGCGCCTCGCGCAGCGGGATCTGGTTGTCGATCGGACCACCGCCGAGCAGGTCGCCATTTCCGCTCCTGTGGGCGAACGGCACATAGGCGGCGCGACCTGGCGCCGTCGCCAGCGACAAGCCGATCAGTTCGGCCTGCATCGGATCGGGCGACGTCGCGCGGGCATCGAAGGCGACGATGCCGGTCTCCAGCGCCTCGGCGACCCAGGCCTTCAGGCTGGCGACGTCGCGGATGCACTGATAGGCCGAAATGTCGATCTTGCGGGCGGTGGCGGCCTCCAGGCGAAGCGCCGACAGAAGCGAGGGGGTGTTGCCCTCCTTCGTGCCGCCGGCTGCGGCCAGGGCCGTCTCGCCGTCCTGCTTCGCCTCGGCGCTGGGCGCGACTGGCGCGCCGGCGCCGACGTCCGGCCCATGCGCGGAGTCGGCGCGTTCGACCGTCACAGCGATCGCCTGGACGTCGCTTGCCTCGGTTCCCGTCGTTTCCGCCACGCGGCGGGTCAGCGAAGAGAATTCCATGGTCTTGAGGAAGCCGATCAGCTTCGGCCCGTCCGGCGCGTGCAGGACGAATTCGTCCAGCCCCTCGGCCACCGGCACATCGTTCTTCAACGTCACCAGTTGGCGCGAGATGCGCGCCTTGTCGGCATTGGCGATGATGGATTCGCGTCGTTTCTCCTGCTTGATCTCGCCGGCGCGCTCAAGCAGTCCGTCTAGGTCGCCGAACTGTTCGAGCAATTGCGCCGCGGTCTTCGGTCCGATGCCCGGCACGCCGGGAACATTGTCGACGGAATCGCCGGTCAATGCCTGCAGGTCGATCATCTTCTCCGGCGGCACGCCCCATTTCTCGATGACCTCGGGAATGCCGATCTGGCGATCCTTCATCGGATCGTACATGCTCACCGTCGGGCCGACCAACTGCATCAGGTCCTTGTCGGAGGAGATGATGGTGGTGTCGCCGCCGGCCTCGCAGGCCAGCCGGCAATAGGTCGCGATGAGGTCGTCGGCCTCGAACCCTTCCATCTCGAGACAGGGCAGGTTGAACGCCCTGGTCGCCTGGCGGATGAGGCCGAATTGCGGGATCAGGTCTTCCGGCGGCGCCGAACGGTTGGCCTTGTATTCGGGATAGAGATCGTTGCGGAAGGTTTTCGACGAATAGTCGAAAATGACGGCGAAATGCGTCGGCACGATGCCGACATCGGTGTTGCGGGCATCCTGCATCAGCTTCCAAAGCATGTTGCAGAAGCCGGACACGGCGCCGACCGGCAGGCCGTCGGACTTGCGGGTCAGCGGCGGCAACGCATGATAGGCACGGAAGATGTAGCCGGAGCCGTCGACAAGAAAGAGATGATCGCCTTTTTTCATGCGGGCAGGGATAGCGCGGCGCGGCGGCTTGGTCCATGCCAAAGGCACCGCTTCCAGCAACACCCTGACAGGCAGGCGACAGGTTGGTTGGAAAGAGGTGAAATCGGCATTATTTTCGCCCGCGGGACTGCCTGGCTCCGTCCGTCCAACGGCCGCTCACGGCCATGTTACAAAAGTGTAATATTCGTGCCCTTGAATCGCCACGTTCGAGGACACAGATAAATGGCATCGGCAATTTTCGCCGACGTCCGGAGCAAGGCCCGTCCCCCGCCTATCCCGGACACCTGCGGCAGCCTATCCCCCCTCTCCGGGCTGCCGCATCGTTTCGAGTAGAAGGGCCGCCGTGGTTCCCCCTCCACCACGGCGGTCTTTTTTGTTTCGAATACGCGCTTGGAGCCCGTGGTCCAATGGTCCCGGGCTTTTCGTTTGTCCGCTCTGCCTTTAGGGTTCCGGCACTGAATCGAAAGGCTCATCAATGTCAATTTCCCCCGTTCTCGACCGTCTCGACAAGAATCTCGACCAGAGCCTGGAGCGCCTGTTCGGCCTGCTCCGGATCAGGTCGATCTCCACCGATCCGGCCTATGCCGCCGATTGCCGCAGGGCGGCCGAATGGCTGGTGGAAGAACTCAAGGTGATCGGCTTCGACGCCAGCGTCCGCGACACGCCCGGCCACCCGATGGTGGTTGCGCATCATGACGGGCCGGCCGGTTCGCCGCATGTGCTGTTCTATGGCCACTATGACGTACAGCCGGTCGATCCGATCGAGCTTTGGGAAAACGAACCGTTCGCGCCGGCGGTCAAGGAGATCGAGCCCGGCCACAAGGTGATCACCGGGCGCGGCTCGGCCGACGACAAGGGTCAGTTGATGACCTTCGTCGAGGCTTGCCGGGCCTGGAAGCAGGTGCATGGCAATCTGCCGTGCCGCATCACCATCCTGTTCGAGGGCGAGGAGGAGTCGGGCTCGCCGTCGCTGAAGCCCTTCCTCGAAGCCAATGCCGATGAACTCAAGGCTGATTTCGCGCTGGTCTGCGATACCAGCATGTGGGACCGCGACACGCCGTCGATCTGCGTGGGGCTGCGCGGGCTGGTCGGCGAGGAGATCACCGTGAAGGCCGCCGACCGCGACCTGCATTCGGGTCTCTATGGCGGCGCCGCTGCCAACCCGATCCGCATCCTGGCAAAGGTGCTGGCCGACATTCACGACAAGGACGGCCATATCACCATCCCGGGCTTCTATGACGGCGTCGAGGAAACGCCCTCGCAGATCCTGAAATCATGGGAAACGCTGGGCGAAACGGCCGAGACGTTCCTTGGCCCCGTCGGCCTGTCGATCCCGTCGGGCGAAAAGGGCCGCTCGCTGCTGGAACTCACCTGGGCACGGCCGACGGCCGAGTTCAACGGCGTCACCGGCGGCTATACCGGCAAGGGCTTCAAGACGGTGATTGCGGCGCAGGCCTCGGCGAAAGTATCTTTCCGCCTCGTCCACAAGCAGGATCCCAAGAAGATCCGCGCCGCCTTCCAGCAATTCGTCAGGGAGCGCATTCCGGCCGACTGTTCGGTCGAATTCCACCCGCATGGTGGCTCGCCGGCGATCCAGCTTTCCTACGACTCGCCGTTCCTGGCCAAGGCCAAGACGGCGCTGTCGGACGAATGGCCGAAGCCGGCGGTGACGATCGGCAGCGGCGGCTCGATCCCCGTGGTCGGCGATTTCCAGACCTATCTCGGCATGGAATCGCTGCTGGTCGGTTTCGGCCTCGACGACGACCGCATCCACTCGCCCAACGAAAAGTACGAGTTGAGTTCGTTCCACAAGGGCCAGCGCTCCTGGGCACGCATTCTGGACGCGCTGACGCGCTGAGCCGGGAACTCACGAAAGGCGGGAAAATCAAGTTTATGTTGATTTTTCCACCGATCACGGCAAGGACGGGTTGCCAGCGCAACGTGCTGGAGCGCGCGCGTCCGCTCGATGGATGCGCGATGCCGAAAGCGCGACCCCGGAGAAGACGATGAGCGATATCCGTTTCCACAAAAACGATCTGCCCGACCTGTCCCGCTACAATGTCGGGGCGGTTGCCATCGATACGGAAACGCTGGGACTGAACCCGCATCGCGACCGGTTGTGCGTGGTGCAGATTTCACCCGGCGACGGCAGCGCCGACGTCATCCAGATCGCGCCGGGCCAAAAGGAAGCGCCGAACCTCGTCAAGCTCTTGGGAAACCACAGCGTGACCAAGCTGTTCCACTATGGGCGCTTCGACCTTGCCGTGCTCTACCATGCATTCGGTGTGATGCCCGAGCCGGTATTCTGCACCAAGATCGCCTCGCGGCTGACCCGCACCTACACCGACCGGCATGGGCTCAAGGACATCTGCTTCGAGCTTCTGGGCGTCGGCCTGTCCAAGGCGCAGCAATCGTCGGACTGGGCGGCCGAAACGCTGTCGCCCGAACAACTCGAATACGCCGCATCCGACGTGCTCTATCTGCACCGGCTGCGCGACGTGCTGGCGGCGCGGCTGGCGCGCGAGGATCGCACGAAAGAGGCCGACGCCTGTTTCCGCTTCCTGCCAACACGCGCCAAGCTTGACCTCATGGGCTGGGACGAAGAGGATATTTTCGCTCATAGCTGACGGCGTCGCGGCGCTGCCGCCGATGTTCCGTCCGGGACCAGATGCCGGCCGTCGTGTTCCGTCGGCTCGAAAAGAGGGATGACATGGCGGATAGGAAGCCCATATCGACCGCGCCCACCGACGGCTCCAAGGTCACCGTGACCTGGAAGGACGGCGACGGCGTGCTCAACGAATCCATCGCGCAATACCGGGACGGCGGCTGGTGGGTCTACATCGACAGCGATACGCAGAAGAAGGTCGAGCCGACGAGCTGGCGGCCCGCCGGGAGCGACGACGGCGACCAATGAGCAGGCCGCTGGCGAGGGCGGCGGCTTTCGCATAGCCTGAAGCCATTGATATCGAGGCCGATTCGGGGCTTTCCGCTCCGCGCTCGCCTCTTGCTCGGAGGGAAATCGCCATGGGCGTCGAAAGCCTGCTCGTCTTCATCATCATCGGTGCCATCGCCGGCTGGCTCGCCGGTCTCATCGTCTCCGGTTTCGGCTTCGGCCTGATCGGCAACATCATCGTCGGCATCATCGGCGCGTTCATCGCGGGCTGGCTGTTCCCGCGGATCGGCTTGTCCATCGGCGGCGGCATCCTCGCCTCGATCATCCACGCCACGATCGGCGCCATCATCCTGCTGATCCTGGTCAGGGTCCTGAAGCGAGCCTGAGGCCGGGCACCGAGGAGCGCGCCATGAAACAGAATACGCTTTATCTCGTCATTGGCGCGCTCGTCGTCGTGGTCATCGCGCTCGGCGTCTACGTCTACCGCGAACAGACCAAGCCGAAAGGCGTTGAACTCAAGATCGACGACAAGGGCATCTCGATCCAGCAGAACTGAACGGAGCCCGGGCTTGCCGGCTCCGCATTGCTCCCCACGCCTGACTATCGCTGCCTGCCGGATTTAACCCGCCTTTAAACCGCCGCATCTACTCTGCAACCCGAACGCCATAGGCATCGGGATATCAAGCGCAGCGCATGGCGAACCGCAGAGACAGCCGCATCGAACCCAGTTTCGAGGGACCGCCACAAGCGAGATCCCAGACCGGTCTTTCGGTGAGCGAGGAGGATCGCGTCGTGCCCAGCAACCGCAAAGCCTCCGCCAAACGCAAACCGCCAAAGGCAAAATCGTCGCGTGCCAGGCGCGGCAGGAGCCGGCGCGGCCTGTTCGGCGTGCTCGGCCGGCTGGTCTACTGGTGCTTCGTGCTGGCCATCTGGGGCGGCATCGCCGTGGCCGGCGTCGTCGTCTACTACGGTGCCAAGATGCCGGCGGCCACGACCTGGTCGATCCCCGATCGCGCGCCCAATATCAAGATCGTCTCCGCCGACGGCCAACTGCTCGCCAATCGCGGCATGAGCGGCGGCGAGGCGGTCGGCCTGCACGAAATGTCGCCCTACATCCCCGAGGCGGTCATCGCCATCGAGGACCGCCGCTTCTATTCGCATTTCGGCGTCGATCCGATCGGCCTGTCGCGCGCCATGGTCGCCAACCTCGCCGGCGGGCATTTCTCGCAAGGCGGTTCGACGCTGACGCAGCAACTGGCCAAGAACCTGTTCCTGACGCCAGACCGGACGTTGGAGCGCAAGGTGCAGGAGGTGCTGCTGGCGCTGTGGCTGGAGCACAAGCACACCAAGGACCAGATCCTCGAAATGTACCTCAACCGGGTCTATTTCGGCTCGGGCGCCTATGGCGTCGAAGCGGCCTCGCGCCGTTATTTCGGCAAGAGCGCGCGCGATGTCACCTTGTCGGAGGCGGCGCTGCTTGCCGGTCTCCTGAAGGCGCCGTCGCGACTGTCGCCGGCGCGCGATCCCAAGGCCGCCGAGGACCGCGCGCAGCTGGTGCTCGCCGCTATGCGCGACGAAGGCAAGATCAGCGCCAAGGAACTGACCACGGCGATGAGCGCGCCGGCGACGCGCGCGCCGTCCTACTGGACAGGCTCGGAAAACTACGTCGCCGACACCATCATGGAAGAGCTGCCCGATCTGATCGGCGACGTGCGCGGCGACATCGTCATCGATTCCACCGTCGACCTGAACCTGCAGAAGCTCGCGGAACAATCGATCCGCCGGCTGATCGATGAAAGCGGCAAGAAGCTCAACGTCACCCAGGGCGCGCTGGTGTCGATCGACGATTCGGGCGCGGTGCGTGCCATGGTCGGCGGCTACGATTATTCGACCAGCCAGTTCGACCGCGCCTCGGAAGCGCGCCGGCAGCCCGGTTCGGCGTTCAAGCCGTTCGTCTACATGGCCGCCCTCGAGGCCGGCCGCACGCCCGACAGCGTGCGCAACGATGCGCCGATCAAGATCGGCAAATGGACACCCGACAATTACGGCGGCAAGTATTTCGGGAAGGTGACGCTGGCAACCGCCTTGGCGAAGTCGCTGAACTCGGTGGCGGCCCAGCTGACCATGGAAGTGGGGCCGGACGCAGTGGTCGAGGCGGCGCATCGCATGGGCATCCAGTCCGATCTGCAGGCCAACACCTCGATCGCGCTAGGCACGTCGGAAGTGACGCCGCTGGAGCTGACCTCGGCCTATGTGCCTTTCGCCAATGGCGGCTACAAGCCGGACATCCATTTCATCCGCCGCGTGACATCAGCCGAGGGCAAGGTGCTGTACGACGCCGGCAGCGGCAGCGCGCCGCGCGTGGTGAAGCCCGAGATCGTCGGCATGATGAACTCGATGATGACCGGGACGGTGGAGATCGGCACGGCCAGGAAGGCGGCCTTCACCTGGCCGTCGGCCGGCAAGACCGGCACCAGCCAGAATTCGCGCGACGCCTGGTTCGTCGGCTACACCGCCAATCTCACCACCGGCGTATGGTTCGGCAATGACGACGGCAGCCCGATGAAGAAGGTCACCGGCGGCGCGCTGCCGGCGCAGGCCTGGCACGAGTTCATGGTCGCCGCGCATGAGGGCGTGCCCGTGCGGCCGCTGCCTGGTACCTGGAAATCGACGCCGGCCGATAGGATCGTGCCGGACGAAATCCCGTCGGCCGATGCGACACAGCCGGCTCCGAAGCCGCAAGCGCCTGTCGGCCAGTCGGCGCCCGCTGCCGTCGCGGCGCAGCCAGCGCCGGTTCGCGCGCCCCGCCCGGCCCAGACGGTCGACGCCGACGGTTTCGATATGCCGGGCGACTCCGGAACCACCGCCTCGGTCGGACATCCGGTGCCGCCGGGCAGTGTCGGCGGTCCGCTCAAGAAGCGGCAGACGTCGATCCTCGACATTCTCGGCGGAGGCTAGCGGCAACTCGCCTCTCGCCAGCGCCACACCGTTCGGCTACACCTCCCGACATGGCAGAGATCGACACCAGGAAGACCATTGTGCTGACCGGCGCCAGCCGTGGCATCGGCCATGCCACGGTCAAGCGTTTCTCGCGCGAGGGCTGGCGCGTCATCACCTGCTCGCGCCAAGCGTTTGCCGAGGATTGCCCGTGGCCGGCCGGGCCCGAGGACCACATCAAGGTCGATCTCGCCGACCAGGAGGATGTCGGCATCGCCGTCTCCGAAATCCGCCACCGGCTCGAGGCGCATGGCGGGCAGCTGCACGCGCTGGTCAACAATGCCGGCATTTCGCCAAAGCTCAAGGACGGCAACAGCCGCATGAACTCCATCGACACGCCGATGCATGTCTGGCGCGACGTGTTCCAGGTCAATTTCTTCGCGCCGATCATGCTGGCGCGCGGGCTGTTCAAGGAACTGGCATCGGCGAAAGGGTCGATCGTCAACGTCACCTCGATCGCCGGCACCCGGGTGCACCCCTTCGCCGGCACCGCCTATGCGACATCGAAGGCGGCGCTCGGCTCGCTGACGCGCGAGATGGCGCATGATTTCGGCCCGCACGGGATCCGCGTCAACGCCATTGCGCCGGGCGAAATCGACACCGCGATCCTGTCGCCGGGCACGGACAAGATCGTCGAGACCATTCCGCTCAGGCGGCTGGGCACCACGGCCGAGGTCGCCGACATCATCTTCTTCCTGTGCTCCGGGCAGGCGTCTTATGTGACCGGCTCGGAAATCCACATTAATGGCGGCCAGCACGTGTGATGGGGCAGGTCTCAGCCTAGGGATCGTTCATCCGGTCATGGTGAGAACGGCCTTGCCGCTGAAGCTGCGCTGTCGCAGAGCGTCCAGGGCTTGGGCGATGTCGGTCCATGGCATGGTCAGGGCGACGCGGGTTTCCAGCCGGCCGGCCGCAACGAGAGCGAGCAGCGAGGCGATGTCCGAGCCAATGCCCGCGCCAGACGTGTAGTAGGCGAAAGTCTGAAGCCTCGCCCCCTCGTGACCCGGAACGAACTGGCGGAACCCAATTGGCGTGAGTTCGCCACTGCTCGAGCCGAACATGACCATCGTCCCGCCAGGAGCGACGCGTTCGATCGCGTGGGCAAGGCTTTGGCCGCCGACCGATTCGGTGATCAGCGAGAACGGCCCCTCAGCCAGTTCGATCGCCTCGACGACTTGCCCGGCACCCAGGCGGCGGAGATCCTCGCCATGCCGGGAGGCCGCGACCGCGGTCACGCTCGCGCCCTGTTCGCGCGCGATCTGGATCTGGAAACGGCCGACCGCTCCACTTGCGCCGGTGATCAGGACCCGTTGGCCGGCAAGGTCGCCGCCATGGCGCAAAGTCCTGAGCGCGGTGGTGCCCGCGACCGGAAGCGTGGCCGCGGAAACGAAGCTGACGTCATCCGGCAGGACGGCGAGGCGGTCAGTCGAAACCGCGACGCGTTCGGCCCAGCCCGCCTGGTCGACCAGAGCCGCGACCCGGGCGCCCACGGCTGGCCCGGAGCCGTCGGCCGCTGGCCGTTCGACGATCCCGACGAGGTCCTGGCCGGGTATCCAGCCGTCCGGGCGTATGGTGAGCAGGCGCAATTCGCCGCGATTCAACGAGGTTGTGTGGACCGAGACAAGCGCCTCGTTTGCGAGAGGCCGTGGGTCCTCGACCTCGGCAAGCGTCAGTCCGGCGGGGCTGTCGGAAGACATGACTAGGGCGAGCATGAGACGTACCTTCCTGCTGGTTTGTGGATGCAAAGCGCGGTGGCATCCTGATCAACCGGGTGCATGGGCAAGCTGGAACCTATCGACTTCCCAGCTTGAAGAATTTAGCTATCGTGGCGTTTAATCGCTAAAAGCCGTCAATCATGAGACAACCTCTTCGTTACCCATGGCTCGATTTCAATGTGGATGACGTCCTCGCACCGGCAATCGCCGTGCGCGTCGACGTTACCGAAACCAGGGCCGAAGTCCCCTCCCATCGGCATCGCAAAGGCCAACTCGTCTTCGCGCTCGGCGGTGGCGTCACATGCCGCGTCCCGAGCGGCCTGTGGATGGTGCCGCCGCATTGCGGGGTGTGGATTCCCGGCGACATGGAGCACAGCAATATCGCGACCGCCAACGCCCGGATCTTCTTCGTCTACATCGAGCCGGGAGCCGCCGAATTGCCGGACCGGTGCTGCACCCTTTCGGTCTCGCCGCTGCTGCGCGAACTGATCATCGAACTGTCCGATGGCGTGGGGGATGATGAGGCGAGGGATGCGCTTTTGATCATGACGCTGCTTGCCGAGCTGCCGCGCATGCCTGTCCAGCGGCTGCATCTGCCGATCTCATCCGAGCCGCGATTGAGGCGGATCGCCGAAGCGTTGGCGCAGGATCCCGCCGACCGCAGCACATTGTCGCAATGGGCCAGCCGGGTTGCGCTCAGCGAGAGCAGTCTCGCCCGTCTCGTCGTGAAGGAGACTGGCCTAAGCTTCGGACGCTGGCGCCAGCAGTTGCATCTGATCGTCGCAATTCGAGAACTGGCCTCCGGTGCGAGCGTGCAGCAGGTCTCCGGCGATCTCGGCTATGATTCCGTCACCGCCTTCATCACCATGTTCAAAAAGGCGCTTGGCAAGCCGCCGGCAAAATACCTCGGCAGCGTCGCGCAAAATGGCGGCTCTGCCTTCGTGGCGTGATCAACCTGGCTGCAGGCGGAGCACCTCGAGCATCCATTGTTGGACCAGGCGACGCCTTGTAGATTCGAACGACACCTTGGAGATGGAAACATGGCGCTCAAGCGGATGGACAACGTAGGAATCGTCGTCGAAGACCTCGGAGAGGCGGTTGATTTCTTTCGCGAACTCGGCCTCGAGCTTGAAGGACGGGCCACGATCGAAGGAGAATGGGCCGGACGTGTCACCGGACTGGGCGATCAGCATGTCGAGATTGCCATGATGCGCACACCGGACGGCCATAGCCGGCTCGAGCTCTCCCGCTTCCTCAGGCCGCCTGTCGTCGCAGATCACCGGAACGCCCCGGTCAACGCCCTAGGGTACCTGCGCGTCATGTTCACCGTGGATGACATCGACGAGACGCTTGAAAGGCTCCGCACGCGCGGCGCGCAGCTCGTAGGCGAAGTAGTCCAGTATAAAGACGTGTATCGGCTCTGCTACATCCGTGGGCCTGAGGGGTTGCTCATCGGACTCGCCCAAGAACTCGGTTAAGCGCAATACGAAGAAATGGCAGGAGTGGCCGATGTCAGCGGGCGCGTCCAAGGCCGCCCCACCTGTTCGAGGTCCAGCCCTCCACGGTCGGCCGCGTTCTCGCTAAGCACGGATTAGGTCCGTGCAGGATCGGCTCAGGCGGCGGACGGTTCAGCCGCCCGCGGCTTGTGACCAAGCACCTCTTCCACGATGCCGCGCGCGATCTCGCGTTCGCCCATGATCACCGTATCGGCGCCGAGCCCTTTGAGATGCTCGACCTCGGCATCGGAATGGGCGCGGGCGACGACGTTGATGGCGGGATTGGCGGCGCGCGCACGCAGAACGATCTGACCGGCCTCGAAGGCATTGGGGATGGCCAGGATCAGCCGTTTCGCGCCTTCGGGATTGGCGGCTGCAAACACTTCGGCATTGGCGGCGTTGCCCGCCACTGTCTCGGTGCCCTCGGCCTTGAGCTTCACCAGTGTCTTGTCGGCATCCTCGACCACCAGGAAGGGCAGGGCGGCTTCCTTCAACGCAGCGCCGACGAGACTGCCGACACGGCCGTAGCCGATCAGGATCGCGTGGCCGCTAAGGGCTGTTCTTGGCGGCGGCCCATCTTCCTGCTTCGCCGCCGAGGCGACGGAAGCCACCTGGCCGGGCTCCGTCGCCGGGCCGACCGGTTTGGGCTCCACAGGCGGCGCCGTCCTGGCGGCGCGGGCCTCGAGCCATGGCTTCATCCAGTCGATGACCAGAAACATCACCGGGTTGAGCACGATCGAAAGGATGGCGCCCGCCAGGATGAGATCGCGCCCCTGTTCGGGCAGCAGTTTCAGCCCGACGCCGAGTTCGGCCAGGATGAAGGAGAACTCGCCGATCTGGGCAAGGCTCGCCGAAATCATCAGCGCCGTCGCCAGGGGATAACCGAAGGCGACGACGATGAGGAAGGCCGCCAGCGACTTGCCGACGACGATGATGGCGAGCGTTGCCAGAATCGGCAAGCCGTTGCTGAACAGGCTGAACGGGTCGAACAGCATACCGACCGAGACGAAGAACAGCACCGAGAAGGCATCGCGCAGCGGCAGCGATTCCTCCGCGGCGCGGTGGCTGAGTTCGGACTCGCTCATGATCATGCCGGCGAAGAAAGCGCCCAGTGCCAGCGAGACGCCGAACAGCTTGGCCGCGCCGAAGGCGACGCCAAGCGCTATCGCCAGCACCGAAAGCCGAAACAGCTCGCGCGAGCCGGTATGGGCGACATAGTGCAGGATCCAGGGAATGACGCGGCGGCCTACCACCAGCATGACGATGACGAAGGCGGCGACCTTGGCCAGCGTGATGCCGACGACGCCCCAGATGCCGTAGCTCGCGGGCAGCGACAGCAGGCCGCTCGCATGGGCATCCGCCTGCTCCTGGCCGCCAAGCACGCCGGCAAGCGCCGGCAAAAGCACCAGGGCCAGCACCATGGCCAGGTCCTCGACGATCAGCCAGCCGACGGCAATGCGGCCGCGCTCGGTCTCGATCAGGCGGCGCTCCTGCAGGGCGCGCAGCAGCACCACGGTCGAGGCCACCGACAGCGCCAGGCCGAAGACCAGTCCTGCTCCAGCCGACCAGCCGAGCATCCAGGAAAGCCCCGCGCCGAGTGCCGTGGCAAAGCCGATCTGGACGATGGCGCCGGGCACGGCGATGGCGCGGACCGACAGGAGATCCTTCAGCGAAAAATGCAGGCCGACGCCGAACATCAACAGGATGACGCCGATTTCGGCGAGCTCATTGGCAAGGCCGGCGTCAGCGACGAAACCGGGCGTGTTCGGCCCAACCAGCACGCCGGCCACGAGATAGCCGACCAGCGGCGGAATGCGGAAGCGGTTGGCGAGAGCGCCGAAGACGAAAGCGAGCCCCAGACCGGCTACGATGGTGGCGATAAGGGGAGTGTCATGCGGCATTGTCTATGGAGCGCCTTTCAAGCCAGCGATGCAGGATATGCGCCGCCCGAAGCCGCCGCCTGTTTGCAATATGGTGGATTGGGTGTCGGCCACGCAACCCCGCTAAACCGGGAATTGCCGGTGAAGCGACAAATACCTCGCCGGTGGGCAAGCAAGCCGGAATTCGAAGGTCAGCCGAAATCATGCGCCGCAACGGCGGCGCTCGATCGCCAACGATCAAGCTGCCCGCAACAGGGCCTCGATCTCGAATACCGCGTGGTTGGTCAGCGTCTTGGGAATTTCCGCGCTGACCTTGTCGCTGACTTCCTTGTGCAGGATCTTGCGCATCGCGCCGAGCACGAGCGGCGGCGCGATGAGGATGATTTCGTCAAAAGAGCCTCGATGAGCCAGCTTGTAGAGCCGTTCGGCGAGTTCGTCGGCAAAGCGCTCCTTGCCGATCCGATGCCAATCCGTCTCCTCGACCGCGCTGCGGTGAACCGAGGGACCGTCATTGTAGCGACCGGGACTGTCGCTGCCTTGCTCGCGCGTTGGCGGGTTGTCCTGCCTCACTTCCTGCACCACTTCGAGGTTCGGAAATTTGGTGTCACCTGCATTTCTGAGGAAGAGCGCTTTTTCTCCGTCGGCCACCATGATCCAGATGCCGTGCTTCAACTTGATCGCGCTCATGACGCCGGGCTCCTTCCTTCGCTGCCGCCACGCTTGGCTTCACGCCGCGGCCAGGTATGATTTTGAATTGCGCATGCGGAAGGAACGCGCCTCGATCCGGTAATGTTCCAGCCAAAAAGCCAGGTCATACGGGCGCTCCGTCGAGGTGGAGGCGCGCGCACGACCGCCAGGCAGCTTTAATCTACTAAATTAGTAGAATTTAGAAAAAACGGTTTTGTCATAAAGCGCGTTCGGCCCAAAAAAGAGGAGAAATCAAGGCCCGCGACAGCGGCTTGATGCCGGTCTCCGCAACAAGGTGGAATATTTTTCTCTTGGCTGCGGCCCTTTAGAAAAAGCGATTGCATCCCGGAAGGTGATGCGCGAGTGGGTTTCTTCAGCTTTTTCGCGCCCACGCGTAGAAGTGAAGACCAGATCAGGATTCCGTTCGTATCCATGCCGCAGCCCGCCCCCAAGCTCAATGCCTTCCCCGTCTTCGTACGGGTCGAGGACGAAGCCGTAACGATCGTCGGCGGCGGCGACGAAGCGTTGGCCAAGGCACGATTGCTTGGGCAGTCCAGCGCTACGCTGCGCATCGTCGCGGAGAGCGCCTCACCGGACATGCTCGGCTTCATCGCGCAGAGCGGCGCCACCCACATCGCGGCCTATGAGGCGAGTCGGCTGGAAGGCTCGGTGATGGTGTTCGCTGCCAGCGGCGATGAGGCGCTCGACCGGCGCGTTGTCCAGGATGCGCGCCGGCTCGGCATCCCCGTCAATGCGGTGGACCGGCCGGAGCTTTGCGATTTTTTCACCCCGGCGCTGGTCAATCGCGCACCGGTCGCGATCGCCATCGGCACGGAAGGCGCTGGGCCGGTGCTGGCGCAAATGCTGCGTGCCCGCATCGACCGCATGCTGTCGCCCTCGTTGGGCAGGTTGGCGGCTCTCGCCGCGTCCTTCCGGGCCGCCGCTGAAAGCCTGCCCAGGGGCAATTCGCGCCGCCGGTTCTGGAGCGAGTTCTTCGGCGGTGCGCCGGCGCGCGCCGTCGAAGCTGGCAAGCTTTCGCAGGCGCATGACGCAGCCGCCGATCTTCTGCGTTCGGCTGCATCCGCTTCAGGCCATATCGCCCTGGTTGGCGCGGGCCCCGGTGCCGAGGACCTTTTGACGCTGCGTGCGCATCGCCTGCTGATGGAGGCCGATGTCATCGTCCACGACGCGCTGGTGCCGGAGGCTGTCGTCGCCATGGGCCGACGCGACGCCGAGCGGCTGGCGGTCGGCAAACGCAAGGGCTGTCACACCAAGAGCCAGGCCGAGATCAATGCGCTGCTGGTCGAGCTTGGCCGCGAAGGCAAGCGTGTGGTGCGGCTGAAGTCGGGCGATCCCCTGGTGTTCGGCCGGGCCGGCGAGGAGATGGCGGCGCTGCGTGATGCCGGCATCGCCTATGAGGTGGTTCCGGGCGTTACCGCTGCTTTCGCTGCCGCCGCCGATTTCGAATTGCCGCTGACGCTGCGTGGGGTTTCCTCCTCGATGGTGTTCACCACCGGTCATGATCTCAAGGGCAATTCGCTGCCCGACTGGGCCAAGCTTGCCATTTCGGGTGCCACCGTTGCTGTCTATATGGGCCGCTCGGTGGCCGCGGAGGTTGCCGGCCGGCTGATCGAGGCCGGGCTTTCGCCCGATACGGCGGTAGCCGTGGTCGAGAATGCCAGCCTCGGCAATCGCCGCCGTTTCCACGGCACGCTTGCCGACCTGCCGTCGTTGGAAGCGCGCTCCGATCTCTCAGGTCCGGTCATGACCATCATCGGCGATGCGGTCGCCGGCGCCAATTTCGAACGGTCCGAACCGCTCGCGGCACACAGGCATGAAGGTGCGCCCATAGCTGCCACCGAGGGAGTTCAGCAATGAAGATACTGACCGCCAACCGGCTCGCCGACGGCATCGCCGTCTGGTACGCAGACGGCGGCTGGGCCGAGAGGGCGGACCATGCCGACCTCGCCCATGACAAGGCGGCCGAGGATCGCCTGGAAGCGATCGGTGCCAAGGCCCACGCCGACAACGAAGTCCTCGACGTCAACCTCATCGATGCCGAAATCGTGAACGGCGTTGTCGAGCCGGTGCGGTTGCGCGAGAAGATCCGCGCCGCGGGCCCGACCATTCGCAACGATCTTGGCAAGCAGGCCTCCCGGGCGGCGTAAGCCCAGACCAGAAGTGAACACGGGCGGACGCGCCCTGAAAGACGAAGCATGTACCGCTACGATGAGTTCGATCACGATTTTGTCCAGGCCCGCGTCGCCGAGTTCAGCGACCAGGTCCAGCGCCGGCTCGCCGGCGAGATCACCGAGGACCAGTTCCGGCCGCTCAGGCTGATGAACGGCGTCTACCTGCAATTGCACGCCTATATGCTGCGCATCGCGGTGCCCTATGGCACGCTGAACAGCAAGCAGTTGCGCATGCTCGGCCACATCGCGCGCAAATACGACAAGGGCTACGGCCATTTCACCACGCGCCAGAACATCCAGTTCCACTGGCCGGCGCTGTCCGACATTCCTGCAATCCTGGCGGATCTGGCGAGTGTCGAGATGCACGCCATCCAGACCAGCGGCAATTGTATCCGCAACGTCACCGCGGACCATTTCGCGGGTGCGGCGGCCGACGAGGTCGCCGATCCGCGTCCCTATGCGGAAATCCTGCGCCAGTGGTCATCTGTTCATCCGGAGTTTTCCTACCTGCCGCGCAAGTTCAAGATCGCGGTAACCGGCGCGGAGCGCGACCGCGCCGCCATCCAGACCCATGACATCGGCCTGCACCTGAAGAAGAACGCGGCCGGCGAGCTCGGCTTCGCCGTCTATGTCGGCGGCGGCCAGGGGCGCACGCCGATGGTCGCCAGGAAGATCCGCGATTTCCTGCCGGAAGCCGACCTTTTGTCCTACTGCACGGCGATCCTGCGCGTTTACAACCTGCATGGCCGCCGCGACAACAAGTTCAAGGCGCGCATCAAGATCCTGGTCCACGAGACCGGCGTCGAGGAGATCACGCGCCAGGTAGAGGCGGAATGGCAGCAATTGAAGGATGCCGAGTTGAAGCTGCCGGAAGCAGACATCCGCGCCATCGACGTCTATTTCGCGCCGCCAGCGCTGACCGCGCGGCCGGACGGCGACGAGGCTGTAAAGCTGGCACGCCTCGATTCCAAGGGCTTCTCGGATTGGCTCGACCAGAACGTGGTGACGCATCGCCACCCCGACTATGCGGCGGTGACCATCTCGCTGAAGGGTATCGGCGAAGTGCCGGGCGATGCGACCGACAGCCAGATGGAAGCGATTGCCGATATCGCCGAGAAGTATGGATACGACGAGTTGCGCGTCAGCCACGAGCAGAACCTGATCCTGCCGCATGTGGCGCGCGCCGACCTGAAGGCGGTCTATGACGCGCTGGTCGATATCGGCCTGGCGACCGCCAATTCGAACCTGATATCGGACATCATCTCGTGCCCGGGCCTCGACTATTGCGCGCTGGCCACAGCGCGTTCGATCCCGATCGCGCAGGAGATCTCGCGTCGCTTCGCCTCGCTGGAGCGGCAGCGCGAGATCGGCGAGTTGAAGCTGAAGATCTCCGGCTGCATCAATGCCTGCGGCCATCACCATGTCGGACATATCGGCATTCTCGGAGTCGAAAAGAAAGGCACCGAGCTGTACCAGGTGACGCTTGGCGGTTCGGCCGACGAGAACACTTCGGTGGGCGAGATCATCGGCCGCGGCTTCTCGTCGGAAGAGATCACCGACGCCATCGAGCAGATCGTCGAGACCTATCTCGGCCTTCGGCTCAACTCACAAGAGAAATTCATCGACGCCTACCGCCGTGTCGGTCCCGCGCCGTTCAAGGAGGCGCTCTATGCTGGCGAAGCCAAGGCCGCTTGACCCTATCGTCGACGCCGATGACGGCATCGCCGCCAAAGCGGCGGGGTTTGACGCGCTTTACGGCCACCTGAATCCGCTCGACATCATCGAACGCGCGGCAGGCGACCTGTTTCACGACGAGATTGCCGCGGTGTCTTCCTTCGGTGCCGATTCGGCCGTGCTACTGCACATGATTTCCGAAGTCGATCGCTCGCTGCCGGTCATCTTTCTCGATACCGGCAAGCATTTCGAGGAGACGCTCGGCTATCGCGACGCCCTGGTCGCCGATTTCGGGTTGACCAACATCCAGGTGATCAAGCCCGACGAGGCAGCACTCGAGCGGATCGATCCGACCGGCAATCTGCACCAGACTAATACCGACGCCTGCTGCGATGTGCGCAAGGTCGAGCCGCTGGCTCGGGGCGTAGCGCCTTTCCGCGCCTGGTTCACCGGCCGCAAACGCTTCCAGGCCTCGACGCGCGCAGCACTTCCGGTGTTCGAGGCGGTCGGCCCACGTATCCGCATCAATCCGCTGGCGCACTGGACGACGTCGGACCAGGCGGACTACATGCGCGCGCATGCACTGCGGGAAAATCCGCTGGTCGCCTATGGCTATCTGTCGATCGGCTGCTTCCCGTGCACCCAGCCGGTGCAGCCGGGCGAGGACGCGCGCAGCGGCCGCTGGGCCGGCCATGCCAAGACCGAGTGCGGCATTCACCTGTCGGGACTGGAGAAGTCGCTGACCGACGCATCGTTATAGGGTATGCTGATATTCAGGTGAGGCCGGCCTGCAAACGGCGGCTTCGGGGGCTCACGTACTACAAGTACGCTCCGCTCCGGCTCTCGGAAGCTACCGTTTTCGACTCGGGCCTGCTTGAATCTCCACACCCCCTTGAGCTCTTTGAATTTTAGGAAATTTCGATGACTGAACCGACGATACCGGAGACCCGCCTCTGGACCCCGACGGGTTTTCGGGAGGATGAGTGGGCTCATGCCGAAGGCGCGGAAGCGCTGTCCGGCAATGGCCGCTTCATCCTGCCGCTGCAGGCGTTTCTCGATCTCGATCCGGAGGTGCGCCGGTCGGCCAAGGAAAGGATCGGTGTCGTGCTGCAACCCGGCGATCAGCTCGAAAGGATTGCTGGCCTGCTCGACCAACTGTCGCTGGTGGCGCTGGCTTTTCCGTCGTTCAGCGATGGCCGCTCCTTCTCAAAGGGCGAATTGCTGCGCAGCCGACATCATTTCGAAGGTGCCGTGCGCGCCACCGGCCAGGTGCTGGTCGACCAACTGCCGCATATGCTGCGGCTCGGTTTCGATGAATTCGAAATCTCCAATCCCGTGCTCTTGAAGCGGCTGGACGAAGGCCGCACCGGCGGATTGGGACTCTACTACCAGCCTGCCGCCGTGCCGAAGCCCAAGGGACCAAAATACTCCTGGCGTCGGCTGCGTGCCGGGTGACGTCACGACACTTCCAGCGACAGGTTTGCGGCCGCCTGTCCTCTCCCGTCACGACGACAGGAGGTGCCGCCGGCGGATCGGGGACAGCAGAGCCAGGCAGAAGATGGCTACGCCGCCATCCGTGCCTGGCGAAACGACACCAGCTTGCCGCTGTTTTCATCCCACAGCGCCAGCTTGACGCAGCGCAGGCTCTCAAGAAGGGTGATGCGGCCTATGCCGCGCAGTTCCGGATAATCGCGCAGCACTTCCTGCAGGCGGTAGCCTGGCACCTTCGCGGAGAGGTGATGGACATGATGGACACCGATGTTGCCGGTGAACCAGTTCAGCACCGGCGGCAGGTCATAATAGGAGGATCCGTGCAAGGCGGCACGCTGGAACTCCCACTCATCGTCCTTCGCCCATTCGGTCTCCTCGAACTGGTGCTGGACATAGAACAGCCAGATGCCGGCGGATCCGGCAAGGATGACGATCGGCAGGTGGACGACCAGAAAAGCGCCAATACCGACGAACCATATCAGGATCGACGCTGCCAGAACGATGGCGAGGTTGGTGGCCATCGAGGATACCCAGGGCTTCAGGCCACCGCGCATCATCCCGACCGGCAGCCTTTGCTCGAAGATGAAGAGCCATATCGGCCCCAGTCCGAACATGACCAGGGGATGGCGATAGAGACGATAGGCGAGGCGACCTCTCCAGGACATCCGCCGGTACTCCGCGACCGTCAACGTCTTGATATCGCCAACGCCGCGCTCGTCGAGATTACCCGCGCTGGCATGATGGGTGGCATGAGCACTCCGCCAGCAATCATAAGGCGTCAGCGTAAGCACGCCCAGGACGCGGCCTATCCAGTCATCGGCGGTGCGGTTGGCGAAGAAAGATCCGTGCCCGCAATCGTGCTGGATCATGAAAATCCGCACCAGGAAGCCCGCCGCCGGCAAGATCAGCACCAGCCCCCACCAATGGCCATAGGCAAAGGCGATCGAGGACAGCGCCCAGAGTGCTGCGAAAGGGATCAGGGTGATCGCCAGTTCGACGGCGCTGCGCCGCCTGTCCGGCTTCTTGTAGCGCGCCAGGATCTTCAACCAGGCGCGCTTACTGTTGGCGGCAGTCTCAGGGGAAATCATGTTCATCATGAAGCATAGGCGGAGGGGCCCGGCTCCCGCAAG
The DNA here is from genome assembly GCF_006440475.1 of Mesorhizobium sp. B2-6-1. Taxonomy (NCBI): domain Bacteria; kingdom Pseudomonadati; phylum Pseudomonadota; class Alphaproteobacteria; order Hyphomicrobiales; family Phyllobacteriaceae; genus Mesorhizobium; species Mesorhizobium sp. B2-6-1. Next base: position 246,845 of record NZ_VFUH01000007.1, read on the forward strand.
GCTAATCACGAGAAATTACCGCGCGTAATTGTCGCGATGGGGCGCGGGATCCTCGATCCAGGCCGCGACTTCAGGTTCTGTTCTAACCCTTGCAACTCTGCCAACCCGGATCGCATCCGGTCACATGCATCAATGGCGCGCGCCGCCAGCCATGCTGTTTTCCAGGCCGTCGAGACGTTCGAGCTGGTCCCGGAAGCGGTCGGGAATGTCTTTCTCGGCGCGAAAGGCCGGCAGCGCATGCAGAAAGCGTCTCACCGCCGCCGTGCCTAGCTGGCGCCGGATTTCGGCGGCGATCCGATCTTTCTTTTCGCCCTTGTCGCGGGGTGTCATTTCAAAAATCCTGTGTCGGTTCGAAAATCCTCCAGCCAGCAAATGGTTCCCCGATCGCGCCGCCGGGGCAAGCAAAGGTGGAAGCTATGGTAAAGTTTGAATTAAAATCGAAGCATCGCACTGATCGCCATTCGGTTTGAACGGCTGGGCGCGTGCCTTCGCTTACCCCTTGATTTTTGCCCACCAAACCTCGATATCGGGCTCAAAATCCACACTATTCGAGATGATGGGAAACGGCGATGAGCGACCAGGCAAAAGACGAACGCGCGCCCGACGAAATTGAGGCGACCGAAGCCAATGCCGAGCGCACGGAAGGTGGCGTCGATGGCGATTATGAAGCGGTTGTGCGGCTCCTGAAGGAGAATGAAGAGCTGAAGGACAGGGCGCTTCGCGTTGCGGCCGAGATGGAGAACCTGCGTCGCCGCACCGCGCGCGACGTGCATGACGCGCGTACCTATGCGGTCGCGAACTTCGCCCGCGACATGCTGTCGGTTTCGGACAATCTGCGCCGCGCGCTGGACGCGATTCCCGCCGAGGCCAAGGCGTCCGGCGATGCGGGTTTCAAGGCGCTGATCGACGGCGTCGATCTCACCGAGCGTGCCATGCTGTCCGCACTGGAGCGGCACGGCGTCAAGAAGCTCGCGCCGGAAGGCGAGAAGTTCGATCCCAATTTCCACCAGGCCATGTTCGAAGTGCCCAATCCCGATGTGCCGGCCAACACGGTGGTGCAGGTCGTGCAGCCGGGCTATTCGATCGGGGAGCGGGTGCTGCGCCCGGCCATGGTCGGCGTTGCCAAGGGCGGCCCGAAAATCGCCGCCGGCGAAGCGCCGGTCGAGCCGGGGCCCGTCAACGAGCAGGCGGAGAAGGATGCGTAGTTAGGGGAATAGGGCAGTAAGGCAGTAAGGCAGTAAGGCAGTAAGGCAGTAAGGGGCGTATCAACAGTACGGCTTCGTGCTAAACATACTCCCCTACTCCCCTGCTGCCTTACTCCCTGGTCCCGCCCTTGAACCCCATCGCGCTTCTCGACTATGCCGGCGTTGCGGTCTTCGCGGCGACAGGTGCGCTTGCCGCGTCGCGCAAGCAGCTCGACGTTATCGGCTTCCTTTTCCTGGCGTGCGTCACCGGCATCGGCGGCGGCACTCTTCGCGACGTCATCCTTAACCTGCCGGTTTTCTGGATCGCCAATTCCAGCTATGCTCTGATCTGCGCGGCGGTTGCGGTGCTGGTGTTTTTCAGCGCACACCGTGTCGAATCCCGCTGGAAGTGGCTGCTCTGGCTCGACGCCGTCGGGCTAGCCGCTTTTTCGGTGATGGGTGCGGCCAAAGGGTTGGCCATCACCGGTTCGCCGGTCGTTTCCGTCATCACCGGCGTGCTGACCGCCACATTCGGCGGCATCCTGCGCGACGTGCTGGCAGGGGAGCCTTCGGTGCTGCTGAGGCCGGAAATCTATGTTACGGCCGCCCTGGTTGGCGCGTCGATCTTCACATTGGGCGATGTCGCCGGACTGCCGCAGATCGTGTCAGGCTTGGCCGGTTTCGCCGCGGCATTCGCCGTGCGCGGCGGCGCGCTCAAATTCGGCTGGTCGTTTGCGTCCTACAAGAGCCGGCCCGGCAGGCGGCCGGAGGATATTTCGTGAGAGAAGGGATTAGGGATTAGTCAGTGGATGAATCATGATGTCTTCACTACTGCCTACTGCCTACTGCTCACGCCGCAAAACGCTGCGCTTCCCCGCCGTAATAATTGACGTAGCGGGCGCCGATCTCCTTGACCGGCATCACCACGAACACATCGACCGTCGAGAATTCACGATCGATGACGCAGCCGTCGCCGATGCGGGCGCCGACCCTGAGATAGCCCTTGACCAAGGGCGGCATCGCAGCGATCGCTGCCTTGGCATTGACCGCCTCGATCGGCATCAGGTCCATGGAACAATAGCGCCCGGCGACGGCGCGCACGTCCCAAGCCGAATTCGTGCGGCAGTGATGCGCCAGATAGGTGAGCGCCTCGGCATGGGCCGCCGGCACCGTGCCCTGGAAAGACGCACAGCCGGTCATCACGCCAATGCCGTAGTGGTTGATGTAGGCCCAGATGCCTTGCCACAACGCCTCGATGGTGCGCTTCGAACGGTATTCCGGCAGGACGCAGGAGCGGCCGAGCTCGAGAAAGCGCTGGCCGGGGTGACGGGCGATGAGCTTGGTCAGCTCGAACTCGCCTTCGGAATAGAAGCCGCCGGCGGCCGCAGCGATTTCTTGCCGCAGCAGCCGGTAGGTCCCGACGATGCGGCGATGTTCGGGGCCGGAAAGCGAGGTATCGAAGACGAGCAGGTGATCGCAGTGCGGATCGAAGCGGTCGGCATCACGGCGGTCCTGCACCTGAAACAGGTTCTTCCTGGCGCCAAGCTCGTCGTAGAATACCCGGTAGCGCACTTCCTGCGCGGCCGCGATCTCGGCCTCGTTGCGGGCCAGCCGCACTTCGAGGTTGCCGATACGGCCGAGCGCTGCGCCCTTTGTGACGGAATCGACATTGCGCCCGGCAAGCAAGGCGCCGCCGGCGTTCGGCCGAGTGTCACATTCCGGCATAACTGTATGCACGAGTGATTCTCCTTCGAGCCATCCCTCTTGGCACGGGGATACGGTGTAGGTGCAACAGGATTGTGACAGTACCGTGATACGGCGTCGCGGGCAATACTTCGTCGGCTGGCGAATACGGTCAACCGGCTACGTTATGCAAAAGCAAGGTGGCGCCGCTCGGCAGGAGATGGATGAAAAAAAGTCTCAGGCGGCGACCTGCCCCTCGATGGCGTCGACCAGTGCATCGGGGTCGAGCGGCTTGGTGACAAAGCCGCTGGCGCCGTGGGCGAGCACCGCATGGCGGGTCTTTTCCTGGCTGTCGGCCGACAGCACCATGATGGGCACTGGCGGCACGGCGGTCTCCTCCTCATGACGGCGGATGGCGGCGATGGCGTCCATCCCATCCATCACCGGCATGTGCAGGTCCATCAGCACCACGTCGAAGCGGTGTTTGTGTCCGGCACCGGTAACGGCCTCGACCGCCGCCTTGCCGTTGCCGACAACCTTGACGCGATGACCGGCCTTCAGCAGCGTGGCGCGAGCGAGCATGGCGTTGATGTCATTGTCCTCGGCGATCAGCACCGACAGGCCACGCTGGCGATCACTGGCGGCGCGAAGCGCCGGCGGGTGGGGCTTTTCCGGCCGTGTCGGGGCAAGCGCCGGCGCATGACTGCTCAGAAGCACACGCAAAAGTGTTCCGCCTCGCACCGGTCTGGCGAGGAAGGTCGCGTAGCCGCTGGCGCGGAACTCGCCGAGCATGCCGCGATCGGTCGGGGCGATCAGCGTGATGGCTTCGCAATCGGAAAAACCGCTTTGGCGCAGCCGCTTGAGCAGTCTTCCGTCGCCCTCTTCCATGGCCGCGTCGACCAGCAGCACGTCGCAATCGCCGGAGAACGATGCCGCCTGCGCCACGGTGGTGGCGATATCGACCGCGCCGCCGTTGGCGCGGATGCTGCGGGCGATGGCGTCGGCCTCGACGATATTTCTCGACAGGATTACCGCGTGCCTGCCCTGAAGCGCGTCCATGCGGCCCGGTGGTGGCTCGCTCGCGGAGATGGCCGGGATATCGAAGACGAATTCCGAACCCTGACCCAGCCGGCTGGAGACGGAAATCGTGCCGCCCATGGCGGTCACCAGGCGCTTGGAGATGGCAAGACCGAGACCGGCTCCGCCATGCGCGCGCGTCGAGGTACCGTCGGCCTGCTCGAACTCCTCGAAAATGCGCTCCATGTCGTCTTCATGCAGGCCTGGCCCGGTATCCGCGATGGTGAAGCATATGCGGTCGGTGGTTTCAGTGCGGGCGCGCGCTATACTCACCAGCACCCCGCCGCTGTCGGTGAACTTGATGGCGTTGCCGATCAGGTTGAGCAGCACCTGCCTGACCCGGCCCGGATCTGCGGTGATCAATTGCGGCACGTCGGGCTCGACATGGCAGCCGAGGCCGATATCCTTGGAGAAGGCGCGCGCGGCGAGGAGCTCGACAACGTTGTCGGCGATCTCGCGCACCGACATTGGCTGCGGTTCGGGATCGAAGCGTCCCGCCTCGATCTTGGAATAGTCGAGCAGGTCCTCGATGAGGGCCAGCAGCGCGCTGGCCGAGGTCGAAATGGCGCCGACATAGGTCTGCTGCTCCGGCGACAGGCTGGTATCGGCCAACAGCCTGGCCATGCCCATGATGCCGTTCATCGGCGTGCGGATTTCATGGCTGACGGTGGCGAGGAAGCGCGATTTGGCCTGGCTTGCGTATTCGGCCCGCTCGCGCGCGGTGATCAGCGAGGATTCGGCACGCTTGCGGGCGGTGATGTCGCGGGCGATGGCGCGATGCGAGACAGCACCGCTGTCCTTGTCGCGCACCGACAGTTCGATCCACGAGAACCAGCGCGAACCCCCGGGCGTGCGGATGGCGACGTCGGTGGAACTCAGACATTCATGGTCGGAAAACGCGGCGTCGGGAACGATACCGACTTCGATGCCGAGTTCCGCCAGGGTCTTGCCGGCGAGGTCGCGCTGGTCGACCTCGACGAGATCGGCGAACACCTTGTTGGCATAGACGATATAGCCGTCGCGGTCGCGATGAATGACGAGATCGCCAAGCGCGTCGATCAGGCCGCGAAAGCGCTCTTCGCTCTCCTGCATCTCCCACATGCGATCGGCCAGCGTCTCGATCTCGGCACGGCTGCGAGCCGTGGTTTCATCAAGCAGCGCGGCGGTGCGGTATTCGTTCCTTCTGGCGCGCAGGTGCAGGCCGAAGCCGGCAAGGCCGGTCGCCAGCAAAGCGAGGCTGATGAAGATCGGCGCGCCGGTCAGGTGCGTCAGCCCCGCCAGCATGATGATGGCGACGAAGGTCAACAGCGGCAAGCCTTCGCGGCCGGCCAATCGCGGCTGATTCCTGGCCTGTTGCGGCTCAGGCGCCAGCGGCGGTGCGGCGACGAACCGCCGCGCCGACGCCGGCGCGGGTACCGCATCGACGTCTTCGCCAGTCTCCGCTTCCTGGATGCCGGATTCCGCGACCATGCGAAAACCCTACCGGACAGAAATTATGGAAGCCTGCGGGGGATCGTTCGAATTTTAGCGGATAGGTTGTTTTACCCCGGCGAACTCACTGCATGTCGACGACGACGCGGCCGCGGATCTTGCCGTCGACGATGTCGCGCGCGGCGTCGATGATGTTGTCGAAGCCGATGGTCGTGGACAGGCTGGCGAGCTTGCGCAGATCCAGGTCGGCGCCGATGCGGCGCCAGGCCTCGAGCCGCACCGGTTTCGGCGCCATCACCGAATCGATGCCGAGCAGCGAAACGCCGCGCAGGATGAAAGGTGCCACGCTCGACGGCAGGTCCATGCCGCCGGCCAGGCCGCAGGCCGCGACGGCACCGCCATAGGAGGTCATAGAGAGCACATTGGCCAGTGTGTGGCTGCCGACGGAATCGATGCCGCCCGCCCAACGCTCCTTGGCGAGCGGCTTGGTCGGCTGGCTGAGTTCGTCGCGCGATATCACCTCCGCGGCGCCAAGATCGATGAGATACGGGCTTTCGGCATTGCGCCCTGTCGAGGCAATGACGTGATAGCCCAGGCTGGACAGGATGGAGACCGCGACCGAGCCGACGCCGCCGGCCGCGCCCGTCACCACCACGGGCCCGCGATCGGGCACGATGCCGTGCCGCTCCAGTGCCATGACGCACAGCATTGCGGTATAGCCGGCGGTGCCGACCGCCATCGCGTCATGCGCGCTGATGCCGTCGGGGAGCGGCACCAACCAGTCGCCGTTGACGCGGGCGCGCCCGGCATAGGCGCCAAAATGCGTCTCGCCGACACCCCAGCCGTTCAGGATGACCTTGTCTCCCTTGCGCCAGTCGGGATGGGAAGAGGATAAGACCGTTCCGGCGAAATCGATGCCTGGCACCAAGGGCCAGCGGCGAATGACCGGCGCCTTGCCTGATATTGCGAGCCCATCCTTGTAGTTCACCGTCGTCGTTTCGACTGCGACGGTGACGTCACCGTCCATGAGATCGGCTTCGGTGAGGTCGGTCACCGCCACCGACTGTTTCTTTTCGGCGTCGCGCGAAACGAGGATGGCTTTGAAGGTTTCGGGCATTTTTCTCTCCTCGATCTATCGACGTTTGGACTCTGCTGCGGCGGCCGCGCCGGGTCAATCGCTCAGGCGTCGGGACCCTGGGGCTTGGGCTGGCGCCGCCAGCCCAAAACTTCGTCAAGCACGACCAGCGCGGCGCCGACCGAAATGAAGGCATCGGCGAGATTGAACACGGCGAAGGACCAGACCGGAGTGTGGAACAGGATGTAGTCGATGACGTGGCCGTAGACGGCACGGTCGATCAGATTGCCAAGCGCGCCACCGATGATCAGGGCAAAGCCGGTGCGGGCAATCACATGGCCCGAGGGCGTGTGCGTGGCCAGATACAGCACGAAGGCAACGACGAGAACGGCGATGATCACCAGCCCGGTATCGCCGAAGGATGAGAACATCGAGAAGGCGATGCCGGTATTATAGGTGCGAAACAGCGCCAGGAAGGGCAGGAGATCGAGCTTTTCCTGAAAGGGAAGGCCGATCTCGACCAAATGTTTTATCCACTGGTCGAGCGCGATGGCCGCGACGACCAGCAGCGCATAGGGAGACCATGATTTCACGATTGGGCAACCCTCATTGCGAATCCACCATCGGGTCCAGTTTCAGCGCGCCGCGGCGGATCTCGAACAGCATGACGCCGGTGGCGACGGCAAGATTGAGCGAATCGGCACGCCCTGCCTGCGGAATCCTGAGCAGCCTGTCGCAACTCGCCGCCAGGCTTTCGGGCAGGCCTTGCTGTTCATTGCCCATCATCAGCAGCACCGGCCCCCGGGAAAAATCGACCGAGCGGTAGTCGACGGCGCCTTTGAGGTGCGTGCCGGCGACGAGGCCAGAAAACCCGCCGCGCCAGGCGAGGAATGCGTCGGTCGTCGCCTTGGCCACCGGAACGGCGAAGATCGAGCCCATGGTGGCGCGCACCGTCTCCACCGAAAAGGGATCGGTGGTGTCTCCGACCAGGATCACGCCCTTCGCGCCTACGGCGTCCACCGTGCGGATGACGGTGCCGAGATTGCCGGGATCACGCACCCGGTCGAGCGCCACCCAGACATCGCCATTGTCGGCGCGGATATCCTTCAGGGCCAGGAATTTCTGCGAGAAAACGCCGATCACCATTTGCGGATTGTCGCGGCGGGTTATGGCGACAAGCACTTTTTCCGAGACTTCAAGCACCGTGCCGCCGGAAGCCACCGTGCGCGCAGCGACCTTCTCCACCGCCGCGTTGCCGCGTCCGGCCTTGGCGAAGGCCAGGGTCCTGATCTGCCAGCCGAGGTCGAGCGCATCGATGACCAGCTTCAGTCCCTCGGCCATGAAGGCGTTCTGCTGGTCGCGGAATTTCTTCAAGGCCAGCGCCTTGATGTCCTTGACCAGCGGATTGGTGAGGCTGGTGACCTCTTTCACCTGCCCGACCGGACGGGCGCCGTTATATCCACTCATCAGGCCACCCAGCGCGAGAACAGCGAGGTCGACAGCGCGCGGCCCGCCGATTTTTCGCGGATGATCAATTCGCCCGATTCAACCCTGCCGCCCATGCCGGCAAAGGTGTCGCGCATGAGAGCATGGATGGCGAAGAAGGAGGCGCGGATCGAATAAGCGGTCAGCACCACGGCAAGCGGTTTCGGGGTCAGGATCGATCGGCAGAGATTGGTCAATGCCGGCAGGTCCTCGAACAACTGCCAGACCTCGCCCTTGGGGCCGCGGCCATAGGCGGGCGGGTCGAACAGAACGATGTCATAGCGGCTGCCGCGGCGCTCCTCGCGCTCGGCGAATTTCACCGCGTCCTCGACGATCCAGCGGATCGGCTTGTTGCCAAGTCCGGCCATCTCCTGGTTTTCGCGGGCCCAGCCGATCGCCTTTTTCGAGGCATCGACATGGGTGACCTCGGCGCCGGCGCGCGCCGCCACCAGCGAGGCAAGGCCGGTATAGCCGAACAGATTGAGCACCTTGACCGGCCGCCTGGCCGCCGCGATCAGTCCGGCCATGTGATCCCAGTGCGAGGCCTGCTCGGGAAACACGCCGACGTGGCGAAACGAGGTGAAGCGGCCGAGATAGTCGATGCCGTCGTGCTTCATAGGCCAGGTCTCGCCGAGCGGCGTCCCGGGGAAGCGCCAGCGGCCAATGCCTTCCTCGTCGGTATCGCCGGTGAAGACAGCGTCGGCGCGGTCCCATTCCCTTGCCGGTAGCGCCTTCTGCCAGATCGCCTGGCCCTCGGGGCGGACGATCCGATAAGGACCGTATTGTTCGAGCTTCAGGCCGGCGCCGCTGTCAAGCAGCGCATAATCGGCATTGGGCGCCACTTCGAGGATCAGCGGAAGCTGTTCGGCCGGAAGAGCGCCGTCGCGACGGGCCAGGATGCGGGGCGCCGACTTCTGCTCGGGGCGCTCGTCGACCTTGGCCTCGGGCCGCTCCTGCGGCCTGGCCGTTCCACGGCCTTCATGCGGACGCACCCGTTGTGCACCGCTTTTTGCGGGCGGACGGCTGTCGCGGCGTTTGTCGCGAAAAGATTTCAAGCAGGAGCATCTCCGAGGCGTGGCCGCTTTTGACATAGGGCAACCGGCTTCGCAACCAAGTCCGCCGCGCAAGCGTCGCCTGGTCATGTCGGCTTGCGATGGACCAATATCAAAGAAACAGGCAAATCTTCGATATGTCCCGCTCCGAACGCCTGCTCGACCTGATCCAGACATTGCGCCGGCATCGCATGCCGGTGAGCGGGCAGTCGCTCGCCGACGAACTCGGGATTTCAATTCGCACGCTTTACCGGGACATCGCAACGCTGCAGGGCCAGGGGGCGCCGATCGAGGGCGAGGCGGGGCTCGGCTATGTGCTGAAGCCCGGATTCATGCTGCCGCCGTTGATGTTCAGCGACGAGGAGATCGAGGCAATTGTGCTCGGTTCGCGCTGGGTCGCCAAGCAGCCGGATTCGCGGCTTTCGTCAGCGGCCGTCAACGCGCTTGCCAAGATCGCGTCGGTGCTGCCTGATGATCTGCGCGAGGATCTCGACGCCACCACACTGCTGGTCGGGCCGCCCGCCCCGACTGTTGAAAGCATCGATCTCGGCCTGGTGCGGCAGGCGATCCGCAACGAGCGCAAGCTGGACTTCTTCTATCGCGATGCCAGTGGCGCGGGCTCGCGGCGCATCGTGTGGCCGTTCGCGCTTGGTTTCTTCGACAAGGTGCGGGTCGTGGTGGCGTGGTGCGAAATACGGCAGGATTTCCGGCATTTTCGCGCCGACCGCATAGCCGAGCTCAAGACGACGGATCTGCGCTATCCGCGCCGCCGTCAGGCGCTGCTGAAGGAATGGCGGGCGACGCTCGACACCCCACGGCAGGAGCGGTTGTAAGCTGTCTACGGCGCCTCTCGTTACGCATACTGCCAGAATCTGACAGTGGCGCGCTTTATGTCTGTCCTGGTCGAAACCCCTGGAGAACAGACATGGTCACCCCCAATTTCGTCATCCTCTACGTCGACCAGCCGCAGCGTAGCGGCGCCTTCTACAGCGCTCTGCTCGGCCGCGAGCCGGTCGAAAGCGCGCCGACATTCGTGCTGTTCGTGCTCGACAACGGTTTCAAACTCGGTCTCTGGTCGAGGCATACGGTGGAACCGGCGGCGGCAGCGACCGGTGGCGGCGCCGAGATCGTCTTTGCCCTGGATACGCCCGAGGCAGTCGATGCCGCCCATGCCGACTGGTCCGGACGTGGGCTGAAGATCCTGCAGGCGCCGACCGACATGGATTTCGGCCGCACCTTCGTTGCGCTCGATCCCGACAACCATCGCCTGCGGGTCTACTGGCTGTCGGACGGGCAGCAGGCCGACGGGGAGCAGGAATGAGCGCGTATTGGATCGCGGTGGCGTCGGCGCAGCACGTCCGGCGCGGCCGCGAGGGCGGCTTTATGCAGGTCAACCACGGCAAGGCGGCGCCGCTGCGGCGGATGCAGCCCGGGGACGGCATTGTTTATTATTCGCCGACAACGATTTTGGGCGAGAAAGACGGGCTCCGGGCGTTCACGGCGATCGGCACGGTACGGGAGGGAGAATCCTATCAAGGCGACATGGGCGGCGGCTTCACGCCCTTTCGCCGCGACGTCGACTGGGCGGCGGCCGGGGAAGCGCCGATCAAGCCATTGCTCGACAGGCTGGACTTCACGGCCGGCAAGCCGAATTGGGGGTATCAACTGCGCTTCGGCCTGTTCTCGATAAGCGCGGCCGATTTCGCCGTAATCGCCGAAGCTATGGGCGCTAACCAGCCGGGACAGTAAGCTAGCTCCTGAGCGCCTTGTAGACGGCAATGCCGGCGGCAAGGTCCTCGAGCGCGGCGCCGACCGACTTGAACAGCGTGATCTCGTCGGCGCTCCGGCGCCCTTGCTTCTGACCGCGCGCCAGCTCGTGCAAGTCGGCTATGATGGCTTCCGGTTTCAACACGCCCGAAGCGAGCGGTATGACGATGTCGCCCGCTTCCTTGGTGGCGCCGGCGCGGGTGTCGACATAGACGCGGGCGCGCCCTATCGCCTCGTCGTCGCTTTCGCGCATTGTCGGGGTGAAGCCGCCGACCATGTCGACATGGCTTCCCGGCTTCAGGCGGGCGCCCTTGATCAGCGGATCGGTGGCGATCGTCGCCGACGAGACGATATCGGCCTGGCCGAGCTCGGCGTCGAGATCGGTCGCTGCGCTCGCCGCGAAGCCCTCGGCGCGCAGTCCGGCGGCGACCTTCTCGGCGTTGTCCAAGGTGCGATTCCAGATGCGGATGGTCCTGATCGGCCGCACGGCGCAATGCGCCTTGGCGAGGAATGGCGACAGCGCACCGGCCCCGATCACCAGCAGCCGGGAAGCGTCTTCGCGCGCCAGATAGGATGCGGCGAGCGCCGAGGCGCAGGCCGTGCGCCATTGCGTCAGCCGCTGGCCGTCGATCAGGGCCTCCGGTTCGCCGGTGGCGCCGTTGAGCAGGAGATAGACCCCCATCACCGCCGGTTTGCCGATGGCATTGTTGTCGGGCGAGACGGTAACGATCTTGACGCCGATGTGTCCCCCGGCCGAGATGCCGGCTGCGTTGAAATCGGTCCAGGCCGGCATCAGCAGCAAGGTCGAGGCCTCACCGTCCGGCCGTTCGACCGTGTGATGATGCCGGACGGGTTGCACCGCGCCGTCACGGAAAGCCACGCGCAGCGTGTCCACCAGCCCTGGGAAGGTCAACGCCTGGTCGACCTCTGCGGCCGAAATGGTCAGCATGGGAAACTCCGTGAAGAAAATCGCGGGCCCGAGAGGGCCCGCAGCGCCGTGCGGCGGTCAGTTGGTCGGCTTCGGCAGCACCGGTCCCTGCGGTGTCGACGGGGTGCGGCCGATCGCCTGGCGCAGGTTCTCGGCCTCGACGCCGCGCTGGCGCGCCAGCTTGCGGTAACGTCCCTGCTTGACCCAGGTCGCCAGGCTGCCGACGACCATGCCGACGGCGAGGGCCAGGAACAGGAAGATGAACAGCGGCAAAGTGAGCGTCAGTGCCGGATTGCCGGGATTGAACGGATCCAGCGTGAAGGCGACGAGTTCGCGATTGGCGACGGCCAGCGCGATCAGGATGACCGCCAGGGGTACGAAGACCACGATGAGCATGAAGCGATTGAGCATGATGTTTTCCGTCGGAAACCGGCCTCCCGGGAAGGGCCGGTCTGGCGTCGCGCCTATTTTCCGCCATTCAGCCTTTCGCGCAGTTCCTTGCCGGTCTTGAAGAAAGGCACCCATTTCTCCTCGACCTCGACGGATTCACCGGTGCGCGGGTTGCGGCCGGTGCGGGCGGGGCGATTTTTCACCGAAAAGGCACCGAAGCCACGCAATTCGACCCGGTTGCCTTCGGCGAGCGCGTCGGTGATCTCGTCGAAAATCGCGCCGACGATGTTTTCAACGTCGCGCAGGAAAAGATGCGGATTGCGCGTGGCAATAATCTGCACAAGTTCGGACTTGATCATCGGACGGGTCCCCTGAAATCGGTGCGGTCGAAATTATGAGGATGATTTTGTTTGCTTTTTCATCCACCCCAAACGGCATCTCAAGGGTGCCAGACGGAAACGAGACCGTCAAGAAACAAGCGGTCGGCGCCAAGTTCATGGATGATATCGCCGCTGTAGTCCGGCAGGCCGAGCGCGCCGGCGATCGTGCGCACCATCGCTTTGGAAAACAGGAAGCCGCCGCGCCGCTCAGTGTCCTTCCATTCGACCACCTTGAGTTTCGAGTCGACGCCCTTGGTCGCCAGCCAGTCGATCGCCTCGGTCTCGCCGCCGACGGCGTCGATCAGGCCGTTGGCGACCCCTTGGCGACCGGTAAAGATCGATCCGTCGGCGAGCGCCAGCGCTTGCTCGCGGGTCATCTTGCGGCGTTCGGCGACGATGCCGACGAACCAGTCGTAGCTGTCGAGGATGAGCTTGCGGACCATGGCGCGCTCGTCGTCGTTGGTCGGCTTGAAAGGCGAGGGCGAGGCCTTGAGCGGCGAGGATTTCACTTCCTCCAGCTTGACGCCGAGCTTGTCCATCAGGCCGCTGACATCAGGATACTGGATCAACACGCCGATCGAGCCGACGATCGAGGTCTTGCGGGCGACGATGTGATCGGTGGCGCTCGCGATCATGTAGCCGGCCGACGCGGCGAGCGTGCCGACCTCGGCCGCGACAGGCTTGTCGGCGGCGAGCTTGCGCACCTCCTCATAGATCGATTCACCGCCGACGGTGGTGCCGCCGGGGGAATCGATGGCGAGGATCACGCCTTTCACCCTCGGCGACTTGCGGATGGCTTCCAGCCGCTCGATCAGTTCGTCGTCCTCGGTTATGGTGCCTTCGATCCTGACCTTGGCGATATGATCGACGGCCGAGCCGCCGAAATCGTCGCGATAGAACCAGGCCGAGATCGCAATGACGCCGAGCGCAACGATGGCGATGGCCGCAGCGCGCCAGAAGGTCAGCTTACGCCGCAAGCGGCGGCGGTCGATCAGGTCGTCGGCTCTCAATGCCATGGTCAGCCTCACGGTCGATGGAAAGAGATGCTTTTAGACCATGACGTCCCGGTCTGGAAGCAGTTCCGTCTGCGCATGACGCGGCAATCCGCGCGCGGCGCACGCGAGGCAAGTGCGCGTCAGCGTCCGCCAAGACGTCGGTTTCGTGATTGGTCCGTGAAACGAACGGCAGGTAAGGGGGGAGCCGATGGTAACGAAAAATGTACGCCAGACGTCTATTTCTGCTATGAAGCAGGGCTGTCGGTGTTGATCCGTTCTGATCTGCACGACCGCAACTGTCACATTTTCGCGGTTTTCGTCGGCTTGTGCTTGCTTGAAAGCGCCGACGTCCCACCTATAGGCGGTGTTGCCCGGCGGGGCAGGGGTTTTAGAAGAAAGCAGTTATGTTAGCGCGAACGAGTGAAGCGAGCAGCACCGAGACGGAGTTGGCTCCCCCGGCGGACGGCCCGGCGAGGGGGGACGCGTTCGATCGCGCACGGCGGCATTCGCGCCGGGTGCGCGTGCTCAAATTCGCCGTGCCGGTGCTGGCGGCGTTGATCGCCATTGCCTTCCCGGTCTATTCCTACCTCGCCGCACCGGTGTCCGTCGCGGTCCAGGCGGAAGGCACCGCCTTTTCCAACGGCAAGCTGGTGATGGCCAACCCCAAGCTCAACGGCTTCACCAAGCAGAAATTGCCCTATTCCATGACGGCATTGCGCGCCATACAGGACGTCAGCACGCAAGGCATCATCGAACTCGACGGCATCGACGCCAAGGTGCCGATCGCGGCCGACAATGTCGCTGCGATCAAAGCCACGCATGGTACCTACGATCGCGAAGGCAATACGATGCACCTGACCAGCGACGTCACGATCGCCACGACCGACGGCCTTCAGGCCAAGTTCAAATCGGTCTTCCTCGACATGGGCAAAGGCACTATGAAGACGGATGACCCCGTGGACGTCAGCCGTGACGGGTCGCAGATCACCGCGAATTCCTTGTCGGTGCAGGACAATGGCAAGGTTCTGGTGTTCGAGAACAAAGTGCGCGTCAATATCGATCCCGCCAATCTGAAGGCGGCAGAGGCAAAGGGCGAAGAAGCGAATGTGGCTCATTAGTTCGACACGGCTTGCCGCCGCAGCTTCGGCGCTGCTTTTGCTGGGGCTTGCGCCGGCGCTGGCGCAATCCAGCGCCGAGAGCGCGTCCGGGCTCAAACTGTCGGGCGACAAGCCCATCCAGATCGAGAGCGACAAGCTGGAGGTCCGGCAGGCGGACAACGTCGCCGTGTTCACCGGCAACGTCACGGTCGTGCAGGGACCGACCCTGCTCAAGTCCGGCAAGATGATGGTCTACTACGTCAAGGACCCGAACGCGGCCGCAAAGGGGACGGAAGCAGCGGGAGCGGCGATGACCGGCTCCGCCAACATCGACCACCTTGAAGTCAGCGGAAAAGTTTACATCAAGTCGAATGACCAGATCGCGACCGGTGATAATGGCACCTTCGACATGAAGACGCAGGTGCTGGTCCTGTCCGGCAAGGAAGTGGTGCTGTCGCAAGGCCCCAATGTCCTCAAGGGCTGCAAGCTCACCGTGCAGATGAAGACCGGCCTCGCCAATGTCGACGGCTGCGGCGGACGTGTCATCATGTCGATGACGCCACCGCCGAAATCGGGAGCGACGAACCCCTGATGGCCAGCCTGTCGTCGCTGACGGCGCGTCTTCCGGGGCGGGCCGCCGGCAAGGTTTCGGCTCCGGCCACGGTCACCGCCGATAAGGCGAAGTTCAAGGGAACCTTGATCGCCAAGGGCCTGACCAAGAGCTACAAGGGTCGCAAGGTGGTCAGCGGCGTCACGCTCGGGGTGCGTGCCGGCGAGGCCGTCGGGCTGCTCGGTCCGAACGGTGCCGGCAAGACCACCTGTTTCTACATGGTCACCGGCCTGGTGCCGGTGGACGAGGGCACGATCGAGATCGACGGCTTCGATGTCACCTCCATGCCGATGTACCGGCGTGCGCGTCTGGGCATCGGCTATCTGCCGCAGGAGGCCTCGATCTTCCGCGGCCTCAGCGTCGAGCAGAACATTCGCGCCGTGCTGGAAGTGGTCGAAAAGAGCCGCAAGGAGCGCGAGCGCAGCCTCGACGAACTGCTCGAGGAGTTCCACATCAGCCATCTGCGCAAGGCGCCATCGATGTCGCTTTCCGGCGGCGAACGTCGGCGCCTGGAGATCGCGCGTGCGCTGGCCACGCGCCCGGCCTACATGCTGCTCGACGAGCCTTTCGCCGGCATCGACCCGATTGCCGTCGCCGACATCCAGCAACTGGTGCGTCATTTGACGGCGCGCGGCATCGGCGTGCTCATCACCGATCACAATGTGCGCGAGACGCTCGGCCTGATCGACCGCGCCTACATCATCCATGCCGGCCAGGTGCTCACTCATGGCCGGGCCGATGAAGTGGTCGCAAATCCCGACGTGCGGCGGCTCTATCTGGGCGAGGGATTCACGCTTTGAGCGTGAAATTTGTTTCCTGACGCGATTTTTTGCCTGTCAGGGGCCGCTTTTTCGTGATTTTGCTCCGGGATAACGCTCCGGTAAGCGGGTTTTGCTAGCGTTTGCCTTGACAAGCAAAAGCCGGGCCAGTTTCTATCGGTTCGCGAAAATTCCTTCCGGCAGTCCGGATGCAGACGAGGCGTTTGAAACCGAACCATGGCGTTGGCGGCGAAACTACAGCTACGACAGTCGCAGTCGCTGGTGATGACGCCACAGCTGATGCAGTCGATCCGGCTGCTGCAGTTCACCCATGCCGAACTCGAGCACTTCATCGACGAGGAGATCGAGCGCAACCCGTTGCTGGAGCGCGCCGAGCCGCAGGACGACGCCGCCAGCGACCAGGCGCCGAGGACCGAGGCGGCACCGGAAACGGCCGACGACGGCGACTGGTTCGAGACCGAAGCGGGATGGAGCGCCGAGGCGATCTCGGAAAAGCTCGACACATCGCTGGAGAACCTGTTCCCGGACGACCCGGGCACGAGCGAGCGGCTCGGACCAGACCTCACGGCACAGTGGAAATCGGCGACCGGCAATGGCGGCACGTCCTCGTCCGAAGGCTTCGATGCCGGCGACATGGCGGCGACCGCGATCACGCTGCGCGATCATGTCAGCGAGCAGATCGCGCTCGCTTTCGCCGATCCGGCGGCGCGCCTGATCGCCGGCGAACTCGCGGACGGCCTCGACGAGACCGGCTATATGCGCGCCGATATGGCTGAGATAGCCTCGCGCCTTGGTAGCGGCGCCGACGCCGTGGCCAAGGTGCTGTCGGTGTGCCAGACCTTCGAGCCGGCCGGCCTGTTCGCCCGCGACCTTGCCGAATGCCTGTCGCTGCAACTTGCCGTGCGCGACAGGCTCGATCCGGCGATGAAGGCGCTGATTGCCAATCTCGAACTCCTGGCGCGCCGCGATTTCCACACGCTGAAGCGGATCTGCGGCGTCGACGAAGAGGACCTGCTGGACATGCTGGCCGAGATCCGGGCGCTCGATCCGCGGCCGGGCATGGCATTTTCGGGCGGCGCCAGCGACGCCGTCATTGCCGATGTCGAGGTGCGCGCGGCCAATGACGGCAGCTGGACGGTCGAGCTCAACGCCGAAACGCTGCCGCGCGTGCTGGTCGACCACATCTATTTCGCCCAGGTTTCGCCGCACGCCAAGAACCAGGCCGAAAAGGATTTTCTGGCCGAGTGCCTGCAGAACGCCAATTGGCTGACGCGCAGCCTCGATCAGAGGGCAAAGACCATTCTCAAGGTCGCATCGGAGATCGTGCGCCAGCAGGATGCCTTCCTCGTCCATGGCGTGCGCCAGCTGAAGCCGCTCAACCTGCGCACGGTGGCCGACGCCATAGGCATGCACGAATCGACCGTCAGCCGGGTCACCGCGAACAAGTACATGCTGACGCCGCGCGGCGTGTTCGAACTGCGCTATTTCTTCACCGCCTCGATCGCCTCGTCGGGCGGTGGCGAGGCGCATTCGTCGGAAGCGGTGCGTGACCGCATCAAGCAATTGATCGACGAGGAAAAAACCGTCGACGTCCTGTCCGACGACGCGATCGTCGACATGTTGCGCGAAAGCGGCGTCGATATCGCCAGGCGTACGGTCGCCAAATACAGGGAAGGCATGAATATCCCGTCCTCGGTGCAGCGCCGGCGCGAGAAGCGGGCCCTTGCCAGCGCCGGGCGCTAGGTTCGGCGATTTCCACAGGGTTCGTGCTTCATTGACAAGCTGCGGTGAAGTGGCTAGAAGCCCGCCCGCATGAGACGGGCTCGGCGCCCGCTAGCGGATGGTCCGTCACGACAATGGCCTAGGGATGGTCAAGAAGGCGGCTTGTGATCAACCGGAAAGTTTGGATTTAAATCGGCGCGAGTGACGCCGCAAAGCTTGTGCGCACGGACCACGAGTATAAACTCCGGCCAGTTTGAAGCCTGAGCAAGGAAGGTCAGTTTTCAGATGAATCTGCGCATATCGGGAAAACACATGGATATCGGCGATGCGTTCCGTACGCGCATCAACGATCGTGTCGGCGAGGCGATCGGCAAATATTTCGACCGCGGCTTTGCCGGACATGTCACCGTCATCAAATCGGGCTCGCGCTATTCGGCGGATTGCATGATCCGGCTGGATTCCGGCGCTTCGCTGCAGGCGACCGGCGATGCCCAGGACCCGACGCTGGCTTTCGAGGCCGCGGCGGATCGTCTGGAAACCCGGCTTCGGCGCTACAAGCGCCGGCTGAAATCGCACAATTCGGGCAATGGCGAGCTCACCGATATCGCCTACACGGTGATGGCGCCACTCGCCGATGACGACGAGGACATTCCGGAGGATTTTGCGCCGGCCATCGTCGCCGAATCGACCATGACGCTGAAGACCATGTCGGTGGCGTCGGCGGTCATAGAACTCGACACAAAGGACAGTCCGGTCTTCGTCTTCCGCAACGCCGGAAACAATCACGTCAACATCGTCTATCGCCGGCCGGATGGGAACATCGGCTGGATCGATCCGTCCACGACCAAGGTCGCACAGGGATAAAACCGGCCGCACGAGGGGTGGGGACTGGTGACGGCAGGCGAACAAGGGATTTTCAAGTATGGATCTGAGCGATCTCATCAACGTTCCGGCGATATTGCCGGCGTTGAAGGCGAACTCCAAGAAGCAGCTTCTGCAATTGCTGTCGGAGAGGGCGGCCGCGATTTCCGGCATTCCGGAGCGGGAGGTGTTCGACACGATCCTGCAGCGCGAGCGGCTCGGCTCGACGGGGGTCGGCAACGGCATCGCCATTCCGCACGGCAAGCTGGCCGGCGTGAAGCGCATCGCCGGCGTGTTCGCCCGCCTGGAGACGCCGGTCGATTTCGAGGCGCTCGACGACCAGCCGGTCGACCTGGTGTTCCTGCTGCTGGCCCCTGAAGGGGCCGGCGCCGATCATCTGAAGGCGCTGTCGCGCATCGCGCGGGTGCTGCGCGACGCCGATACGGTGGCCAAGATCAGGGGAACGCGCGACGCCGTGGCGATCCACGCGCTTTTATCGGACACCCAGGCCTCGCACGCGGCCTGACGTTTTCTGGATGAACAATGGTAGGGCCGCCACGGGCGGCCCCGTTCGTTTTCAGCGGAAAATCGCCTTAATGAATGGCGACCGTGGTCAGGTCGTTTTCCATGGCGCCGGCCAGCGCGCGATCGCGCGCATCTGAAAGCAGGATCGGCTGGCCGTTGGCGGCAAACAGCGCCCACAATTCCATGCCGGGCGCGATTTCGCCAATGCCCGGGAAACGGCCGAGCAGTTCCTCGCTCGTAACCTTGCGCAGATAAGCGACCGAGCCCTCGCCGAGATGGGCGAATTCACCGCTGGTCATGGTGGGATTTTGTGTAGGATTTTGGTCAGTTCTGGTCATTTCAAGCCTCCTTGGCGCGAGACGCCGCCCTGGTTCTGGGCAGTAGGCCATCCCGCATGAGAGCCATCGGCAAAGATCAGTCTTTCACCGATATGTTTATTTTCCGTACCAGCCGCTCGGACTCGGGCCGATCGAGATCGATCGACAAAAGGCCGTTCTTCAGCTCCGCCGCAATCACCCGCATGCCGTCGGCCAGCACGAAGCAGCGCTGGAATTGGCGTGCGGCGATGCCGCGGTGAAGAAATTCGCGCTCGGTATCGTCGGTCTGACGACCGCGCACGACCAACTGGTTTTCCTCCGTGGTGACATCGAGATCGCTTTCGGCGAAACCGGCGACAGCGAGCGTGATGCGCAGCCTTTCGGCCTTGCCGTCGGCGCCGCTGAGCCGCTCGATGTTGTAAGGAGGATAGCTGTCACCGGATTTCGCCAGGCGCTCCAGCGTCTTTTCCATGGCGTCGAAACCCAGGAGAAGCGGGCTGGAGAAAGGCGTCATTCGGCTCATGTTACATTGTCCTCTCAAGAGCGACATAAACTGGAAAAACCCAGATGGCATTTTTCCCGATGGTCTTGATATGGTCCGCCCCACGACCAAGTTCAAGCCATCAAAACACCCGCCCAAAAAGACCACGTCGTGGACTCACAAGAATGATCGACATGGCGCTTGAAACGGCAGTGAGATGCAAGGAGAAGCGCTGCGCCGGGATTCGTCCCCCGGGCGGAGCGGTTCGGCAGCTCAAGGCCGGTTCGGTGCGTTTCGCATGCTCGCTCGGACGCATGAGCTCATGGCCAAACAAGGAATTGAAATGCCCCAAACACGCAAGATCATCATCGACACGGATCCTGGCCAGGACGATGCCGTCGCCATATTGCTGGCGCTTGGCAGCCCCGAGCTGGAGATCGTCGGCATATCAGCCGTAGCCGGCAACGTGCCGCTGAACCTTACCGAAAAGAACGCCCGCAAGATCTGCGAACTGGCCGGCCGACCCGACATCAAGGTCTATGCCGGCGCCGTCCGTCCGCTGGCGCGTGAACTGGTTACGGCCGAGGCGGTGCATGGCCAAACCGGCCTCAACGGGCCACAATTGCCCGAACCGACGATGAAGCTGCAGGATAAGTACGCCGTCGATTTCATCGTCGAGACGCTGATGAAGGAAGAGAGCGGCAGCATCACGCTGTGCGCTCTCGGGCCGCTCACCAATATCGCGCTGGCGCTGATCCGCGAGCCGAGGATCGCGCCGCGCATCAAGGAAATCATCCTGATGGGCGGTGGCTTCTTCGAAGGCGGCAATGTCACGCCGGCGGCCGAATTCAACATTTATGTCGATCCGCACGCGGCCGAGGTGGTGTTGAAATCCGGCATTCCGATCGTGCTGATGCCGCTCGACGTCACCCACAAGGCGCTGACCACCGCCAAGCGCACCCAGGCCTTTCGCAAGCTCGGCACCAAGGTCGGTACCGCAACGGCCGAGATGCTGGAGTTTTTCGAGCGTTTCGACGAGGAGAAATACGGCACCGATGGCGGGCCGCTGCATGACCCCTGCGTCATCGCCTACCTGTTGAAACCGGAGCTGTTCAAAGGCCGTAACTGCAATGTCAGCGTGGAAACCAGCTCGGAACTGACCATGGGCATGACCGTGATCGACTGGTGGGGCGTCACCAAGCGGGAAAAGAACGCCAAGGTGATGGGCGACATCGACCATGACGGCTTCTTCGCGCTGTTGCTGGAACGGCTGGGGCGGCTTTAAATCCGCCTCCTTACCCTCTCCCCTCGCGGGAAAAGGCGGCCTCGCGAAGCGAGGTCGGATGAGGGGTGTTCCGGGGAACGCCGACGCCTCACTCCGTCACGCACCCCTCAACCATCTCGGCGCTGCGCGCCGATCCACCTTCCCCCACAAGGGGGAAGGAAAGGCGGCGGTGCTCACTTCGACCGTGAAAACGCCAGCCACAGGCCGCCGCCGATCATGAAGCTGCCGCTGATCCTGGACAGGAGCTTGACGCGGCGGGCGGACAGGATGCGACCGGCGCGGCCGGCGGCCAGCGCATAAGTCGAATCCGACATGGCGGCGAAGATCATGGCGGTGAGGCCCATGACGGCGATCTGCAGCGAATAATTGCCTTGCGGCGCGATGAATTGCGGAAAGAAGGCGCCGAAGAAGATCAGCGTCTTCGGGTTGCTGAGCGCCACCAGCAGGCCCTGCACGAAAAAGCCGCCGCGCGGCTTCCGCGCCGTTCCGTCGGCGTTCAGCTTGCCCTTGGACCGGAACATCTGCACGCCCATCCAGATCAGGTAGGCGGCACCGATCAGCCGCACCCATTCGAACCAGTGCCCCATGCCCGATATCAGCGTGTTGAGGCCGATGCCGACGATGGCGATCATGACCGCCAGGCCGGCCTGCGTGCCGGCGACATTGGCCAGGCCGGCGCGGGAGCCATGACGGATGCTGTTGGCGATGATCAGCGTGACCGTCGGCCCTGGCACCAGGATGATGACGACGCACGCAAGGACATAGGCGGCATAGAGTTCCAGCGACATGATTTTTCCCTCGGGCAGAATGCCGCCTGTGCGGCGCCACAATCAATGCATGGCGGCGATGCCGGTGCAAGCCGGCACATGGAGCCGCGCGATACGCAGATGCACCGGATTCAGGCGCCGGACGGCCACGGCAGTGTCGTCTCATAGGCCGCCGCCGCCTTCAGCACAGCCATGTCGCCACGCGGCCGGCCGATCAGTTGCATGCCCATCGGCCGGCCTCTGGCCTCGAAGCCGACCGGCACGCTGACGGCCGGGCAGCCGCCCATGGTGGCGGGCGCCGAAACCTGCATCCAGCGGTGATAGCTGTCCATCGGCCGGCCGGCGATCTCGCGCGGCCAATGGGTGCCGACGTCGAACGGAAAGACTTGCGCGGTCGGCAATGCAATCAGGTCGAAGCGGTCGAACAGCGACAGCAGCGTCCGGTACCAGGACGTCCGGACGACCGAGGCGGCGCGAATCCGAGGCGCCGTCAGGAGTTGCGCGTTCTCCACCTCCCAGACGGCTTCGGGCTTCAACAGGGCGCGCCTGGCAGGATCGTCATAATGCACTTTCAGCGCGCAGCCGCTGCTTGCCTGGCGCAACGTCACGAAGGCCTGCCACAAGGCCTCGAAATCAAAATCCGGCACCAGTGCCTCGGCCTTGAACGAGGCCTCCCCGAAGCGGTCGAGCGCGGCCTGGCAGAGCTCGAGGATGCCGGGCTCCATGGGCAAATGCCCGCCCAGATCGCCGAGCCAGGCGACACGGCCGCCTTTGGCGGGCATATGCAGGCCTTCGAGGAAGGAGCCTTGTTTCTCATAGGACAAGGGTGCGCGCGGATGATGGCCCGCCTGCACGTCGAGCAGCAGCGCCATGTCGCCGACATTGCGACCCATCGGCCCATCGACGCCCATCTGGGCATGAAAGACCTCGACGTCCGGGCCGCCGGGGACGAGCCCCTGCGATGGCCGGAAACCATAGACATTGTTCCAGGCGGCTGGATTGCGCAACGAGCCGCCGAAGTCGCTGCCGTCGGCGACGGGCACCATGTCCAGCGCCAGCGCCACCGCGGCGCCGCCGCTCGAGCCGCCGGCGCTCAAATCTGGATCAAAGGCGTTCAGCGTCGGGCCGAACACGGGATTGTAGGTGTTGGAGCCGAGGCCGAATTCGGGAACGTTGGTCTTGCCGATGATGATGGCGCCGGCCTTGCGCATGCGCTCGACGAAGAAATCGTCCTCCTGCGGCACGAAATCGGCGAAGATCGGCGAGCCGAAGGAGGTGCGCAGGCCGCGGGTCATTGCGAGATCCTTGACCGCGATCGGCAGGCCGAAGAGCGCACCGGCCCGGTCCGGACGGGCATCGGCTGCGTCGGCCTCGCGCAGGATATCGCTACGATCGCGCAAGGAAACGATGGCGTTGACGAGCGGGTTGACGGCTTCGACGCGGTCGAGGAATGCCGTCACGACCTCACGTACCGAAAGTTTCCTTTGCCGGATCGCGTCGGCCAGCTCGACGGCGGACAGGCGGCAGATGTCGCCGGCCGGTGGCGCGGCATGCTTTGTCTGGGGGCGCATTCTGGTCGTCTCAGCGGGATTTCAGGAGTGCCTGGTCGACATCGGCGGCCAACGGGATGGCCGGCTGGGCGCCCGGCTTCAGGCATGCCAGCGAGCCGGCCGCGCCGGCCCGGGCGAGCGCCTGTTCGAGGGGCAGGCCCGACGACAGGCCGGCGGCGAAATAGCCGCAAAAGGTGTCGCCTGCACCAACCGTGTCGACCGGGGTGATCTTCAATGCGGGCACCGTCAGGGAATCGGTCGGCGTCGCCGCCATCACGCCGTCGCCGCCGAGCGTGACGACGATGGCGCGGCCGGTTTTCCCGGCAAAGTCGCGCATCCGTGCCGCGCGGTCGCGCCCGCTCAGCGACAGCACCTCGCCATAGAGGTCGAACTCAGTCTCGTTGGCGACGACATAGTCGGCCTTGCCGAGCAAGCCGGCCGCGTCGCGATGGAAGGGTGCGGTGTTGAGCACGGTGACGGCACCGGCCGCGCTTGCCTGATCGAGCGCGGCTTCGACGGTCGCAAGCGGGATCTCGTGTTGCAGGAGCATGACATCGCCTTTTCCGGGGAAGGCCTTGGACAGGTCGCCGGGCAGCACCGAGGCGTTGGCACCCGGCACCACGGCGATAATGTTCTCGCCATCGTCGCCGACCATGATCAGCGCGGTGCCCGTCGAGGCAAAAGTTTCGCCCACGCCAGACAGATCCACCTTGGCCTGGCGCAGCAGCGCCAGGGCCTCGCCGGCGAAACTATCCTTGCCGACGGCTCCCACCATGCGCACCTTGGCGCCGGCGCGCGCGGCGGCCAACGCCTGGTTGGCGCCCTTGCCACCGGGCGCGGTGGCGAAACCGGAGCCGCTCACCGTCTCGCCAGGGCTCGGCAAGCGGTCGACATTGGCAATAAGGTCGAGATTGATCGAGCCGACGACGATGATCAAGGAATGCCTCCTCATGAATGAGCGGGAAGCTATCCTGTAAGATCGTTGCTTTCCAGTGCATGCCGATATGGCAAGCGCTGCGGTGCCGCGTCATGCGAGTCAGCGGGGCGTCGTCGTTTTCCACGTGACAATGCCGGCGGAAGTTGCCGGCGTTCCCGATTTCAAGAGGTGACCTGTCCAGCCTCCCAGCCCAGAATGGCGCGCTTGCGGGTCAGGCCCCAGTGGTAGCCGGTGAGGTCGCCGGATTTGCCGATGGCGCGGTGGCAAGGCACCACGAAGGAGAGCGGGTTGGCGCCGTTGGCGGCGCCGACGGCGCGGCTGGCGCTCGGCGCGCCGATGCTGGCGGCAATCGAGGAATAGGTGCGAGCCTTGCCCATCGGAATCTGGAGCAAGGCCTCCCAGACGCGAACCTGGAAGTCGGTGCCGATCATCACGACATGCAGCGGCTGGTCCGGGCGCCACAGCGTCGGGTCGAAGATGCGTGCGGCGTAGGGACCGGTCGCGGCCATGTCCTCGACATAGACGGCATTCGGCCAGCGGCTGGACATATCGGCGAAAGCGGCGCGTTCCTCGCCCGGATCGCTAAAGGCGAGGCCGGCAAGCCCGCGGTCGGTGGCCATGATCAGGGCGGTGCCGAATGGCGAGCTATGATAGCCATAGCGGATGGTGAGCCCGGCGCCGCGCGTCTTGTAGTCGCCCGGCGACATCGCCTCATGGGTGACGAACAGGTCGTGCAGCCGGCCGGGGCCGGACATGCCGAGCTCGAACGATGTTTCAAGCAGCGGCATGCCGGAATCGAGCAGCCTGCGGGCATGGTCCAGCGTCACCGCCTGCAGGAAAGCCTTGGGCGAAAGGCCGGCCCAGCGTGTGAACAGCTTCTGCAGGCCGGTCGGCGTCTCGCCGACCTCCTCTGCAAGCTCCTCGAGGGAAGGCTGGTCGCGATAGTCGAGGCTGATCTTCTCGATGGCGCGGCGCACGATTTCGTAGTCGCTGCCTTCGGGCGTGATGTCCTTCTTGAGGACTGCTGTCTGTGTACTCATGGGACTTCTCCTTGAGCCGGAATATCAGCCCTTGGGGCGCCGATCACCACCCGAAACTTGCCTTCTTGCGGCGCATACCCAGATAGACTCTGGTTTTCGAGCCCAGGAGTCGCCATGGCGGGTGAAAAGGTAAATCTCGCCGGCGCGAAAGAAACCTTGCTGATGACGCTCTACGGCAAGGCGCTGGAAAGCCGGATGCCCCATTCGCTGCTTGGGGATCGTTTCGCCGACGAGGCGGTGCGTAAGATCGACTATGATTTCTCAAGACTCAAGGTCGACAGCAATCTCGGCATCGGCCTGGCGATCAGGGCAAAGACGCTGGACGTCCGCGTCGAGGAGTTTTTGGCCAGAAATCCTGATGCCATCGTGCTGCATCTGGGGTGCGGGCTCGACACGCGCATCTTCCGGGTCGATCCGCCGCCAGGCGTGGACTGGTTCGATGTCGACTATCCGGAAGTCATTGAACTCAGGCGCAAGCTTTACCCGCCGCGCGACCGCTATCGCCTCATCGCTTCGTCGGTAACAGAGCCGGACTGGCTGGCTGAAGTGCCCCGCAACCGACCGGCCATCGTGGTGGCGGAGGGGCTGACGCCCTATCTCCCGGCCGAGGAAGGGTTCCGCCTGTTCTCGCGCCTGGTCATACATCTTGCCGGCGGCGACCTGATTTTCGACGCTTACAGCGGTTTCGGCCTGAAGCTGCTGCGCCTCAATCCGGCGATCAGGGCGACAGGCGCCGAGGTCCACTGGGCGATCGAGGATCCGCGCGAACTGGAACTGGCTGTCCCGAAGCTGCGATTCATCGAAGACATTCCGGCCTATGGACCTGAACACGCCGCCCGCATGGGCTGGCCCGCGCAGCTGTTCGTTCGGCTTTGGAAATACATTCCCGCACTGCGCAAGATCGGCAGGCTTTTGCGCTATCGCTTCTGAAACGTCGTACCCTTGTTCGACGCGGTCCGGACGCAAGCTGTTCGGCTAGCGCGCCTTGGCGGTGGCGAGCGCACGTGAAAAGGCGGTGGCGAAGCTTTCGCGGGAATCGGGGTCGAGAAAGCCGCCGATCGCCACGTTTTGTCCCTGCGCCTCGACCGCCATCCGGGTGATGCCGATTTCGGCGTGACGGGCGACCGAAAAGCGCGCCCAGAACGGGTTGAAGCGGTGCGCTTCCGATTTTCCCGACGGCGCGGTCTTGCGGATATCGAGACTGGTGCGCGAGATCGACACCTCCTCGCGGGCGCGGGCGGCACGGTAGTTCATGCGGAAGGCAATGTAGACGGCGACAACGTCCAGACCGAAGAAGCCGAAAACCGGCCAGGCGCCGCGCGACAGGAAAAAAGCCCCGGTCACCAGCCAGCCGAACAGCAGCGCGACCATCAGCACGGCGAAGCCGGTCTTGCCCAGCGACCGGTGCGGGGTCAGCAAGGCGCTGAAGAAGGGTTCGTCCGCCTGGAACGAGGCATTTGTGTCGTTCATATCTGGATATTATAGGAAGGAAATGGCAAGCCCCAAGTCCAAAGTACCCGCACAATCCGAAAAGAAGCCACCGCCTGGACGGCGCGACGGCTCGAACGCCAAGCCCAGCCCCAGGCCGGCCCGATCCAGAACGCTCTACAGTCCGGCGGAGGTGCACGAGATTTTCCGGCGCTTTGCCGTCCAGCGGCCGGAGCCGAAGGGCGAGCTCGAACATGTAAACCCCTTCACCCTGCTGGTGGCCGTCGTGCTGTCGGCGCAGGCGACCGACGCCGGCGTCAACAAGGCGACACGGGCGCTGTTCAAGATCGCCGATACGCCGCGCAAAATGCTGGATCTGGGTGAGGCCAGGGTCGGCGACTATATCAGGACCATCGGTCTGTGGCGCAACAAGGCCAAGAACGTCATCGCGCTGTCGCAGGCATTGATTCGCGATCATGGTGGCGAGGTGCCGGACAGCCGGGACGAACTGGTCAAATTGCCGGGGGTCGGGCGCAAGACCGCCAATGTCGTGCTCAACATGGCCTTCGGCCAGCACACGATGGCCGTCGACACGCACATCTTCCGCATCGGCAACCGCATAGGACTGGCGCCCGGCAAGACGCCCGACCAGGTCGAGCAGGGGCTGTTGAAGATCATTCCCGACGAATATATGCGCCACGCGCATCACTGGCTGATCCTGCATGGCCGCTACGTCTGCAAGGCGCGCAAGCCGGATTGCCCGGCCTGCGTCATCGCCGACCTCTGCAAGGCGCAGGAAAAGACGACCAGCGTGCCGGCGCCGCTGGTCGAGATCGCTCCGCTCGAGGAAGCGAGCGGAATTCAATAAGTTAACTCTCCTCCACAAACACCTCTTCGCGCTTCTTTTTGACCGCGGGCAGGAAGACGATGACGAGCACGGCGAGCGCGATGAGGAGCAGGCCGGCGCTGATCGGTCTCGTCACGAAGGTGCTGGGATCGCCACGCGACAGAATCATGGCCCGGCGGAGATTTTCCTCAAGCAGGGGGCCAAGCACGAAGCCGAGCAGCAGGGGCGCGGGTTCGCAGCGCAGTTTGGTCAGGAGATAGCCGAGGAAGCCGAAAAAGGCGACGGCGTAGAGGTCGTAGACATTGGTGTTGACGCTGTAAACGCCGATCGAGCAGAACGCCATGATGATCGGGAAAAGCACGTAATAGGGGATCGTAAGCAGCTTCACCCAGAGCCCGATCAGCGGCAGGTTCAGGACGATCAGCATCAGGTTGCCGATCCACATGGAGGCGATGATGCCCCAGAAAAGCGCCGGCTGTTCGGTCGCGACATTCGGGCCGGGCACGATGCCCTGGATGATCATCGCGCCGATCATCAGCGCCATGACCGGATTGGCTGGAATGCCGAGCGTCAGCATGGGGATGAAGGAGGTCTGCGCGCCGGCATTGTTGGCCGATTCCGGCCCGGCGACACCTGCGATCGCGCCCTTGCCGAATTCTTCGGGGTTTTTCGATACGCGCTTTTCGACCGTGTAGGAGGCAAAGGCCGCGAGGATCGCGCCGCCTCCCGGCAGGATGCCGAGCGCTGAACCGATGATCGTTCCGCGCACGATGGGCGCCGCCATGCGCCTGAAGTCGTCGCGGGTGGGCATGAGCCCTGAAACCTTTCGGATCATCACCGAGCGCTCATGCTCGTTCTCGAGGTTGCGCAGGATCTCGGCAATGCCGAAGACGCCGACCGCCACGGCGACGAAATTCAGCCCGTCGGCATATTCGGGGATACCGAGCGTGAAGCGCGGCGTGCCGGTGTAGATATCGGTGCCGACAATGCCGAGCAACAGACCGAGCACGACCATCGCCAGCGCCTTGACGATCGAACCGTGCGCAAGCGCGACCGACGAGACGAGGCCGACGACCATCAGCGAAAAATATTCGGCCGCGCCGAACTCCAGCGCGATCGAGGTTAGCGGCGGGGCGAAGATGGCGACGAGGAAGGTCGACACCGTGCCGGCGAAGAACGAACCGATCGCCGCGATCGCGAGTGCCGCGCCGGCGCGGCCGTTCCTGGCCATCTGATAGCCGTCGATCGCCGTGACGGCCGAGGACGATTCGCCGGGCATGTTGATGAGAATGGCCGTGGTCGAGCCGCCATATTGCGCACCGTAATAGATGCCGGCGAGCATGATGAGGGAGGAAACCGGGTCGCCGATCTGAAAGGTGATCGGCAAGAGCATGGCGATGGTCGCGGTGGCGCCAATTCCAGGCAGGACGCCGATCAGCGTGCCAAGAAGGACGCCGATCAGGCAGAAACCAAGGTTCGTCAGCGATGAAGCGGTCGAAAAGCCGAGCGCCAGATTGTCGAGGAGCTCCATGCTCATCTCCTCACAATGGCAGCCATGGGCCAAAGCGTCGGAACGGAAGGCCGAGTGCGTAGCTGAAGACGAAAAATGCAAACAGGGTCAGGCCAGCCGACAGCACGAACGCGGTCAGCGGTTTCATGCGGCCGCTGGCGAACGATGCGATCAGCGCCGTCAGGAAGATTGACGGAATGAAGCCAAGGCCGCGCACCGTCAGGCCGAAGAAGATCGGAGCGGGAAGGATGAACAGCGAGCCACGCCACGCAATGTAGCCGATCGGATCGCCCTCGAATCGCACCGCCTGGAAGAGGATGACGAGGCCAAGCAGGATCAGCACGATCGCCAGCACCAGCGGGAAATAGCCCGGCCCCATGCGGAAGGCGGTGCCGATTTCCAGGCCGAGCGACTGCAACGCGAAAAATGCGCCGAAAACGATGAACAGCGCAGCGCATATGCCGTTCGTCCTGTCGATTGCGAAAGCCTTCATGACATTCCTCCCAAGCTGCGGGCGCGCGACGATACCGAAGCGAAAACGGGGCGCCGGCGGCGCCCCGTTCAAAACTCAGTCGGCGTATTGGCCGGCGGCTTCGATGATCGGCTTCCAGCGCGCGATCTCGTTTTCCAGCTTGGCCTTCAGCGCGGCCGGCGTCGCGTCGGCCTGCGGCGACGGCCTGGTGCCGAGCTCGGCGAAGCGGGCGGCGACGTTCTCGTCCTTCAGCGCGACCTGCAGGGATTTCGACAGCCGTTCGGTGATCTCCGCCGGAGTGCCCTTGGGGGCATAAAGACCGTGCCAGATGCTGACCTGCACGTCGGGAAGGCCGGCTTCCGTCGTCGTCGGGACATCGGGCAGCACATCGAGGCGCTCCGGCGAGGTGACGGCGTAAGCCTTGATCGTGCCGCCCTGGATCTGCTTGGTGGTGTTGGTCGTCTGGTCGCACATGATGTCGACCTGGCCGCCGAGGAGATCGGTCATGGCCGGGCCGGTGCCCTTGTAGGGGACGGTGACCAGCGGCGTCTTGATAGCGCTCATGAACAGCATGCCGCAGAGATGCGAGGCAGCACCTATGCCGGCATTGGCTACGGTGACGCTATCCTTGTTGGCCTTGGCGTACTCGACCAATCCCTTCAAATCGGCCGGCTCGAGGTCCTTTCGGCCAACGATGGTCATTGGCACCTCGGTGACGAGGCCGACATATTCGAAGGCGTTCAGCGTGTCGTAGGCGAGCTTTCGGTAGAGTGTGGCACTGGTGGCCATGCCGATGTGATGGAGGAGCAGGGTGTAACCGTCCGACTCGGCCTTCGCGACGCGGCCAGCGCCCAGCGTGCCACCGGCGCCGCCGACATTCTCGACGATGACCTGCTGGCCGAGATCCTTGGACATGGCTTCCGCGACAAGACGCGTGACCGTGTCGGTCGGGCCGCCGGCCGCAAACGGCACCACGACGGTGATGGTGCGTTCGGGATAGGTTTGCGCGCCTGCGGCGACGGGATAAAGCATGACCGCCACGGCGGCAGCCAGAGCGGCGACAAATCTTCTCATCGTGATTTCCTCCCAGAGCTTAAATCTTCAACCGCCGCGCGGAGTTCTCCTCGACACCGGCTGCACGGATACAACTAGGGCAGGCTAACAGATTGCAATCGTACTCAAATGGCAAAGTGCTGATATCCGCAACCGTTCTGGCTGGCGGCCCATGAGGCGCGGCCGGACCATCGGAGGAACGACTGTCCCGGCTGGATCGAGACACGCCAAGCGCGCGCCGTCTGTCTGGAAGATGATCCGCGCCGGCCTGGCCCTTGCTCGCGGCCGGTGATTTGCTAGGTGCTTTGCAGGTTTGAGCGAGGGCGACCCATGAACCATCACGACACAAGCGGCGTTCCGATTATCGAAACGACGCGCGCCATCCTGCGAGCGCACCGGCTGGAGGATTTCGACGCCTATGTCGCCATGTGGGCCGATCCGGTCGTCACCCGCTTCATCGGCGGCAGGCCGCGCACGCGGGAAGAGAGCTGGATGCGCTTCCTGCGTCACGCCGGGCTCTGGTCGCTGCTCGGCTACGGTTTCTGGGCGATCGAGGACAAGGCGACGGGCCGTTTCGTCGGTGAGGCCGGGTTTCACGACCTCAAGCGCGATATGGAGCCGCCGATAGAGGGCATTCCGGAGGCCGGGTGGGCGCTCGCTCCGGCCGCCCACGGCGCCGGCCTCGCCACCGAGATCGTCAGCCGCGTGCTTGGCTGGGGCGACGAGACCTTCGGACGTGGCAAAACCGTCTGCATCATCGACCCCGAAAACACCGCTTCCTTGAACGTGGCGACGAAGTGCGGCTACCGGGAGGTGGCGCGGACCATCTATCACGAAACCCCGACCATCCTGCTGGAGCGGTTGGCCTGAGCACTCGCCAAGTGCCTAAAGCGCGCGGCGTCGAAACGGATTCATGCGCTGCGCTTAGCTTTCTTGTTTTACGTCGTTCTCCCAAAGCCGAGGTCCCTTTGGGCGGCATGCATTAGCGGTCGTTCCGCAAGGGCGTCGAAATGATCCGAGAACGCCGTCTGCTCCTGATAACCGCGCCGGGACTGGCATTATCCGTTTGCACCGCGGCTTCGCGAGCCGCTTCATCGAGCATCGAGGCATCCTCGCCGAAGGCGCGGGTGGCACGGGCCGCCGCCTCGAGCAGCGGCCGCCGCATGCGCCGCAGGAAGGCCGCGTCGACGCGTGTGCTCGGGCCGGCCAGGGTCAAGGCGCCGAGCAGAACCCGCCCAGGCCCGAACACCGGCGCCGAGACGCCCGCCGTCTGCGGGTCGCGGTCGCCGATGGCGAGGCAGTTGCAGGTCTTGCGGATGGTTTCGTACGGTTCGCCCGGCTGTCCGGAAAACGCCGCCAGCACACGCCCGCCGGAGCCCACCAGCAACGGCAGGACGTCACCCTCGCGGATCGTATAGCGGATAGGATGCTTGGACTCGACGCGATAGAGACAGGTGCGCACGTCTCCCGACCGGACATAGAACGCAACGCTTTCCCAGCTTAGCTCGCAGAGATCGCGCATGATCGGCAGCAGGATGTCGACCGCCACGACCGACCGCTGATAGAGCGCGCCGAGCCGGAAGCTGGCCGGCCCGATGCGGTAGCGTCCGTCGTCCAGGCGTTCGAGCAATTGTCCGCGCAAAAGCGAATTGGCCAGGCGCAGAATGGTGCTCTTATAGAGGCCGGTTCGGGCCGCGATCTCGGAAAGGCTGAGCGAGCGGTCCGCCGTGGTGAATGCATCGAGGATGGCAATGGCCCGGTCAAGCGCGGCAACACCGTCGGCTGACGCGCTCCGGATTTCGATGCCAGCTGGTTTGCCTGCCGAATTCATTGGTCCCCAGTCGAACAAAGGTCGAGCGGCGCGATTGTGTCGCGCAGCTCAAGCATTCTGTCCAGCAGAATATCGTTCCTGTTGACGGAACGCGGTAAAGTCTGCTTGAACTCAAGCACGGGTCTGGTTTCAGGCGCGTTTTTGGCGGGCACCGGAGGAGGTGTCGTGATTTGGAGGAATCCCATGCTGAACAGACGCAAATTTTTGATGAGCACCGCTGCCGCGGGGGCCGCCGGGCTGGTGGCGTCGCGTCTTTCTCCCGCTCTTGCCCAAGGCACGCCGCAGATCCAGATTTTCGTGCCGGCGGCGCCCGGTGGCGGCTGGGACCAGACCGCGCGCACGATGGACCAGGTGCTGCGCAGCGAGAAGCTGATCTCCGGCTCGCAGATCACCAATGTCGGCGGCGCCGGCGGCACGGTCGGGCTGCCGCAATTCATCAGTCAATGGAACGGCAAGGGCAATTCGCTGATGGTTGGCGGCATGGTCATGGTCGGCGCCATCATCGCCAACAAGGCTGCCAATAATTTGACGCAGGTCACGCCGATCGCCCGGCTCACCGGCGAGTTCGAAGCGCTGGTGGTGCCGGCGGCCTCGCCGTTCAAGACGGCCGCCGACTTCGTCGCCGCGCTTAAAGAGGATCCGACGAAGGTTCCCGTCGCCGGCGGCTCGGCCGGCGGTTCGGACCATATCCTGTTCGGCCTGATCGCCAAGACGGCGGGCGTGCCGGCGACAAACCTGTCCTACGTGCCGTTCGCGGGCGGCGGCGAGGCGCTGTCAGCGCTGCTCGGCAACCAGGTGGCGGCGGGCATTTCCGGCTTTGGCGAGTTCTCCGAACAGGTCAAGGCCGGGGCGCTCAGGCTGCTCGCCATTTCCGCCGACAAGCGGCAGGAGGGCATCGATGCGCCAACGCTGAAGGAGGCCGGCATCGACGTCGAACTGTTCAACTGGCGCGGCGTCTTCGCACCCCCCGGCGTCTCCGATACCGATAAGGCGGCGATGATCACGCTGGTCGAGACCATGGCCAAGAGCGATGCCTGGGCCACGGAATGCAAGAACCGCAACTGGACGCCCATCCTGCTCACCGGCGACGACTATGCGAAGTTCCTTGCCGAGGATACGGCTCGCATCGAAGCCATCCTCAAGGATCTCGGGCTCGCCTGATTTCCCTGAAGGGGGCGGGTCCATGGTCCGCCCTTTTTCCTCCCGCCGTTCGCATGGACATGCGATCCACCGGGGATGAAGATAGGATAAAAGCCGGCTGTGAGACGCCGGCTGTCTTGGGAGGACATTCATGAGCACCAGCGACCAGCAGGCTGCGTCCTCGCGCCTTGCCGTACCCGAACTGCTGATCGGCATCGGGCTTCTGGCCTGTGCCGGGGCGGTCGCCTGGCAGACCTTGGCGATCCCGGTGTCGCCGCTCTACTCCAAGGTCGGCCCGACCGTCTTTCCCTACCTCACCATGTTCGGCCTGGTGGTTCTTTCGCTCCTGCTCATCGTCGCCGCACTGCGCGGCGGCTGGCAGCCGGAAGAGGAAAAGGAGACGCCGACCGACTGGAAGGCGATGGGCTTCGTCGTCATCGGCCTTGTCGCCAACCTGCTCCTGATCCAGCCGTTCGGCTTCACCGCGGCATCCGTCATCATGTTCGTTCTGGTCTGCTACGGCTTCGGCAGCCGGCATACGCTGCGCGATGCGCTCACTGGCCTCGTGCTGGCGCTGGCCGCCTATTTCGGCTTCGCCAGGGCGCTCGGCGTCAATATCGGCGCCGGTTTCATCGAGAACCAACTGAATACGGTAATCGATGCGTTCACCAGCACGCTGAGGGGCTGACGCCATGGAAACGCTAGGCCATCTGGCACACGGTTTCGCCGTCGCCTTCACTCCGGTCAACCTTCTGTGGTGCCTGCTCGGCACCACGCTTGGCACCGCCATCGGCGTGCTGCCCGGCCTCGGCCCGGCGCTGACCATCGCGCTGCTGCTGCCGATCACCTACCAGGTTGCGCCGGAGGCCTCCTTCATCCTGTTTGCCGGCATCTATTACGGGGCCATGTATGGCGGCTCGACGACCTCGATCCTGCTCAACACGCCAGGCGAAAGCGCTACCATCGTCACCGCGCTGGAAGGCAACAAGATGGCCCGGTCCGGGCGCGGCGGCGCCGCACTTGCCACCTCGGCGATCGGCTCCTTCGTCGCCGGCACTCTCGGCACGCTGGGCGTCGCCTTCCTGGCGCCTATCGTGGTCAGGTTCGCGCTGGCCTTCGGCCCGGCCGAATATTTCTCGCTGATGGTGCTGGCCTTCATCACGGTTTCGGCGGTGCTCGGCTCGTCCTCGGTGCGCGGCTTGACCAGCCTGTTCGCCGGCTTTGTTATCGGCATGATCGGGGTCGACCTGCAGACCGGCCAGCCGCGCTTCACCTTCGGCATGACCGAACTGCTCGACGGCGTCGACGTCATCATCGCCGCCGTCGGCCTGTTCGCCGTCGGTGAGACGCTCTACATGGCCTCGCGCCGTTATGCCGGCAAGGACGAGATCGTGCCGCTGAAGGGCTCCCTCTATATGACGGCGGCCGAATGGAGGCGCTCGTGGAAGCCCTGGTTGCGCGGCGCCGCGATCGGCTTCCCGATCGGCGCCATGCCGGCCGGCGGCGCCGAGATCCCGACCTTCCTGTCCTATGCCATCGAAAAGAAGCTTTCGAAGCACAAGCAGGAATTCGGCACGGTTGGCGCCATCGAGGGCGTAGCCGGTCCGGAGGCCGCCAACAATGCCTCGGCTGCCGGCGTGCTGGTGCCGATGCTGACGCTCGGGCTGCCGACCTCGGCGACGGCGGCAATCATGCTTTCGGCTTTCCAGAGCTACGGCATCAATCCAGGCCCGCTGCTTCTGACGACACAAGGCAACCTGGTCTGGGGACTGATCGCCAGCCTGTTCATCGCCAACGTCATTCTCGTCATCCTCAATCTGCCGCTGATCGGGCTTTGGGTGCGGCTGCTGAAGATCCCGGCGCCGCAGCTCTATGCCGGCATCCTGGTTTTCGCCACCGTCGGCACCTACGGCATTTCGCAGTCGCCGATCGACCTCGCCATCCTCTATCTCCTGGGTGCTGCCGGCTTCCTGATGCGGCGCTTCGATTTCCCGACCGCGCCCGTCATCATCGGCATGATCCTGGGACCGCTCGCCGAAACTCAATTCCGCCGCGCCATGACGATCTCGAACGGCGACTGGTCGGTGTTCTACAAGCACCCGCTGTCGCTGACCCTGCTGACGCTGGCCTTCATCGGCCTGGTCGGGCCGCATATCTGGGCCTACATCGAACGCCGCCGATTGCGGGGGCCGGAGCATGTGCCGGGCGATGCCTGATCGATTTGAAGTGACATGACAGACCTGCTTTCCGGCATTCGCGTGCTCGACCTGACCAACGTCCTGGCCGGGCCCTACTGCGCCTACCAGTTGGCGCTGCTCGGCGCCGACGTCATCAAGGTCGAGGCGCCGCAAGGCGGCGACCTGGCGCGACAGCTCGGCGGTTCGCCGGAACTCAACCAGGCCGGCATGGGAGCTTCGTTCCTGGCTCAGAATGCCGGCAAACGCTCCGTCGTGCTCGACCTCAAGAAGGAAGCCGAGCGCGAACGCTTCCTCGACCTGGTCGCCAGCGCCGATGCGCTGGTGGAAAACTTCCGCCCCGGCGTCATGGACCGGCTTGGCCTCGGTTACGAGGCGCTGAAGGCGGTTCGCCCCAGCCTTGTCTACTGCGCGATATCGGGCTTTGGCCAGACCGGGCCGATGCGCGACAATCCGGCCTATGACCAGATCATCCAGGGCCTTTCGGGCATTATGAGCATCACCGGCACGCCGGAGACGGCACCCTTGCGGGTCGGCTATCCCGTCGCCGACACGCTGGGCGGACTGGTCGGGGCCTTCGCCATCGTCTCGGCGCTGGTAAGGCAGAAGACGAGCGGCGAGGGTGCTTTTCTCGACGTGTCGATGCTTGAATGCACATTGTCGGCGCTTGGCTGGCCGGTTTCCAACTATCTGACGGCCGGGGTCGATCCCAAGCCGATGGGCAATGAGAACATGACGGCGGCACCGTCGGGCGCCTTTCGCACCGGCGACGGTCTGCTCAACATCGCCGCCAACAAGCAGGAGCAGTTCGTAACGCTTTGCCGGCTTATCGAACGGCCGGAGCTGGCGTCGGATCCACGCTTTGCCGAGCGCGAGACGCGCAAGCGGAACCGTGCGGCGCTGAAGATCGAGATCGAGGGGGCCCTGGCGAATGGCCCGGCGGCTGCGTGGGAAGAAAAACTGAACCGCGCCGGGGTGCCGGCGGGCAGGGTGCTGACGATCCCGCAAGTGCTGGCCGAACCGCAGGTGCTGGAGCGCCAGATGACCAGGGCTTTCGACGGCGTGGCTGACATGGAGAGACCGCTGACGGTTCTGCGCGGCGGCTTCATGGTCGATGGCACGGCTCCATTGCCGGCCTCCCCGCCACCGGCCCTGGGCGAGCACATGGACGAGGTTTTCGCCGGCCTGTCGCCGCGAGCGAAGACAAAGGCACTCACATGAACGAGCAAAAGACGATATGAGTGAGCAAAAGACGGGCCGCGAGCGTGCAGAGGAGTGGTGGCAGACCGGCATTATCGAAATGCGGCCGGGCGTCATCCGGCTGCGCGGCTATGAAATCCAGGACCTGATCGGCCGCGTCAGCTTCCCGGCTGTCATCTGGCTGATGCTGCGCGGCGAATTGCCCAGCGAGGAACAGGCCGCGCTGCTCGGCATTGCGCTGGGCGCCGCAGTCGACCACGGGCCGCAGGCGCCGTCGATCGCCATCGCCCGCATGGCGGCGACCTGCGGTGTCGGCATCAACAGCGCCATGGCTTCGGCCATCAACGTGCTTGGCGACGTCCATGGCGGCGCCGGCGAGCAGGCGCTTGCCTTCTATGGCGACATTGCCGCGGCGCTCGATGGCGGCACGACGCTGAAA
Organism: Mesorhizobium sp. B2-6-1; assembly: GCF_006440475.1. Taxonomy (NCBI): domain Bacteria; kingdom Pseudomonadati; phylum Pseudomonadota; class Alphaproteobacteria; order Hyphomicrobiales; family Phyllobacteriaceae; genus Mesorhizobium; species Mesorhizobium sp. B2-6-1. The sequence continues at coordinate 284,378 of NZ_VFUH01000007.1, forward strand.
GAGGCTGTCTCGGGGCGGCTTGACCGGTTCTTTGCCGGGGAAAAGGGCTACGTGCCGGGGCTGGGCCATCGCTTCCATCCGGTCGACCCGCGCGCGCCGCGCCTGATGGAACTGACTCGGGAGTTTGCCGCGCGCGGCGTGATCCATGGCCGCTTCGCCGATATCGCCGAGGCGATCGAGGCGGAGGTCGCGCGGCGCAAGGGCAAAAAGATACCGCTCAACATCGATGGCGCGACCGCCGTCATTTACGGCGAGCTCGGCTTTCCGCCACCGCTAACGCGGGGGCTTTTCGTGCTGTCGCGCTCGGTCGGCATCCTGGCGCATGCCTGGGAACAATCCCAGCAAGCCGAGCGGAACAAAGGTCCGCTGCCACGCGAATGGCTGTGGGCCTATGCCGGGACGCCAGTGCGACCGCTCCCCGAAGAGGACGGCGCCGGGGCGTGAGGCCTTTACGTAGGGCCGATTTGTGCCGGCTGGGGAAGCTTCAAGGTCCTTACCAGCGTCGAAAGTTCGGGTTCGTCGATGAGCATGGCCGCATCGGCCGGCGCCAGCCAGGCCCGTTGCCGCCGTTTGGCTTCCTGCCAGTCGGCGAGCTCTTGCGTTACTTCCAACAGATAGACGATGACATCGACGCGCACGAACCGGTTGGCCAGCCGCTTCCAATAGGAATAGGTGCCCGCTGGCTGCTTCAGGGTCTTGCCGAGCACGCCCGCTTCTTCCTGCGCCTCGATGGTGGCCGCCTTGCGTCCGCTCTTGCCTTTCATCGGCCAGCCCTTGGGTACGATGAAGCGCCTGGTGGTGCGCGAGGTGACCAGCATGACCTCGATGTCGCCGCGCTGGTCCAGCCGAAAAGGGATAGCCGCGACCTGGCGGATCGTCTCGCCCTTCTTGGCCTTGCGCACGGCCTTTTTCTTGGTGGCTGCCATTCGAAAATCCAGTCGGTGCAGTGCCCATACCGTGACGCGGTGTCGTTACAAAACCCAAACTGCGGCAGGGGCACCTGAACGCCCCTACCATGTAAGTCGGCTAAATAAAAGAGAAGCCCGCCTCAGCGGCAGGTGCTTACGGCGGTGTTGCCGATTATCTGCGTCTGGCAGTTCGGCCTGACCCGCGGCACGATGGGCGGGGGCTGTTGCACGATCACCCGGTCCTGAGCCCGATTCTGTTGCTGCTGCTGCTGAAACTGCTGCCGCTGGACACGGTTTTGCAAGGCCTGCAGATCGTTCTGCTGGATCAACGCGTTGTTGTCGACGGAGGGAATGAGCACCTGCGCGGAAGCAGGCAGACGGATGCCCGCCAGCGTCGCGGCTGCCAATGCCGCCGTCATGAAAACCGTTGATGGCCGAAGCGCCAACATCTGCTCATTCCCGCACAAACAAACTTCCCTCTACATATAGTGCGTTTGTCCCCTCGTGCCACGCCAGAGTGCCGATTAACAGGAAATCGCGTGATCGCGCCCCCTTCGCGGCGGAGGAGAATCTGCCCCGCCGCCCGCATCGCACTTGACGGAAGCGATCGATTCGCCGCTCTATCGGGCTGACGCCGGCCTCGAATTCCATGGCGTCAACGGCGTCGGCATGTCCGTCGGATGTAACGGCGCCTTCGAGGAAACGGTCAAACAGAACGCCGACAGTGCGTCCTTCAGGGTCAGCTTCCAGCTGGCTCAGGGATGGAGCCGGGCAAAAGGGGTCCTTATGAGGAAGCATGCGTATCTGCTGGCGATGCTGGGGGCTGCCTGCATCGCCGGTCTGCCGGCCGCGGCGGCGCAGACAAAAGGCGACAAAGCGGCGGCCGCGCCCGCCGCCAACCAGCCACAGTTGCCCGGCGGCGCATCGGCCCTGTCCGAAACCCATGGCGACTGGGCGGTCAACTGCCAGATATCGGGCGCGGCCAAGGCATGCAGCCTGTCACACCAGCAGTTCAACAAGCAAAGCAACCAGCGTCTGCTGGCGATAGAGCTGTCGAGCAGGACGGGCGAAGACGCGACCGGTACGCTCGCTTTGCCGTTCGGCCTGGCGCTCGCCAAGGGCGTCACCCTGACGATCGACGACCAGAAGCTGGACGGCAGTCTGCAGTTCAACACTTGCCAAGCCGTCGGCTGCCTGGTGCCGGTGGCGTTCGATGCCAACGTCGTCCCCGTGCTCAAGGCGGGCACCACCTTGAAGGTCGATGCCTTCGCGGCGGATACGGGGCAAGCGGTTAGCTTCTCCATCCCGCTCAATGGCTTCGGAGGTGCGCTTGCCCGGACGGCCGAGCTTCTTGCCGACTAGCGGTTCAGCGTTCGACAGAATCGCTAGCTTGCGCTAAGCCTTTGTTTTAGGAATTCCGACGGTCCAGCTCGTCACGCTGCGGTCGTTTTCAGCCGTTCCGCGATCAGGGTGGCGAGCCGGGTCGCCACTTCGTCCTTGCTCATCTCGGGCCATTCCTCGACGCCGGTCTTCGAGACGATGCGAACACGGTTGCGGTCGCCGCCCATCACACCGGATGGGCCGACGCCGCTGGTCTGCGACACGTCGTTGGCGACAATGAAGTCGGCGCCCTTCTTCCTCAGCTTGGCTTCGGCGTTGCGCAAAAGGTCCTGCGTCTCGGCGGCGAAGCCGACCACCAGCGCCGGCCGCTGCTTGTGATGCCCGACGCCCGCAAGGATGTCGGGGTTCTCGATCATGCGCAGCACCGGCGGGCCTTCGCCCGGCGCTTTCTTGATCTTCTCGCCAGCTGGGCTGTCGGTGCGCCAATCGGCGACGGCGGCGACGAATACCGCCGCATCGGCCGGTAGAAGCTGTTCCACGGCATCGCGCATTTCCTGCGCCCGCTCGACGTGGATGGTTTTCACACCAGCCGGATCGGCGATGCTGACGGGACCGGAGACCAGCCTCACGTCGGCGCCGAGCCTGGCCAATGCCGCCGCTATGGCATGGCCCTGCTTTCCCGACGATCGGTTGGCGATGTAGCGAACGGGGTCGATCGGCTCGTGCGTCGGGCCTGACGTGACGATGATCTTCTTGCCGGCCAGCGGCTTGGATCCGGTATCGAGCAGCGCCTCGATGGCGGCGACGATCTCCAGCGGCTCGGCCATGCGGCCTTCGCCAGCCTCGTTGCTCTCGGCCATCTCGCCTTTGGCGGGGCCAACGAAGGTGATGCCATCCTTGTGCAGCGCCGCACGATTGCGCCGCGTCGCCGGATGCGCCCACATTCTGGGGTTCATGGCCGGCGCCATCAGCACCGGCTTGTCGGTGGCCAGGAGCACGGTGGAGGCAAGATCATTGGCGTGGCCGTTGGCGAGCTTGGCCATCAGGTCGGCGGTGGCGGGCGCCACGACTAGCAGATCGGCCTCGCGCGATAGCCTGATATGGCCGACATCGTGCTCGTCATTGCGATCGAAGAGATCGGTAAAGACATGGTCTGCCGAGAGCGCACCGGCCGACAGCGTGGTGACGAATTCCCGCGCAGCCGACGTCATGACCACGCGCACCGCCGCACCCCTTTCACGCAGACGGCGGATCAGGTCGAGTGCCTTGTAGGCGGCGATGCCGCCGCCGATGATGAGCAAGATGCGCTTGCCGGAGAGGCTCATGCCCGAGACCAGTTCTTGTCCAGTGTCATGCCGGCCTCAGCGCCGGTTCGATGTCGGTATGGATGAAATCATCGCCCTTGAAAAGCAGTGGCAGGTTCCGGGTCTTCGCCAAGGCATAGGCGAAACAATCGCCCATGTTGAGTTTTGCCGGATGGCCACTGCCGCGGCCGTAGAGCCCATAGGCTTTAATCCCGGCTTGCGCGTGTTCGGCCGAGAGATCGACAATCGTTACTTTCAGTTTTTCCAGAAGGCCCGTCAATGCGGCCGTGCCAGCCGGCCCATACCGTCCGACAACAACCGTGCCGCATTCCATGAAGGTTGCGGAGCTCATCAATATCCGTTGATTTCCGGCGAGGCGCTCGGCGATCGCTGGTGCGTCAGATTCCTGCTTCAGGATAGCAAGGATCGCCGAGGTGTCGATCACCATCGTCAGTCCTCCTCGATGAAAGACCAGAGATCATCAGCGAGTTTCTTCTGATCAAAATCTACTTTTTGCAGCTGCCGGCCGAATTCGAGGATCTCCTCCGCCGTAACGAAATCCTTGGCACCTTTGAAGGTGGGCGCCACTTCCTTGAGCAGCAGACTTCTTGCCTCCTGCTCCATCGACACACCATGACGGGCCGCCCGCTCGCGCAGTCTTTGTTTCAAATCCTCGTCGAGATTGCGAATGGTCAGGGTACCCATGGCTAACTTTGCCTGCCTGCCATTGGTTGAACCTTGGCCTCGTCCTTAAATGTCAGGCGTCCGCCATCGAAGCCTTTCGTGGTCGGAAGCCCAACTGATGCCGCGAGCACATCCCGCGCCTCCTGCTCCATAGAAACGCCGCGCGCAGCACCGCGTTCACGCAATCGCTGCATGACATGATCTTCCAGATTCCGGACAGTAATCCGAGCCATAGTCGCACTCCTGCGCACAATATAGCTATCCCGCCTTTCGACTGCAATGACAGCATCGCTGTCATTGCAGTCACTTAGAGCAGCTTCCAGGCGATATAGACCAGCGTCAGGGCTATCACCCAAAGCGCCACGCGGCCGGAGCGGTTGTAGCGCGCTTCGGCCTTGCCGATGGCGCGGGCCGTCGCCTCGTCGAAGCGCAGACCATGTTCGGCCATCAGGTCGATCTCGCGCGACAGCCGCTCGGTGCGCGCTGCCAACTCGGGGGCTTGGCGGATCAGCGTCAGCATCGCCTTGCCGCCGTCGCGGGCGTCGGCCAGCAGGCCGCTTGGCCCGAGATTTCCTGATATCCAGCCGCTGACCACGGGTTCGGCGGTCTTCCACATGTTAAAGGCCGGATCGAGCGTGCGCGCCACGCCCTCGACCACCACCATGGTTTTCTGCAGGAGGATCAGTTCGGGCCGCGTCGCCATGTCGAAGAGTTCGGTCACCTCGAACAGCAACGTCAGAAGCTTGGCCATGGAAATGGTCTCGGCCGGCTGGCCATGGATCGGCTCGCCGATGGCGCGGATCGCCTGGGCGAAGGCCGCGACATTGTGCTGGCGCGGCACGTAGCCGGCCTCGAAATGAACCTCGGCGACGCGCAGATAGTCGCGCGTGATGAAGCCGTAGAGGATTTCGGCGAGGAACCGGCGCTCCTTCTTGCCGAGCCTGCCGGCAATGCCGAGATCGACCGCGACGATCGTGCCATCAGCCTCGACGAACAGGTTGCCCGGATGCATGTCGGCGTGAAAGAAGCCGTCGCGCAGCGTATGGCGCAAGAACGACTGGATGAGGTTGGCCGCGATTGCCCTCAGATCGTGTCCAGCGGCGGCGAGTCCGGCGATGTCGTTCATCTTGATGCCGTCGACCCATTCCATGGTCAGCACGTCGCGGCCAGTGCGCTCCCAGTCGACGGAAGGGACGCGAAAGCCCGGATCCTCCCTGGTGCTTTGACCAAGTTCCGAAAGCGCGGCCGCCTCGAGGCGCAGGTCCATCTCGATCTTGGTGGTCTGCGCCAGCGTCTCGGTCACCTCCACAGGCCGCAGCCGGCGTGAGGAGGGGATGTATTTCTCCTGCAGGCGGGCGGCGAGGAAATAGCTTTCGAGATCCTGGAAGAAGCGGCGGCGCACGCCCGGCCGGATCACCTTGACCGCTACCTTCCTGACGACGCCGCCATCGACGGTTTCAGCGGCATGGACCTGGGCGATGGAGGCCGCGGCGACCGGGTCGCCGAACCGCGTGTAGAGGTCGCCGAGCTTGCGCCCGAGCGAGCCCTCGATGGCCGCCACCGCCTCGGCCGTCGGGAAGGTGTGCATCTTGTCCTGCAGCATGGCGAGATCGAGCGCCATGTCGTTGCCGACGACATCGGGTCGTGTCGCCAGAAACTGGCCAAGCTTGACATAGGACGGCCCGAGCCGGACCACCGCCTTGGCCAGCCGATCGCTGCGCTCATAGGCGAGCGCGCGGCGGCGGGTAAACAGCCGCGCCAGCCGCCAGCCCAATTTCAGCAGGCCGGACAGTTCCTCGCCGGGCAAAGCGGCGACGACGCCCTCGCGCACAAGCACCCAGCCGGCCCGCATGAGCCGAAATCCAGCGCTGACGGTGCTCATGCCCGGGCCTGCCTCAAAGTTTCCAGCCCGAATGAAGCGCGGCGATGCCACCGGAATAGTTGCGGAACGAGACCCGATCGAAGCCCGCGCGGGTTATCATGGAAGCAAAATTCGCCTGGTTGGGGAATTTCGCGATCGACTCGACCAGATAGGAATAAGGCTCGCCGTCGCCGGTGACGGCCTTGCCGATCTTCGGAATGGCCTTGAACGACCAGGCCTCGTAGACCCTGTCGAGCAACGGCATCTCGACCTCGGAAAATTCCAGGCACAGGAACCGCCCGCCCGGCTTCAGCACGCGCAACGCTTCGCTGAGAGCGACGTCGATCCTGGGAACGTTGCGGATGCCGAAAGCGATGGTGTAGGCGTCGAAGGTGGCGTCCGCGAACGGCAGTTCCTCGGCATTGGCTTCGACGAAATCGGTGTTGCCGGACATGCCTTTCTTTTGCGCCCTGTCGCGACCGACGGCGAGCATCGAGCCGTTGATGTCGAGCACGGTGGCATGAGCATGCCCATGGCTGGCATCGACGATGCGAAAGGCGATGTCGCCGGTGCCGCCGGCGACATCGAGCACGCACCAGCCCGGCCGCTTCGGCGGATTGAGCCAGGCTACCATGGCGTCCTTCCACAGCCGGTGCAGGCCGCCCGACATCAGGTCGTTCATCAGATCGTAGCGGTTGGCGACCTTGTGGAAAACATCGTTGACCAGGGGCTGCTTGTCGCCTGCCCCTACACGCTTGAAACCATAGGAGGTTTCCATGCCGCCGGCGGCCGTGGTTCTCTCAACTGACATTTTTTTGATCCGTCATAAAACCGGCGGGACCATAGCCGATCGATGGTGCGGGCGCTATTGTTTAAGGCGCGGTGTTCGGCCGCGCTTCCAGGTGGCGGGTTTCGAGACCTGGACTGACCGACGGGATGTTTGAATGCCTTTGAAAGCGGAACTGCACTGCCACATCGAAGGGGCAGCGGCACCGGAACTCGTCATCCGACAGGCGCAGAAATACGGCAAGGACATCTCGCCCTATATCCAGAACGGCTCTTTCGTCTGGCACGATTTCACCTCTTTTCTCGCCGCCTATGATTTCGCCTCCGACCTGTTCCGGACCGAGGAAGACTATGCGCGGCTGGCTGACCATTATCTGACCAGCCTGGCTCGTGACGGCGCCATATACTCAGAGGTCTTCACCTCGCCGGATCATGCCATGAAGGCGGGCCTGTCGCCCAAGGCCTATACTGACGCGCTCGGCGAAGGCATGGCCCGCGCCAAGGCCAAGACCGGCATCGAGGGCCGCATGATCGTCACCGGCGTGCGCCATGCCGGCGTCGAGTCCATCGAGCAGGCAGCGCGCTTTGCCGCGCGCTGCGGACATCCGCTGGTAACCGGCTTCGGTGTCGCCGGCGACGAGAGGGTCGGCGAGATGGAGGACTACGTCAGGGCATTCGAAATCGCCCGCGAGGCCGGGCTCGGCATTACCGTCCATGCAGGCGAACTGACGGGGTGGGAGACGGTCCAGGCGGCGCTCGATCACATCCGCCCGTCGCGCATCGGCCATGGCGTGCGCGCCATCGAAAACCCCGATCTTGTCCGGCGCATCGCCGATGAGGGCGTGGTGCTGGAATGCTGTCCCGGCTCCAACATTGCGTTGAAAGTGTTCGACAGTTTCGCCGCCCACCCGTTCCCCGCCCTGCTAGCGGCCGGCTGCAAGGTGACGCTCAACTCGGATGATCCGCCCTATTTCTGGACCTCGCTGAAACGCGAATACGACATTGCGGCCGAGTATTTCTCGATGAACGAGAAGGCGCTGGCGGCCGTTACCCGAACGGCCATCGAGGCCGCTTTCGTCGACAGGAAGACCAAGGCAACGCTGCTCAGCCGGCTGGATGCGAAGGCCAGGTGAATGAAGGCTGGGTGGACAGGGAGTGGCCAGCAGTGAGCAGTTTGGCGGAGCGCGCATCGGGACTCGCAAATCGGCTCACTATTCACTACTCACTATTGGCTACTCACCACGAACCACGTCGGAGCACATCATGAAGGGCGTCACCGTCGTCGACCACCCGCTTGTCCAGCACAAGCTGAGCATCATGCGCAAGAAGGAGACATCGACGGCCGGTTTCCGGCGGCTGCTGCGCGAGATCTCGCTGCTGCTCGGCTATGAGGTGACACGCAATCTCGAACTCACGACGACGACCATCGAAACGCCGATCGAAACGATGGAGGCGCCGACGCTGGAAGGCAAGAAGCTGGTCTTCGCCTCGGTGCTGCGCGCCGGCAATGGCTTGCTCGAAGGCCTGCTCGACCTGGTTCCGGCGGCCCGCGTCGCCCATATCGGCCTCTATCGCGACCATGAGACGCTGGAGGCGGTCGAATATTTCTTCAAGGCGCCGAGCGACCTTGCCGACCGGCTGGTCATCGTCGTCGATCCGATGCTGGCCACCGCCAATTCCGCCATCGCGGCGATCGACAAGCTGAAGGGGCGCGGCGCCACCAACATCCGCTTTCTGTGCCTGCTGGCGGCGCCCGAAGGCATCGAGCGCTTCACCAAGGCACATCCCGACGTTCCCGTCTTCACGGCTTCCATCGATCGCCAGCTCAACGAGAAGGGCTACATCATGCCCGGCCTCGGCGACGCCGGCGACCGCATGTACGGGACAAAGTGATTTACCGAAAGTTTACGCAACGGCGCGGTTTCGAGCGGCGTTAAAACGGCAAACACCATCCCGGCGTTAAGGATCGGCCTTCACGACAGCGCCGTGCGTCCTGTCGGACGCTGCGGCACTTTGATTTGCGCGTGATCCTTTCCGAAATCGATCCCGATTTTCGGGGTCATGCGCCGGGGCCGATCCATGCTGCGCAAGCTACTTATCCTCAGCGTCTTTGCCGGTACATCGGCATCCATCCCGATTGTCTATCAGTCGAATCCGCAGATGTTCGAAAGCCTGCTGAAAACGGCGGTGACGGCCAAGCCAGCGGCCGACGCCCGTCCGGAGGTCGCCTTGGCAGCGGCTCCCGACAAGCCGGTGGCGCCGTTGCCGATGGGCCGCAAGGTTGTCGTCACGGCCGACGCGCGAGGGCATTTCTCGTCGGCCTTCAAACTGAACGGACGCCAGATCGATGGCATGATCGATACAGGAGCGACACTGGTCGCCGTCAACACCTCGACGGCGCGCAGGATCGGATTGTCGCTGAACCCGTCGGATTTCAGTCATGAGGTCAACACGGCCAACGGCACGATCAAGGCGGCGGTGGTGATGATCGACCGCTTGCAGATCGGCAGCATCACCGTCAACGACGTGCAGGCCATCGTGCTCGACGACAAGGCGCTGCACACCAATTTGATCGGCATGAGCTTTCTCAATCGGCTGGGCAAATATCAGGCCGAAAACGGCACGCTGCTTCTTGTCCAGTGAGCGGGCACGGCCGTTCGGGGCTGGGTCATATCAGCCACGCGGCAGGATGCGCCGGATGACCGACTTGTCGGCAGGCGGCTTGGAAGCGCCGATCGCATAGGCCGAAAGCACCGTTGCCGCCGCGGCTTCGGCGTCGGACACCGAGCGGGCATGGACCAGCGCCAGCGGCTCGCCAGCTCGAACCTCGGCGCCGACCGGCAACAGCCTGGTGATGCCGACCGCCGGGTCGACCTTGTCGTCTGGCCGGGTGCGGCCGCCGCCCAGCCCGACCACGGCAAGGCCGATATCACGCGTGGCAATGCCGGTGACGAAGCCGTCCGCGATCGCTCTCACCGCGTGTTCCGTTGGCGCAACGGGCAAATATCGTTCCGGCTTGTCGATGAAATCGGCGGGGCCGCCGAGCACCGTCACCATGCGCGCGAAGGTGGCGGCGGCGCGGCCGCTGGCAAGCGTTTCGGTGGCCCGCCGCATGCCGTCCTGGTTGGACGGCACCAGACCCGCCGCCTGCAGCATTTCGGCGGCGAGCGCCAGCGTCACATCCTCCAGGCGCCGGTCGCGAAGGCGGCCGGTCAGGAAATCGACGGCGTTGCGCACCTCGACCGCATTGCCGGCGGCCGACGCCAGCGGTTCGTTCATGCCGGTGATCAACGCCGAAACTTTTAATCCGGCGCCGCTTGCGACTTCGACCAGGCTGTTGGCGAGCGCCGTCGCGTCGCGCGACTTCTCCATGAAGGCGCCATTGCCGACCTTGACGTCGAGCACCAGCGACCCCAGGCCTGCCGCCAGTTTCTTCGACAGGATCGAGGCGGTGATCAGCGGCACCGACTCCACGGTTCCGGTCACGTCACGGATGGCATAGAGCCGGCGGTCGGCCGGCGCGAGGTCCGCAGTCTGGCCGATGATGGCGCAACCCGCCTCTAGCACCGCCTTGCGAAACAGCGTGATGTCGGGCTGGCTGGCGTAGCCGGGGATGGAATCCATTTTATCCAGCGTGCCGCCGGTGTGGCCGAGGCCGCGGCCGGATATCATCGGCACATAAGCGCCGCAGGCAGCGACGATCGGCGCCAGCATCAGCGAGACGTTGTCGCCGACGCCGCCTGTCGAATGTTTGTCCGTGACCGGGCCGGGCAGATCCGACCAGTCGAGCACGTCGCCGGAATCGCGCATGGCCAATGTCAACGCCACGGCCTCGTCGCGGCCCATGCCGTTGAAGAACACCGCCATGGCGAAAGCCGCGACCTGGCCATCGGTGACGGCGCCATCGGTTACGCCGGCGATGAAGTCGGCGATTTCGCGCGCCGGCAGTCTGTGGCCGTCGCGCTTGTGGCGGATGATTTCCTGCGGAAGCATCAGTTCTCCAACAGTCCGTCGCGGAACACACGCTTCAGGATCGTCGCCAGCCGCGCGCCGCCGACCGGGGCCATATCCTTGGTCTCCTGGTGCGAAAGCTCGGCTCCGGTCATGCCGGCGGCAAGATTGGTGATGATCGAGCAGGCGGCGACACGCAGGCCAAGGAAGCGGGCAAGGATGACTTCCGGCACGGTCGACATGCCGACCGCGTTGGCACCCATGATGCGCGCCATGCGGATCTCGGCCGGCGTTTCGAAGCACGGGCCGGAGAACCACATGTAGACGCCCTTGTGCAGCGCCGTGCCGGTCGCCTTTGCCGCCTGTTCGATCGCCTTGCGGATGCCGGCATCGTAGGCTTCGGTCAGGCCGACGAAACGGCGGTCGCTCGGCTCGCCGATCAGCGGGTTGGTGCCGGAGAAATTGATGTGGTCCGATATCAGCATCACCGAACCCGACCCCATCTCCGGATCGACCGAGCCGGCGGCATTGGTGAGGATCAGCTTGGTGATGCCGGTGCCGGCAAGCACCTCCAGCACCGGCCGCATCGCCGCCGCGTTGCCGTGCTCGTAATAGTGGGCGCGGCCCGACAGCATCAGCACCGGCGTGCCGGCAAACAGCCCGACCACCACCTCTCCGGCATGGCCGGACACGCCGCTTCTGGGAAAGCCGGGCAGATCGGCATAGGAAACACGGATCGGGTTCTCGACCTGGCTGACCAGCCCTCCCAGGCCAGACCCCAGCACCAGCGCCGTGGTCGGCGCCAGGCCGTCCAGCCGTTCGATCAGATGGTCGAGCGCTTCCTTCATTTCAGCATGTCGCCGCGAAAGCCGTAAGGCAGCATGTCGTCCATGGTCACGGTCTCGGCGACGCCGGCATTGTCGCAGAGATAGAGTTTCGTTTCCGGACGGCAGAATTCGGCCAGCCGCTGCCTGCAGCCGCCGCAAGGCGAGCATTTGGCCATGCGCTCGGCAAGGACGGCGATTTCCATGATCTTGCCGCCGCCGCCCATGATATAATGGCCGAGCGCCGTCGTCTCGGCGCACCAGCCTTCGGGATAGGAAGCAACCTCGATGTTAGCGCCTGTGAAGACGCGCCCGTCCTCGGTGCGAAGTGCGGCACCGACCGGAAATTTCGAATAGGGGGCATAGGCCTTGGCCATGGCAGCCTTCGCCGCTTCGAACAATTCATGCGACATTTCGGTGTTCTCTCCGATGATCTTGTCCATAAGCCGGCGCGCCTTTTGCGTCGCGCCCTCGATCCTCAGCGTTCCTTGACATAGGGCACGCCGCCGGCGCGCGGCGGGATCGCCTTGCCGATGAAACCGGCGAGCAGGATGACGGTGAGAATATAGGGCAGGGCCTGCATGAACTGCACCGGCACCTTGCCGATGAGCGGCAGCGGCGAGCCTTGCAGGCGGATCGACAGGGCGTCGAGGAAGCCGAACAGCAGGCAGGCGAACATGGCGTTGACCGGCTTCCACTTGGCAAAGATCAATGCGGCCAGCGCGATGTAGCCCTTGCCGGCGGTCATGTCCTTCACGAAGCCGCCATTCTGCACCATCGACAGATAGGCGCCGGCGACGCCGGTCAGGATGCCGGTGCAGATCAGCGCCCTGTAGCGCAGCCAGGCGACCGAGATGCCGGCGGTGTCAACGGCGGCCGGGTTTTCGCCGACCGCGCGCAGCCGCAGCCCAAAGCGCGTGCGAAACAGCACCCACCAGGTGAAAGGCACCATCGCGAAGGCGAGATAGACCAGTATGGAATGGCCGGAGATCAGTTCCGCGTAGATCGGCCCGAGGATCGGCACGCCTCGGACAGCTTCGGCGCCGGGCCAGATGATCGCTTCGAACCGCTCGCCCGGCTGCAGCGCCGGGGTGCGCCCGCCCTGCTGAAACCATGCCTGGCCAAGGATGATGGTCGATCCGGCGGCGATGAAATTGATCGCCACGCCGGAGACGATCTGGTTGCCGCGATGGGTGATCGAGGCGAAGCCGTGGATCATGGCGAACGCGACCGAGATCACGACCGCCATGCCGAGACCGAGAAAGGCCGAATGGAACACGGAGGCCGCCGCCGCACCGGCGAAGGCGCCGACCAGCATCTTGCCTTCGAGGCCGATGTCGAAGATGCCGGCGCGTTCCGAATAGAGGCCGGCCAGGCAGGCGAGCAGCAGCGGCACCGAGAGGCGGATGGTGGAATCCAGCGTCTGGACGATCGCGTTGAAGGTGTCCATTCAGGCGCCTTTTCCCTTGACCGCTTCCATGCCGACCGACCTCGGGCTGAGCGAGGCGAACAGCGCCTGGATGTAAGGCCTGAACATGTGTTCGAGAGCACCGGCGAACAGGATGACCAACCCTTGAATGATCACGATCATGTCGCGGCTGATCGCAGGCATCTCGAAGGCGAGTTCGGCGCCGCCCTGGTAGAGCATGCCAAACAGGATGGCCGCCAGCACGATGCCGACAGGGTGCAGGCGACCCATCAGCGCCACGGCGATGCCGACGAAACCGGCGCCGCTGACGAAGTCGATCGCGACATTGTGCTGGTCGCCCATCACCGGATTGAGCGCCATCATGCCGGCGAGCGCGCCCGAGATCATCATGGCGGTGATGATGATGCGGGTTTCCGAAATGCCGGCATAGCGCGCCGCCTTTGGGCTGTGGCCGTAGGTACGCATCTCATAGCCGAGCTTGGTGCGCCAGATCAGCAGCCAGACCAGGAAGGCCATGAGCAGCGCGAGCAGGAAGGAGATGTTGAGCGGTGCCGAGCGGATCTTGGCGCCGAACAGCTCGATGACCCAGTTGAGCTTCGGCAATTCCGCGCCGGCGAGGAAATTGCGCGTCTGCGGCGCCTGCGAGGCTGGCGGCTTCAAGGGGCCCACCAGCAGGTAGACCATGATCGAAGCGGCGATGAAGTTGAACATGATGGTGGTGATGACGATGTGCGAGCCGCGCCTGGCCTGCAGATAGGCGGGGATCAGCGCCCACAAGGCGCCCACGGCCGCCGAAGCCACGATGGCCAGCGGAAATGTCAGCCACCATGGCAGCACGCTGTCGAAGGAGAGACAGACGATGGCGATGCCAAGGCCGGCGATGTAGGCCTGCCCCTCGGTGCCGATGTTGAACAGGCCGCAATGCGCTGCCACCGCCACCGAAAGCCCGGTGAAGATGAAGGTGGTGGCATAGAAGAGGGTGAAGGCGATACCTGTTCCCTTGCCGAAAGCGCCCTCGACCAGGATGACGGCGGCACGGAACGGGTTCTCGCCGACCAGAAGCACGACGAAGCCCGCGACGATGAAGGCCACAGACAGATTGATCAGCGGGATCAGCCCATAGTCGGCCCAGGCCGGCAATTTGGCATAGGGCGTGCTCATTGCGCCGCCTCCTGGCGCTCAACACCCGCCATCAGCAGGCCGAGCTCGCCCTCGCTCGCCTCCGGCCCGCGTTCGCCGACGATGCGGCCGGCAAACATGACCAGGATGCGGTCGGAGAGCGAGCGGATCTCATCGAGCTCGACCGACACGACCAGCACGGCCTTGCCCTGGTCGCGCATGGCGATCAGGCGCTTGTGGATGAACTCGATGGCGCCGACGTCGACGCCGCGCGTCGGCTGGCCGACGATGAGAACGCCGGGGTCCTGTTCGATTTCGCGCGCGAGCACGATCTTCTGCTGGTTGCCGCCGGAGAAGTTGGCCGTCTTCAGCCGAGGATTGCCGGGGCGGATGTCGTATTTCTCGATCTTGTCCTTGGCATCGGCAACGATGGCATCGATGTTGAGGAAGGGTCCTCTGAGGTAGCGGGGATCGTCATGATAGCCGAGGATGGAATTCTCGTTCTCCTCGAAGGCCAGCACCAGCCCGACATGATGGCGATCCTCAGGCACATGGGCGAGGCCGCGGTCGCGCAGTTCGCCGGGATCGGCCTTGCCGGTGAGATCGATCGGCTTGCCCTCGAGCATCACCGAACCGGAAACGGCGTGCCTGATGCCGGAGATCGCCTCGAGCAGTTCGGACTGGCCGTTGCCGGCGACACCGGCGATGCCGACGATCTCGCCGGCGCGCAGGTCGAAGGAGATGTCGTCGACCATGGTGACGCCGCGGGAATCCTTGACCGTCAGGTTCTTGACCGCGAGTTTTACCGCGCCGGCTTCCGCTTCGCCCTTCTCCACCCGCAAGAGCACGCGGCGCCCGACCATCAGCTCGGCCAGTTCCGCGACGGTGGTCTTCTTCGTTTCCCTGGTCGCCACCATCGTGCCCTGGCGCATCACCGAAACCGTGTCGGTGATGGCCATGATCTCGCGCAATTTGTGGGTGATCAGCACCACCGTCTTTCCCTGCTCCTTCAATTGCTTGAGGATGCGGAAGAGGTGGTCGGCCTCGGCCGGCGTCAGCACGCCCGTCGGCTCGTCGAGGATCAGGATCTCGGCGCCGCGATAGAGCGCCTTGAGGATCTCGACGCGCTGCTGCAGGCCGACCGGCAATTCCTCGACGATGGCGTCGGGATCGACCTCGAGGCCGTATTCACGCTCCAGCCGCTCCAGTTCGGAACGCGCCTTGGCGATGCTTTTCTTCAGCAAGGCGTCGCTTTCGGCGCCCAGGATGACGTTCTCCAGGACCGAGAAATTGTCGACCAGCATGAAATGCTGGTGCACCATGCCGATGCCGAGCGCGATCGCATCGTTGGGCGTGCTTATCGATGCCGGCTTGCCGCCGACGCGGATTTCGCCGCTGTCGGCCTGGTAGAAGCCATACAGAATCGACATCAGCGTCGACTTGCCGGCGCCGTTCTCGCCGACGATGCCGTGGATGGTGCCGCGCGCGATTTCCAGGTTGATGTCACGGTTGGCGCGCACGGCGCCAAAGCTCTTGTTGATGCCAATCAGTTCGATTGCGGCCAGTTCAATCGCGGCATGCGCCATGCAGCCTGTCCCACTCTTATTTTTTTATCGCTTGGTCAAAATGCCTAGCATGACGCTCCGCCCGTGCCAATTGGCCGGAGCAGCGTCCACTCTCGACAAATCCCGGCGCGCTTGTCAATTTCGAACGTGGCCGAAGCTCTCATATTCGCTAATATGGCAAGCCGATTTGACACTGCGCGCGACACCTGAGGACTTTGCATGACCATGCCCGCCGACCGGCTGACGACGCTGGAGATCCGCTCCGCCGAGCAGGAGAAGACCATCGAGGAACTGTCCGGCCAGATCGCCGAGCAGTGGAAGGTGATCGAGCGCATGCAGCGCAAGCTCGACGCGCTGACCGACCGCTTCCTGGCGCTGGAGGAACAGGCGGCACCCGACGTGCCGGTGACTAAGCCGCCGCACTGGTAGGGGAGGGAAGTCGAGCGATGGCCAGCGATCGCATCGCAAGAGCCGGCGACTACGTGCTTGGCCTGATGAACGATGCAGAGCGCGAACGGGCCGAGCGCGATCTGGAGATCGATCCAGCCTTTCGCGATGCCGTGGTCCAGCTTGCTGAGCACCTGCATATTTTCGACCGCACCGAAGCCGCCGGTGGCGCGGAGCGCTGGCGGCAGATCACGCAGCGCATCGGCGACTTGCCGCAGATGCGCGCTGTCGGTCTTGAGGACGCTAAACCGGTGATCCGGGGCCCCGCCAAGCCGCATGATGTCGGCTTCTATTCTCTCGGCGACCGGCGCGGACTTGCGGTCGCCATTGGACTGGTCGTGGCTTTCGCATTGGGTTATCTGGCGGGAAAGCTATAGCCCACATTGGCGCGACATCAGCGCCATCGGCTCCCCGTTCTGCCTGAACGGCTCGACGACCCTCCAACCAAGCCTCATGTAGAAATCGCGCGCCTCCCACGTGTAGAGATAAAGCGCCTCCACGCCGAGCGATGTGGCATGAGCTTCGATTGCCCTGACCAGCGCAGTGCCGATCCCTCGGTGCTGGTGCTCGGGAGCGATGGCCAGGCCGGCCAGCCATGGTGTCAGATCATGCGCCGGTTCGAGTTCGTCGCGGACCAGCAGGCAGGTCCCGACCGGCACGTCGCCGATCCGGGCCACGAACGCCGTTTCGAAGCCGTCGCCGTGCAGCAGTTTACGAAGTCCGGCCACGTCGTCGTCCAGCGTTCGTCCGGTGCCCGTGAAAAAGGCGGCAACGCGCAATCGCGCCACCGCTGCAATGTCACGTTCGTTCATGGGTTCGACTGTCAACTGCACCATTGGCCTGGGGTCGTGTTTCTTGCGAGACGTCTGCGTCTACCCGGCAGCGACTTCCAAAACAAAACCGCCGGGACCATGCCCGGCGGTTTGCTGTCGGTTTGGCAGATCAATACGGGCAGGCGTTGTCGGCGGTGTAGTCGTGCACCTCGACCTTGCCGGCGATGATGTCGGCCTTGGCCTTCTCGACCGCCGCCTTCATCTCGTCGGTAACCAGCGCCTTGTTGTTATCGTCCATGGCGTAGTCGACACCGCCTTCCTTGAGGCCGAGATTTTCGACGCCACCCTTGAAGGTGCCGTTCTTGCCGTCCATGAAGGCGGTGTAGACGGCAACGTCGACGCGCTTCAGCATCGAGGTCAGGACCTTGCCGGGCTGGAGGCCGTTCTGGTTGGAATCGACACCGATGCCGAGCTTGCCGGCATCAGCCGCCGCCTGCAGCACACCGACGCCGGTGCCGCCCGCGGCCGCATAGACCACGTCGGAACCCTGGTCGATCTGCGTCTTGGCGATCTCGCCGCCCTTGGCCGGGTCGTTCCAGGCGGCCGGCGTGTCGCCGGTCATGTTCTGGATGACGTCGGTCGCGCCTGCCGATTTGGCGCCGCCGACATAGCCGCATTCGAACTTGCGGATCAGCGGAATGTCCATGCCGCCGACAAAGCTCACCTTCTTCGTCTTGGAGGCCATCGCCGCCATGATGCCGACGAGATAGGAGCCTTCATTCTCCTTGAATACGAGCGAGCGGACATTGGGCAGATCGACGGCATCGTCGATGATGGCGAAGTTGAGATCGGGATATTCGGTCGCGACCTTCTTCAGTGCATCCTCCCAGGCGAAGCCGGCCATGACGATCGGGTTGTGGCCGTCCTCGGCGAAGCGGCGCAACGCCTGCTCGCGTTGCGAAGCGTTGGAGACCTCGAACTCGACATAGGGGACGCCGGTCTCTGTCTTGAACTTTTCGGCGCCATGGTAGGCCGCCTCGTTGAAGGATTTGTCGAACTTGCCGCCGAGATCATAAAGGATGGCCGGCTGCACATCCGCGGCGAAAGCCGGAAGAACCATTGCAGTTGCGGCCAGAAGGCCGAGAACGATACGTTTCATGTGATCCACACCCTGTCGGTTATTTTTTTCCGTTACGCCCGCCCGCCTGCCCGGTTCTCCGGCATGCGCGCGACGTCAGCCAGGAGTGTATATTCCCCTCCCGCTCAGCGGCAATCTGGCACGGCCCGAAACAAAATTCACGTGGAATTTTGACCTTTTGGAAAAGCATGGCGGGGTGCGATGCCCGTGCCCTTCAGGCGAATTGCCCCGTGCGCCGCTGCCGCCTGTAGCCGATGGCGTAGAGCAGCAAGGCAAGCACCGCGAACACGGCAAAGCCCGGCTGGTTGAGCACCCAGGCGATGGCGCCGTCCCATAGCAGCGGGCCGGCCTTGGCGCGAACGAAGCTTTCAAAGGCGGCGCGCGTGTCGGGCGACACGGCCAGCCAGCTCGCATTGAGCGGGGTCAGCACCAGTGCCGAGGCGGCCACAGTGCGTGTCGTGTCAAGCACCGCCATGATGACCGAAATCGACAGCGCGACCATGGCCGCGAGACGAAAGACAAAGCGAAACATCAAAGACCTTTCCCCTGGCCGATCCTCAACATCCTCCCGAGGATCTCCGGCGGTGTTCCGAACGAGAAATAGAGCGCGCAGGCCCTATTCGCAATCACGGCACGCGAATTGAATCGCGGCCGACGCAGCCTAGCCGGCCGGCCTGCGCTTGCGCCGGTTGGCGAGCCAGACGGCGAGAATGCCGCCGGCAATGGCGCCGACCACCAGCCCGGCCAGGCCGATGAAGGCGGCGAAGTAGCCGCACGCACCCTCAAAGCAACTCACGTCGGTGATATCGGCGATGAGCGAACCGGCCAGGAAGCCACCCACCGCGCCGACGACCGCGCCGAGGATGATGCCGAGCAGCGCGGCGACAATGGAAACGAAGACCGACGGCGCTTCGGCTCGCGGCCTGGCATAAACGGTCTCGGCGCCGGAGCCGCGGCGCAACAGGTAGATGCAAAGCAGGCCGATGGCGATCTCGGCGGCGGTGATGGCCAGGCTTCTGGCGGAGAAGACGAAGCCCGGCACGGCGAGTGCGTAAGCGTGACTTGCCAGCAGCCATATGATCGTGGCGGCCTGCCAGATGGTGAAATGGCTGGGGAAGCGCGCCGAACGGCCGAAGGCGAGGCCGAGCAGGTAAAGCCCCCATAGGATGGTGATGATGTCGGCGACGAGCCCGCTGAAGAGGAAATAGAAAACGGGGTCCGGCAGGCCTGAACTCCCCACCAGCCACAAGGCCGACGCCAGCCAATAGACCGACAGGGCCATAACGATAACCAGCCAGCCCACCGGGACATAGGAAAGTCCGCTGTCCAGATGTCGGGCCGGGATCTTTCCCTCGGCCGGTGGCTGTCCGTTGTCCGGCGTACCGCCCGGAATTCCGCTGCTTGACGTCATGTTGCGACGATGCCCCCCGCAAAGCCTTTCGGACACTCGACAGGCCGCTCGGGACGAAGTCAAGCGCGGCTGGCCTCGCAGCCTTGCCCGTGCACATCATCAAGCAGCGATTGAAGTGGCGGGACTCCAAACGGATGTGCCGGCGGCCCCCATGAACGCCGTGTGGCCGGCAAAGCGAATTGACCGCCGTTATGGCTGTCGGTAGCTAATCAAGTTGTCCGGTTTGGTAGCACATGATCTGTCCGCTTCTGTTTTGGCGTCGAAGCGGTTCACGCGGCTTGCCTGATGGGGCAAGTGTCTTCGATTGCGGCGCCGTCAGAGCTGTAGCGAGCGATGCGGCGCGGCCCGTGAAAGATCGCCAGGGTTCCATCCGGGTAGTGCCTGACCTTGACGGTGGCTTTGACGAAGTGATGCCGGATCGGGCTCTGCGGCAGCTGCAATCGCAGCCGCGCGAAGGCGACCGTGTTGTCGCGGGCAACGACGCGCTCCTCCTCGATGCACAGGATCTGGGCCAGTTGTTGCGGGTCTGCGGCGACAAAGGCGCTGTCCTCGACCGCGGCCGGCCTGGCGAAGCGGGCATTGTGAGCTGGTAGGTAGGTCTGTGCGATGAACCGGTTGGCGGCCTCGATGTCGGCAATTCCGGCCAGCGCCAGCTCCCTCGGCAGCCGATCCTGCAAGGTGGAGAACATCCGCTCCGAGCGGCCTCGCGCTTCAGGGGAATAGGCTGGAATATGTTCGATACCCAGCCGCTCGAG